>NZ_CP020104.1:3155000-3755000 GCF_002056795.1 Spirosoma aerolatum | reverse complement strand
CCCTATACTTGAGTATAGTACTTACAAATGTATAGTAAACGATGTAATTTTGCATCATCAATCAGGGCAAAAATGTCAGCCCTATTGTCAACGATGCCATGAATCTTCGTAGAAAAGTAATCAACATATATACGCCACCTGCTCAACCGGGCTTTTTAGGAGTTGGTCACTTGGCCAGTCCAGTTATTCAGGTCGACTTTACCGAGAGCGATCCGTTCATCGTGCTGATGGATGATCGACTCAACAAACAGGATGGGCAACCCGTTGGTGGGCCGCATCCACATGCAGGTTTTGAAACGGTCTCTTTATTGCTGGAAGGCGAAATGGGCGACGAGGCTCATCGGTTGAAAGGGGGTGATCTGCAGCTAATGACCGCCGGTAGTGGCATCATTCACTCGGAAATCATTGATCGGAACGCGTCGATGCGGCTGCTACAGCTCTGGCTGAACTTACCCAAAAAAGACCGATGGGCAGAACCAAGGGTACAGGACCTCCCTTTGGAGAAAGTCCCCACACTTATCCAGAATGGGGTGACGATCAGGGTGTACAGTGGTTCGCTGGCGGGTCTAAAATCGCCAATCCAGAATTATGCCCCTCTAATTATCGCCGATATCCAGCTGGAGTCTGGCGCTACGACTATCCAGCAACTTCCAGCCTCCTATACGGCTTTCTTGTACGTGATTGACGGAAGCATACGGGTAGGCGACGAAGCCAACAAAGTCCAGCAGGATCAGGTGGGCTGGCTGAACAGGTCTTCCGATGCGGTACTCAGTGACCTGAAGCTTGCCGGGGGCGAAGCCGGAGGTAGGGTTATTCTGTATGCCGGAGAGCCACAGGGCGATGCCATCGTGTCGCACGGTCCCTTCATTGCTGATACACAGGAGGATATTCGACGGCTTTATCAGGCATACCGACAAGGAACCCTGAAGCATATAGCCACCGTACCGGCATCCCAACGGATTCTTTATTAAACAGGCTCAATTTTTGCCAGTCGGGCCAGGGTCCGACGCAATTGGCAATTCCATTCAGAATACTAATTTTTCAACTCTATGACAACGACGAAATGGGTCCTCGACCCCACACACAGCGAATTAGGTTTCAAAATCAAACACCTGATGATCAGTAACATTTCCGGTTCTTTTCAACAATTTCAGGTGGAGGTAGAAACCGAGGGTGACGATTTCAGCACAGCACAAATACGGGCCACCGCCGAAATTACGTCTATCCATACCAATAATGAGCAACGCGATCATCACCTTCGCAACTCCGATTTCTTCGAAGCCGAAACCTATCCCCAGTTAAGTTTTCAATCCACAGCCATCGAGAAACTGGATGAGGATACTTTTTTTGTATATGGCGACTTAACGATGAAAGGGGTTCGGAAACCCGTTAAATTGCATGTTGAGTATAGCGGCATTACCAAAGACCCCTGGGGCGGTGTGCGAGTGGGCTACACCATCACGGGCAAACTAAATCGGAGCGATTGGGGGATTAGCTTCAATGGCGTTTTGGAAACGGGCGGTCTGGCCTTGAGCGAAGAGGTCAAACTGTATAGCGAAATCCAACTGGTCAAACAGCTTGAAGCGGTATTGGCATAGACTGGAACTGATGCTAAGCCGCCTGCTCAGACTTCTGATGAGTTCGGGAGTTTGGGCAGGCGACTTACGTTACCGATTTACCGCAGAATAGAGAGTTATTTCCGTTCCGAATGACCGAGGTCTTTTTCCGGATTAACCACATCCCGCACCAATTGCTTCAATTCTTTAATATCGGGGAAACGCCCCTCTACTTTCCGGTCGAAAATGACCTGTTCATTCACCCGAATCGAATACCGACCACTGAATTCGGAAGGTTGCAGCAGAACCCCATGCACATCGTCGGTAAAGGTCGTTAGCAGTTCCTGCGCCATCCAGGCAGAGCGGAGTAACCAGCCACATTTTGGGCAATATTCAAGCGTGATCGTCGGTTTCATTGATTGTGTTTAATAGCAAACTTCTTACTCGGCCAGACTACCATACTTCCGGTTGATCAATTCAGCCACCAATCCTGTCCAGCCCGTCTGGTGACTGGCCCCTACTCCGCGCCCGTTATCCCCGTCGAAGTATTCATAGAACAGCACATAATCGCGGAAGTTCGGGTCCTGATATTTTGGATGCTGCCCGAATGTCGCTCGTTTACCGGTTGTATCGGTTGTAAACAGGCTAATGAGTCGGTTGGTAAGTTCGCGGGCGACAGCTTTAAGCGTTATCTGCCGACCCGACCCAATCGGATATTCGACTGTAAAGCTATCGCCAAAATAATCATAGAACCGATTCAGGCTTTCGACCAGCAGGTAATTGGTTGGCATCCAGACCGGGCCGCGCCAGTTGCTGTTCCCCCCAAACATGTTGCTATCGCTCTCGGCGGGTGTATAAGTCAGCCGAAAGGTAGTATGATCCAGTGTAAACGTATACGGATGATCGCGGTAGACTTTCGACACGGCCCGAATACCATGTGGGCTCAGAAACTCGGTTTCATCCAACATTTTCGCCAGCAAGGCTTTCAGTCGAAAGCCCCGCAGTAAACTAAGCAACCGCTTTTCATCTTTCCCCTTTTCATCATAACGGGAAACCTGATGGTATAAATCGGGGCGGTGGCTTTGAAACCAGACCATACGTTTCAGGAAAGCCGGATTGGCTTTCATCAGAGTATCGTCCAGCACTTCTACGGCAAACATCGGAATCAGGCCTACCAGCGTCCGAACCCGCATTCGCTGAACGCTACCATCACTCATTCGAAGTTGGTCATAAAAAAAGGCATCTTCTTCGTCCCACAGCCCCTCGTTGTTCTGTCCGATACTGGTCATAGCTCCGGCGATGTAGAGAAAATGGTCGAAAAATTTCGTTGCCAGTTCGTCATAAACTGCATCTTTACGAGCCAGTTCGAGGGCAATCCGCATCATGTTGAGGGCATACATGGCCATCCAGCTAGTGCCATCGGCCTGTTCCAGATGACTTCCATCCGGAAAAACCGTATTTCGATCGAAAACGCCGATGTTATCCAGCCCCAGGAATCCGCCCTCAAAAATATTGTTACCCACCTCATCTTTCCGGTTTACCCACCAGGTAAAGTTGAGCATCAGTTTATGAAAAATAGCCCGTAGAAACGTCAGGTCTTCTTCGCCGGGTGGTTTTCGTTCCAGTTCAAGGTGATAAATCCGCCAGGCGGCCCAGGCCTGAACAGGCGGGTTTACATCCGAGAAATTCCACTCATAAGCCGGTAGTTGCCCATTCGGATGCATAAACCACTCGTTGGTAAGCATCATGAGCTGCTGCTTGGCAAAACCGGGATCAATCACCGATAGGGTAACGCAATGAAAAGCCCAGTCCCAGGCGGCATACCATGGGTACTCCCAGGTATCGGGCATCGAAATGACCCCGGCATTAATCAATTGCAGCCAGGTATGATTCCGACCTTTCAGCCGTTCGGGCGGTGGTGGCGGATGGTTTTCATCGCCAGCCAACCAACGGGTCACGTCGTAGTAATAATACTGCTTGCTCCACAGCATCCCCGCAAACGCCTGGCGCTGAACCAATCGCTCATCGTCGGTAGCTTTGGGTGGATGGATGTGTTCGTAAAAAGCATCCGCTTCCTGTTTGCGAGTTGCGACAATCTCATCAAATCCGTCGAAAGGAGCTTTCAATTCGGTACCCAAAGGCCCCGGTGCTTCCAGCCGAAGGCGAATTATGGCTGAGCCGTTGGGGGCAATGGTCAGTTGGTAATGAGCAGCCGCTTTGGTACCTGTCTGGGCCGGATTGACCGTTGGCGTTCCATGAATCAGGTAATCGTTGATGCCATCTTTCGGGTAAGTGGCACCATTATGATTGGAATAAAGTCGAACCTGATTGGTTTCATTATCGCAAAACAGCCACTCCGGTTGCCCATTGGCATGCAGCACGTAACGCCCCAAATCCGAATCCTCGACCGACACACAGTTATCCGGCTGTAAAATCAGCGACGGTCGATAATTAGGCACTCCGTCGGAATCATCACCGAATATCCAGGTATTCCGAAACCAGAGTGTCGGTAACACATGCAAATCGGCCACTTCGGGTCCCCGGTTAAATACGGTGACAGTCATCAACAGATCCGTCGGACCCGCCTTGGCATACTCCACAAACACATCGAAATACCGGTCATCATCGAAGATCCCGGTATCGAGCAATTCAAATTCAGGGTCCAGTCGGGTTCGACGTCGGTTTTCGTCCACCAGTTGCTGATATGGAAATACCGCCTGCGGGTATTTATAGAGCATTCGCTGGTACGAATGCGTAGGGGTGTTATCGAGGTAATAGTATAGTTCCTTTACGTCCTCTCCATGATTGCCTTCGCTATTGGTCAGGCCAAAATACCGTTCCTTCAGAATCGGGTCTTTGCCATTCCAGAGTGCAAGGGCCAGGCAAAGCTGTTGTTTATCATCGGAGATACCCGCAATTCCTTCTTCGCCCCAACGATAGGTATAACTTCGGGCCATATCGTGGGTTGTATAGTTCCAGGCATCGCCATTGGCACTGTAATCTTCCCGGACGGTACCCCACTGGCGGTCCGATACATACGGTCCCCACTGCCGCCATGCAGGAGCCTCTAAACGATGTTCTTCAGTCGTCATTGAACAATGTGAATGAGCGAGAGGGGGAATGAGTGAAAGAGCAATCCATCCGGTAGGTTTTCGCTCTTTCACTCATTCACCCTTTCGCTCTTTAATTATTAGCCTCCCGTGGCGAATCCTTCAAACACCGTCATGCCTCCATCGATAAAGATACTGGCCCCGGTGATATAGTCGGAGAGATCGGAAGCAAGAAAAACAGCAAGATTGCCAATGTCCTGAGGCTGACCAATACGGTTATACGGAATTAAGGTCATCAGGCTATTGAGTGCCTGTGGCGTTTCCCAGGCAGCCCGGTTGATCGGTGTCTGAATAGCACCCGGACAGATGCTGTTGACCCGGATTTTACGGTCGCCGTATTCCTGCGCCAGCGACTGCATAAGCATTTTAATGCCACCTTTGGAAGTGGCATAATTGACATGACCAGCCCAGGGAATCAGCTCATGCACCGAACTCATGCAGATAATTTTACCCGTAGCAACTGATACGTCAGGTCGTGGCCCCCGGCGCAAAAATTCCCGAATGGCTTCACGGGCACACAGGAACTGCCCCGTCAGGTTTACGTTAATAACCGTATTCCATTGGTCGAGAGTCATCTCGTCGAACTTGGCATCGCGTTGCAGTCCGGCGTTATTAATCAGAATATCGACGGTGCCATACGCAGCCACGACATCGGCAAACATCTGGATAACCTGCGCTTCCTGGCTAACATCACACTGAGCTACCATGCCTTGGCCCCCGGCATCCGTGATTTCTTTCAAGACTGCATCGGCTGCTGGTTTTGTCGCTTCGACGGGGTAATTAACCACTACCTTGGCTCCAGCAGCGGCCAATGCTTTGGCGACTCCGGCCCCGATACCACTACTGGCACCAGTAATAATTGCAACCTGTCCTTTTAGTACTTGATCCATAAATTTATAAACAGTAATGGTTCAGCAAATCGCCATGTCGATTACAGTGATTAGACGACATCGCAAATACAGTAACCTGCGGCCCTTTATCTGGAAGGCTACGCGGCCAAACTACTAACTATCGCGGTCTGCTACCAGTTTGAGGAATCAGATTAAATGAATTTAATTTAACGGCTCCCTAAGGGAGTGGTTACAGATCATCGCAATAAAAATCGGGTTGGTCCTGGCTGCTCAGGCTGGGCGCAGGCTATCCGGAGTTAATTCGGCTACTGATTTATGTCCACTCAGGCTAAGAGTTAACTCCAGATCGGCCAGTAAATGCTGAATCACGGTTTCGACCCCAGTCTGCCCACCCAGAGCCAGCCCATACACGTAAGGCCGCCCCAAGCAGACAGCGCGTGCACCCAGCGCCAGCGCCTTCACTACATCAGCTCCTCCCCGAATCCCACTATCGAGTAACACGGGCAATTGATCTTTCACAGCGGCTACAATACCCGGTAGCGCTTCGATCGTACTGATGGCCCCATCTACCTGACGGCCTCCATGATTGGAAACAATAATCCCATCCATCCCATAATCAATTGCTTTGCGGGCATCATCAGGATGCAGGATACCTTTCAACAGAATAGGCAGTCGGGTGTGCTGACGCAGGAAAGACAGGTCATCCCAGGTAATGGCTGGATTCGTATAGATGCTGGAAAACAACGAAACGGCCCCCATTGCCCTCCCCGATCGAAGCTTCGTCAAAAACGAACCAGTGGGATACCGACGAACCGCTCCCAACAGATGCTGTAAGGTTGAGAACGTAATGAATGGACGAGCAGCCGGTGGCTGTTGTAGAAAATCGTCAAGTAACCGTTGAAAAACAGGGTCAGATGTGTACTGAGCTAATCCTTTTCCATGCAGGAAGGGCAAATGGCCAAGCGCCAGATCACGGGTTCGCCAACCCAGCATCGTGGTATCGAGGGTCAGCACAATAGCCCGACAACCACAGGCTTCGGCCCGATTGACAAAACTGGCGACCAACTCACGCGAACGACTCCAGTACAGTTGAAACCAACGCAGGGTATTACCCATCACAGATGAACAGTCTTCCATTGACACCGAAGCCTGATTCGAGAAAATAGCCGGAATCTGCATACAGGTAGCAGCTTTAGCTACCGCCAGATCAGCATCGGGGTGGGCCATTTCCAGAACACCTATAGGCGCCAATACGATAGGTGTAGGCAATTTTTCGCCAAACAGGTCGATGCTCAGGTCAGGATTCTCGACATTATGCAGCATACGGGGAACCAGTTGCCACCGCTCAAAACCTTTTCGATTGGCCTGAATCGTCTGTTCATGACCGGCTCCCCCAATGATATACGCAGCCGCTTCAGACGACAGGCGTCGACTGGCGGCCTGTTCGAGTTGGGTGAAATCAGGCGGAATCGCTAGCGTGTTTCCAGCGAAGCCATTCAGGTAGATTTTTCGTTGCCAGTCGAGTGCCTGCATGGTTCTTAGGATAAGTTGGACATAAATACGGCCTTTTCCGTAAAAGATCAACTTGCTCCCCTGGAATCAACCATGGTTATTCAATCAAAAAATTATATTTTTCCAATAGAGATATCATTAGGTCGAGAACTAATTCATACGTATTCAGAATATTGAAAAAATACCAAAAATCAACGAATTGTACTATACACATAAAAACTAGGTTTTCAAACGTCGAAAGTCCTATTCTTTAGAAATATTAGAAAAATACAATTAATTAGTAATTAAGAGGGACTTTTTGTACTTTTTCAACAATCACCCTATTTAACAAATAGCAATTTGTACATAATCAAGAATATTCACCCCAAATTCATCATATACCTATCCACCTATTGCATTAAACCTAGTTTACCCCACAAATTTGTAACGGTTAAAACAAAATTTCAAACCAATGAAAAAGTTCCGTTTATCAATTGCTGTACTCTTGTCAGTATGGAGTCTGGCAGGCATGGGAGATGTCAAAGCCGACAATGGTTCAGGAATGGGTGGTGTGAAAGTTGAGAAGTCCGAACAAAAGAAAGTACGTGTATATACAAAGCCTGGTGCTTCTGTTGACGTGGCTATCATCGATGCTGACGGCAACGTGTTGTACCAGGGTTTCATCGCTAAAAACGCTAAAGGTGCTACTTCGTTCAATCTGAACAACCTTCCCGATGGTCAGTACTATCTGACAGCCGGTAACAGCGCCTGGTGGATGTCGCAAGGGATTACGATCAAATCAAACGCTGTGTCGGTTGATGAGCGTAGCCTGAAACAGGTGGCTGAGCCTATCCTGACAGCATATGAAAAGAACAAGTTCGAAGTAGTTCTGCCAGCCAAAAATGTAGAGACAGCTTCGGTAGCTATTTACGATACGCAAAACGTTCTGGTTCAGACGGATTCGTTCAAGGGCGAAAGCCGCCGGTTCGATTTGTCGAGCCTGCCCGATGGTGCTTATACCTTCGTTGTCGGCCCAAGCCAGAAGCAGTTCATTACGCGTGTTGATGTTCGGCACTAAGCCACTCACATCGATCAATTGACCCACCTCGGTCAGTTCACTACAATCTCAACTTAGCGGCTAGTCTTTTCGGACAAGTCTGACCGCCCAACCAGTTCCGCCCGCTACCAGGAAGGTAGCGGGCTTTTTTGTTCCGAAAAGCCTCTTCGTGATACTAGGTCGATGATCCAGACTCAACACCAATCCATTGTTGATCAGCAACTAACGATACGATTGCTAAGTAGAATGAAACGATTTCGATGATTGTCAATGCTCGAAATAGGGCGACCATAGAATACTTCAGCCGCCTACGAAAGAGATCGACCGAAGACTAAGGTTTGGCAACTCAATAAATCCGTAACAAATACCTTGCAACTTGAAATTTCCTCGGTGATTGCGGGCTTAGTGACGGGTAAACTGTATTAGAAAGTCCGCCATGTTCTTAACCACTATAGCGGACTTTTCTCCTTTCGAGCTTTAACGTACTGAACAGATGGCAAATTTTGATATAGGCTATAACATTACCCTGAACGTGGAGGCCGGTTACGCTAATGACCCCGACGACATGGGTGGAGAAACCTTTGGTGGTATATCCCGAAATGCCAACAGTGATTGGGCAGGCTGGACAATCATTGACCAGATCAAGAAAACAACGGCTCGCAAGAACTTCGATTCGGTCATGTTTGCCAATAAAAAGCTAATGGTTCTGGTACGCTCCCGCTATAAAGCCAACTATTGGGACGTTCTTCGGCTGGATGCGCTGAACAATCAGAACATTGCCAACGAGCTTTTCGATACGGGGGTAAATATGGGAATTACTGTTGCAGCCCAGTTTTTACAACGGGCGCTGAATGTATTGAATCAGAATCAGCAGCTATATCCTGATCTTCCGGTGGATGGTATTGTTGGCTCCCAAACGGTCACTTTAACCAACCAGCACCCCAACCCGGTCCTACTGCTTAAAGTGCTCAACATCTTACAGGGGTATCGATACATTGACATTGCGGAGAAAGCACCCGTCCAGGAAAAATACATGCGGGGCTGGTTATCCAGAGTAGCGATGTAGCGAAGGGTGGATGCTTTTAAATGGACTACCCGCCTTGAAGTCAAGAAAGACGATTGAATTTATTGGATTAAGAGTGAAAGGTGAGCTAGTAAGTTACTGTTTACTAGGAAATAAATGCGTAAGATTCATTACTACATCAGTAACGGTAAAATAGTATTTTCTGTTAACCCTACAACTAGCTGTTTTTCAGCTTAATAAGCGCTAACTCTTTCATCTTACACTCATACACGATATCCACTTCTTTTCCGTAGGTATTCGGAACTGTATAGAGCCAATCGGCATGGGCTTCCTGTCGGGCTTTGGGATCTTCATGTTGCTGCCGGGAGTCGGAATAATGAAAAACGGGTCGTACATCCCAGGTATTGTAAGCGGTCAGGAAGGCCTCTTCTTCTGTCTGATGACCGGGGTTCAGCGAATGATGAAAATAATCGAAGACAATTGGGATACCTGTTCGCTCATAGACCGATACCAGATCAGCGACGGTATACAGACTCTGTCGATCGTCGTTTTCAACCGTCAGACGAGCGCGTAAATTTTCAGAAAGTAACTGGAAGTTCTGAGCAAATCGAGTTAAGGTGGCCGACTTATCGCCATACGTGCCTCCTACATGAATGTTGATCTTGTTCCAGTGCGAGGGCGTTAAGCCCATCAGGTCAAAAATTTCGGACTGGTATTCCAAATCCACCAGCGTATTAGCTAGTACACTCCCTTCACCAGCCAACTTATTGAAGGGCCCCGGATGCATCGTCAGCCGGATTGGACGCCTACCGATTTCTTCGAGTGTAGCCCGAATAGCAGGAAAATCAGGAAGGCTGGCAATACGGTATTCCGAAGCCCAGGGGAATAGGTCGGATGAAATACGAAAGAGCCGAATTCCATTTTTCAGGTTCCAGTCTACGATTGTTAGTAGATCCTGAACGTTTTTCAGCGCTAGTTCGGAGGCATAGGCAATACCCCGCTGGGTAAAGGTTTTCCGGACCATTCCCCGGTTAGTAGTGATCTTGCTGGCCTGTAAACTCAGATTAATACAGGCATATCCAACGGCATGCGACATTCCATTCATAAGTGATTAACGGAATGTATAGGGTTCAGGTTTGCCTGAAAAGCTCCGGGCTTTGAATCTCTTTTTTATTTTGACCGTTCGTTCAAAAATTAAGTCGTGGTGCCGGGGAGTGATTTATCTTAACCTGGCAAGTCAGTCTGATTTGCAAGTAATGAGCCGATTCTTGCTGAATCTGTTTATGGAAGACTTTACACCAACTCAAATTCTTGACATCACTCGTGGGTACTGCGAAATGGCTCGTGCTCTGAACGAATACCAGGTACACCACTGGCTTGAATTGTCTCATGAGCAGCAACTTGACCTCAATGCCTATCAGAACAGCCTACTGAACCGATCGCAGGATTTGCAGACGCATGTTGCCCGACCAGCCTTTACCAATGCGATTGATATAGCTACTCAGATTCTGGAAGCAACGACAGAGGCTCAAACAAGTCTGACCCGAATCGGGGACCCTGTAATTGCCCTGAATGTAGGGGCTATTACGGTGGCGTTGGCTGCTTACGTAGCCCGCGCTAATCTACGGGGCATACAAACAGCCCTTCGGGAATTGGAAGACCTGGTCAAAGCATGACGAGTGAAGCATAAGCCTGATCTTTCACTCGTCATGCTCTACTAGTTATAAAATTAATCCAGAGGGGGATTTGACACCAACGAGTTCGATTTCGAAAGTCAGATCATGGCCAGCCAGCGGATGATTGGCGTCCAGCGTTACACTGGTATCGGTGAGTTTACGAACAATAACCGGAATAGGTCGAGGGTTTCCATCTTCATGCATATTCAGGGTCATCCCTTCTTCGAGGGGAATATCATCGGGAATATCCGAACGGTTCAGCGTAAAAATCATCTCCTCATTCGCTGCTCCATACGCATCTTCGACCGGTATATTGATCGTTTTCTTTTCGCCCTGGTTCATGCCGGCAACGCCTTCATCGAAGCCTTTAATCACCTGGCCACTGCCCACCGTAAATTCAAGTGGAGTTCGCCCTGCCGACGAATCGAAAATCGTTCCATCGGCTAACGTGCCAGTATAATGAACCTGAACGGTGTCGCCAGATTTTGCTTGTGCCATGATACAAATGGTTTGTTGTAATAATGCTACAAAAATACCGGAACTTCCGGCATGCGTTTACTCAATCACTAATTTTTAGCAACTCGCCAGAAGATTGGAAAGTTTAAAAACAAGTCAAGGGTTATCGTCCAAAAAAAGCTAGTCACTTAAAAACCAAGCAACTAAACCGTTCAGACAATAACCCTCAACCTATTTTTCACCAGCCTACTGGCTTACAGAGTCCATAAATTTTATACTCGACAGCGACATCAGGGGCTGAATCGATTTGGCTTTGTCATTCTTGAAGACAAAATAAACGTCGTGAATGCCTTCGGTATCTTTCAACGCCATCTTAACTGATGGAATGGGTCGTCGGAACGGGTTGGCAGGTGGCGGGGTAGCCGCTGCGGCAGTTGATGTGCTTTTCGGGGCTCCGGCTGCGGGCTGATTGGCAGCCCCCGATTCCATTTGTGCCATCAGTTTCGCCATATCCACCTCCGGGGCCACTTCCAGTGTCGCTTCACCAATCATGGGACCTGTGGGCGAATCGATGTGTACTTCTATCGTACCGCCCGCACTCCCTTCCCGACGCTGTGCAGACGCATTCAGGTCAAGTTTTTTGATACCGGTCAGGTCAATTTTCTGAAAACCGATGTATGAATTTGCGTATGGAATCACGTTCATGCCTGCTCCCATACCTCGTGCCTTCAATTCAGCTCCTTTCACAACGGCTGCACTGGACGCATACACCTGCGCACTACGAAGTACTATCAGATTTTCGGAAGTCTGGGCCGGAACACCCTTTCCTCCTTTGTCGGTATAAGCGGCTCGTACCAAAACCGACCCTTGCCCATTGTCGCCTTCAGGCAATTTAACCACATAAGTTCCTTTTGCTGGCAACGTACTGTATGTTTTCTCGTTGACATTCAGAATATATTTCACAATGGTCTCGGCGTCGGCAACCGACATGGCCGGGTGACCAGGCATAGCGACATCACCCCAGACACCAACCCCACCATTACGTATTTTCTTGACCAGCTTTTCAGTCGCATCAGCATTGCCTTTGTATTTGGCCGCAATTGCCGTAAACATCGGCCCAACCGATTTACTGGCTACCTGATGGCAAACCTTACAATCGCTCTGACTGATAAGCGCCTGCGCAACAGCGTACTGGGTCGATGCATCGACACTCCGCTGCCCCTGTACCACTTCGGCATAATCGAACCCTTCGGAGGTGTAATCGATACTCATAGCCACCCGTGCCGGTGTAATTTTACCATCCGTCAAACTACCATCTTCCTTATCATCGACGCTAACCGCGTATTGGATCGGCTGGTTCGGGAAGAAAAACGTTTTGTTACTGCTCAGATTGACCGCTACCGCAGGTGGCTCATTGCCTGCAATAATTTTCACCGACTGGCTATTCGAAGCTCCCTTAGGGTCCGTCACCGTTAATTGGGCAGTATACACACCCGGCTTATCGAACGTAACGGCCGGATTGGCTTCATGAAACACTTTCGGGGCCACACCGGGTGCCGATACTTTCCACTGATACTTCAGTTTATCGCCATCGTAGTCTTTGGTGCCATCTGCCAACAGTGTTAACTTCAGTGGTACAGTGCCTCCCTGCTTACTGGCCGATGCAAACACGATGGGTTTTCGGTTACCCCCATTGTATTCAATTCGCACCAGTCGGGAGTTATTGCTTTTTCGGAACCAGTTGCTACCGTATTCCAGAATGTACATATCGCCATCGGGGCCAAATTTCATATCGATTGGCTCAACGGGATGGTAGCTGGGCAGAAAACGCTCCATCGATTTATAGTTACCCTCAGCATCCATCGTAATAGCCATAATCCAACCCCGCGAGAAATCTGTGGCGATCCATTTGCCCTCGTAATACGCTGGCCAGGGGCGCTTGGCCCCTTTAAAGTCAGCCTGGTGATAGATGGGCCCACCCGTTGCCGAACGAGACCCCGTACCGACCAGCGGGAATTCTTCCGACACACCATAGGGGTAGTAAATGAACGAGGGAGCCACTGGCGGCAAGTCGCGCAAACCTGTGTTGTTAGGCGAACTATTGACCAGATGATCGGGATCTTTTTTCTCAAGGGGTTTCTTTTCGCCGTAGTCATACACCGGGAACGCCTGCCGATTGCCGACGAACCACGGCCAACCGAAATTCCCTGGTTTCCGAGCCTGGTTCAACTCATCGTATCCTCGTGGGCCAATCTCCGAATCGGAGGTCGCATCGGGTCCAACTTCCCCCCAATACACATAGCCGGTTTTGCTATCGATAGAAATGCGCCAGGCGTTCCGGTGCCCCATTGAATAAATTTCAGGTCGGGTTTTCGCCGTCCCTTTTGGAAAAAGGTTTCCATCGGGAATGGTATAGGTTCCATCGGGTTGCGGATGGATACGCAGGATTTTTCCACGCAGGTCATTTGTATTACCGGCATGTCCCTGATCATCCCAACTGCTACGGCCAGGGCGCTCATCGGTTTGAGCCGCCTGCTGATTACCCGTGTTGTTACCAACCGTCAGATACAGGTTTCCAGAACGATCCCAGGTCATGCCCCCACCCGTATGGCAGCATACTTCGCGCTGGGTTGCCACTTCAAGCATGACTTTCTCCGACTTATCGACCAGCTTACCATCGCGTAGCTCCCAGCGTGTCAGCATATGTTTTTTCTCCGTCGGGTGCGCGTAATACAGATACACCCAGTGGTTTTGGTCAAAATTTGGGTCGAGGCTCAGCCCCATCAGCCCTTCTTCGGCTTCGGTCACCCGTCCTTCGGCAGAAGTGTATTTAGTATTGACCGGAATGGTACCAATCAGATCGACGGTTTTGGTAACCGGATCATATTTTTTGAAAGCTCCCTTCCGTTCGATGATGTAGGCCGTTCCATCTTTGGCCACGTCAAACACCATCGGCTCATCAAGATCTTCGGCCAGTACGACGGGTGTAAATCGACTTTCGTCGGGTTTCATGGCCCCTTCATCGACCACGAACGAGGCCAAACCCAACACCAGCAGACTATTTAAAGCTACCGTATATGGGCGTTTCCAGCGGGCCAGCCAGGATTTTCGAGTATAAATTGATTGATTCATAGCAAGGGTTATTAAGCCTGTAGATTCTTTAAATACGTATAGCTGGTTGTTATACTCTCAAAGGGTTGAGCTGCCATATCCTGCTCTACGAAGAAATACTTCAATCCTGCCGTTTTCGCAGCCGCAAATGCACGTTTAAAATTCACGACGCCGTTGCCTACTTCGGTGATCGTTTTCAGATCAGACTTAATGTCTTTGATATGCCATAGTGGGAAACGGCCTGGATGTTCGGCAAATAACTTGACGGGGTCTTTACCGGCTTTAACGGCCCAGGCCAGATCCAATTCCATCTTTACCAGGTCTTTATCCGTTTGGGACAGAATCAGTTCGTACGGCGTTTTGCCCCCTTCTACCGGATCGAACTCGGTTGCGTGGTTATGATAGGCAAATCCGATTCCCGCCTTCTTACAGGCCTCACCCGTTTTCTGAAACACCTCGATCGATTTCTGAATTTCATCGACGGTAGCCACGGGTGTGCTGGCGCATACGAGATACGACAAGCCTCCTTCTGCAGCCTGATCGACCAACTCCTGATAATTATCCCGCAGGTTAAGCATAGGGGGCATCTTGGAAAAGTCCATCGCTGGTCGTTGTCCGCCAGCCGCAGGGCCGCCACCGGCTGTTCCGGTCATGCTGGCTGGGGGCGTAGGCCGTGGTCGGAACGGGGCTCCACCGGCATGGTGTCCACGCCATTTCATACCAAGACCCTCAACTACTTTCTTAAATTCTTTTGCTGTATAGCCGTAATACCCCCCTTTCAGGCTAAAGGCCGATTCAACTTCTTTATAACCAATGGCTGCAACTTTTTCGAGCGTCCCTTTCGGGTCTTCGCTCATGGGCCGGAACAGGGTAAATAACTGTAAGCCAACGGGCCGTGAGGCTAGCGGGCTAAAAAGTGACGTAGCTTGAGACAGTTGTGGCAAAATAAAGCTTCCCAAGGTCAACGCTCCCGTATCGCGTAGGAACGAACGTCTGGTTTTCATAGGCTGGTTTGTTAGGTTTTCGACAAGAATTACCCTATCGGCTCATGTAGAAATACAAATTATCAATCAAATCAACAGCAGTTTATCCACTCTCGGAAACGCAATAGACCGGAAGCGCATAAACATCGGCAGACCGCCCGTTTCAACCGACGAATCTGCTCCACAAAATGTACATTCTACACAATAGCTTCTTGTTGCTTCGTTATTCATCGAGTATCCACTGGAAAAGCATTGATCGACCTGATATTACCTCAGAAAGGGCCTGGATTTTTTCAACAAAAAACGGGGCCAGTTACGTAACTGGCCCCGATCACGATCCGCATGTAGCACACACTGTGTTTCACTCAATAGGCTCTGGCAAATACCACGCGTCCTTTTGACGGTTTACCGGAATAAACACAAACGCCCTCTTCAGGCTGCTGGTCGAATGGAATACAACGTATCGTCGCTTTGGTGACTTCTTTAATAGCTTCCTCTGTTTCAGCTGTTCCGTCCCAATGGGCCAGCAGAAATCCGTTTTCAATCTGCGCCTGAAACTCCTCAAACGTATCGACGGTAAAGGTATGTTCCTCACGGAACGCTTTCGCTTTGTTGTAAATCGTTTGTTGAATATCCTCCAGCAAGGCTTTAATCCGTTCGGTCAGCCCGTCGAATGGCACAGTTTCCTTTGTTTTCAGATCACGTCGGGCAATTTCGACGGTGCCGTTTTCCAGATCCCGAGCCCCCATAGCCAGTCGAACAGGTACACCACGGAGTTCATATTCAGCGAATTTCCATCCGGGTTTATTGGCATCCGAATCATCGAACTTGACTGAAACACCAGCTTTACGAAGCTCCTGAAGTAGTGGTTTAATTTTAGCCGAAATCTGTTCAAGTTGTTCTTCAGTACGGTAAATCGGTATGATGACCACCTGAATCGGCGCCAGTTTGGGCGGTAAAACCAGCCCATCATCGTCGGAATGAGCCATGATCAATGCCCCCATCAATCGGGTCGAAACGCCCCAGGAGGTTCCCCAAACGTAATCCAGCTGATTCTGTTTGTTCAGGAACTGTACCTCGAACGCTTTGGCAAAATTCTGCCCCAAAAAGTGCGACGTTCCTGCCTGAAGGGCTTTACCATCCTGCATCATCGCTTCAATGCAAAGCGTATCTTCGGCTCCGGCAAAACGCTCATTGGGCGTCTTAGCACCTTTAATGACCGGCACAGCCATCCATTCTTCGGCAAACTGTGCATACACATCCAGCATTTGGCGGGTTTCGGCCTGCGCTTCGTCGGCCGTTGCATGGGCTGTATGCCCTTCCTGCCAGAGAAATTCGGCTGTTCGCAGGAAGATGCGGGTACGCATTTCCCAGCGAACCACATTGGCCCATTGATTTATCAGCAGTGGCAAATCACGGTATGACTGAATCCAATTTTTGTAGGTACTCCAGATAACCGTTTCTGAAGTTGGCCGTACAATAAGTTCTTCTTCCAGTTTGGCTTCCGGATCGACAATTACGCCCGACCCATCTTCAGCATTTTTCAACCGATAGTGCGTTACCACGGCACATTCCTTGGCAAATCCTTCCACGTGTGAAGCCTCTTTGCTGAGGTACGATTTGGGGATAAATAGCGGGAAATAGGCATTGGTGTGGCCCGTTTCCTTGAACATATCATCCAAAGCACGCTGCATTTTTTCCCAGATTGAATACCCGTATGGTTTAATAACCATACAGCCCCGAACTGCCGAATTTTCGGCCAGGTCGGCTTTTTTAATTAACTCATTGTACCACTCGGAGTAGTTTTCACTACGGGACGGAATTGCTTTAGCCATACAATTGACGTTTGACGGTCGGCACCTGACGGGTTAACTTGACTAACTTTCACAGCAGACGAAACGCGAACTGTTTGTAAATCAGCCAAACTCACCAATCAGGCAATAAACGTCAAACTAATTTTAGAAACGAATTAAACCTTAATTAACTATTTGGAGTCTAATAGGTAAGAAGTTGCAAAGATAAGTTTTTGCTCTATTTTTGTAATTAAACCAGTCAATCCTGTGTTATAGTATTGACGAGGCAGTAAGCATGAGCTTTTTTACTTTTAATTCCCTTGCCAAATGAAAACGCAACGACTATATTCTTATCTGACGTTGGCTGCGCTGCTGAGCATCTGGAGTTGTACCTCCAGTCGGCAAACGGCACAGAACGCCAGTGACGTAGATGATCTATATGGTAGCGCAGGTAGTAGCTCACCAGTCTACGCCAGCAATCGGCAATCTGATGAGTACAGTGCGCAGCCTTACAGCCGCTCACAACGTCAGCAGCGGTTGAACCGCAATGCGAACCCTGATTACAACGACGAACAACAGGGTTACAACTCCAACACCGACGATTATTACACCGAACTGAGTGCCCGTAAACTGAACCGTGGTCTATCACCCGATCCGGGCTGGAACGACGATGGTACTAATGCCTATAACTCGGGCTTCGTGAATGGGTACAATGCAGCAACTACGTCGGCGTATAGCTGGAATCGCTGGGGATTCAACAACACGGGCTTCTATTCGGGTCTGGGATTAGGTTTAGGAATGGGAGCCTTTGGTTATGGTTACCCAGGCTTCAGTTTTGGATTCGGCAGCCCATTTTACAGCCCGTATGCGTACAATTCATTTTATTCGCCATTCGGTTACGGCAGCTTCTATGATCCATTCTACAGTTCGTATGCGTACGGCATGGGTGGTTTCTATAGTCCATTCTACTCACCCTATTATGGATACGGCGGTTTCTACAACCCTGTCTACGTAAACAACGTCTACGTGACGGGTGCTGATCCCTATCGGAACCGGACATACAATCGAACTTTTGAACGATCGTCTGGTCGTTACACATCTGCTTTTGATAATTCGGCCCGCTCGTACAATCCAAACGGTGGCCGTGCCGCAGCAACTAATACGACTACGACTCGGGGGATGGGTATTATGCCCGTCCAAGCAATGGCAGCAGTCGGGGCAATTATTACTACGATAATAGTGCCAGCAGCAATGGTCGGGTAAGTGCCAACTCTGCCGCTCCTTCTTATAATAGCAATTCAGGTAGTTCAGAGTATTACTCTCGTCCACGCGAAAGCAGCCGGGGTAGCTACACGCCATCAGGTGGTAACTTTACAGGCGGCAACAACCGCAGCAGTTACCAAAGCCAGAGTTACAGTCAACCGAGCTTTAACCAGCCGAGCCGAGGCAGCTACCAGCAATCGCAACCAAGCTTCAGCCAGCCTAGCCACAACCAGCCTAGCTTTAACAGTGCGCCAAGCCGTAGTTTTAGCTCGCCAAGCTTCAGCGCCCCCAGTGGTGGCGGAGGTGGAGGCTTCTCGGGTGGCGGTGGCCACTCAGGCGGCCGTGGCCCACGCTAATAATCTTGCTTAAATTTTGATAAAAAATCCCCGCTAGTTAGGACAATTAGCGGGGATTTTCGTTTTAATTATGGTTTACGATATTCGATGGGCAGTTTAGGGCGGTCTCCCCTAAGATACGTTGACGCGTTAGCCTATTCGTAAACATCAAAAACTAATTTTACGCCTGTTAAACGTTTATACGTTATGGTGTTCTAATGCGTATAGATATCGCATATGCCACCAACCGCTTTTATAAAGCTTTACGAACATGACTAAACCGTTTTATTTTACAGTAGCCCTGGGGTTGCTTTCGCATCTGGCTTTTAGCCAGGGAG
This sequence comes from Spirosoma aerolatum, assembly GCF_002056795.1. NCBI lineage: Bacteria > Pseudomonadati > Bacteroidota > Cytophagia > Cytophagales > Cytophagaceae > Spirosoma > Spirosoma aerolatum. Next base: position 3,735,956 of record NZ_CP020104.1, on the reverse strand, counting down.
CGTCTTATGAATATGCTGATGATGCGTTTCGGTATTCCGATTTCAGTCAGAATGGAACCGCCCGGTTCAGGGGCATTGGTGGTAATCATGCCGCGCTGGGTGGGGATGCCAGTAACTTATCGGGCAACCCCGCTGGGCTTGCCTTTTATAATCGTTCTGAGCTAAGTATTAGTCCGATGTTTACGTCGGCCAATAATCAGAATACTTTTTTAGGTTCGCAAACCAACAGCAGTGCGGGAAAAGTAAGCATCGGTCAGCTTGGTTTGATATTGCCAGGAAGTAGTAACGGTAGCCGTCGCTGGCGTCGTAGCGCATTTGGTGTAAGTTATTCGCAGAACGTCAATTTTTTCGATTACGTCGACGCGCGTGGATTGAACAACAATCCAAACTCCTCCATTGCACAAACGTATATCAATGCCGCTAATTCGGCCGCTTACAGCGAAAAAGAACTAAGCGATTCATTTTACCCAAATAGCAAACAGGCTGATTTCCGGGAAGCAGCTGCCTATGGCCTTTATCTGATTAACCCGACCAACTTGGGTACGAATGGTTCAGGCCCTCCGTACACTCGCTACGATGCAACGGTGCAAAAAGATCAGCGGTCAACGATCAATCGTTCGGGGAGTCACTCACAGTTGACATTGGCATATGCGGGTAATTTAGACGACAAGTTTTACATTGGTGGCTCTCTGGCGTTAACGCACCTCCGTTACTCGTCGGAAGTGGTTTTTCTGGAAACGCCCGTTAATGGCGCCGTGTTCAGTAACTATGGACAGACCAATCGACTGGATGTAAAAGGGAGTGGTATCAATGCCTCATTAGGATTTATTTATAAACTCGTTCCTCAGTTCCAGGTCGGGGCAACAATTATTTCACCCACATTCAGTAGTGCCAATGAAACGTTTGGTCAAACGCTCAACGCCGTTGCCAAAGACCCGAAGCTGGTGTTAACAACAAACTACGTAGATGTGGTTGACCCGTCGAATGATTTCTCGTACACGTTACAAACACCATTACGAGCTTCTGGTGGTGCAACGTATTTTCTGGGTAACGGAAAAATCGGTTTCCTGACAGCTACGGCTGAATACGTCAATTACCAGGGAATGCGGGTGCGGACATCGGCCTTTACCAATCAGCAGGACAATACTGATTTTAAAAATGATGTTAAGCGATTCGTACAGGACACTTACCAGAATGTAATCAATTTTCGGGCAGGGGCCGAGATCCGAGCAGGTATTTTACGTCTGCGGGCTGGGGCTAGTTATTTACCCAGTGCCTATAAAATAGACCTGGACCGGGTCGCCAAAGCCGACCGGTCAAAACTGTTGCTTTCGGCTGGGCTTGGCGTTCGTAATGATCGGTTCTTTGCGGACTTATCAGGTTCATTTCTGACCTATAAATCAGGGTATGCTCCTTTCGAATTACCTAATAGCTCAGATACGCCAACCGTTGCTACCAACAATCGGTATACGAATCTTATGCTGTCGATGGGGGTATTCTTTTAAAGGAGCGAGAATGGCTGACGTAAAATCTGGCTTGCGTCAGCCATTCTCGCTCCATGCCCCTAACGGACATTTTCTTTGAGCCACCATGTAATGAACGGTTTAAAGCGGTTTTTTAAATGACTAAAAGCTTTTTTATCCTAAGGCTCCGATAGTGATTGCTTACCATATTGCGACGGAAGAATGCCATATTTCTCCTGAAATACTTTAGCGAAATACGACAGGTTATCGAAGCCAACGGCGTAGGCTACCTGCGTTACACTGTCGGTTTGTGCGGTGAGCAAACTTGCTGCCTGAGCAAGCCGAATGTCACGAATAAAGTTGGTAGCAGTTGTATCGGTCAGTGCTTTTAGCTTTCGATGCAATTGTACACGGCTCAGATTAACCGCTTCGGCCAGTGCTTCGACGTTAAACGTGGGGTTATCGATGTGTTGCAGCACGGCATCTGACAACCGATCTAGAAACTTTTGTTCGGCAGAAAGGGCGACCGGAGCCATTAATGCTGATTGCTGATTTACTCGATTAACCGTAAACCATTCGAACAATCGTTCTCGTTGCAGTAGCTGATTGCGTACCCGAAGTAATAACTCCTGACGATCGAAAGGCTTGGTCAGGTAATCATCAGCCCCCATCCTCAATCCTTCTATACGGCTCTCCATGTCCGCCTTGGCGGTAAGCATCACCACTAGAATATGACTGGTAGCCTCCTGTATTTTGAGCTGTTTGCAGAAACCGAAGCCATCCAACCGTGGCATCATCAGGTCACAAATGACCAGATCAGGCAATGTTTCGATAGCTTTACTGAGTCCCTCCTGCCCATCAACCGCTTCTGTAACGATATAGACGGGCTCCAGTATATGCCGAATATACATCCGTAAGTCATCATTGTCTTCGACCACTAAAACAGTTTTGCCCGATGAGGATACTAATTCTTCCTCCCCTTCCGACACGTTTATGAACCTACTCTCATTCGTCGTGGTAGTACCCGTTGGCACAACCGAAGATGCATCAATCTGAATAGGTGCCTGCGCCTGGTCTAGTGGCAAATTTATGGTAAAGGTGGTACCCTGACCTGGCTGGCTATCGACCCATATCTGGCCGTTCATGGCAACAACCAGTTCCTTGACCAACGCTAACCCAATTCCAGTACCTTCATACCCCCGTTGCTGGCTATCATCGGCTTGATAGAATCGATCAAAAATATGCCTTATCTGGTCTGGCGCAATACCAACACCTGTATCCTTTACATAGATCGTGAGTCCTGGTTTAGTAGCGTGATAGACAACATCGATCTGCACATGTCCATCCGCAGACGTAAACTTCAGGGCATTCGAAATCAGATTGGTTACAATTTTTTCAAGCTTATCAGCATCATATAGCATCCACTGTTGGGGTTGGTTCTGGGCCAAAACCAGGGTAATTCCCCGGCTTTGGGCCAGCGACTCAAACGAAGCGATCCATATCCGAATGTCGTCGACCAGGTTGCCCGGTTGCCGATCCAACTGTAACTGACCCGCATCGAGTTTAGCCAGATCGAGCAGTTGACCGATCAGCACTTGGAGCCGATTGGCATTCCGATGCATGATCTGATAGAGTGTATCGGTCGGATACCGTTGCCGCAGGTCGTTGATTGGTCCAAGCAACAGGGTAAGGGGCGTCCGAAATTCATGCGATATGTTGGTAAAAAAGCGGGTTTTGAGGGCATCCAGATCAGCCAGTCGACCCGCTTCTTTTTGTTCATAAGCCACCTGCTGCTGCAATAATAGCCGTTGCGTTTGGAACCTGTTAAGTTGCCAGACCGCCAGCACCAACCCTATCAAATAGACCAGATAGGCCCACCAGGTTCGGTAAAAAGGCGGAGCAATACGAATTTGCAATTCAAGAGGTTTGCTCCAATGCTCTCCATCCACTGATCCCATCATCTGAAGCTGGTAACTCCCATCAGGCAATTGAGCGTAATTAGCAAACCGATTGTTACCTGCCTCAACCCAGTCGTCGTCAATACCGATTAGGCGATATCGGTATCGATTATTGGCCGAATTTGTATAGTCCATCACACCAAACTCAAACGTGAGCAGGTTCTGATCGTGTCGTAAGTCAAGCTGGTGCGTGTAATCAATACTCTGTTGCAGGATATGTTCGCTTCGGCCTACTTCAATCGGCTTATTATTGATCCGCAGTTCAAGGATATTTACAGTCGGAATTTTCTGACTATCCTTCAACAATGCCGCCGGATCGAACGCAGTCAGGCCGTTGACTCCGCCAAACAGCAATTCACCGGAAGGTGACTTAAAAAAAGAACCCGTGTTAAACTCATCATCCTGTAGTCCGTTAGCCTGGGTGTAGTTCCGAAAATGGCCTGATCGGGGATTGAATTGTGATACCCCCCGGTTGGTACTAAGCCACAGGTTACGGAACGAATCGGTCAACAAACCGTATACTACTTTGTTAGGGAGCCCGTCCGTTTCGGTATAGTGCCTGAATTGGCCCGTTTGTTTGTCCAGCCGTTCCAGTCCGCCCCCTTTTGTCCCAACCCAGAGATACCGCTGGGGTTCATAGGGGTCACTAGCCAGGCTCAATACAAAATCATTGCTCAGGCTCTGCCGATTTGTGATCGAGTTTCTGAAATGAGTATATACCGGCTTTTCAGGAAGATGCGCGGCTTTGATCAGTCCTTGTTGGGTGCCAATCCAGAAGGTACCATCTGGCTCACGAAGGAGGGCATATGTTTCTGTTTCAGGACCACTTTTCGATAAGTATTGAAATGTCTGAAACGTTTCTGTACTTGGGTCAAAACGAAGCAATTTGCCATTCGTAGCCCCAATCCATAAACAACCGGACGGGTCTTCCAACGTTTGATTGCCCCATAAACCAAAATCAACCCCTGATGGCAAGGGGAATTTCTTCAGCAATTGCCATGAACTGGAAAACTTGAATAGACTCTGTGCATGCGTCTGAAAATTTGCATTCGACATCCAGAAAGTTCCCTGCCGATCCTGCATAAAATACCGCTGCCGCCGATCGGCTTCCGACAGTTTAGGGTCCAGAAAGGGGACTAACTGATTCGACTTTCGATCTACTAATCCATATGAAAACTGGTAACGAGCATAAGTCCTCCCCTGTTGATCGACATAGAGATAGGACAGTGATGTATGGGGCAGATACGAATGAAACTGATTGACCTTAGGATTAAACTTACGGATTCCATAGCCACTAGTACCTACCCAAATGTTACCGGTGTGATCGTTAAGCACCTGCGTAACCGCATACAAATTTGGAGGAAATGTCATGAATGCATCCTGTACGGTCAGACTATCTTTCTGAAACAGGGCACCTGGCGATAATAACCAGAGATGACTAACGGTACTGATGGCCAACAGGCTTTTAGCAATAGGTTCAATCTGTACCCCCATATCGCTTATATCGGACAGGGCAATTGCCTTCCGATTACCTTTATACCAGCAGTCGATCCGATGTTTGGTACTAACAAACAGAATACCCTGATCTGCATCTTCGTATAAATCAAAAATATCCGATGTGTCAGCGGAAAGCGTTAGCCTGGCAAGCGCAGAAGGCTTTTTCCAGTTAAACGCATATACACCGTTATCCAATGCCGTAAGTGCCTCACCCGACGATTTAAAACTAAAAGCGAGATTGGGGTGATTCGTTAGTTCCTTAACGATGGACAGCGCACTGATCTGTACCTGGTTTGTAAAATCGGCCTGATCAGGGAACTTTGCTCGTAGTGAAGCGGGCAAACTGACTTTAAAGGGTTTACCGGCATTCGTCCCTACCCATATGTTTCCTTCTGGATCTTCGGCCAGTCCTCTGATTTCGTAATTTGTTCCGTTCGCCAGCGTCCGATCCCGAATAGCTACGTGATAAAATCGCCGGGTATGGTCGTCATAAAGATTAAGGCCTTTGTTTAGTGTACCGATCCAGAGCCGATGATTCCGATCAATCAATAAAGCAGAACAGGCGTTATCGGAAATGCTGAATGCATCGTAGGGGTCGTGGGTAAAAACCTTGAAGTTGTACCCGTCGTAGCGATTCAAGCCATCTTTAGTTGCAATCCAGATGAACCCTTTCTGATCCTGTTTCAGATCAAAAATCATTCCCTGCGACAACCCATTGGAGATGGTCAATTCCTGCCAGCCTTTGGGCTGAGCCATTAACCAATCAGATTTAATTATAAAAAGAAGAAGTTGACAAATAACGAAGAAACGCATACTGAGCGAATTTCCTCTAAAATTGGCAAAAAAAATATACCAGTATACAAAAAATAAACTTACTGAAAACCAATTATCCTCTATTCCCTCAATTCATATAATTATCCCAGAAATTGTAACCATTTAAAGCCATTCGCCCAGTCGTCTGAGCACCTCCTCTTCCGTTGTCTCGCCCGTTATCGTGATGGTAGCCTGGCTATAGATAGGAAGCCTCGATTCGTAGCGTTTCTCCAGAATTAGTGGCAGTTCAGGATTGCTGGGATTATTAAGCGGTCGGTCATCCTGGGCATGCGCCCTTATCCGATTGACCAGAATGGTTATGGGCACATCCAGAAAGATCGATATGCCTGTGGCATTGATATAAGCCATATTATCATGAAAGCAGGGCATCCCACCACCCGTCGATACCACTTTACTACTACCGGGATGTATGGTGCGCAAAACACGTCGTTCAATCTCCCGAAAATACGCTTCTCCCGACTGGGCAAAAATATCGGCAATTGATCGTCCTTCTTCCCGAACAATCACTTTATCGGTATCTACAAAACGGTAATGCAGGGCATCGGCAATGCGTTTCCCCAGCGTACTCTTGCCGGACGACGGCATGCCTATCAGGAAGATGTTTTTCATCAAATGTAAAGAGTGAAAGAGTGAAAGAGCGAAAGGGTGAAACTTGCTTGCGTCAGCTTTTCACTCTTTCGCTCCTTCACTCTTTCACTCATTAATTTTCACTCAATCACAAGTTGTTTCACTTCAGCCGCATCGGGCGTTGAATTGTAGTGCCATTTACCCCGGACAACACCATTTTTCAGGAGCCATGTACCCGGATTAGACCGCATGATGGTTTTCAACACGGTCGCATCGGCTTTATAATAAGGTACGTTCTCTAACTGAAACTCTTTCCGAAATGCTTTAATCTCATCGTCGCTGGTCGATGTCAGAATAAATGGCGACACAGCCGATCCCTTTAATCCTTCAACCAATGCCCGAATAGCGGGCAGGCTACCGGCATCAATGTCTTTTGTATTCTTGATGATGATGAAAAGTTTTTCCCCTTCAAAGGTTTGCTGCGTGAAATCACTTTCATCATTCCAGACGCGGTAATCCGTAATTTTCGGTTTTGCCTTTTCATTGACCAGTACCATCTCCTTGAATTTGTAGCTCGGGTCGGTCGGATATTTGTCAAATTCGGTCACGTCACCGTTTTTCTCCATCAAGTATTTATACCGCAATGGCTCCGATGGTTTCATCTGATCCGGAATACTTTTGCCAACAGCATACGGCAGCATATCGATGGGAGGCAGGAATTGAACCGCATACATACCCAGCCCTAGCGTAAATACGATTGTTAGCGCAACCAACCAGCCCGTATTTCTGGAACGCAACCGGTTCCGGTGCCCCATAATGAACAGAATCAGTACGGTCAGAACGACATCTTTCCCGAATGAAGTCCAGGGTTTGAGTTTAATGGCATCCCCAAAGCAGCCGCAGTCGGTTACCCGATTAAAATAGGCCGAATAAAACGTCAGGAACGTAAAAAAAATGATCAGGAAAAACAGCAGCCAAACCGTTACCTTAGGCTTATAGGAAGCCAGTAGGGCAACCCCCAAAATTACCTCGGCAGCACAGAATAATACCGACATAACCAGGGTAAATGGCACTAAACCCATAAAGAAATCGTGCAGAAACGGCACATCCTGGGCAAAAACTTCGAAATATTCTTCGAACTTGATCTGCGTACCGACCGGGTCGTTTAACTTAATTAAGCCCGAAAAAATAAAAACGATTCCGACCAGAATCCGGGCAATGCGGGCGGCAATCAACATCGGTGGGGTACCGGTTTTCACTTTAGGCTGGGTCGTTGCTATATTCATACACGTAACGCGGGTGGAAACCCGCTATTCGTTTTACTATGGGTTTCCACCCGGATTACTTAGTTTAATCAGACAAAAAACGGCGTAGTTGATCATATCCATATAATTGGCTTCAACACCTTCAGAAACGATCGTGTTACCCTGATTATCCTCGATTTGCTTGGTTCGGAGCAATTTCATCAGGATAATATCGGTCATGGAACTCACGCGCATGTCGCGCCAGGCTTCGCCGTAATCATGATTTTTGGCAAAAAGCAGATCAATAACCCGGCCAATCTGTTCGGTGTAAAGCATTTCAAGTTCATCAGCAGGTATATCTGTACGCTTATCACCAGCTAACTTCAACTGAATCAGGGCCATAACGCAGTAATTGATGATACCGATGAATTCGGGCTCTATACCCTCACCCACACGACTCACACCGGTTTCCTGTAAGGTGCGAATTCGTTGAGCCTTAATATAAATCTGATCGGTAATACTGGAAAGCCGCAAGATTCGCCAGGCAGTTCCATAGTCTTTATTTTTTTTCAGGAATAGGTCTTGGCAGCGTTGAATAACCTGCCGATATTCGATTTCCGTAGTGGACATAAGTAGTAATAGTCATTCGCTGTCATTACTGGCCCTTTGTCGTACAAACGAGATTGACAGTCAATAACAAAGAATAACTATCAATGACAAGGAATGACATTTTCATGCCGAAAGTTACGAAAAAAACACTGAACTGCCGGGGCCAACTGGTCGATTTGACCCAACCCACCGTAATGGGAATACTCAATGCCACTCCTGATTCTTTTTTCTCGGGCAGTCGCCTTACAACCGATAATAATCCTTCCGCCAAAGCTATTGAGCTCGCTCAGCAGATGCTCGACGATGGGGCCACCTTTCTGGATGTAGGCGGGTATTCTACCCGTCCAGGCGCTGCCGTGGTTAGCCCTACCGAAGAGGCTGACCGCGTTATACCCATTATCGAAGCAATCCTGGCTAAATTTCCTGATGCCCTCATTTCTATCGATACCTTTCGGGCGTCGGTAGCCCGGCAAGCGGTGGAAGCCGGTGCATCGCTCATTAATGATGTATCTGGTGGCAGCCTCGACCCCGACATGTTCAGCACGGCCGCCGAATTGAGTCGTTCGCAGTCGATACCTTATATACTAATGCACATTCGCGGTACTCCCCAAACCATGCAGTCGCTGGCTACCTATAAGCATGTTACAACAGAGGTTATTGATGAACTGACCATTCGGCTAGCTGAATTAAAAGCACTAGGCCAAAAAGATGTTCTTCTGGACCCAGGATTCGGGTTTGCCAAGACACCAGCACAAAATTTTGAGCTACTCAATCAACTGGATGCTTTCAGCCTATTCGACGAGCCTATTCTGGTGGGGCTTTCTCGTAAAACAACGATCTGGAAAACACTGAATATCAGCCCGGATAAATCCTTGAATGGCACAACGGTACTACATACGGCAGCCCTGCTCAAAGGCGCATCCATTCTGCGCGTCCACGACGTCCGGGAAGCCGTTGAAGCGGTGCAGTTAACACAGCGATTAACTTTTTTTTAACGTTTCGCTTGCGTTTAGAAAAACAAAGTCATACTTTTGCAATCCCAAACGACGACACCCCTGTTTCTTCAACGGGAATCGATTCGGTAGCTCAGCTGGTAGAGCAATACACTTTTAATGTATGGGTCCTGGGTTCGAATCCCAGCCGAATCACAAAAACACCAAAAGCCGCTCAAGTAAGCGGCTTTTTTCATGTTAACACTTTACTGGCGTTACCGATCAGCTCGCCTTGTCAGGTAACTGGGATAGCGCCAAACCCTACGCTTAGTCGATGATCTGTTTTCAATAATTTTAGTACGAAACCACAGTGAAGTTGTATGTAAATGGTGTCAGCAATCGATTTAACAGGTTACTGAGCGTTCATTTGCAAACAGAACATATTCACTTTTCAAGAAGATTTATAATCAAATTCACAATTCAGCCCATTTACTATTAAATTCCGACAAAAGCTGTTTTTGCCAAATTTTTTTAGTAGTATATTGCGTGACTTTGTCACAAACGCCCTTCAATTCGATTGCCTTCTCCTTGATTAATTCACAGGCCGGGCATCCTGTTAATTTAGATTTTCTTAATAAACGGCCTTATTTTTTGCGATTCTGTTAATCAGTATTTCAAAAAAAGGCATATCCAACGCTGTTACGACCATGTCTGATCAGGTTGACCAACTGGCGGGACTGTACCGCCCCGAGTTTGAACACGACAACTGCGGTATCGGCTTTGTGGCCCATATTAAAGGCCGCAAATCACACCAGATTGTTTCGGATGCTCTCCAGATGCTTCGGCGCATGGAACACCGGGGCGCAGTAGGTTCTGAGCCCAATTCAGGAGATGGAGCTGGATTGCTGATCCAGATTCCGCATGAATTTTTCGTCGATGAAGCCCGCAAACTGGGTGTACATCTTCCACCTGCTCTAGAATATGGTGTAGGTATGGTGTATTTCCCGAAAGACGTGTGGCTTCGCGAAGAATGTCGTGCGATCCTGAATCGGAAAATGAAACGACTCGGCCTGGAGCTTCTCTGCTATCGGGTCGTACCGGTCAACAACAGTGATTTAGGCAATGGATCACGCTCGGCCGAACCCCAAATGGAACAGGTGTTTATCAAACGCCCTTCCGATATAACCAACGCTGATGATTTCGAGCGTAAACTGTATATTCTGCGGAATTATAGTACCCGGATCATTAATGAAACCATTGCGGGTGTCGACCATTTCTATTTTTCGTCACTTTCCTGTCGGACTATTACGTATAAAGGTCAGCTAACCACGCTGCAACTTGAACCTTACTTCCCGGATTTACAGAACGAGGAGGTCGTATCGGCTATCGGTGTTGTTCACTCCCGTTTCTCGACCAACACATTCCCTTCCTGGAAACTGGCCCAGCCGTTCCGCTATATTGCGCACAACGGAGAAATCAATACGGTTAAAGGCAACGTCAACTGGATGAAAGCAGCCGAAGGCTTGCTCGAATCGTCCAAGTTTACGAAGGAAGAGATGGACATGCTACTGCCCATCTGCGATCCTAAACAGTCGGACTCGGCCAATCTTGACAATGCCATTGAACTGCTGGTGATGAGCGGCCGTTCGCTCCCTCATGTGATGATGATGCTTGTTCCCGAAGCCTGGGATGGCAACGAACACATGGACCCCGTTCGGAAGGCGTTCTACGAGTTCCATGCTGCTCTGATCGAGCCCTGGGATGGTCCAGCGTCAATTTCGTTTACAGATGGGCGCATCGTTGGGGCTACCCTCGACCGGAATGGTCTCCGCCCTTCGCGCTTCTGGGTGACCAATGAAGATGTCGTCATTATGGCGTCGGAAGTGGGCGTACTCGACATCGACCCGGCTACCGTTGTATCCAAAGGTCGTTTGCAGCCTGGTAAAATGTTCCTGGTCGACATGGAACAGGGCCGGATTGTATCCGACGAAGAAATCAAAGCCGACATCTGCTCCCGACAGCCGTATCAGCAATGGCTGGCTGATAATAAGATTAAAATTCAGGATCTCGAAGCACCGATCCGGTCGTACAATCCGTATGACCCGGCCAAACTGCTTCGGATGCAGCAGGCGTTCGGTTTTACGTCCGAAGATCTGCGGATGATTCTGGCACCCATGGTCGAAACGGGCAAAGAAGCCTTGGGATCGATGGGTGTTGATGTGCCGCTGGCTGTTCTTTCGGAGCAGAGCCAGCACATGAGTCATTACTTTAAGCAGTTGTTCGCGCAAGTGACCAACCCGCCCATTGACTCAATCCGGGAACGGGCGATTATGTCGCTTATCTCCTTTGTCGGCGCAACGTATAACCTTCTGAGTGAGTCACCCGAACACTGCCATCAGGTTGAACTGGAACAGCCGGTTCTGACCACCAAAGAGTTTGATAAACTTCGGTTTATCGACCAACCGAAGTTTCAGGCGAAAACCATCAACTGCCTGTTTACGGTCGACGGCCTGGGTAAATCCCTCGAACGGGCACTGGAGCGTATCTGCCGGTATGCTGAAGATGCCATTCAGGATGGGTATTCGATTCTGGTTCTTTCGGATCGGGCTATCGACTCCAATCACGCCCCGATCCCGTCTCTCTTAGCGACTTCGGCGATCCACCACCACCTGATTCGTCAGGGACTTCGAGGTAAAGTTGGTATTGTAGTTGAAGCAGGCGATGTTTGGGAAACGCACCACATTGCTACCCTCATTGGGTACGGAGCCTCGGGCGTAAACCCCTACATGGCTTTCGAAACCATTGCCAGCATGAAAGAAAAAGGACTGCTGGGTGTGGATTACGACCTCGACAAGTTGTACAAAAACTACGTGAAGGCGGTCAATGGCGAACTCCTGAAAATCTTCTCGAAGATGGGCATTTCGACCCTGCAATCGTACCAGGGCGCTATGATCTTCGAATGTCTGGGGCTGAATCAGGATGTCGTAAGTCGTTACTTCACCGGAACTGTATCGCGGATTGGCGGGATGGGCCTTGAGGAAATCGCTCGTGAGATTCAGGTGCGCCACTCCGTTGCGTTCCCATCGACCCCAATGGTAACCCCTCGTCTGGAAGTAGGTGGTATTTATCAGTGGAAGCAACGGGGCGAAAAGCACATATTCAACCCCGATACGATTCACCTGCTGCAACAGGCAACCCGCAAGAATGATTACTCGATCTTCAAGAAATACTCGAAGCTCATCGACGATCAAACCCAGAAAGCGATCACCATTCGCGGTTTGCTGAAGTTCAAGAAAGGCACCCCTGTTCCACTGGACGAGGTTGAACCCATCGAAAGTATTTTCAAACGGTTCGCTACGGGCGCCATGTCGTTCGGGTCGATTTCGTGGGAAGCGCACACAACCCTGGCCATTGCCATGAACCGCATTGGCGGTAAAAGCAACTCTGGTGAAGGTGGTGAAGACGAGCTCCGCTACAAGCCGCTCGAAAATGGCGATAGTATGAACTCGGCCATCAAGCAGGTTGCTTCAGGACGATTTGGGGTAACCAGCTATTACCTGACCAATGCGCAGGAGTTACAGATTAAAATGGCGCAGGGTGCCAAACCGGGTGAAGGGGGTCAGTTACCCGGCTTTAAAGTCGATGACTGGATTGGCCGGACCCGCCACTCAACGCCTGGCGTTGGGCTGATTTCGCCCCCCCCTCACCATGATATTTATTCGATTGAGGACTTAGCCCAGCTCATCTCAGATCTTAAAAACGCCAACCAGGCCGCCCGTATCAGCGTCAAACTGGTATCCGAAGCGGGTGTAGGCACCATTGCTGCTGGCGTTGCCAAAGCCCATGCCGACCATATCCTGATTTCGGGCCATGATGGGGGCACGGGTGCCTCTCCCCTTTCATCAATTCGCCATGCGGGTCTACCCTGGGAATTGGGTCTGGCCGAAGCGCATCAGACATTGGTGAAAAACAAACTGCGTGGGCGCGTAACTGTACAGACCGATGGGCAGATTCGTACGGGTCGTGACTTGGCCGTAGCAGCTCTGCTCGGTGCTGAAGAATTTGGTGTAGCCACGGCTGCTCTGGTCGCTACGGGTTGTATAATGATGCGGAAATGCCACCTCAACACCTGTCCGGTCGGCGTTGCTACGCAGAATAAAGAACTTCGGGCGCTGTTTACCGGGAAGCCCGAACATGTCGTGAATATGTTCACATTCCTGGCAATGGAACTGCGCGAAATCATGGCAGAGCTGGGATTCCGTACGGTCAATGAAATGGTTGGTCAGGCGCAGATGCTGGAACTTCGTGACAATATGGCGCACTGGAAGTACAAAAAAATCAACTTGGATGCGCTGCTGTACAAAGAACCAACGACACTTGAAGTCGCTCAGTATAAGCAGGAAGAGCAAAATCACCATCTGGACGAAGTACTCGACCGGAAATTGATAAAGCTGGCTCAACCAGCGTTGACATCGGCAGAATCGGTGTATGGAGAATTTACGGTACAAAACATCGACCGAAGCATTGGTACGATGTTGTCGAACGAAATTTCGAAAGTATATGGTGGCCCCGGTCTTCCCGAAAGTACGATTCATATCAAACTTCGCGGTACGGCAGGTCAGAGCTTTGGTGCCTTCAGCACAAGCGGTATTAAACTCGAACTCGAAGGTGATGCCAACGACTATTTTGGCAAGGGTCTTTGTGGCGCTCAACTGATTGTATATCCTGACCGAACGGCTCAGTTTAAACCGGAAGAAAACAGCATTGTCGGTAACGTTTCGTTCTACGGCGCTACGTCTGGCGAAGCCTTCATCCGGGGTATGGCGGGCGAACGCTTCTGCGTGCGTAACTCAGGGGCCAAAGTTGTGGTCGAAGGCGTTGGCGACCATGGTCTGGAATACATGACGGGTGGTCTGGCCATCATTCTAGGCAAAACAGGACGCAACTTTGCTGCGGGTATGTCGGGTGGCGTGGCGTATGTCTGGGATCAGGACGGCACGTTTGCCTCGAAAGTAAACGGTGAGATGGTAAACCTGGAAAGCCTGACCGAAGAAGATCTGGGCATCGTTCGGGAATACGTCGACAAACACTTCCAGTACACGACCAGTAATGTAGCCCTGAACCTGATTCAGGATTGGGACAACCTGATTGGTCAATTTGTGAAGGTGATGCCCGGCGATTTCCGTCAGGCGCTGGCTGGACGTGGCATCTCGCTGGCCGACCAAATCCGCGACAAAAATGTTGTTTATCAGGATATTACCGTCGATGTGACGCAGGGATAAGAACGAAGTAAAATGGGAAAACCTACCGGATTTTTAGAGTTTGCGCGTGAATTACCCAAAAAGCGCGCTGCACAGGATCGCATTCACGATTACAAGGAAATTGAAGTTCCTCATTCCGAACAGGATTCGCAGCGGCAGGCCGCTCGCTGTATGGATTGTGGCACGCCCTTTTGCCATAGCGGCTGTCCGCTGGGTAACATCATTCCCGAATTCAACGACGCAGTTTACGAGCAGAACTGGGCCTACGCCTACGAAATTTTAAGCTCAACCAACAATTTCCCGGAGTTTACAGGCCGTATCTGCCCTGCTCCATGCGAAGCGTCTTGTGTATTAGGCATTAACAAACCGCCCGTTGCTATCGAGTTCATTGAAAAGTCGATAGCCGAAGTTGCTTTTGAGCGTGGGTACATCACTCCCAAAGTACCCAAAGAACGGACGGGCAAACGGGTTGCCGTTGTTGGCTCTGGTCCTGCCGGTTTGGCAGCTGCCGCTCAGTTGAATAAAGCGGGTCATACAGTAACTGTTTTTGAACGCGCTGATCAGATTGGCGGGCTGTTACGATACGGCATCCCGGATTTCAAACTCGAAAAATGGACCATCGACCGTCGGTTGGCGGTTATGGAAGCCGAAGGAGTTACCTTCAAAACCAGTGTTGATGTAGGCGTTGACCTGAAAGCCAAAGACCTTCTGAACGACTTTGACCTGATCATGCTCACCGGTGGCTCAACCGTTCCGCGTGACCTCCCGATCAAAGGACGTGATCTGAAAGGTATTTACCCGGCGATGGAATTCCTGAGCCAGCAAAACAAACGGGTTGCTGGCCGCCCGGTCGAAGTGGACCACCGTGGTGTAAAATATGGTAATGGTGACCTCTTTGCCGCTGATAAAAATGTAGTGGTTATTGGCGGTGGCGATACAGGTTCCGACTGTGTCGGTACCTCAAACCGTCACGGCGCCAAAAGCGTTACGCAAATTGAGCTGATGCCGATGCCTCCGAAAGAGCGGGCCGAAAGCACGCCCTGGCCAAACTGGCCAATGATGCTGCGGACCAGTACCTCACATGAGGAAGGCTGCGACCGGCATTGGTCAATCAATACCAAAGAATTTATCGGTGACGAGAACGGAAACCTGAAAGCACTGCGTATTGTCGACCTGACCTGGAAAAATGAAAATGGTCGGATGCAAATGGTGGAACTGCCGGGTTCAGAGCGCGACATTCCCTGCGAACTGGCGTTGTTGGCGGCTGGCTTCCTGCACCCACAGCACAATGGTTTACTGGACGATCTCGGCCTTGAATACGATGAGCGTGGCAACGTAAAAGCGCAGAATTACCAGACAACGACAAACCCTAAAGTATTTGCGGCTGGTGATATGCGCCGTGGTCAATCTTTGGTGGTTTGGGCTATTTCTGAAGGCCGCGAAGCGGCTCGGTATGCCGACCTATACCTCATGGGTGACACTCAACTCGAAGCGAAAGCAGTATCACTCATTGCTGTTGAGTAAAGTAGAACCTATACAAATTAAAAAAGGCTCGCCAGTTTAGTGGTGAGCCTTTTTTATAAACACTTAATCAATATTTCGTTGACTATTCATCGGCCGCGTTTAGATTCATGCGAAAACTAAACCGCTAAGCTTTCGCTGATTTGCTGTTGTCAGATCAGCTCAAACTTCTTTTCCTGCCTGGCTCCCGCCCAGATGCATCTACAGCGAAGTAATCCAAACAGTAAAGTTGAATTGCTTTTTAATGTTGATGGCTGTAAGGTCTATCGCTTCTACGACCGCCAGCAACCCCGCTAGTTCACAAAATGCCAGAATGGTTCCAGTTCCGTGGGCTGGCTGGAATCCTGTGGGAAAAACTGTACGTACTATGCCGAAAACGTTACCAGTTACCCCAAAAACGGTATTTTCCTGAAACCCTGAAACGGCTTATAACGTAATTGACTCTTCTTTCTCGTCGTAGAACAGATAATTCAGCAGATCGCAGTAGGGTTTGATGATGCGGCATCCCTTTACAATTTCATCGACGAAATTCGGTTTCAGCACTTCTTTATCGGTATAGCGATGCATAAAGAACAACTCTTTTCGGCGCAATAGATCGATTTCGGGGTGATCGGCCGGGTAGCCTTTCGGCATTACTTTTAGCGTTTCGCCGTGCGCTTCGGGAAAGTAGGCTTTGAATTCATCGGCTTCGATGATGTCTTTTAGTTCCTGGGCATTATAATCAACTTCCTGCCGAAATTTAGCCAGATTGGCCGGGGTTGGCTGCCACATGCCCGCCCCTAGAAACGACTGGTTATCAGGCTGGATATGCACATAATAATCGATACGGCCCGAATGTCGTCCACCAGGCCCAATGGCAAACGCCAGATTCGATTTGTAGGGAGCTTTGTCCTTTGAAAAGCGGATGTCGCGGTTGATTCGAAATATACAATCTTTGGCCGACGTATTAGCCAGTGGTTCAAATGGACTCAGCTCTGCCAGAACCCGCTCGGTAACGCCCACCAGCTCTGCTTTAGCCGCATCATAGCGGCTACGGTTTGCCTGAAACCAGTCCCGA
Organism: Spirosoma aerolatum; assembly: GCF_002056795.1. NCBI lineage: Bacteria > Pseudomonadati > Bacteroidota > Cytophagia > Cytophagales > Cytophagaceae > Spirosoma > Spirosoma aerolatum. The sequence continues at coordinate 3,719,013 of NZ_CP020104.1, read as the reverse complement.
TTGTTGTTTTGAACGAGTTCACGCATGAACTCTAGTGTAGCCGTTGTAAACGTAGATTTTGAAGCCGATTGTTTTGCCATAACTCCCCAAAGGTACAATAGAACACTGGTTTTTGTGATAGTTATAGCAGATTATGTTTTACTTAAAACACATTGATACGTCTTGATTTATCAATCAAGTTGACGGTCCATATCTACCTGTTTTTCGTATTGATAGGATTATGCATGTATTTAAGAGAATACTACTGGCATTTTTGTAAGATACCGGCAAAATTTGTTGCAAATCTTAGCGCAACCTCATGAATCGTATAGACTGTACAGCGGCTGCGGCCCAAGTTATAGACAAGTTAAGAGCCCAACACGGCCCACTTATGTTTCACCAGAGCGGTGGCTGTTGTGATGGTTCCTCGCCCATGTGCTACCCGGTTGGTGATTTTATTATCGGTTCGTCGGACGTTTGGCTAGGTCAGATTCATGAGTGTGACTTCTGGATGTCGCAGGATCAGTTCGAATACTGGCAGCATACCCACCTGACCATCGATGTGACACCTGGCCGTGGCGCCAGTTTTTCATTGGAAATTCCACTGGGTGTCCGGTTCATGATTCGCTCGCGTCTGTTCGAACCTAATGAGATGCCCCACCTCACACCAGTACAAATCGGCCCCTTTGAAGAAATACGTTAAGATTTATTCATGACGAACGATCTACTTCCAGCCACAAAGTAAAATTAGATTAAACCGCCAAAAAATATAATTAATAGACTGTCAATCAACTTGCTTTAACGGTATTCTATCTGTAGATTCGATTGAGATTCACTAACCGCTTACAGATATGAACCTACTAACGCGCATCGAACACTGGGGCGACACGCATCACCCCGCCTGGACCGACGCCCTACGGATTATGCTGGGCATTATCCTGATTCTGAAGGGAATCAGTTTCATTAGTGACACTGCGTATCTGAACCAATTGGTCGGAGGAGTTCATTTTGGGCTTTTTCCGGTTATGGCCGTTCATTATGTTGCCTTTGCGCATCTGATGGGGGGATTCCTGATTATGCTGGGGTGTTTAACCCGTCTGATGTGCATCCTTCAACTGCCCATTCTAGTTGCGGCCGTTTTCTTCGTAAACATCCGTCAGGGATTTTCGCCCCTGAATTCGGAGCTGTGGTTATCGCTTATGGTATTGGGCCTTTTACTGACATTTACGGTTCTGGGCTCCGGACGTTTTTCGATGGACGAGTACGTCAAACAACATGCTCACTGATTCTGAACCGGGATTTATGTGATTTTACTGACCGAATTTGATTGTTCTAAAAGCCTTCGAAGAAGGCCTAATCAAAGTTAGTCAGTGAAATCACATAAATCCCGGTTCAGAATATATACCGGATCTGGCACCAAGGGATTTCTTCCTGAACGAGCCGCTCAAAAATCTCGATCATTTTACGCTTTAACTGATGCTGGTATCGAATATTCCAGCCGCCAAACTGGCTTACCTTACTCTCCTGTAATTCAGGCACCCACAGCAGTTCTTCAGCTTTGGGATTGATAGCCAGATTAGCTTGATGCTGCCACTGGTTATGGGTTAGAAAAATCACCTCGCATTTAAGCTGTTGGCGAACTTCTGGCCGTAGGGCAGCATCTAACTGACGGAATAAATCGCGGTAATCGTTTCGCCAGGCTTTTCGGTCGCCATCGGGTCCGGTATAGACGATAACCGGCGAAAAATTGACGTGTACTTCATAACCGGCATCATAAAAATCATTGATAGCCGCCAGTCGTTTCTCTATACTATCGGTACGTACATCGACCAGTTTACTCACGTGAGCTGGCATTAAACTGAACCGTATCCTCACTTTTCGTTCAGGATCGAAATTTAGCATATCCCGATTCACATACTTCGTCGCAAACGTTGCCTTGGCGCGAGGGTGCGTCCGATAAAAATCAAATACCTGCCGAATGCCATCCGTTAAACCGTAGTCAACCGAAATATCCGAATTACAGCCAATATCGTAGGTATAAAACTGGTCATCAGTCTGGTTAGGCACTTTAGGCCAGGGCAGCGTACTAATCTGCTCATTGACCGTGGCTATGTTTTCCTCAACATTGGTGAAAAGCGTAATCGGATTCACCGTTTTATGACGATCTACATAGCAGTAGGTACACCCGCCAAAACAGCCGTTTGCCAAACTCGGGGCAATGTAATCAGCACTTCGACCGCTCCATTTAATGTCCTGGGTTTTCAGCCGCCCCAAGACCAGTACATTCGATTTAACCTTGAAATGATTCAGGCCCAGATCAGGTAACCGATTATGCTGCTTTACTTCCAGTGCCTCAGCTTCGGGAAATTTTGCCAGCACAGCTTCGCCCCGACTGTTAAGGGCATCGGCAGTATATAAGATTAGCGACGGTTTGAAATCGGGCATGAAGATACGTTGAGGGTATATACATTAAACGCTTTCAGAAGTTGCTAAGTTCACTACCAAAGAATCGGCAACACGCTAACTATCAGAAGGTTAATACAAGAATTTATTCTTAAAAACAGACTTCCCGACTTCCTGCCGGTATTGATCTAGATGGAGCGATTAACCAGTATAAGATCCCCAGCCCGCCGTTGCCCCCAGGCTGGATTAGTTGATCGAAGTTGGGAGGTGGCCGTCTGAATAATCCATTGCCTGTGCTCCTCCTGATATAAGATGTGCGTTATAGGTTCCACAATAGGCGGTAATTCATCATTGAGGCATTGCTCATCCCGCTCTACCTGACCCTGTACGATCTGAATGAGTCGATTGGCCAATACCCGTGTATCCTGCGTATGATGACTAACTAGTAGCGTTGTAGTTTTCCAAAGCTTATGAAGTTCTAACAGGACCTGCCGGAGCGTCTGACTGGACTGTGAATCGAGAGCGGCAAAGGGTTCATCGAGCAAAAGTACATGTGGTCGCCGAACCAGGGCACGAGCTAGTGCCACCCGCTGCCGTTGCCCGCCCGACAACAGAGCTGGCTTCTGATTCATAAACGCACGGAGCCCGGTTATATCGATCAATTGATTCACAAAGTCCTGATCTCCATTCGGGGCTGCAAACAGAATGGCTTCCTGTACGGTCATGTTTGGGAAAAGAGCCGTGTCTTGAAACACATAGCCAATGGACCGTTTTTGTGGAGGAAGGTTAACTCGTTGCTGCGTATCCAGCCAAACTCGACCATCAACAGCAATCCGTCCGTTATGAGGAATTTCCAAACCAGCAAGCAGTCGAAGTAAGGTAGTCTTGCCAGCGCCCGAAGGCCCGGTTAACACTGTTAGACTACCTGATTCTAAGGCAATTCGTACTTTTAACTCACCAGGCCCTTCGGTAAACAAACGCGGCATCGTTAGGTCGATTTCGATCATACAGTTACCCGTTTATTTACGAAATAGACCAGTAATAAAATAGCAAACGATAGCGCTAACAACAGCGCAGCATACGCGTGGGCCGTTTGGAAATGCAGTAACTCGACCTCATCATAAATGGCTATCGACGCAACGCGCGTTTGACCCGGTAGGTTGCCGCCAATCATCAGGACAAGCCCAAACTCCCCTATTGTATGAGCAAAGGTCAGAACGATTCCTGTCAGTAAGGCGGGTTTACAATTAGGCAATAGCACTCGCCACAACGTCCGGCTCGGTGACTGACCCAGTGTGTAGGCCGCTTCGCGCCAGGATACAGGCAGATTTTCGAGTCCAGCCTGAATTGGGTGCACCATAAACGGCAAACTATAAAGCAGCGAGGCTACGACCAGGCCTTCGAACGAAAAAACAAGTTGTAGGTTCAGGTGATGCAGTAACCAGGCCCCGAACCCACTCGTCGGGCTAAAGGCCAGCAATAAATAAAAACCAACGACAGACGGTGGCAATACCAGTGGTAGGCTGATGATGGATTCTACCACTGGCTTAAGCCGGAACTGGCTCAAAGCCAGCCAACTGGCCAGCGGCACACCAATCAGCAACAGCAATAGGGTCGTGATGCTGGCAAGGCGTAACGTCAGCCATATAGGTTCCCAATCGATGGGCATAGGAGAACAGAAGAAAATGCCGTAATCAAAAAGAGACTGTTCGTTACGGCTTTAATTGATAACCAAATTTCTGCAAAATACGTCGGGCATCCGGGCTACGCAAAAATACCAGAAACTGCTCGGCGGCTTTTGGCTGTGATGTTCGTTTCAGAACCACTACCCCCTGAGCGATAGGCGCATACCCCGTTTGTGGCAAATCGACCCAGTGGCCCCGTTTGGCAAGGGTTGGATCAAGCACGACCGATTTAGCCGTAAACCCAACTTCAGCCGCTCCCGACAGGATGTATTGATTTACCTGCGAAATGCTCTCCCCATAAACGATTTTGGCCTGTACGGCAACCAGCAGTTTTTTCGCTTTCAGAAAGCCAATAGCGGCTTCGCCGTAGGGCGCTGTAGCCGGATTCGCGATGGCTATATGGCGCACTGAAGGATCAGATAATACGTTCAGGTTGGCGGACACCGGTAGTTCGCCCATAGTCCAGAGCACTAGTGAGCCATACGCATACACAACCGGAGCCGCTGTGGTCAAGCCTGCTTTGTGGAGCGTTTGGGGATATGTCATATCGGCTGATAGAAACACATCGTACGGCGCCCCCTGCTGAATCTGGGTGGTTAGTTTACCTGATGAGCTAACAATCGTTTCGACCGTAACGCCCGTTTTTTTCTGAAAAGCGGTCTTCAGTTCTTCCATGACAAACTGAGCATTAGCTGCCACGGCTACCCGAAGTGGCTGAGCCCGAAGAAAAAGTGGGCACAGCAAAAGAAACAATACGAGTTTTTTCATTTAAGTCAGTTCGCAACCTTTACCTCAAGCCTTTTCACCTGCCGAACCCAGCGGGCCATTTTTTTCTCGCCTGGTACAACGATCCGGTAGGGGCCGACGTCCTTACTTAAGGGCTCCCCATCGACACGATCGACCAATAGAATAGACCGACTAACAAATTCCGGGTCGAGTTCGGGCAGAGCAAATACGACTTCATAGTCATCAGCCGCTTTGACGATCACATATTTTCGCAGGTTTTTCCCTCGTAATTGCCCACCTAAGGTAACGCCTGCCTGCCTGAGCAGTTCCGACACAGGTACTCCCGAATACTGATGCTCCTTTTCGTCGTGGTCTTTAGCCGTTACGGTTGTATGCCACATCGCCTGTAAATCAGTCGCCTGCCAGGCTAACGGCTTCGTAACGTCGCCGGAGATTGTCAGAACGGTTTGAGCCTGACTACTGAGGCATACAATAACCAGTACTGCGGCAGCCAGCATCTTACCCATGCTGTTTCGTAAACGTAGCTGATTCATTCGGCTTGTTTATCAATCGCTATATTCACACAAATATAACGATTGTTTTGGTAGGATTCGGGGCACTGTGTCAATTTTGGCGTTTAACTTAGCCAAACAAAGTTCCCCATCGCATTCTAGGCGCTGGTGTCGGGTTCATAAAGCAGTTATGTATTTCGGGTAATGAGTCAAAAAAGTCGTTATTACTGGCAAATCCAATTTGTCTACCTGGCAGGTAGCTGTCTGTGTTTGGCCCTGCTGCTCTGGCTTCCGAAAAATCAGGAATGGCTCACGTCGACCGTGGAGCGATTTTATGACCAACGACAGCGGTTGGCCGGTCAGACTAGTCTTTCGACACGGCTACAGGAAGGGTATGGCGATGCCTATACGTTTACGTTACTGATCCAGCAGCGCTGCGGACCAGACGATTATTTTCTAATTCCACCCCAGCAGTACCTAATCCGTAATGCCTGGCCACAGGGGAAAGAAACGGGGTATGTCTGGCTCTATCCAAGTGTGCTGTATTATCACCTGGGCAAATCGGTTCACCTGATTGATATGACCGCTCCGGACTCGTTACTCCAGCGGGCGACTCACACCTTTTGGGCCTACGACAAAAAACTTTTTTTACTGACTTTCAAGCCTCACAATCGGCCACTGGTTATCAGCGAGTTTCGCAAATACGATCCGCATTTCTTCGCCTACACGCCCGATCAGGCTCGTCGATATTATCATTCTAAACCATGAGTTTTTCCATTTTTTTCTTACTCATCGCGCAGTTTCTCATTGGTTTCGGAGTGATAACTCGCCTACGCCCAGTCGCCAACGGGTATAGTCTACTAGGGCTGTCCATGCTTATGGGTTTAGGGATCAGTTCGGGTTTGCCGTTTGTACTGGAATTTCTCCACCTACCCATTGCCCGAGCCCCCGTATTTATCGGGCTGGTTCTACTAGCCTGTCTGTTGCTCATAGAGGCACGACATCGTGGGGCCTATCTGCGAAGCCTATTCACCCGATCAAAGCTTACGATTCGGTTAGGCGAGTTACCGTTTCTGGTGTTCTGGGGATACCTCCTGTTTATCAGCGCCTGGAAATGCGCCTGGTACCCCAACCTTCCGTTCGATACCATCGTGGGGCCCGACCTGGTAGCTACGTTTGCCGTTAAAGAACATACCCTCGTATCATCCGTTTTTACCAGTCACCTGCCGTCGGTATCGGTGTACAGCAACCAGCCTTTTTACGCCCCGTTTACGGCGATGCAACAAGTTCTGTACCTATTGGCAGCGGATGGCGTTGGCCCATATGCGTTCGGAAAAATCTGGCTTACCGTACTGGTCATTTCATTTGGGCTGTTTATGTATGCCGAGTTACGAACGCAGATCCATCCCTTGCTGGCGGGTTTGCTCATCACCCTGCTCGCCTGTAGCCCCGAATTATTTGCCTATACCTTTCTTGTACAGACCGACTGGGCCAATGCAGCTTTCTTTGTGGCAGGGGTTATGCTTTTACAAACGTATCTGAATGATCAACAGCGAGGGGCTTTTACCGCAGGTATGCTTTTCCTGGCGCTGGCCTGCTGGACACGTACCGAAACGATTCTCTTTATCCCGATCGGCTCCCTACTGATCGTTAGCCAAACATTATCTGCCCGTAAAATACTGGCGATACGTGACGCAGCGCTCCTCCTGCTAGCCTGCTCGATTCCAGTGTTATTCTGGAACTACGGCTTTCTACGGGGCTACGTTCCATTACCTCCCCACACCCATTTGGGTAGCGTTCATACCGCACCAGCTCCCTATGTTGGAAACCTGCTGGCCATCTATCAAAGTATGAACGAGCAGGTTGTTTTTCACGATACGTACTGGAACTATGCCGTTTATGCCTTTTTCACCATCACATTGCTGAACCTGCTCTTCTTTCGGGACACACGAGGGCTTTCTACTTTATTCTGGATTTTCGGCATGTATATCCTTTTCGGCCTGCTTATCCTGCATGTCGACGGTGCCAATATTCCCTATACATTCCGGCGTGGATTTTTCAAACTTCTCCTGCTCATGTACGTCTATTTAGGGTCGAGTTCATTGTTTCAACGGTTGTCGGGTTGGTTGTATCACTGGGAAGAACGATCGCTAAAACCAGCACACTAATCGGTGCTGGAATTCCAGTTTTTCGGACAATGTTCATTGATTTGTTGCATCAACACGGGTAGAGAAACCATAAAACCGGTTTACTATACACTTACTGGCTCCTCACGTATGACTTCACTCAATCGGTACGGCACATCCGTTTTCATTGTTTTTATCTTTTTTCTATGCGTCAATACGGCCTTATCACAATCACGGGATGGGAACCGTAGCGAAAAGCCACTACGCTTATTCATGATCGGTAACAGTTTTTCACAGAATGCATCGAAGTACCTGCCCGAATTAAGTAAAGAAGGCGGTCATACGCTTATCATCGGTCGGGCAGAACTGGGTGGAGCACCGTTGCAACGGCATTGGGAACACGCGGAGGCCGCTGAGCGAGACCCTGGTGATCCGAACGGCAAACCGTATGGCGGCAAATCGCTGAAAATGCTGTTGGCGGACGGAACTTGGGATGTAATCACGATTCAGCAAGCTTCAATCCTCTCAGGCGATGTAACCACCTATCAACCCTACGCTCGAAAGCTGTACGACTACGTTAAACAACTACAACCCAACGCAGCGGTTGTTTTTCATCAAACCTGGGCCTACCGATCCGATTCGAAGGACTTTAGCCGCATTGCCAAAGGTGACTCTGCGAAAAATGCCCGGCAGATGTGGGAAAAATCGAGAGCGGCCTATCACACCGTTGCCGACGAACTGGGTATTTCCATCATCCCAAATGGTGATGCATTCTGGCAAATCAGTTCCAGCAAAAAATGGGGGTATCATCCCGACAATACGTTCAATGCTTCTCTGGCCCAGCCGTCCACTCTGCCCAACCAAACGCACTCATTGCATGTGGGCTATAGCTGGGACAATGGCAAGCTGTCGTTTGATTCGCACCATGCCAATGCGGCTGGCTGCTACCTCGGCGGACTGGTCTGGTATGGCTTTCTGTTTGGTGAATCACCCGTCGGCCTGACCTTCACTCCTGCCGAAGTCGACAAAGATTTTGCCCGCCAACTTCGAAAAACGGCCTGGTCAACCGTCAAGAAAGAAGGTCGGAAGTACAGGAACCCTTTGGTTCACTGAAACGCTTTGACTCATTTCATAGCGCTGCCAATAAGCCGCACAAGCTGGATCAATATGACAGGAACAATCCCAGACGCCAGAATCAAGCCGAATTCGGTGGTAGTCATGGGCTGAATATTGAGTACAACGTGCAGCACCGGTACGAAATAGGTGAATGCCAGAATGGCCAGACAAAGTATCAGGGCGTACCAGATATAGCGATTTCGCGTGATCTCGTTGACAAAAAACGACCGCTCAGAATGCAGATTGAACACATGCATGAGTTGCGCAAACGATAAGGCATAAAACGTCAGATTGTTGCCTTCATCCGGATTCAAGCCCAACAGCCGGGTCCCGATCACGTACGTTCCGAGCACCGCAGCCGTCATTGCCAGGGCATACAGAACCAAAGTCCGCCAGTCGCGGGTGTCCATAATGGGTGTTTTCGGATCACGGGGAGGCCGCTCCATCAGGCTGGCATTTTCGCGACCAACACCCAGTGCCAACGCCGGAAAAACGTCGGTTACGATGTTGATAAACAGAATTTGTAACGGCAATAAGGGCGTTCCGACATTCAGGAAACCGGCAAACGTAACCACGAATATTTCGCTCAGGTTACACGACAGCAGAAACAGCACGAATTTGCGGATATTCTCAAAAATTACCCGTCCCTGTGCGATAGCGGCCACAATTGACGAAAAGGAATCATCTTTCAGCACCATATCGGCGGTTTCGGCGGCAACCTGTGTACCCCGCAACCCCATCGCAATGCCAATGTCAGATTTCTTGAGAGCGGGGGCATCGTTCACGCCATCGCCTGTCATGCCTACAATATGGCCCTTTTGCTGATACAACTCGATCATATCGAGTTTCTGCGCTGGACTAACGCGGGCAAACACCCGGCAGTTAAGCAGTTTTTCGGTTTCGTCGGCCGTAAGCTGGTCAATTGGTTTGAGATCTTTTCCGGTCAGAACGATTTCTTCGCCGGGTTCGATCAATTTCACTTTCGAGGCAATCGTGAGGGCTGTGGCAGGATGGTCGCCGGTAACCATAATCACCTTGATGCCCGCTCGCCGACACGATTCGAGCGAAGGGGTCACCTCGGTTCGGGGTGGGTCCAGAAAGCCGATCAGCCCCAGATACGTCAGGTCATCATCCGCAAAATCATCGCCGGGTACAGCCGTTTTATCAGTATCGCGATAGGCAAAAGCCAGTGTACGTAGCCCCTCTGCCGCCATCTTTTCCGAAAGCTCGTACTGCGCTTTTCGGGTGTTTTCGTCAATGGCTATTGAGCGTTTTAGAATTTCTTCAGCGGCCCCTTTCACAGCAATCACGAATCGGCTTTCGTGCTCGTGTAGCGTGCCCATGATGCGGGTATCGGAACTGAACGCTTTTTCGGCCCTGCGTGGATAATCCCGGTTGATTTCGTCAGGATTCTGGCCAGCCGCCATCGCAAATTTCAGTAGGGACACTTCCACCGGATCGCCCACTTCCCTGGCTTCTCCATCCACAATATCATAGTCGGCATTGTTGCAAAGCACACTGACCAATACCAGCTTCTTAAACACGTCCGACTCCACAATATCGTTGTTGCCCGATAGAATCTGAAGCGTTTGGGCTCCGCCCTGTACTTCAGCCGACAGGTCAGGCAACTGTATGGTGTTGACCTCAATGCGATTCTGGGTCAGTGTGCCGGTTTTATCCGTAAATATCACGTTTGTCCCGCCCAGCGTTTCGACCGCCGACAACCGTTTGACGATGACTTTCTTGGTAGCCAGTCGAAGCATACCATAAGCCAGTGCAATGGTAGCTACCACCGACATGCCTTCAGGAATAGCAGCAATCGCCAAAGCCAGTGCCGTTTCGATAAGCCGGAGGGGTTCTTCTTCGCGAATCAGACCGACAATTAAAAACAACGTAGCCAACCCTACCGTCACCCAGATCAGTACGTTGGCCAGTGCGTCCAGCTTTTCTTCGAGCGGTGTGGCCGACCGTTTAGCCTCTTCGACCATCGTGGCAATTTTCCCTAACTCAGTCTGCTGGCCAATACCTGTTACGATGGCCCGCCCATTTCCGGCCGTTACCGCTGTCCCTTTGAACAGCCGATTGAGCTGGTCGCCCAATGGTGCGTCTTCGGTCGATCGCTCTGTACGTTTATCAACGGGTAGCGACTCTCCCGTCAGTGCCGATTCATCGACCTGCAACTGATTGACCTGAAACAGATTCGCATCGGCAGCCACCAAATCTCCCGCTTCAACTACCAATATATCGCCAAGAGTTACGTCTTCGGAAGCAATTTCGCGCACACGCCCATCCCGCAACACCCGGGCTGGCGTGCTATCCAGCTTTCGGAGCGCGTCCATCGACTGCCGGGCGTTCCATTCCAGCACAAAACCCGTCACGGCATTGATCAATAGTACTGCCAGTATCGCAATGCCCTCGACGGTATCGCCCAGAAAAAAGGAGATCCCAGCCGCCACCACCAGTATGTAGACAATCACACCCGTAAATTGGCGCAGCAGAATCGTCAATGCGCTTTCCCGCTTGGCTTCCTGCAGGGCATTAGGTCCAAATTCGTCCAGTCGGGCGTGGGCTTCTTCGGCCGACAACCCCTTTCTGGAGTCGGTGGCTAAGTCCTGGAAAAGTTTATTAACTTCAACCAAATGAGGCTGATCGGGAATGGTAAGGTTTGGCATAACTGAGCATTTGGAACGGAGCAGCAAAGTACCATTTTAACCTCGTTTTAATATCATCACACTCGCCTTTCCTCGATTCGTTATGCGCAACCCTAAGAAAACCCTATTGGACAAATAAGCCTACGTTCATTATTACTCTACCGACTATGAATAGGTGGCCTACGGCTTATTTAGCTTATTTTTAAGTACAAAGTCAAAAGTGATTCACGAAAAAGTGTTCTGTCATGTCATCCGGTATACCCATCGAACTAGATAGCGCTGTTACAACCATTATTATTCAACGCCCTAACAAACATCAGGTGGAGGCTTATGAGAACTGGCTACGAGAGATTGTACCGCTGGCTCAGTCAGCACCAGGCCATCGGGGTGTAAATATCATCCGACCACACGGCACGAGTGATGAATACACCATTGTACTACACTTTTCGTCGGAAACGAATTTGCGCAACTGGCTGGACAGTGATACCCGCCGACGGCTAATTGAGCAGGTACGACCTCTGCTCAACATGGACGAAACGATCGAAGTCAAAACGGGGCTGGAATTCTGGTTCACGCCACCTAAGCCCAGTGGCAAAACGGCTCCCTCTTACAAACAATTTCTGATTACTGTGTCGGCAATTTACCCGCTTTCGATGGTTGTTCCGTGGCTTCTTTCGCCTGTTTTTTCAGCAGTCCCTTTTTTGTCAATACTATCGGTCAGAGCCTTGTTAACCAGCGCCGTCATTGTTGGGTTGATGACGTTCGTTATTATGCCTCGCTACGTCCGACTGGTAGCAAAATGGCTTTTTCGATAAACATATGCATTCGCAAAAAACTGACTATCAATCAGGGAAACTCAATCATGAACTCGGTCCAGCCGTCGGGTTTGGTCTGGAGAGAGAATTGGACATGGTGATTCAGGAGAATTTCGCGGCTTACAGTCAGGCCGATTCCCTGCCCATCGGGTTTGGTGCTAAAAAACGGATTGAACAGATTAGTTGCTGCCGATTCGGGAATCGGGTGGCCGTTATCGCGAATCAGTAAAGCATTAGCCGCTCCAAGTACTTCGACCTGATCGCCTGGCTTACAGGCTTCCAGGGCATTTTTAATAATATTCACCAATACCTGTTCAAGCTGTTCAACATCCACTGATCGGGTGTTCGTCCCCTCTGCTTTGAAGGTAAGACTGACCTGTTTTTCTTCGGCCTGCTGTTGCATCAGCCGCACAACATTTCGGGCAATGTCATTGACATCGGCAGACTGGCGCTGGGGTTGAGGAAGTCGGACCACATCGGCAAACCGACGCATAAAGTGGTTCAGGCGGTCGTTTCGTTCCACGGCCACACGCAAGGCATGCTGTACATCCGGTTCATCGACATACGACTGAGTAACCCCCAGGATAGAGTTCACCGCGCCAATGGAGTTGTTTACTTCGTGCGCCATCATCCGAATCACCTTGCTATAGGCGCTTTTTTCGGTTGCCAGAATCTCCGGCGTTAACTCTTCAATAATCAGGAACGAACGTCGGAACCCCCGATCCATAAAATTCGACCGTTGTACTTTGTAGGTTTCGATCCCGTTGGGCTTCATTACGCGTGAGTCGCCATCGGTCATGTCGGCCATTTGGGCCAGCAACGAGAATCCGATCTGATCCAGTGGTTTGCCTACCACGTCGTCGGGCTGTACCGACAGCAATTGGCAGGCTCTCGGATTGATGGACGCAATCTGCCCGTCGAAATCGAATATCAGGATGGCAATCGGAGCCGCTTCGATCAGCTTTTCCAGAAAAAACTGCTGCTCGATCTGCCGGGTACGCTCCTGACGAAGCTGGTCGATCATCAGGTTATACACAGTTATGAGTTCATCCACTTCCCGATTTCCGGTCGGTACGAATTTGACCGTAAAATCCTTATCCCGAATGGCTTCTATTCCTGACGCAATAAATTCGGACGGCTGCTGAAACTGGCGGTAGATGCTGACGGCCATATAGATAGACAGCAACAGTCCCAGCTCACTGGCGATAAACAGGGGCTTATTCTGCTGTAAAACCAGGAACAACAGTCCACCAATGGCCAGATGAACAACAATGATATACAGCAAGTATCGGGTTCGAAAGCTAATGTGCATAGGGCAGGGTGCGTGGTGCTGGGAGCGAGGTGCAGGGAGGAAGTCACCTCGCTCCCAGCACCACGCACCACGCTAATCTTCAGCGTACGGAATACCAAATTTCTCCAATCGGCGGTAGAGTGCAAAACGGGTAATGCCCAACGCCCGCGCTACTTTCGCTACCCGGTTCTGGTGAAAGGCCATTGCCCGCTGAATCATCTGGTATTCCATTTCTTCCAGGGTCATCGTGCCAACATCGGGCAGAGAGCGAGGTGCCAGATGCTGGGCGCTGGTCATTTGGGGGAGGTTGCGTTCGAAATCGTCGGGTTGTAGCTCGTCGTTGGGTGAAAGCAGAACGGTCCGCTCCACCACATTTTTAAGCTGACGAATATTGCCCGGCAACGGCAGGTTTTTGAGCCACTTCTGAGCGGTAACGCTTACCATCAAATCGGGCCGATTATAAATGATTTTCAGGTTATTGACAAAGTAATTGACCAGTAACGGAATGTCGCCGGGACGTTCCCGCAGGGCAGGCAGTCGAACGGTAATCAGGTTGATACGGTAAAACAGGTCTTCGCGAAATTGTCCTTTGCTAACCATCTCTTCCAGATTTCGGTTGGTGGCGCAGATAACCCGTACATCGACCGTTCGGGATTTACTGCTCCCCAGCGGCTCAAATGTACGGTCCTGCAATACCCGCAGCAACTTCACCTGACTGGCCGGGTCGAGATCGCCAATTTCGTCCAGAAAAATCGACCCCTTGTTAGCCAGTTCAAACCGGCCAACGCGGTCTGCTTTAGCATCGGTGAATGCCCCCCGCACATGCCCAAAGAGTTCACTCTCAAAAAGCGTCGACGAAATACCGCCCAGGTTGACTTTTACAAATGCCTGCCGCTTCCGGCGACTATTTTGGTGAATAGCTTCGGCAATCAGTTCTTTACCTGTTCCACTTTCGCCCGTAATCAAAACGGGCGCATCGGTTGGCGCTACCCGTCCAATGGTTGTCAGAATATCCAGCAGGTTAGGGTCCTCCCCAACGATATTCTCAAACTGAAACTGTTGGTCGAGTTTACGTCGGTTGGGTGAAGCTGGAGCCGTCTGGGCCAGATTCAATGCCGTCCGCACCGACTGGACAAGGTGGTCGTTTTGCCAGGGCTTCGTGATAAAGTCTTTAGCGCCTGCCTTCATGCCTTCTACAGCCAGATCGATACTCCCCCAGCCCGTTATCAGAATCACCGGCACATTAGGCAACCGCTCCCGAATCCGGCGTAGCAACCGCAGTCCGTCATCGCCCGACGTATCGACGGAGAAATTCATGTCCAGCAGAATGGCTTCAGGTGTTTCCTGATCCAAGACCTCAAACGTCTCGAACGGCCCATCAGCCAGCCTAACTGGAAAGCCTTCTTTCCGAAATAGGAGCGAAAGAGACGTTTGAATAGCTATATCGTCGTCGATGATGAGCAGCATGATGGTAAAAATCTGTAGAGACGACATACCTGGCGTCTCCCGACCGTATGGCGTTTGCAGCCGTTTTTTAAAGATTTAAGGGCGACGACCCCGTTGCTGATGCAAAAGAGACGCAAGGTATTGCGTCTCTACTCTTCATGCAAGGCCACAGCGGGTTGAATTAAGGCTGCCTGACGGCTGGGAAATAAGGCGCAGATTGTTACAATACCGTAAATGACGGCGATGGCGATCAGGATGGCCGAAATATATACTCCAGCCTGTAAATCGAACACATTCAAAATCGGAAACTGAGCCGCAAAGAGCAAACCAATGAGCATAGCAAAGGTAGCCAATACCCAGATTTCACCGATGAACTGCGACGCAATCCCACTGCCCGTAGCCCCAATGGCCCGACGTAAGCCAATTTCGCCCCGTCGTTTGGCGATGCTCAGGTTCAGGACACCGAATAATCCCAACGCTACATTGATCAGCAAAAACCCGGATATAATAGACGCAATGATAACAGGCACCAGCACCAGGTTATGTTGATTCTTTCGGGAATCGGTCAGATAGTCGACCTCCACGCTCCAGCCTTTCACCATCGTAGCAATATCCTTTACCACTTTAGCTTCGAATACGGCATCGGTTCCCGGCTTCACCCTAATCAGCATGGTGTTGTTCCAGGAATCCTTCGCGTTTACTAATTCAAAGTAGGCGGGTTTATTTGACATAAATTCGCCTTTGGCTTTGAAATTATCAACGACCCCCACCACCTTAAGCCGTTCGCCAACCACTTTACCCAGCGCATTTTCGTCGCCAAAAAGCCCTTCTTTTGCCTTCTGATTGATAACGATGGGCCAATATTTACCCACGCTATCTGTATGCCGATACCACTTACCCGCTACAACGGGCATTTCGAGTGTTTTGGCAAAATTTTCATCGGTCACGTAATGATCAGCCAGTACATTACGCTTGTTGTATTCGATACCATTATTCATTTGGTTGGCTGAAAATGGAAAATTACTGCTCATGCGCGAAACCGATTCCACTTCCGGGTAAGCGTTTAATCGCTGGGCAATCCGCTGGACTTTATCAGCCAGCTCGGTCGTATCCTGATTCGTATTCAGGCCAATTGCCCAAACCCGTTCGTACGAAAAGCCCAGCGGTTCGCGGTAATTGCCAACGTTCACAACGATCAGCGTGGCCAGACCAAATAACACCATAAACGAAGCCCAGATTTCGACAATCAGCAGCATATGGGTCTTCTTCTTATTCCAGATGAGTTTAAAGAGATGTTGTAGCATCATGATAAAGGGTGAAAGAGTGAATGAGCGAAAGAGCGGATGGGTGAAAAATAATGGATAGCGAACAGTTCGCTCTTTCACTCATTCACTCTTTCGCTCTTTAAGATTTTAGTGCTTCGGCAATGGTAAGTTTCGACATGCGCAGGGCGGGGAGTACGCCCGACAGGAAACCGAAAATCAGACAAACCAGAATACTGATTAGAAAGACGCTCAGGTTAATAGTCAGATCGGCGTAGGCAATCCAGCCGCTGCTATTGATGAAATAAATCACGATGCTAGTCAGCAAGAGGGCAATGGCTCCGCCTATGAACGTAATGAAAATATTCTCGATGATAAACTGCCAGACCAGTGTGCGAACGGGTGCCCCGAAGGCCTTACGGATGCCAATTTCAGAACCCCGTTCCATGATGCGGCTAACGTTCACATTGACCAGGTTGATGGCCGGTAAGCCCAGCAGCATAAACAGAACAAAGAAGAGAATGCCGAAAAAAACAGTCTTCAGTCCAGGGCCTGCATCCAGTATCGTTCCGATGAAGTTCTCAGCATATGGTTCCGCTTTAATTTCTACAGTATGATACTTCCACCCATTTTCGACCCCTGGCAGGGGAATCGTACTGACCCGACTCTGAAACTCTTCCTGGATAGCCGGAATATCCGATTTCTGTTTGGCCAATATGACACTGACAAAGCCTCCCCGCATGCCGCTCTGCTGGTAATTACTCTTGGGAGCCGTGTACGGAAAATACACATCGGCATAAGAAAACGGACGTGTCACCGGGCTACCTTTCACAACACCGATGATTTTGTAATTAATGCTTTCAATATCGATTGTTTTTCCAATGACCGACTCCTCCGAATTGTCAAAATACTGCTTTTTCAGATCATCGTTGATCACGACTACATACTCACCATTGGCAATATTCTGCTCATTGTAAGGTTTCCCTTCGAGAAAATCGAAGTCCATAATGCGCCAGAAATCAGCATCCGTGAATTTGGTATTGAGCTTGATTTTCTGCGAGCCCACGTACGCATTAGAGCTATTGACGAACGAACAGATGGTTACTCGTTCGGGTGTTTTCAGCGTTTTAACAAAGTTAGTCAGGAATTTGAAGCTCATAGGCCCCGTACTCCGCCCCGAACTAGCCGAATCGCGTTGTACCACCTGCATGATGTAGGCCGACCGATCCCGCTTCGTTTCGGGGTAATGGCTTCCGAAAATATGGTCGAGAAACGAAGTCAGCACCATCAGCACCGTCAGGGTCAGACTGATACCGAAGAGCGTAATGAAGGTATAAAACGGATGCCGGAGCAAAACCTTCCAGGCGATTTTTATGTAGTTTGTTAGCATGATTAAAGAGCGAAAGAGTGAATGAGTGAAAGAGCGGAGGGCAGAGTGAGGAGGAAAATTGTGAACCGTTACTTGGCGCTCTTTCACTCATTCACTCTTTCGCTCTTTACAGTACTTGCGTTCCGTCGAAGAGTCGTACCAGCCGATGAGTGCGTTTGGCCATTTGTTCATCGTGCGTAACCATCACAATGGTAGCTCCATCGCTGTTGAGTTGCTGGAGAATATTCATGATTTCGTTCCCCATCGCACTGTCGAGGTTACCCGTTGGCTCATCGGCCAGAATGATATCAGGATTTCCGACGATGGCACGGGCAATGGCCACACGCTGTTTCTGCCCACCCGACAATTGCTTGGGAAAATGCTTCATCCGGTTGCTTAAGCCCACCTTCATCAGAGCATCTTTTGCGTATTCCTGACGGGGGCGCCCGTTGGCCGAACGATACAACAGTGGGATCTCTACGTTGTCGAGTACCGACAAATCGTTGATCAGGTGAAAGCTCTGAAAAATGAAGCCAATCTTCTGATTCCGAAGCTGTGCCAGTTCTTTATCACGGTACTGCGTAACAGCCTGTCCATCAATCTCGACGGTTCCATTTGAGGGTTCATCCAGCAGGCCCATCACGTTCAGGAGCGTACTTTTTCCACAACCCGACGGCCCCATGATGGAGACAAACTCGCCTTTTCGGATATTCAGGTTGATGTTGTTCAGTGCCAGCGTCTCGATGGTGCTGGTGCGGTACACTTTTTCGATGTTTTGGAGGTGTATCATTGGCTAGGGGCATGGTGCTGGGGGCATGGGGATAAGAGTTGTAATTAAATCACTCTATACCCCTACCCCTTTGACCGATGCTAGTTTATTTTCTGGTTTGTTTCAAAATCGTATAAGGTCAATAAACGCAGGGTGTAATGCGCCTGCCAGAAATCGCGCAGGGCGATAATGGCATCCCGACGGGCGCGGTCTTTTTCCTGCGTGGCAATACTTAAATCGGTCACACTCAGATCACTGAGTCGAAAACGATCCTGCGCAATCTGGTAGCGGTTCTGCCCAATCTGGTCGGCCTGCGCCGTGAGCGTTACCTGCTGCCGAAGCATCTGGAGGAGCGTCACCTGCGTAAAAATTTCCTGTTCAAACGTCAGCTTATCCTGCTCCACCGTCTGCTGGGTCAGTTCACGATTCGCTTTTGCGGTTTCGACCGTCGCCTGTGCCCGGCCCCAGGTCATAATGGGTAGGGTAAACTGCAACGAAATGTATTCGCGGTTCTGGGGTTTCACATAAATATCGCCCAGATTTGGCCCCTGGTTCGACAACCCATATCCTGCCGTTAACAAGGCATTCAGGCCGTTATTTTTGCGGGCCTTGTCCAGGTCACGGTCGGCTTCTAGTTGCCGTCGACGGAAAGCAATGGCAGCCGACCGGTTGGCCGTGGCTTCATCGAGTGCCCGCTTCACATCGACATTCAGTACAGGCAGTTGACTTGGTATAACCAGTTCGAATGGACGATCATCACGCGCCCCAATAAACGTTTTGAGTTTTAGCGACGCTACTGCCGCCGTCTGCTGAGCCGAAGCCAGGTCTTTTTCGGCACTGAGCACACTCATTTTCAACTGCAACAGGTCGTTCTGCGAAATCCGGCCCAGATCCAGTTTATGCAGCGCAATTCGGTACAGGGTATCGTTGTTGGCCCGGTTCGTTTCTGCTATTTGCAGATTGACCTGAGCCACCAGCAAATCAAAATACAGGGTCGTGGCCGATAATGAAACCTGCTCTAGATTTTCGATAAGCTGCTGATTCCCTTCGGCATACAGCAACGGCTGAATCCGACGATCCCAACGCATGACATTGAACTGAAATAGTGGCTGGGTCAGCCCAATACCAAACGGGACACCATTATAGAGGGTATTGTTCTGGATAAAATTATCGAATCGCTGGATCTGTTTCTGGATAAAAATAGTCCCACCCGTAGGGGCAATCGTCTGGCTAAGCGATAAATTCAGCGTCGAGTTGTTGTACGAAACAGGTTCAAATCGAATATTCCCATCGGGCTGCACTACCTGAACATACGAGCGTGTGAAATTCGGCAAGGTTCCGTCCAGGCTAAGCTGGGGTTTGAACTGGGCCAGAAACGAGCGATACGACCAGACATTGGTCCGCTGCTGCGTAGCGGCCCGTTTCGACGCTACCGACTGCCCGTGCGCCAGTTGCAACACCTCGTTCAGCGTCATCACCTGCGCCTGTCCGAAGGTTTGCCCCACCATTGCCAGTAAGCCGAAAAGAAGGATGTAGAGACGGTTCATGAGGCTAACGTTTCGGGGCAATCGTAATATCTTCCAGATGCTCATACTCGCTCAGGTCCGTCAGAATGATCTGTTCTCCCGGCTGAAGTCCCTGCTTGATTTCTACGAAATTGAAGTTGGTGAGGCCGATGGTCACTTCTCGTCGATGCGCCACCTTCTCCCCTTTCGGTAACACATAGACAAACTGTTTCCGCTTTCCTTTAAACGCGGGTCCATTCGCTACCCGAACGGCATTGGCGGTACGGTTGGTTACCACAAACACATCGGCTTTCATGTTGGGCCTCAACGAGGTATGATGGTTATCATCCAACTGAATCACAAACTGAACAATGCCATTCTTAACGGCGGGTTTAACCTGTGTAATCTGCCCCCGAAGCGATGTCTCATTTACTTTTACGATGACGGGTAGCCCTACTTTCACCAGATCGGCGTACACATCCGAGCAGGAACCTTCGACCCGAAAGCTGGCCAGATCGGCCAGTTTCGCCAGCATTTCCCCTTCATTGACAGCCGAACCAATGTTCTCGTTTACCCAGGTCAGCACACCGGGTCGGTCGGCGACAATGTCGGCCTGTTTTAATTTGTGCTGAAGCTCCCTAACATTTTTTTCTTCAATCTGCGCCTGTATCGTCGTTTCGCGCAGGCTTGCCCCCATCGACTGCCGGTTGTAGTTCAGATCATTCTCCAGTTGCTTCTTTTCCAGTTCAGCGACACGCAGGGCATTTTCGGAGCGGGTAACATCTTCTGCCGTATTCCCGCCTACCTTCTGCAAACGGCGGATGCCTTCGAGTTCGGCTCTTAGCTTGCTGATATTGAGTTGCTTGATCTGGTCATTCACCTCGGCATCGTACAGGCTTTTCGTAAGTTTCATCCGCAACTGGTCGATACCGTTCCGTTTGAGTTCGAGTTGGTCCTTTATTTTTTCCAGTTCAATTTCCGTCAGCGATTTGTCAAGATCGAGGATGGGCTGACCGGGTTTTACGGATGTACCGGGTGTAAGCAGTACACGCCGGATGCTGGCCCGGATGGGGCTGGTGATCACCTGTTCGAAGGCCGGAATCACTTCACCTGTTGCATCGAGCGTATTCTCAACGGGTCCGATCTCAGCCGTAGCTAATCGTATTTTCTCTGCTTCGACGGAGGTCTTTAGTGCATCACGCGCCCAGGTCAGGGCTATGGCCAGCCCCACAACCACCACTACACCGACAAGCAGGCTTTTGTTACGGCTTCGGGTCACTACTTCCGGGGCTAATTCTCTGTCCATTTTCTGTGTTGTCATCTACAGATAACTAGCCAAACAACATGCCAACCCGTAAAGCCCTATTAATCAGACTACTAAATAAAAAGCATCCGTAACAATCTGTGCGATTTCGCACAGATTGTTACGGATGCGCACATCCTACCTTCCTCTCTGAACACAATTACTTCATTTAATTACCAGAAAGCCTCGTTAGAGGTGCCGGATTTCGCGCCAGAATCGACGGATAAAACGCCATTCATTGGCTGAAACACCTTTATGCGACCGGGCAACGCGCAACAGGGTTGTGACGAATCGGCGTTTTAGGGTATCCGTTAATTCGGTGCGTCTGCTCATCAACCGACGCATCCCAAAGGCATACGCTTCTTCGGTTGATTCTCTTACATCTTCCCGCAAAAAAAAGCCATTGAGGGCCACTGAACCATAGGGCTCTCTGCCCAATAGCGCTTTGGCGGTTTGCATTTCTTCCTGATGGGGTCGCCCGTCTAACGTAGACAGGGCATAAACGAGGCTGCCTAAGCCTAATGCTATATCGGGTGAATACATGATTGATGGGAAATTGATAGTAGAACACCCAGATAATCGGGTGGAATCCAAAGGCTCGCAACCTGATGCCGTACTCTAAGCAGGTTCAGGTCATGTTTCTATTTAAAAAGCGAAAAGAAAAATTTAACAGTCCGTCGAGTCGGTGCATGTTTACAGGCCAGCCCATATGGAGGATGACCACCATGTGGGCTAACCTGTAAACGTGGGCAACTATCGGGCGACGCTTAGCGTCGATTCCCGTTAGTTACCTCCGGCATTGCTCTGGTTTTGTTGTAAACGGGATGCTACTTCTGCGTCAGGCGTTGTAGCCGCACGCGGCTCACTCACGCGCTGGATTTTATAGTTTCGAACGGCCAGGTTCATTTCAGGGGTGTGCGCTGTTACGACACCACCCACCGGCTCAATGCCTGGAGCCTGGTGCTTGTAACTAAGCATGGGTCCCTGATTCAATGCGGGGGCGTTAACCGTTACCCCCTTTTTATCAGCCCATTGATGTGCCGTTGCGGCTTTATTTGGGTGTTTATAATTATGCGTCGAATACGTCACGTCGCGACGTAATTTTGAATCATCCTGAGCCGAAGCGTTGAGGATTGTAAAGGTACTTAGAGCGGCAATAACAAGATATGTTTTCATGGCTTTGTCTGTTACAAATGGTCAATCCGGTCAAAAACGGCCTTTAGCAAGCCGCGCCTGATTGACAGTACAAAGGTCATGAACGGGCGTTAGCCTCGTGTTAGAGCCACATTAGAACGGGATTAGAAATTTAATTGGGCTATTTACCCCACCCCATCCCACGATCGATCAATGCGGAAGCGTAACGGTAAATGTCGTGCCGGACTCAGTAGACGATTCAACCTCAATTGTTCCCTTATGAATCTGAATGATCCGTTCGGTAAGGGGCAAGCCTATTCCATAACCGGGTTGACCGCCTGCATTACGCCCTCGCTGGAACGGCACAAAGATCGCTGTAAGCTGATCGGCCGGAATCACAGAACCCGTATTATGCACCTTCACCTGCACAGAAGCCACCTCGGACAGTAGGCTAACCGATACGGAATGATTGTCTGAAAATTTCCCTGCATTGTCGAGCAGGTTGACAAAAGCCGTTCGTAATAGGCTCTCATTACCCAGTACCTGCCAATGCGTCTTTGTCACGTCGGCCAGGCTTATCTGAAGTGTATAATCTGGGTGAAGCCGTTGAAACTCCTGCCGAATCTGTTCAAATAGCGTATCGATATGAACAGTCCCCATCGGTACGGTCGAGGAATCCATACTCGCATTGGTCAAGGCCAGCAACCCGTTGGTCATCCGGTTAAGACCACGAACATCGTCCAGAACGGAACGAATCGTAGCCCTCAGTTCGTCGGGGTCATCATCGGCCAGTAAAGAAACTTCCAGTTGGCCCGTTATGGCCGTAAGGGGTGTTCGTAATTCGTGCGAAGCATGCGATACAAACAGGCGTTGTAGTCGGAACGCGTCTTCCAGCCGATTCAACATGCGATTGAAGCGATGTGCCAACTGAGCCAGTTCGTCGGCCTGATCGCCCTCGGGCAAGCGATGCGACAGATTAAGGGCGGTGATATCGTCTATCTGCCGATTGATCTGACTGATCGGCTGTAAAGTTCTTCCGGCGAACAGACGACCGGCCACGACCATCAGGCCCGTCATCAGAAACCAGCCCAACCCCAGCAGTTTAGCGAAATTCTGGATTGTGCGCAGATTGTACGTATCGACAGCCGAGGCAATGATGACAAACGGAATCTGGTCGTCGATAAAGAGGAGCCCCACGATTTGGCGGTCGCCTTTTTTCCAGTTCACCTGTTTCTTCTTCCGAATCTGACTTAACATAGCTTCAGTCAGCGTCAGGTAATCCGTGCCACTTTCATAGGCTAATTGGTTCTTTCCATTGTAGATAATAATTTCCTCATCGGGTAGCACGGTCAGTTGATTTTTATCCATCAACTTGTAAAGCGATGGCCCGATCCGTTCCCGTCCGACCAGCAAATGGCCTGCCGTCAGAGCTTCAGCCCGTAACCGATTCTGAAATTCGGTTTCCCGATACCGCTCAGCGACCAGGTAGAGCAGCAGACAAAACAAGGCCAGCGCCACCGAAACGATGGTCGTAAAAAACAGCGTTAGTCGATTGCGCAGGCTCATTTTTCTTTCAGTACGTACCCCATACCAATTAGCGTATGTATGAGCTTATTGGGTGAATCCTTATCAATTTTCGCCCGTAAATAACTGACATACACATCAATCACATTGGTTCCGGTATCGAATCCGATATCCCAGACGTGCTCCGCAATATCGACCCGCGAAACCACCCGGCCCGCATTCCTCATCAGATACTCCAGTAAGGCATACTCACGGGCCGTCAGATCGATGGTTTGTCCATTTCGGCGAGCTACGCGTTCATGCAGATCAAGCTCCAGATCAGATACCCGCAAGAGTCGTCCCGGCTCGTCGACCGTGGGTGCCCGACGCAGGAGCACTTTCACCCGCGCCAGCAATTCCATAAAATCGAATGGTTTGGCCAGATAATCATCGGCACCGGCTTCAAAACCGAGTAATTTATCGGCAACGGTATCGAGGGCCGTCAGCATCAGAATAGGCACCTGACTGGGTTGGTTTCGGATGTATTCGGCCAGTTCCAGACCCGTTATATCGGGCAGATTGACATCGAGAATAATCAGGTCGAAACGGGTCCGGGCCAGCAGGCTTTTGGCCTCTTCCCCGGTCGGCGCAATCGACACAGAATACGCCTGGGTCTGAAGCCCTTTTTTGATGAACGTGGCCACTTTAGGCTCGTCTTCAACCACTAACAACTGTGCATTCTGGCCCGTATTCATACAATCGGCAGATAAAATAATGATAAGCTACTACCCACAATTGGCTACCGATCAGCGTTTTCATGCCAACAAAGTTGCCGTTGGCAAGCGAGGATCAATTGGGTATGGTTCAATCCGTAAAACCCGGCACTGTACGCTCGTTGGATGGAGCGGATCAATCAGCACATTCCGAGATGGCGATAAGGGCACAACGACCGATGGCAATGCGATTCCTAACGTGCCATGCTGTCGGAATTGAGCGTCCATAAACTGCGGTAAGCCTGCCGGGCTAACCTGTGTATTGTTCCAGCCGGATGGCAAATCGGCGGCATCCAGCCACGTAATGGCATCGTCAGGAATTTCTATTTCACATAGGATCAAAGGTGGCAGATCGGAAAGCGGAGTTCCTTCTAGATGAACTATGTATTCCAGAAAACAGAGTTCGGGCGTGGTCGCCGTATAGATCAAAGGGCGCCCACGAACATTCCACCGACCTCCGCGTAGCTGAGCGCCTATGCCATCTAGAATTGTATCCCGATGGCTGTCCGTCTGAAACCTATAGACCGTTGCTGGCATTAACTAAAAACGCCGTAATCAATTCGACCCAGAATATCCTCGACTAGTTGAACACCTGTAGAGCTATCCAGTAAATCCAGCGGTGAACGGTCATCCAGAAGCCGCAGTGGCCGTTGTAGCCAGCGCATAAACTTACCCTTGTCCTGAAAAACAGCTTCACCATACGTAGCAAGCCGGGTGAGCAACAACAACCGTTCGGACGTTGGGGCGTCGAGATGGGTCGCTTTAACCTGCCGATGGAAGGTAGCTACGGATTGGTTCAGCAATCGAGCCATCTCCTTATCGGTAATCCCAAGCAGTGCAGCTACCCGGCCTGCTTCAGTGCCTGCCAGCCCGTGCCGCGAACGGTCGATCAGTTGCAGTGGCGTAATGGATGGATTGACAGTCATAACTTTCCTGTTTATTGCAGGTAGTTGATTAGACTCATTTGATGGCAATATAACACGCATTTGATAATTATTGTTGCAAAAAGAAAATTTCTCAACAATCAAGTCCCCCAATCCTTTCAATTTGGTATCAATACACTCGTTACAGACCATTTTTTAGGGCCAGGCCGGCTTTTCAGACAAAAATGAGCCTATCTTCGAAAAAAATATGGTTCGTAAATGACTGTTCGCCAGATCATCCTTCTTCAATTTCTCTGCTTAGCTTCCTTCGCCCAACAAAACCTTGTTCCGTATGTGCATCCACTGATTGGCACCGAAAAAATGGGGCATACCTTTCCGGGTGCCACTGTGCCGTTTGGTGCCGTCCAGCTTAGCCCCGACTCCGATACGTTGTCGTATGAGTTCAATGGCAAATACAATGGCGACGTGTACCGATACTGTGCTGGCTACAAATACGAGGACAAAACGATTGTTGGCTTTAGTCATACCCACTTCAGCGGTACAGGCCATTCCGATCTGGGCGATTTTCTGATTATGCCTACGCAAGGGCCTCTGCAACTGAATCCGGGCGTGGCCTCCAATCCGAAATCCGGCTACCGATCCGCCTTTTCACACGCCAATGAAGTGGCCGAAGCTGGCTATTATAAAGTTAAACTGGACGACCACAACATTCTGGCCGAACTCACGGCCTCTAACCGGGTTGGGATTCATCAGTACACCTTTCCCAAGACCGATCAGTCGCACATTATTCTGGATTTAACCCACGGCATTTACAATTACGACGATAAGGTAGTCTGGACGTTCGTACGCGTCGTGAATGATACGTTGATTACGGGCTATCGGCAAACGGCTGGCTGGGCTCGCACCCGGACGGTCTATTTTGCCCTCTCCTTCTCAAAACCGTTCAAGTCATACGGTCGCCAGAGCCTGGATAAGCCACAGGTTTATAAGGGCTTCTGGGGAAAATTCGATCAGAACCACAACTTTCCTGAGATAGCCGGGAAGCGCATTCGCATGTATTTCGATTTCGACACGAAGGATGGGGAGAAAATTAAACTCAAAATGGCCCTGTCGCCGGTGAGCCAGGAAAATGCACTGGCCAATATGCAGGCTGAGGTTCCCCACTGGAATTTTGACCGGGTGAAATCAGATGCACAGGCAGCCTGGAACCGGGAATTAGCTAAAATCCAGATCGACGCATCTGAGAACGACAAGGTGAACTTCTATACCGCTATGTACCACGCTTTTGTGAATCCGACAACCTACATGGATGTCAACGGCCAATATAAAGGGCTGGATCAGGACGTACATCAGGCCAACGGTTTCACCAATTACACCACGTTTTCGCTCTGGGATACCTACCGCGCATTGCATCCGTTTTTCAACCTCATGCAACCCTCCCGCAACAACGATATGGTGCAGTCGATGATGAAGCATTACGACCAGAGTACGCTAAAGATGCTGCCTATCTGGTCGCACTACGCCAACGACAACTGGTGCATGAGCGGTTATCACAGCGTATCGGTACTGGCCGATGCCATTATCAAAGGCGTGTACAAAGGCGACGCCCAGAAAGCACTGGATGCTTGTATCGCTACAGCTACCCATCGCAGTTACGAGGGTATTGGCGAGTACATGGACAGAGGGTATGTACCTGCTACGGCCAGCAGCAACTCGGTTTCGCACACGCTCGAATACGCCTACGACGACTGGTGCATTGCCCAACTGGCAAAAAAACTAAATCGGCAGGAGGTATACGAAACCTACCGAAAACGCTCCGAAAACTGGAAGAACGTTTACGACAAATCGATCAATTTCATGCGTCCCCGACTGGCCGATGGGTCGTTTAAAAAGGAGTTTGACGTGCTCAGTACGCACGGACAGGGCTTTATTGAAGGGAACTCGTGGAATTTCACCTTTTTCGTCCCGCAGGACCCCGCTACGTTGGTCGAGTACATGGGTGGCTCGAAGAAATTTGCCGCCCGGCTCGATAGCCTTTTCTCCATGAATTTACCCGATAAGTTCTTTGCCGAAACCGAAGACATCACCCGCGAAGGCATCATTGGCGGCTACATCCACGGCAACGAACCCGCCCACCACGTCGCGTATCTGTACAACTGGGCGGGTCAGCCGTGGAAAACGCAGGAGCGCATTCGTATGATTCTGACCATGCAATACAAACCAACCCCCGACGGATTAGGTGGAAATGACGATTGCGGTCAAATGAGTGCCTGGTATATGTTTTCGTCGATGGGTTTTTACCCCGTAGCACCCGGTTCGGAGGAATATGCTTTAGGCAGCCCATCAGTCAAAAGTGCCCGATTGCAACTCGAAAATGGCCAGACATTTATCGTCGAAGCTGTCAATCAGAGCGATAAGAATGTATATGTGCAAAAAGTACTGTTGAACGGAAAGCCCCTCTCGCAGCTGACCATTACCCATTCCGATATTATTAAAGGCGGTAAGCTAACGTTTTATATGTCGGCAAAACCCATGAAGAAATAGTCAGAATACCCGTTATTCGAATGATAGTGCTCCTAGAAATGGGCTATTTTATGTACTTTTAAGGCTAAGACAGAATAATAATCTAACCCACACATGAAAGGAAGTAAACTGGACTTATGCCTGAATATGGGCTATTTTCGGATGCAGCAGGACATTTTTACATGTCAGTATGTTCTGTTTGAAAACAAGCTTTGTCCTGTTTACTGGCTGCGCATTGTGCTGGCCGATGTGACCTACGGAACCAAACAACTTCGTCTGCTTCGAACCAACGACCAATTTACAGTAGCCGTCAAACCTTTCGCGTTATCCGACGAGTTGGAAAATCTATACACGCTCTATCGAAGTGCCATCAATTTCGACGCGCCCGACTCGGTCGAATCGTGCCTGCTCGATGGGGCTATCGATAACGTGTTCGATACCTATGTTGTGGAGGTTCGCGACCGGGGTCAGTTGATCGCAGCCGGTATTTTTGATGATGGTTTTCAGAGCATTGCCGGGATTATGAATTTTTACCACCCCGCCTATCGCAAGCATAGCCTGGGCAAGTTTCTGATGCTGCAAAAAATAAACCACGCCCGTCGTCAGCGGAAAATCTACTATTATCCGGGTTATATCGCCTACAACTACACCAAGTTCGATTACAAGATTTTTCCCTGCGAAGCAGCCACCGAACTGTTGGATATCCACAACGGGCTTTGGGTTCCTTTTTCGTGGGATCTGCTGAAGACGTTGTCGGAAGATTAGAACGTTTGGATGGCTGACCCTTCAAGGTTGCTGAAGCCAACCCAGCAACTAGTCTATAACCACAACAGCTTTGCCGATCACCCGGCGCTCCATCATATCCGTCAGAGCCTGTGGTGCTTCGGCCAGCGAGTAGCGTTTGGACACATATGGCGCTAGCTTACCCTGCACAACCCAGGTGGCAATTTCCTGCAAATTTTTCCCGTTATGGGCGGCTTCTTTCTGCGCAAACATGCCCCAGAACACTCCCACTAACGAACTTCCTTTCAGCAAGGCCAGGTTAAGCGGAATTTTTGGAATTTCGCCACCAGCAAACCCAACGACCAGATACCGTCCTCCCCAGGCCAGCGACCGAATGGCAGGCTCCGCCCATCGATCACCCACCGGGTCATACACCACATCGACACCCCGCCCCTGCATAATCTCCTTGATTCGGTCACGGAGATCCTCAGTAGCGTAATTGATGGTATACGTAGCACCTTTTTCCTGACAAACGGCCAGTTTTTCATTGGTCGATGCGGCTGCGATAACAGTCGCTCCCATCCGTTTTCCTAACTCAACGGCCGCTAAACCAACGCCACCGGCAGCCCCCAGGACAAGGAGCGTTTCGCCCGGTTGCAGATTCGCCCGATCCTTCAGAGCATGATACGATGTTCCAAACGCATACAGGGTTGAAGCACCAGTTATAAAGTCCATACCATCGGGCAGTGGAATAGTGGTACGGGCATCTACCAGACGCTCTTCGGCCAGCCCCCCATGCGTACCGTAGGTAAACACGCGATCCCCCGGCTTAAGGTGTTTGACGCCCTGGCCGACCACTTTGACCACTCCCGAGGCCTCACTTCCCGGCGAAAAAGGCAAGGGAGGTTTAAACTGATACATGTTCCGAATGGTCAGGGTATCGGGGAAATTCAGGCTACAGGCTTTCACCTGAATCACTACCTCACCAGGGCCAGGTGTAGGCGAAGGAATGTCTTCCAATACCAGCGTATCAGGAAGCCCGTAGTCCTTACAAAGAATCGCTTTCATACGTAAAGGATGTTTCTAACACAGAGATACGCGAAGAAGGCTGAGACACACAACGTTTTACTATTCTCTGCGTGTCTCAGCCTTCTTCGTGTATCTCTGTGTTATAGCTTAAACAAATTAGTTTCCAACCATAAAGACTGCATTGCTGAACAGCAGTTTACCGTTGTACCAGAATCCGCGGAAGAGCGGATCATCAGCCAGATACACCACACTACCCCGTCCCATTTCCTGAACGCCCATCAGCAGGGTGTTTTTCAATTTTTCTTTTGCGTTACGCCCCGAAAAACCAGCTACGTAATTGTCGCTTTTCAGGTAGCCTACATTCCAGCCGTCTTTCAGGAAATCGAAGTTGAAGGCATTTTGCACGAGGGTATAATAGCCCCCCGTCAGACCAAAGCCCAGCGGATGACTCGTATCGACATTGACCCGGTAAATACTACCCGGAATATCGTCTGATATAGCGGCCCGTTCACGATTGATATACGTTTTCAGCGAATCGACCGGATTTCCCTTTTTCTCCTTTTTCCCGTCCTCTTTTTCAGACTTCTCCTTCAGGTCGAACCCTTCTTTACCTGCCAGGAAGGCGGCTGCCCGCTCCATAGCAATCAGCTTACCGCCTGCCCGAATCCATTCTTTCATCGCCGTCAGGGTCCGCTCATTCAGGATCCGGCCATAATTGTAATTCGTAGGCAACACCAGTACGTCCAGCTTATTCCATTCTACAGTACCCAGCGTATTGCCATCCAGCAACGTTACGGGGTAATTCAGTTCCTGATCGAAGAAATGCCAGACTTCCCCTGCCGATGGCGGGGGTGTCCCATCACCCAGTACCAATCCCACACGCGGTGCTTTCATACCCGTCACAAAATCAGAACCGAAATCGGAGCCTGACGTTACGAAACCAGTCTGGACAGGAATTACCTCTGCCCCCGTCTGTGCAGCGGCCTGAGCAACTACAGTGCCCAACCGATCCCCCAGATTCTCGTTACCCGTGCGGGCCACGATGAGCGTTCCCGACGCATAGGTTTTCCCTTCCAGTTCAAACGGTTTCTCAGCAGCCCGTACCCGTATTTTCTGTTTCAATAGAGCCGCCAGGGTTTGTACGGCAGGGAGCGATTGCCAGCGAATCAGGTAGGCATACGCAGCCGGAACCGTGCTGGTCGTCGGTGTAGAAACCGATAGCGGTTTGGGGTCAATCCGGGACGTCAGGCCGTAGGTTTGCAGACCAAAGGCGTAGGGCAACGACCAGGCCGTAATATCGTAGGTAGCCGAGTCTTCCAGGGCTGAATTCTGCTCAAACAGAATTTTCAATAACGTCGATTTGGGCTGATAGGCACTAATAACAATATCGTCGGCCGCAATAGCGATGTTTTTATCGGTTTTCTGGGATGTGTAATTGAAACCATTCGCTACCGTCTGAGCTTTCCCGGCTACCCCAAAACTGATTTTATTCCGGTCCAGCAGTTGCTGTAATGCCTTGAGCCTCCCAGAATCACCATTCGCTTTAATTACATAGCTTTTGTAGGGGCCAATGGGTGTATTCCGGGATTTATCGAAAAACTGTCCGAACTCCTTCACAATTTCGGCTGGTCGGTCAGCTACCGATTCTAAGGTAGCCATGCTCGCCGTATAGTGGTGGTCGATGCGCTGGCGAAGGGTAAGCGTATCACCATCCGCTTTTGTAATGGCCAGCCCAGCCCGACCACTTCCTCCCTGCTCGTAGGTCATACCAATAGCCCCATTATAAGTTGGATAGGTGTCGCCATAGCTGGGATAAAACAGATCGAACCGTTCACGTGTATAGTATAACCAGCCATTTCGGTCGAAGTAGCGGCTGCAATACTGACCGATAATCTGCTGAAACTGCCGCTGGTATGGTGTAATATCTTCGTGATAGGGCTTAGCAGAAGGGGCAAAATAATATGGACTTTCAACACCCATTTCGTGAAAATCACCGTGTAATTGCGGCATCCATTGCTGATAAAGCGCCATACGTTGTTGCGTAATCTCCTGTGTCTGCCAGGCCCAGTCACGGTTTGGATCGAACAGGTAATGGGTATATCGACCACCAGGCCAGGGTTCATTATGCTCCCGGGCATTGGGGGAAGGATTGGGTGTACGGCCCAGCATCTGGTTATACCAGTTTACATACCGATCGTGCCCATCCGGGTTCAAACCCGGATCGAGTAGCACGACGGTTGTATTCATAATTTTCTGAGAAACCGCATCGGTTGTATTCAGCAGTCGGTACAATACTTCCATAAAGGCTTCAGAACTGACAGCTTCATTGCCGTGTACATTGTAACTCAACCAGGCAATGGGCGGCTGTGCTGCCGATGTGGGTGTGCCTTCCATGAGGCCGGTACGTTTCAGATTGTTGGTCCGAATCTCTTCCAAACGAGCCATATTGGCTTCGGAAGCAATCGCGATCACCATTAATTGACGACCTTCATAGGTTGTTCCATACGGAATTAGTTTAACCCGGTTTGGCAATTGGCGGGCTACCTGTTCGGCGTAGGCCAGTACACGATGGTGGGGAGTAAATCGGCTACCAATTCGGTAGCCAAGAAATTGATCAGGCGTTAACAGACTCGTTGACGAAGAAGGAGTTGACTGGGCGAAGCTCATCAGCGACATAGCGGCCAGGCCTGCCAGTAATAAAACGTGTTTCATGTAGGCTGTAAAAATTTAAAAGCTAACCTCCTCAAAAATAGCAGTAAAACGTGCAGAAACCCTTTTTTTGAAAAAATTTTACAGTGAGGTATTGCATTATAAAAACATCGCCTTACCTTTGCACCACGTTTCGCTAACGCAGCGGCAAACAAGCCAAAACGTTAGGTCTTGTACACAAGACGGCCGATTCGTCTAGCGGTTAGGACATCGCCCTTTCACGGCGGTAACACGGGTTCGATTCCCGTATCGGTCACTTAGTCCACTGACTAATCCAAAAAAACCAGCCCTCAACCGGCTGGTTTTTTGTTTTCATACTAGCTCCGACTACATAATCACGTCAGTACCGGCGACGTCATTTGCTGAACTCTTCCATCAGCTAGTGTACCATCGACTGCTCGCTCTAATTCGCAAGGTTCAATAAACCTCACATCTCGGGTTAAAAAAACTCATATAGTCGCTTATACCATTTAAAATCCTAAATCCATGGCCCCATCAGTATCCAGTCGAAGACTCTTTTTAAAACAGACATCACAGAGCTGTGCGGCTTTGCTACTGGCGCCCACACGGTTCCAGGCCCCACACACTTTGGCAACTGGCAAGCGTGTGGGGATCATTGGGCTGGATACATCGCACAGTACCGCCTTTGTCAAAGCACTCAACAACCCCGATGCTAATGCCAGTTTTCTGGGCTACAAAGTTGTGGCGGCTTATCCGCAGGGGAGCAAAGACATCGAAAGCAGCACCTCGCGCGTTCCGGCCTATACCGAAGAAGTAAAAAAGCAGGGCGTCGAAATCGTCGACTCGATCAGCGACTTACTCAAAAAAATTGATGTGGTACTGCTGGAAACAAACGATGGTCGATTGCACCTTGAACAAGCCCTGCAGGTATTAAAAGCAGGAAAGCGGGTGTTTATCGACAAACCTGTTGCGGCTTCATTAGCCGATACCATTGCCATTTATGAGGCTTCTAAACACTACAACATTCCACTTTTTTCGGCCTCGTCACTCCGGCATATCAAAGGCATTGAAAAAGTCGACAAAAACAAGGTGGTGGGGGCCGACACCTTTAGTCCGGCTGTCCTCGAAAAGACCCACCCGGATTTTTACTGGTATGGCATTCATGGGGTAGAAACGTTATACACGGTTATGGGTACGGGTTGCCGTCAGGTAGTTCGCGTGCATACCAATGGCACCGACATCATTGTAGGCACCTGGGCTGATGGGCGCGTGGGTACCGTTCGCGGAACCCGGACGGGCAAACACGACTATGGGGGTACTGTTTTCACCCAAACAGGCAATCTGGTACTGGGGCCTTATGGCGGATATGAACCGCTCCTGCAAGATATTATTCACTATTTCGAGACGGGTGAGGTTCCCGTTACGCCCGAAGAAACCATTGAAATGTTTGCCTTCATGGAAGCCGCCGACGAAAGCAAACGACGTGGGGGAACTGCCGTTACCCTCGAAAGTGTCCTGGCTAAAGCAAAGAAATAACCGCAATCATCCAAACCCATGTCGCAGTCTAACGTCTCAAGAAGAGAGTTTTTAAAGCGAAACTCATTAACTGGTCTGGGGGCCATGCTACCGGCATCCTTACTCACTGATGCGTCGGCGCTCTCTGTCAGTCCCTCAGTTAAAGCCACTCAAAAAGCAACACCCTTTTCCCTGGCGGAGCCGCCTGCCCTGCTAGGTGGTAAACCCGTTCGAACAGCCGACTGGCCCAGCTGGCCCCTGTGGAAACCGGAACAGGATGAAAAACAGTTGCTGGACGTAATTCGTAGCGGCATCTGGTCAAGGGCGAATGTTGTGAGCGAATTTGAAGCCAAATGGGCCGCTACCTTAGGCGCAAAGCGGTCGCTGGCCGTCGTGAATGGCACCAATGCCATCATGGCTTCGCTGGATCAACTGAATATTCGTGGGGGCGATGAAGTGCTGGTACCGCCCTATACGTTTATCGGAACGGTGGCTCCCGTTCTGGCAACGGGAGCTATGCCCATATTCGTGGATGTAGACCCTGAAACGTTTCAGATCGACCCGGCAAAGATTGAAGCGAAGATTACCCCTCGCACAAAGGCGATTATTCCGGTACATATTCTGGGGTTACCAGCCAATATGCCTCAGATTCTGGCCATCGCCAAAAAACACAATCTGGTCGTCATAGAAGATGCCTGTCAGGCGCATCTGGCCGAAATCAATCACCAGAAAGTGGGAACGTTTGGTCATGCAGGTTGTTTTAGCTTTCAGAATTCCAAGAACTTAGCCATTGGCGAAGGAGGTGCCATTGTTAGTAACGATGATGCCTTTATGGACCGCTGTTTCTCGTACCACAACTACGGTAATCCATACGGTATGCTTTCAGGAGTGATTGGCGCTGGCACCGTTATTCAGGGTACGAAACTCCGACTGACCGAGTATCAGGCGGCTATTGGACTGGCGCAGTTAAAACGACTCGATGCCGAAACAACCACTCGAAACACAAATGCGGCATACCTGAAAGCCAAGATCAGGCTTATTCCGGGTATTGTTCCCTATAAACTGTACGACGATGTCACGCGGGCTGCTTTCCACCTCTTTCCTTTTCGGTACCAAAAAGAAGCCTTCAAAGGGCTGTCGCGGGAGGTATTTCTGAAGGCACTCACAGCCGAGGGGATTCCCTGTTCGAAAGGTTACGCCACACTGAACAACATGCCGTACCTTAACGACGCCTTCCAGTCGAAAAACTTTCAGAAAATGTATCCAAAGGCCATGCTGAATTTCAACAGCTACGTCGAGCGGAATCACTGCCCGCAAAACGACCGGCTGTGTAACGAAGAAGCCGTCTGGTTCACCCAGAATATGCTACTGGGGACTCAGACCGACATGGATAGCATTGCGAATGCCATTGAGAAAATTCACACCCACGCCGATAAACTTCTGAGTCAGAAATGAGGTACGTAGCAGGGTTTGTCTGGCTAATCTGGTTTGGGGTATGCCTTCAGCACACAGCTTCGGCCGATGGCTGGAAAGCGGGTGCTGCCAGCGTGCTTATTACCCCTAAAGAATCGCAGTGGCAGGCAGGTTATGCCTCTCGTACCCACGCTGCCGATGGCACCCTTCACGATTTATGGGCCAAAGCCCTGGCGCTGGAAGATGAAACAGGCCATCGGGCGGTTCTGGTGACTACCGATATGCTGGGCTTTCCGAAAGTTATGTCGGACCGGATTCGCGAACGACTGAACAGCCAGTTCCACCTAACCAAAGCGCAGATCATTCTCAACAGTTCGCATACCCATTCGGGCCCTGTTCTGGACAACGCTCTCCAGGACATTTACCCCCTCGACGCCAGGGAGCAGGAAACAATCGATCGGTATTCCCGATGGCTGGAAGCCCAGATCGTGACGCTGGTGGAGCAGGCATTCCAGAAGCTGGAACCCGCTGTCTTATCCGCCCAGAATGGTGTCACACGATTTCAGGTGAACCGACGAAACAACAAAGAAGGGGCCCTGCTGGAACAAACGGAGCTGAAAGGCCCCAACGATTATGCCGTTCCGGTCATTAAAATTGCCAACGCCAGCGGACAGCTCAAAGCCATTGTGTTTGGGTACGCTTGTCACCCTACAGTGCTGGACCTGTATCAATGGTCGGGCGATTACGCGGGCTTTGCGCAATTGGAACTGGAAAAAACACATCCGGGTGTAACGGCCCTATTTTTTCAGGGGGCGGCCGGTGACCAGAACCCACTCCCTCGTAGGACGATCCCGCTGGCCCGTCAGTATGGGCAGGAACTGGCCGCAGCCGTAGAACGGGTTCTCAATGAGCCCATGCAGAACCTGACACCACAGCTGCGAACGGCATACTCCGAAATTCAGCTACCGCTTTCGGCTCCACCCTCCGAAGCGGACTTAACGAAGACCATCCAGGAAAGCGAAGGCTATCTTAAACGCTGGGCAACCCGTATGCTGGCCGAAAAGAGGCAGGGTAAAACCTTTATCAGTCACTATCCTTATCCGGTACAGGTATGGCAATTGGGGAATCAACCCATTTTAAGCTTTGGTGGCGAACTCGTAGTCCAGTATACGATCGACTGCAAGAAACGATTTGGCCCCCACATTTTTGTAATGGGCTATTCAAACGACGTGATGGGCTACATTCCCTCAACCACCATTTTGCAGGAAGGTGGTTACGAAGGGGCTACATCGCAAATGGTTTATGGGTTACCAGCCACCTGGGCACCCGAAGCCCCTGCTTTGATCTACCAGGAAATTAACCGATTGGCCGACCAGGTTGGTGTACCCAAATTAAAGTAATTCCCAGCCGTATCTGTGGAGTCGGACCAAGAATCCGACTCCACAGATACGGCCGAAAATACAGAAAGGTAGGGCTTCTGAACGCCAGCTCCACTACTAAAACGACTATGAATTCAGCCAACAAAACCCACGTAGCTACCGCTTCTACGCTAATAGCAACCCCATACTATTCAGGCTTTCCGCTGGCGCATGACACATACAATGCTATTACCACTGCCAGCAACGGCAACGTTTATTACGTGCTTTGCTCCGAATCCTACGAACAGGGTGGCCAGCTTTATGTTTATAATCCGGGAACAGACAAGACAGAATGGCTGGCCGACCTAACCGAAATCTGTGGCGAAACCTCCGCCAATGCCATTCCGCAGGGCAAGAGCCACGTTCGATTCTATGAAAGTAACGGCAAACTCTATTTCGCAACCCATATTGGCGTCTATGAACTGATCGATGGGATGGAACGACTACCCCAAAGCGCTCCAGATGGGAAAGCCCTTTATCCTGGTGGCCATTTTATTTCCTATGACCTGACAACCGGTGCGTTTGAAAATCTGGCCATTGCGCCGAATGGTGAAGGAATTCTAACCATGACCATCGACAAAGAGCGCGGCTATTTGTATGGCATTACCTGGCCGCTGGGCTATTTTATTCAGTACAACCTCAAGACCAGTACGCTCAAAACCATCGGCCTTGTTTCCGCAATGGGCGAAGCCGGAATTCCGGGCAATGATTACCGGGTATTGTGCCGCTCCATATTTGTTGACCCCCACAATGGTGCGGTCTATTTCTCGACATCGGAAGGTGATATTTCCAGTTATCAACCTGATAACGAGCAGTTTAACAAACTTGCGAATGTCGATCTGCGGCTCGATTATTTTGGGCAGTATGATCCAGCGCACCCCGGTAGCATGGGCTATAACTGGCGAAAAATCTTCTGGTACGCTCCCGAAGAAGTCGCCTATGGCATACACGGCAATTCGGGGTATTTGTTCAGGTTCGATCCCCGCCAGCAAGGGATTGAACTCGTAGAACGGTTAACCTCGGAGCCATCGCGGAAGAGTGGCATGTTCGATCAGTTTAGCTATGGTTACCTGGGCTTTCAGTTAGGACCGGATCAGAAAACTATATACTACCTCACAGGTGGGCCAATCTACGTCGACGGCAAACGTCTGAAAGGTGTCGATCAACTAGCGAAGGGAGCCGCCAAAGGGCTCGAAAACCTGCACTTGATCACGTTTCATATTCCGAGTCAGATGTATACGGATCACGGACCTATTTTTTATGCCGACGGCTCCCGCCCTACCTACGTTAATTCCCTTGCGATTGGTGCCGATGGATCGGTTTACACACTGGCCCGATCTGAACACGACGGACACGAATTTCAGGATCTGATTAAAATTCCGGCGGTGTTTTCGTAATCAACGGTCAATTGGAATAAGCAGTTAAAGGAAGCCTAAATCGAGAAACCCACGATTCATCGACACATTGACCAGACGAATAAATTCAGCTAGTAACCCTCACATTACGCCCGACAACAAATTATTAATAAATCCATTATTTCGGGTTCAGCGGCTTTGGGTTTCTCGCTGCTACTGAGTAGGTGTCAATCCAAAACGCCTTCAGAAGACAAAAAAGCTGTTATTGACCCCTGTAATGACTTTTCGCGTATCAATGAGGCCGATGTGAAAACACGAAAAAAACGGGGGTATGTAAACCAGTCTCCCCTGCCCGAATCGAAGTTCGGCAACTGTAATTTATGGTTGCTCCCTAAAGAGGGCCTGGGGTGTGGTTCGTGTTTGGTGTTCAAAGGCCTAGTTTACACAACGGATTATTGTACCTGCTAGGCTCCTCAAGTCAACTAGCGACTGATCATTCCTAAAACCAGTATTATGAATAACACGAGCAATAACCCAACGGCAAACTCCCGGCGGAATTTCGTTAAAAAGACGCTTATCAGCACCGCAGTATTGTCGATTGGGGGCGTTCTGCCCGGTTTCAGCCCCAGAAGTTACGGGCGAATCCTGGGTGCCAACGAAAAGGTAAAGGTCGGCGTTATGGGCGTTAACAGCCGTGGCCTGGCTCTGTCGAGTAATTTTGCCCTTCAGCCTAACTGCGAAGTAGTCACGATCTGCGATGTCGACACGCGAGCGGCCGAGAAGTGCATCGCCACGGTAGACGGCATTCAGAAGTCGAAGCCCAAAAATCAGCCCGACTTCCGAAAGGCACTTGACGACAAAGACATGGACGCTCTCGTCATTGCCGCTCCCGACCACTGGCACGCTCCAGCGGCTATTTTGGCCTCGAAAGCAGGCAAACACGTATACCTCGAAAAGCCATGCAGCCACAACCCGCACGAAGGCGAACTGCTGGTGGCCGTAGCAGCTAAGTATAAGAATGTGATTCAGATGGGCAACCAGCGCCGTTCGTGGCCTAATGTAAAGCTGGCGATTGAGGACATTAAAAACGGAGCCATCG
This sequence comes from Spirosoma aerolatum, assembly GCF_002056795.1. Lineage (NCBI taxonomy): Bacteria > Pseudomonadati > Bacteroidota > Cytophagia > Cytophagales > Cytophagaceae > Spirosoma > Spirosoma aerolatum. Next base: position 3,680,016 of record NZ_CP020104.1, on the reverse strand, counting down.
GTCGGCCATATTTTGCCAAAGGCTGGTACACCAACAACCGGGCCACCATTGGCATCGGCAAATCGACCCCCGTACCGCTCTGGCTGAACTATGACTTATGGCAGGGCCCTGCGCCAAGACGCGCCTACAAAGACAATATTATTCACTATAACTGGCACTGGTTCTGGCATTGGGGCACAGGCGAAGCCCTGAATAACGGCACCCACATGCTCGACCTGATGCGCTGGGGCCTGGATGTAGAGTACCCCAACAAAGTGACGTCGCTGGGTGGCCGCTATCGGTATAAAGATGACTGGGAAACGCCTGATACGCAAGTCATTAACCTGACATTCAACAACAACACGGCCATGACCTGGGAAGGCCGAAGCTGCAATGGCCGAACCGTTGAAGGGAGTGATGTGGGGGTTACGTTCTATGGCGAAACCGGCTCGCTCCAATACGGCGGTGGCAATGCCTACAAAATCTTTGACCTCGACAACAAACTGATTAAGGATGTAAAGAACGATTTACCCATCGACCCACGGAACAAAATGAACCCATCCCAGGCTCTGGACGCTACCCACCTTCAAAATTTCGTGGCCGCCATCAAAACAGGCGCTCCACTGGCATCGGGTATTGTCGGAGGGCACCAGAGTACACTCCTGTGTCAACTGGGCAACATCGCCCTCCGCTCTGGCGATACGCTGACGATAGACCCAACCAACGGCCATATTCTGAACAACAAAAACGCGATGAAATTCTGGCAACGCGAGTACGAAAAAGGCTGGGAGCCAACGCTGTAATGTAACGCGGGTGAAAACCCGCGATTTTCAGCCACGCACACTTACCCAACATCACTACCAGCAAACGTTAACCCAATGGAAACAAACACACTAGCCATCGACGTCAACAGTCTGAGTAAGCGGGAAACGACCATCTCGATTTTTCTGGTCGGGCTGATGTTTTTCATCTTCGGGTTCATTTCGTGGGTCAACTCCATCCTGATTCCGTATTTCAAGATTGCCTGCGAGCTAACCAGCTTTCAGGCTTATCTGGTGGCATTTGCGTTCTATATTGCCTACTTCATCATGTCGGTTCCGGCCTCGTATTTATTAAAAGCCGTTGGATTCAAAAAAGGCATGATGATCGGTTTCTGGGCTATGGCACTGGGTGCATTTATCTTCATTCCGGCCGCTATGACCCGAACCTACGCGCTGTTTCTGATAGGTTTGTTTACCATTGGCATTGGGCTGGCCATTCTGCAAACGGCTACCAATCCCTACATCACCATTCTGGGGCCTAAAGAGCGGGCTGCCCAACGCATCAGTATGATGGGTATCTGCAACAAGGCAGCCGGGATTCTGTCGCCCCTGGTGTTTGCAGCGGTCATCCTACGACCGACGGATACCGATTTGTTTGCGCACTTAAGCACCATGAGTGCCGACCAGCGCGGAGCGGCTCTTGACGAACTGGTTCGGCGGGTTATTCCGCCCTATGCCGTATTGGGTACGTTTCTATTTGTGCTGGGCTATCTGGTCTATCGGTCCCCCCTACCCGAAATCGACACGGAACACGAAACCCCCGATGTGGCTAGTGCCAATGCGGGCAAGACCAGCATCCTCCAGTTTCCACACCTGATTCTGGGCGCATTCGCCATTTTTCTGCATGTAGGCACGCAGGTCATCGCCATCGACACAATTATTAGCTATGCCAATTCAATGGGTATCGATTTACTGAAAGCCAAGACATTCCCCTCCTATACCCTGTTCTGTACCATCTGCGGCTATATCATCGGCATCATAACCATTCCCCGGTTCATCAGTCAGGTAAACGCTCTACGCATCTGCACCTTACTGGGCACAACGTTTACCTTACTCATTCTTTTCACCCACGGAACGGTAAGGTTTCTGGGCCATACAGCCGATCTATCCATCTGGTTCGTTGTGTTGCTGGGCCTGGCGAACTCGCTGGTCTGGGCTGGTTTATGGCCACTGGCTCTGGATGGATTAGGGCGATTCACAAAACTCGGAGCGTCCATTTTAATTATGGGTTTGTGTGGTAATGCCATCATGCCTCTCGTATATGGCTATTTTGCCGATCTATATTCGGTACACACCGCCTATTGGGTACTTTTCCCCTGCTACCTGTACCTGGTCTTCTACGCTGTCTATGGTCATACCGTAAAACGGTGGGGATTCTGATGAAACAAAAAATCGTCAACGGCACCCTCTTAACGCCCTTCCGTACGATACCGAACGGCACATTGGTGATTGAGGATGGGCAGATTATCGGTGTCCACGAAAGGCCGATCGAGGTGCCTGATGCTCTCGTGATCGACGCGAAAGGGCAATTTGTGGCACCTGGCTTTATCGATATTCATGTGCATGGCGGAGGTGGGTTCGACTTTATGGATGGCACTGAAGAAGCGTTTCTGAAAATTGCCGAGCTGCATGCTCAGTACGGAACAACGGCACTGGTCCCAACCACGTTAACGGCTGAAAAGGAAGACCTGTTGCAAACGCTGGCTGTTTACGAAACCGCTCATCGACACAATTCGAAAGGAGCGGCTTTTCTGGGGATGCACCTGGAAGGGCCTTACTTTGCCCTAAGCCAGCGGGGAGCCCAGGATCCTCGGTATATCCGAAATCCCGATCCGGCCGAATACGAAGACATTCTCAATAATTCTTCGTCGATTGTCCGGTGGAGTGCGGCCCCAGAACTGGAAGGGGCCATTACGTTTGGGCAGCGGCTGCGTCAGAAAGGCATTCTGGCAGCTATTGCCCACACCGATGCGCTCTATGAGGATGTGCTTACTGCCTACGAAAACGGCTACTCGCTGGTAACGCATCTGTACTCGGCCATGTCGGGCGTTACCCGTCGGAATGCCTTTCGGTATGCGGGTGTTATTGAAAGCGCTTTTCTGCTTGACCTGGATGTGGAGATTATCGGCGATGGTATCCACCTGCCGCCCCCCTTGCTTAAACTGGTCTATAAGATCAAAGGGGCCGACCGTACTGCCCTTATTACCGATGCCATGCGGGCCGCTGGCATGCCCGAAGGCGAAAGTATACTAGGCTCCTTGAAAAACGGACTGGCCGTGATTGTAGAAGATGGCGTTGCCAAACTACCCGACCGGACGGCCTTCGCGGGAAGTGTAGCCACGATGAATCGACTAGTTCATCATATGGTTCAGCTAGCCGATGTACCCTTGCTGGAAGCCGTTCGGATGGCCAGCACAACCCCCGCCCGCATCATGGGTGTCGACCATCAAAAAGGCTCGCTGACCAAAGGGAAGGATGCCGACCTGGTATTTTTCGACCAGACTTTTACCGTTGGGCTGACTATGATCCAGGGTAACATCATCTATTCAACCTACATTAACGCAACGTAATTACCTGATACAATGAGTACCATCCCTGCTATAGTCCGTGAATTCACCGTGGATAGGCTTACGGTCAAACTCTTCGATAGCCGCCAAAGTCTGGGCGAGGAGGCAGCCCGGCAGGCCGCTGAAGCCATTCGCCACTTACTCCAGAAACAGGAAATAGTCAATATCATCTTTGCGGCTGCTCCTTCGCAGAATGAATTTCTGGCCGCTCTGGCAATTCAACCCGGTATTGCCTGGGACCGTATCCTTGCCTTCCACATGGATGAGTACGTTAATCTGGCCGACAATGCTCCCCAGCGATTCGGTAACTTCCTGAAGGATCGGCTCTTTAGCAAAGTCCCCCTGAAAGCTGTTTATTACATCAACGGCAACACCGATCCTGATACAGAGTGTAAGCGGTATGCCGAACTCCTCCAGGAATATCCCACCGATATTGTTTGTATGGGCATCGGCGAAAATTGCCATATCGCGTTCAACGACCCGCATGTAGCCCACTTCGACGACCCAGTGCTGGTTAAAAAAGTAAGTCTGGATTTAACCAGTCGCTGGCAGCAAGTACATGATGGCTGTTTTGCTACCTTATCAGATGTGCCCGAGTATGCACTTACCCTCACCATTCCGGCGCTAATAAAGGCCCCCGCCATTTTTTGTATGGTCCCCGCAGCGCATAAGGCCGAAGCGATTCACCATACCCTAGCTAATGCTATTTCGGAGCAGTACCCTTCGACCATCTTACGGCAACATGGCAACGCAACCTTGTTTATCGATCGGGAGAGCGGAGCACGATTGTAACGCGTTATAGCCATTCCCAACCCAAATCGCTCTGTTACAGGTACTACTTCAGTACTTTGATAGCGCAACGAATGCGGGAGTTAGCTCCGTCGCTCAGGTACTGCCGGATCAAAATCACGCCCTTCTGTTTGCGGGCATTTTCAAAAAGGATCAGCTTCGGACTACTTCCGTCGAAGAAATCATCCTGATCCGACGAGGGAGGGCCAATCGATAAAGCCTTTAACTGGTCTGCATCCAGTTTATCGAAATCTAGCGGGGTAGTTACCTGAGCCGGATTGAGTATACGGGTTTTGCCCACACCAGGAACAGGTGTCAATCCGATCGAAGCCGCTTCGCTGGGTGACAGAAAGCGATTGTACGCGAAGGATTCATCCAGTCCAAAGAACAAAATGTCAATGCTACCTGCATCACTGGCCTGTATCGATTCAGCTTCGGTAAAGGTTTTTCTAAGTTGTGTGGAGTAATAAATTCCCTGGGTATTGCGGGCGGAATAAATACCAAGTTCAACATTCTGGATATAGGCATACCCTTTGCTGGGTTTTATAGTAATGGATTTACTTAGCTTCTTCATTTTCTTACCGTTGCTGGTTTCCAGGGTAATCGTATAAACGCCAGCTTTCGAAAAACGAACCGTGGGCGCTGGTTGCTGACTTTGCGCAACATCCGCTCCGTCCATTGTCCAGGCGCTACTGAGGCTACCCACCGATTTATTGGTAAGGTTTAGCGTAACCGGCGCTTCCAGCTCTTCATACTGAGCCGGAATGACCAGATCGAAATCAGCTGTCAATTCGGGTTCCAGTGTAATGACCGAGTCTTTGAAGGTAGTTGAATGGGCGTTGATGAGTTTTAAACTGACTTTGTGTGAGCCGCCAACCTCGAACGTGACCACCGGATCTGGCTGATCGGAGGTAGCCGGAACCCCACCGTCAAACGTCCATTCCAGCCGATCGTAGCCAGCCGACTGGTTGGCAAAACGGACGATTGCCGGAGCAAATGAATCACCAACAACCGAATAGCTAAAGCTGGCCGACAACTTATTATCGATGGTAATTTTCTTCTCGACCACCTGTTTCACCCCATCAAGATTACTGGCTTCCAGACGGATTGTATACGTACCTGGCTTCCGGTAAACAATGTCGCCGGGCGTTTTCTGGGTTGAGGTAGCTGGTTCGCCCCCTTCGAACGTCCAGGTAAACAACTCACCGCCCTGCGAGGCATTCGTAAGGGTTACCGTAGCCGGTATGACGAAATTATTGGACACCTGATACGTGAAATCAGCCGCAACGGGTAGAGCTACTTCTTTATAACACCCCGTTAATCCGCTTACCAGGCAGGTATATCCTGCCAGGAGTGAGCATAGCTTGAAAAGCCTTTTTTGGTTCATGGGTTACTTTATCAAAAAAGATGAACAGGCCTACTTGACCACAATAATCCGTTTGCTGAAGATTTTCCCAGCAACATCGACCGACAGTACATATACCCCGGCATTAAGTGGCAGCGCATTGATAGTGGTGCTATAGTTAGTTTTGTCGGTTTCCTGGATCTCAAACAAAAGCGTATCGGGCGTATTCAGCGCATAAAGCTTCATGCTAAAGCTGGTGGGCATTTTAAACAGCAGGTTTACCGCCACATCCGCTACCGTTGGATTAGGGCTTACGGAGAGGGTCAGTTCTCCCGGATCAAACTGGACCTGCTTCGGAAAGGCATCGACAATAGTGATTTTCTTGGTCTGATAAAGCTCACATTCAGCAAATGCCGCTTTAATGCCGATGGTATAGTCGCCCAGGGTAGGTAATGAAAATTGAAGACGTGCGGCTGTTTTTTCTAGGATGGTAGCTGTAGCAGGTGTAATCCAGTCGGTGGTCAGCGGGGCAGGGTCCGACAGATTAAGGATCACAATTGGTTCATCGACTGGTCCTGTCGAGGTAGCTGCAAACCGTATTTTCCCGGTATTCTGTACCTGCTTAACGGCTACGGTTGATTTGAACTCGCAGTTCGTTTTATCAAACACCGACAGGCTATACGTGCCAGGTTGTTTGGCTTCGAGGGTAGGCGTATTAGCGGTTTGGCTATCAGGTAGCGTCCATCGGTACGACTGGGCCAGTGCATTAGTAGCATCGAGCAACACCGTTTGCCCCTGGCACACCTTCCGTTCACTGCCCAGATTGAGGTCAATTTTCGTTGGCTGAACAATCTGTGCTGTTTTGGTCAGTTGACAGCCATTCGCGTCAGCAACCTTGAAGCTTAGCGACTCTCCCCCGCATAATTTTTCCAGTCGGGTCGCCTTCTCCGCTCGTCCGTCCCATACAAAGCTGTACGGCCTGACGCCCCCAGAAATTCCAGCGTCAATGGTCCCGTCGCACGTACTGTAGCAGGTAGGCGATTTTATTTTAAAGGCAGCCTCCAGCCTGACCGGTTCATTTATCGACACATAGAGAATATCGGATCGACACCCTTTGGCATCCGACACCACGCCTGTATACACACCGGCCGAAAGGTTACTGATTTTCAAGCCTTTCGCATTATTACTCCAGCTAGCGGTATATCCTCCATTACCCCCTATGGCTGCGATTTCAATGCTCCCATTTTTATCGCCGTTACAGGCCAGGTCTTTAGTTGATACGACACTAGAGATCACTTTCTGCGGCTCTGCCAGCGAATACGAAAAGGTTCGGGAAACCTCGTTTGAATCAGTGACCGTTAGGGTATAGAGTCCAGCCGGAAGGCTTCCAAATGAATTTCGGACGGGCGCGATCTGGATAGCCGGATTGCTTTGACTTTGTAAGCTAAGCGCATACGCCGTGCTTTTGGTGAAAGGCACCCCACCCTTAGGCGTCACGAGAATCACACCGTCTTTTTTACCAAAGCAGGAGACGGCCGACGTGAGGTCAATACGGGCTTCGATGATAGGCGGTTCGGTAAGCGAAAATGACACGACACTTGAGCAACCTCCTTTCTGAGTGGCCAGACTATATCGGGCATCATACACCCTGACCCGGTAGGTTCCTCCCCGTAGGGTACTATTTTTATTCGTTGTGCCCGTCGTGACACCCGTTCCATACGAATTATCGGTTTCATCCAGCCATTCAAAGGTGTATCCGGGCGTGCCGCCAGCCACCTGCACTACGGCCTGTCCATCTTTGGTCTCGAACCCTCGTGGATCTTTCTGGGATACTTTTGTCAATACAACCGCACCAGTAGGCTGACTAACCGTAATCGACTGGCTACCAGCGGAGCAGTTATTACTATCGAACACCTGTAGGGTATACGTACCCGGCAAACGATCCGTGAGTAGATGACGGTTGCCATTGGCAAATCCAGCCGTACCCGCAGCGGCTAGCTGATATGCATAGACTCCCGTACCCCCTGCCGCCAGAATCTCGACTTTTCCATCAGCCCCACCAAAGCAGTTCACATCGGTTTTAGTCAGGGAGAACGTAACCGGGTCAGGGTTGGCGATGGTGATGCTGGCGGTTGTTTGTGCTGATGGGCTGGACCCGATCAGCGTTTCGATTAATACGGAATATGTTCCTGCTCCTAAGGTTTCGGGCGTTGTAAAGGATGGCCCTTCAAACAGATAGGTTTCAACAAGGGAATTATTCCGGGAAAGGGTGAGTCGGATGATACGTTCTCCGGTGACGATCCGTCGGTCGAGCGTTAAGGTCAGGCTCCCATTCTGGACATCGACACAACTCGGTTTTTTAACCGAGCTACTACTGATTGCAATGGGAGCTGGCGTAACCGTCAGCGTAACGTCTTCCGTACAGCTATTGCCACCACCCGCAGGGATACAGGTCGCCCGATAGGTCGTCGTGGTCGTTGGCATCACCATTTTGGTATTGCCACTCCCCAGGCCATTATCCCAGCTTACCGTGCCATTGGGGCAACCCGTGTAGGAAAGAGTAGCCGATTGCCCAACGTTTATTCGGGACGGACTGACAGCACTACTGATCGAACATTGGATCACATTCACCGTCACCGGGCTAGTGCAGGGCGTACCGCCACCATCGGGTGTGCAACTGGCGATATAGGTAGTTGTAACTGTTGGGCTAACCGTTTTGGCATTACCAGCCCCTATTCCATTATCCCAACTGACCGTTCCGTTCGGGCAACCTGTATAGGTCAGGATCGAGCTTTGCCCCGCATTGATGGTAGCCGGGCTGGCGGTGCTGCCAATGGTACATGGATTGACACTGATAGTGATCGAACTAGTACAGGCATTCCCCCCTCCTGTTGGCGTACAGGTAGCTACATAGGTGGTGGTCGCAGATGGGTTCACCGTCTTGTTGTTGCCACTGCCTACCCCATTGTCCCAACTGACCGTCCCATTTTCACAGCCTGTATACGTTAACAGGGCGCTTTGACCGGCATTTAGGCTGGACAACGTGGTCGAGGTAGTCAAATTACAACTCGTCACGGTTACCGTTACCAAACTGGTACAGGGCGTTCCGCCACCACTGGGCGTACAGGTCGCTTTGTAGGTTGTTGTAACCGACGGACTGACGGTTTGGGTACTACCTGTACCGAGTCCATTATCCCAGCTCACCGTTCCATTAGCACAACCCGTGTACGTCAGTATCGTACGTTGGCCCGCGTTGAGGGTTGATGGATTGGCCGACGCACTTAGGGTACAACCGTCTACCTGTATCGTTACTGAACTGGTACAGGGCGTTCCTCCGCCATTGGGGGTACAGGTGGCGATATAGGTCGTTGTGACAGACGGATTTACCGGTTTATTGTTCCCCGTTCCCAGGCCGTTATCCCAGCTGACGGTGCCATTACTACAACCCGAGTAGGTAAGCACGGCGTTTTGACCTGCGTTGATGGCAGACGGACTGGCCGACGCACTTAAGCTGCATCCATTCACGGTCACGGTTATCGAGCTGGTACAGGGCGTTCCCCCGCTATTGGGAGTGCAGGTTGCCTGATAAGTTGTCGTGACCGTGGGATTGACAGTCAGGTTATTACCATTCCCTACCCCGTTATCCCAGCTAACGGCCCCATTGGCACAGCCACTATATGACAAAATCGAATTCTGGCCTGTATTGATACTGGACGGGCTGGCTCCCACGCTAAAGTTACAACTGTTAACATTGACCGTCACCGAGCTAGTGCATGGACTTCCCCCACCCGACGGAGTACAGGTGACGCTGTAGGTGGTAGTGCTTGAAGGCGTCACGGATTTAGTATTTCCACTGCCTAGTCCGTCACTCCAACTCACCGTACCATTGGTACAACCCGTGTAGGTCAGCGCTGAACTCTGCCCCGCATTGATGGTAGCCGGGCTGGCGTATAGGGTCAGATTACAGGTGTTGACCGTTACCGTTATCGAACTGGTACAGGGTGTTCCCCCACCCGTTGGCGTACAGGTCGCCTGATAGGTCGTGGTGGCAGATGGACTGACGGTTTTACTATTGCCGCTGCCCAGCCCGTTATCCCAGCTGACGGTGCCATTGGAGCAACCCGTATACGATACTACCGAACTTTGACCTGCATTCAGGTTAGCAGGGCTGGCTCCTACAATGAAATTACAGGTACTGACCGTGATGGTTACCGAACTAGAGCAGGAAGCCCCACCGCCATTAGGTATGCAGGTTGCCAGATACGTCGTTGTCGATGAAGGCGTGACGGTTTTATTATTTCCCGTACCCAACCCATTATCCCAGGTAACCGTACCATTCGAACAACCCGTGTAGGTCAGCACTGAACTTTGTCCGGCATTGATATTGACCGAACTGGCTGATGCATTCAGATTACAGGGTATGACCGTGACGGTAAGGAATTCGGTACAGGTCGACCCACCTTCTTTAGGCGCGCAAACGGCCAGATAGGTCGTGGTGACGGATGGGCTGACGATCTTATCATTTCCGGTACCTACGCCATGATCCCAGCTGACAAGCCCGTATGTGCAGCCGGTATACGACAGAACGGCACTTTGTCCGGCATTGATCGTTGCTGAACTGGCGGAGGTGGTGAACGAACAATCGTGAACGGTGATAGTCAACGAACTGGTACAGGAACTACCCCCACCGGCTGGTACACAGGTGGCCTGGTAAACGGTCGTTGTCGACGGACTAACGGTTTTTGTATTCCCCGTCCCTAAACCATTATTCCAGGTGACGGTGCCCCCCGTACAGCCTGAATAGGAAAGTACCGTACTGACTCCCGTGTTGATGGTAGTTGACGTGGCCGATGTCGTCAGACTACACGGCAGTGCATTGACTGTAATTGTTACCGAGTTTGTACAAGGTGTCCCCCCTCCCGTTGGTGTGCATGTGCCGGTGTACGTTGTGGTTGCGGATGGGCTAACAGTTTTGCTGTTACCCGTACCAATTCCGTTATCCCAACTCACTGTTCCATTACTGCATCCGGTATAGGTCAATACTGAACTCTGCCCCGCATTAATGGTGGACGGACTGGCATTTACCGCTATACTACAGGCATTTACAGTAACGATAACCAAACTCGTACAGAACGATCCTCCCCCGTTAGGAGCACAGGTAGCGCTGTAGGTGGTTGTAATGACCGGAGTGACAGTTTTACTGTTTCCCGTTCCCAGGCCGTTATTCCACGTTACAGTCCCTCCATTGCAACCGCTGTACGAAAGCACTGAACTCTGCCCTGCATTGATGGTCGACGGGCTGGCGGATAGCGTAAAATTGCAGGAATTGACCGTAACAACCACAGAGTTCGTGCAGACATTCCCTCCACCTGTTGGCGTACAGGTGGCACTATAGGTCGTCGTAAGGGTTGGGCTTACCGTTTTACTATTACCCGTACCCAGCCCGTTGTCCCAGCTCACCGTACCATTCGAACAACCCGTATAGGTTAGCACTGAACTCTGCCCCGCATTGATGGTAGCCGGGCTGGCGGATAGGGTCAGATTACAGGTGTTGACCGTTACCGTTATCGAACTGGTACAGGGCGTTCCCCCACCCGTTGGCGTACAGGTCGCCTGATAGGTCGTGGTGGCGGATGGACTGACGGTTTTACTATTGCCGCTGCCCAGCCCGTTGTCCCAGCTCACCGTTCCATTACTACACCCACTGTAAGACAGCACCGAATTCTGGCCCGCATTGATGGTGGATGGACTGGCAGTAACCGTAAAATTGCAGCTACTAACGGTTACCGTCACCGAACTAGTGCATGGACTTCCCCCACCCGACGGAGTACAGGTGACGCTGTAGGTGGTAGTGCTTGAAGGCGTCACGGATTTAGTATTTCCACTGCCTAGTCCGTCACTCCAACTCACCGTACCATTGGTACAACCCGTGTAGGTCAGCGCTGAACTCTGCCCCGCATTGATATTGGCTGGGTTTGCCGAAGCGGTGAGGTTACATGCCACTACCGAAATCGTTATCGAACTGGTACAGGGCGTCCCCCCACCCGTTGGCGTACAGGTCGCCTGATAGGTCGTGGTGGCGGATGGACTGACGGTTTTACTATTGCCGCTGCCCAGCCCGTTATCCCAGCTCACTGTCCCATTACTACACCCACTGTAAGACAGCACCGAACTCTGACCCGCGTTGATGGTGGATGGACTGGCAGTAACCGTAAAATTGCAGCTACTAACGGTTACCGTCACCGAACTAGTGCAGACATTCCCTCCACCTGTTGGCGTACAGGTAGCACTATAGGTCGTCGTAAGGGTTGGGCTTACCGTTTTACTATTACCCGTACCCAGCCCGTTGTCCCAGCTCACCGTACCATTCGAACAACCCGTATAGGTTAGCACCGAATTCTGGCCCGCGTTGACGGTAGATGGACTAGCCGAAAGCGATAATCCGCAGGTATTGACTGTAATGGTTACCGAACTGGTGCAGGGGCTTCCTCCTCCCCTGGGTGTGCAGGTAGCCTGATAGGTGGTCGTGACGGATGGGCTGACGACAATACTGTTACCGTTGCCTGCACCTTGGTCCCAGCTAACGGTTCCGTTCGTACAATTTTCATAAGCCAGGGTTGTCGTTTGCCCACTATTAATCGTGGTAGAACTAGCCAGAGCCAACACCGAACAGGCCGTAACCGTGACCGAAACCGAACTGGAACAGGTGCCTCCCCCGCCCGCTGGTGTACAGGTAGCTACGTAAGTTGTTGTAACTGATGGGCTGACGGTTTTACTATTGCCTGTGCCTACCCCATTATCCCAACTCACCGTACCACCCGAACAACCTGTATAGGACAAAACCGTACTTTGCCCCGCATTGATCGTGGACGGACTGGCCGACGCACCAATCGAACAGGGACTGTTGACGGTTACGGACACCGAACCCGTGCAGGAATTACCTCCTCCACTAGGGGTACAGGTAGCACTGTAGGTCGTCGTGAGGGATGGAGTGACCGTTTTATTATTACCGCTCCCCAGCCCATTACTCCAGGTGACGGTACCGTTAGAACAACCCGTATAAGTAAGTAGCGAACTTTGCCCGGTAGATATACTGGCCGGGCTGGCTGAAAGGCTTAGCGTACAGGGGATAACCGTAACCGTTACTGAATTAGTACAGGGGGTTCCGCCACCTGTCGGTGTACAGGTCGCCTGATAAGTGGTCGTGATGGATGGACTAACGATCAGGTTATTGCCCGTACCCGCGCCATGATCCCACGATACCGTTCCGTTGGTACAGTTCTCATAGACTAACTCAGTACTCTGCCCGGCATTGATGGTCGTTGAACTGGCTAAGGCAATCACAGAGCAAGGCGTAACGGAAACCCTGACGGAACTGGAACAGGTGCTACCTCCTCCCGCGGGTGAACAGGTGGCCGTGTAGGTCGTGGTGGCGGATGGAGAAACAGTCTTGTTGTTACCCGTGCCAACGCCATTATCCCAGCTAACCGTACCACCCGTGCAACCCGTATAGGACAGAATCGAACTTTGCCCCGCATTGACAGACGTGGTACTGGCCGAAGCGGTAATGGAACAATTGCTTACCGTTACGGTCACATAGCTTAAACAGTAGCCGTTGTCTTTGTTACACTGGGCGATGTACGTTATGGAAGCCGTTGGGGTAACGGTCAGGTTATTTCCGGACCCTATACCGTTATCGCGACTATCGACCCAGTCGACCGATCCCCCAACACAACCCGTATAGGACAGAACGGTGCTTTGACCGGAACTGATGATTGAAGGGGACGCGCTGGCGGATACTGAACAGTTAATAAAATTCACCGTGATCGACTGCGAGCAAGGTGCTCCACTGGCGGGTGTACAGGTAGCGCTATAGGTAGTCGTAGCGGTCGGGCTGACGGTTTTGTTGTTGCCCGTGCCTAGGCCATGATCCCAGGTGACCGTGCCACCCGTACAGCCAACATAAGACAAGATGGAACTCTGCCCCGTACTGAGGTAATCGTAGGATTTATTCAGCGTCAGTGTACAGGTCTGAGCCTCTACGTTGGTAATGACCAGCAAACAGAGCAGCCAGCAGGCGAGTATAGCATGTTTCATGGTTTCCGTTCGATTACCGTTTCTTTCCAGCCCGATAAATACCCTTCCTGCATCCGGGCCCGAATCACATAGCGATACGGTTTATTGGGCAGCATTTCCACATAGTCGATCCACTCCCGCGAGTCTCTTTCCACTTTTTTGACCAGCGCCAGCTCATCGTCGGGCATGGCCCGGTAGATCAAAAAGTTATCGATTTTATCGGTCTGATTACAGGCCCAGGCCAGTCGGATCGTTTGGCGGATCGTATCGATAACAGATGACGTAAACTGCGAAAAATCAACAGTGCGGGTAAAGAATGGCGTTTCCAGCACGACCGGCGTTGCGGGTTGCGATCGATTCTGGCTATCGTCGAACGCAACCAGTGTATAGGCATACAGGCTTTTTTCGACTACACTGGAGTCGGTGTAGGCTTGCGTAAGTGTATCCGTAATGGTCAGCAGCTCTTCCCAGTTGGCATTGGGCATTTTCTTTCGATACAGAATATGCTTCTGGACATCCTCGGAATGGCTACGGGTCCAGTGCAGGAATATGCGTCGATCGGCCACCGTAAAACTGTCGATGATGGGCGAGGTGGGTGGGTTAATATCGGGTACGCGCAGCGTGAGGATAGGCGAGGTGGGCGATTCTTTAAAGAGCATATCCATCGCCTTTACCGTATAGTTTACTTCGCGCTGCATCTGCCGGAGGTATATGGTATCGGTGAGCGTAGTGGCCTTCGTAGTCGAATTGTTGATCCGGTGCCATTGGTCACCTTTACCATTGTAGCGGTTGACGAAGTAGCCATCGAGGTCCGATTCGGTATTGGGTTGCCAGTGTAAGGTCACGATAGCCAACTCGCCCTCGGTTCGGATAGTACCTGTGAGGCTTTTCGGCGTGGCAGGTGGGTCGTCGTCGGCCAGCGTCACCGGAAAGGGCTGTGTGTCGGAAACACGCCCGTACTGGCGGAAAATCGTACGAAGTTTGATGAAGGTTGTGAAGCCCCGCACAGGTTGCAGTGGGCTAATGTTGATCTGTCGCTGTTCGGGCCGAATATTGTCGCGCAGGACAGTGTAAGGTCCTTCACGCTCCACGGCACCCAGTATCTGATATTTCTCGACGTGTACGCTCAGTTCGGGTTTATAAAACCATTGCACATCGAGGCTGTCTTTGAAAGCGGTTTCGTTGACCGAATGGATATCTGGCGAGGGGATATTCTCCCGGCTGCGTACCCGGATGGGTTTTGTAAACGGCCCAGGCTCCTGGAACATTGTCAGGCCACGCATCCGATAATAGTAGGTCTGCTTGATCTCGGGCAATGAATCGCTCAGGCTAAGGGTATCCTGCTTTGTGGTGGGTAAGATCGGTAGGGGCGAAATAGAAGTGTAGTGGACCGAATCGGTCGAGCGTTCGATCTGGTATTGGTTGTAAATCTTCCGAAACGGTTCCGTTTTGGCCTGTAACGTAGCCGTATGCCCACTGGCTTTACCGACAAAATACCCGATGGGCGGCAATACGTTAGGATCACCGAGGCCTACTTCGGGCGAAGTTACGGCCTTGAGTTTGTAGCGGGTCGCCGAGGTCAGATTCACCACATACTGGTAGCGTTCGCCAGGGCGGGCCGTCGAGTCAACAAGACCCAGTCCGGCCATACAGGCGGCCCGGAAGTCGAGATCAGCACTGAGGGCTGCAAAGTGAAACACCTGCCGCTTCTCGTCCATTTGCTCCAGAATGTTGCTGGGGTACTTAATCCGCTCGTAGATGATCCCATAGAGCATCGCATAGAATCGGTCTTTGCGGTCCAGATACGGCTGCCACTCAGCAGCGGGGCGGGGCATCGCTTTCGCCGTCAGTACGATGCGCTGCCCGGTTTTCAGGTTAATCCGCTCCACCACATACCCATCGCGGTAGCCAAACTCGAACGTACTCTGCATGGTAGGTAGCCATCGCAGGTAGATGTACGACCCGATCGCTTTGGCGACGATACCCATCGAAGCTCGCTCGGTCAGTTCGTCGGCGGGCATAGGAATTCGTCGGATGGGAGGGGTCGTGCTGGTTTTTACCGGTGGTTTAGGCTGTGGTTTGCGCAGGCCCGGTGTTTGGGCCAGGCTTGCGTTGCTCCACAGCAACAGTAGACAAAGGAGGTATGGTTTCATGGCAAATGAGGCTTCTGGGTTGGGTCATGCTATTATGGGGCGCTAAGGCTATCGTTTGCTGGCGGCTCCGATTGCCTTAGCCAGGTCAACTGGGTTGATGTAATACCACCGGTTATCTTTCTTAAGATTTGCGGCTACATTAGGATCAACATTATCGTTGGTTCGGAAGGTGAATCGGTATTCCTGCTGGAAGTCGGACCCTTCGATGGGCTTCCAGGCGGAGCTGTTCTCCTGCTGGCTGCCGTCGGTAATGACCAGGATCGCTCCCAGCGTAATTCGGGCATTCGCGTCGTGCAGCGTTGACATTTTCCTGTACATCTTGCGAGGGTCTATATCGACCTCTGGACCATTCGATACAAAGAACGTAGCGAACCGTTGTTGCTGAGACGGTAGACGGGCCAACCCTGTTCCGCTAGTTTCGGCGTAGTAATTGATGGCAATGAACACGTTTTCGAGTGTTTGACCACCGTCCAGCTCAACGTTACAGGCTTCATACATGGCGATCTGCGGGTCTGTTACGAGTATAATGGCTTCGTGCCGTCGGACAGTGCCGCTATACTCAGAGTGGGCTTCGCTCGATGTTTCCGATCGGATGGGTTCGGTGTAAGGTACCGTCGCTTTCACTAAGTTGACCCGGCTGTTGACCGCATACGTGCGAAGGTTGGAACTCAGGCAGGGCGAATCGCCGAAGGTGGCAAATCCTCGTCCTTCCACAATGCCGCCCAACAGACTATACTCATACATTACGGCTCCATAGCTGCCTTTGAAATCAAACGCACCGGCGGCTGTCAGGGTGAATTGTGCGATTTCGTATCGTTGACGCGACCCTCGGATGTTCACTTCCAGCCCCAATGCACCCGATCCATGAAACACCCCCGACCCTAACCAGTGCGAGTCGTTGCAGGAGTTATAGGCCTTGTCGTAAGTCACGACTAAGGCTACTCCCAATGCAAGTTTGAAGTACGCCCCAACGGCTTTGGCATTGGCCGTCAGTTCGACGGATCCTTCGAGCGAAAGCCCGAGGCTGAAGTAAGATGTACCCTCATGCGTGACGGTTACGGGCAGGTTAAACTCGATGGGTTGCTCACCCCGGCTTTGCAATTCTTCGTTGATCTGTGTTTTGGCATCCTCCACTATGGGTGTGAGCACAACCTGATTGGTTGGTAGCGGCACGTTACCTCCCACAATGAACAGTGAAGCGGCAATATGTAGATACGTGGGGTTTTTCTCATTGCCTACATTAATATTGACTTCAATAGCCAGTGGCTGATCGGGCCGACCAATCCAGAGGTACCCATTGACGGGATTGGGCTCGTTTTTCTTATCTTTCTTTTCCTTGCCCGCATTTTCTTTTCCCTCCTTCACGGCATTTTCTATTTGCAAACGGAAGGCAATCATGCCCATAAAGCCAGAGTCATCACCGGCGGCAATACCCCGTACATACGAGCGGTTGTTGTCACCTTTTTCTATTACGATACCATTACTATCTTTCTCCTCGGGTCTTAACGGGACGTGCATGAAGCCAAAGGCGGAGCCTTCGATGATCAGGTCGTCGGTGCTGGCATCGAAAGTGAGCGCCAGTTTCAGAATGGCAAACTTGTCGTCGAGCGATACATTGAGCATCTTGACCGCTCCCTCGATCTGTTGTCTATAAAGAGCTTCATTCTGGGCTGGTGTAGAGGTGTTATTGGCCGGGGTTGGTGTACCGCTCTGATTATTGGCCGGGGATTGTGTGCTGTTCTGCTTCGTTGCACCCGCATCGAGTAGGGCCTGCTGGGGTGTGGAAGACTGTAGCTGCGTATTATCGCGGGCAAACTCGACAGTACCAAAAATCTGTAACCTTCGGAAGCCTCCCCCCTGCTCTACGTTGCCATTATCGTCTTTGGTAGCTTTGGCTCCTTCGACGTAGATGCCCAACGTACCGCGTGTGGAATTCCCCCCCCCATAGAAGGTGACCGCCAACATCCCACCGTAGGTCCGCCTTCGGGGAGCATATTCCATGCCCGTCATCGAGTAGCGCGATCCAAAGTTGTTGGTCTGCATCATGTTGATGGCAAGCCCCCCACCGAAGCCGTTCAGAAACACATCGGGGCCAATAACCAGACCATTATCGCCGAAACTAAGCAGAAAATCGAAGTACGCATACATGAAGTATTCCTTAGTCGACTCTTCCTGAGCCCGACCTAACAGAAAGTTGACCTGAAGCTGGGGAGTATCTTCTTTGGATTTCGCCGTGGAGGCTTTTCCATTTGTCACAATTTTTTTCAGACCCGGAATTTTAAACCCTGCCGTAAGAGCACCTTGTATGACAAACAACTTGGGGTCGTCTTCGTCTCGCTCATAGTCGAGTGAGCCATCGATCACAAAGCCCATGGCATCACCCTGTATCCTGAATGTACTGAGCGCAATGCCCGTAAATTGAGCTTCATAGTTTAAACTATTCAGGTTGTCATTGACAGCCCAATTGAAGTTGACATCGACCCCAAACACGATGTTGATATAGGTACCTGTCGTACTGGTTGGTGAGGTACCAGTTGATGAAGGTGTGGTTGGTGAATTGCTGGCTGATGAATTACCGGTTGATGAATTGCCGGTTGATGAGGGGGTAGTTGGTGAAGGAGTGGTTGGTGAGGTACCGGTTGGTGAGGGGGTGGTTGATGAATTACCGGTTGATGAATTACCGGTTGATGAATTACCGGTTGATGAATTGCTGGTTGATGAATTGCTGGTTGATGATGCTGACCTGTCGAGGGCATTACCGAAGCCCTCAAAGGCCTCCTGTTTGTTAAACGGATTGACGTTGGCGTAGAACGTAAGATTCGCCGTACATTCTTTGGAAACTTCGTTGTACGTCAACATCGCCTGTTTCAGACCAAATTTGCCGAACACGGGGGCATTCCCCGACTGTTCGTAGCCCATGCGTGTAAACTTGAAAATGACTTTCTTGCTTAGAAATGAGTAACCAAGCTGCAGATCCTCAACTAGAAATACGCCCAAAGACAGAATTTTGTCGGTGTTCGAACCCTTGTCATTATGACTGACTTCCTTACCATCCACATCCAGCCCAATCACATACCGAAAACTCAGTTTCGGTGTTACTAATCTGGCCTGTAGCGTATGATTACCTGTAGTTAAGCCGTTAGGGTTAGCATTTACAGTCTGCATACCGGGCAAATCGGCGCTGGTAAATGGATTAAGCTCATTTCCACCCGTTGAGGTTGTTGTCCCATTTCCATCCGTACTAATCTTGGCGCTTCGGTAAGTTGGGGTGTCCTCTACAAAGTCTACTTTCGAGTCGTCGCGTAGGGTCGATTTAGCGCCCAGGAAGTACATGTTGTCCTGCTGGTTCACTTTCAGGGAAAAGCTTTGCGACTTATCGTCCAGGCTGCCAGCGTAGGTCAGGTATTCGTCTTTAGACAGCGTACTGAAATCGTATGATTTATCATTTTTCTTGAACGGGCTTTTGGCCGCCAGTACCCCCATCTTTCCAGACAGGCTAAAGTTGCTGTAATTGCTTTTCGCCAGCGTAAAGCTGATCTGATCAATCGTCATGGGCGAACCACCCAACTGGCTGAAATTAGCAATGCCGGTTCCTGACGCATTCATGTACAATCCGGAGTCGTCGAGCAGTAGTACGCCCGCCTGAAAGCTGGGGCGTATGGGCGTAGGGTCTTTGGGTGTTGCCGGAATAAAAAACATCGGAACATATACCGTCGATGCCGTAGTGAACAAGCCCGTCCATTGATTGATCATATTGGAATTGTTTCCCAAAAATGAACCGACAGTCGATGTAATAGCCGAAGGAGTTGCTTTTTCGGAGAAGTCGAACGAGACGTTGCTTAGCGAAAAACCCATCACCGTCTGCGACTTCTTTAGGGTAAACGCCAGCGGATTTTTTACCGGCACCGTCAGTCCGGTTAGTGCTGTTGCCTGATAATCAATCGGCGACGAGACAACAGCGGCTGTTCCGTCGGGCATCGGATACCCTTTGTCGTCCAGCTTCAGAAACGTGTCTTTATTAAGTTCCAGGTTTCCTTTGATCACCAGCCCGGCAAAGCTGCCGCAGTTAATTTTCAGCTGGGATGCATTGCCCGGGGGCGTGGTTTTCATACTTCCCCCAGTCAGGCTTACTTTGTATTGCGTATTCGAGAACTCCTGCGTACCCAGCATCACCAGCCCCACCGTTCCGGCCATGCCCGATGCCATTACGTACTTGACCCCAGTAGCTCCGAAGTAAATCTCCTGATCCCCCAGCAGCAGTCGGGCATACACATCGAGTTCGACGTGGTCGGAGAAAAAGGTCGCTTTTTTGATCATCAGATACCCCTGGCTGGTATTGTCTATGGGTACGGCAAAGGGCAGGGTTTGCAGGGCGGAGTTGGTCAGTGTCGATAGGAGTTTACCCTGGCTTTGCAACTGATCGAACAGGTTTTTGGCGTCTTTGGCTTCCTGCGACAGATCGGCCACCTGAATTTTTGAAGGCGCCAGCAAACGGGACATCCCGCTCAGATTCTGAACGCTCAAGCTCTGGTTCAGCGCCGTTTGCAGTGCCATTGCAGAGGTTGCGTTCTTTTCGTTAGCCGGCGGGGCCGGGGTTTTGCCGGGGTTTTCGTTCTCGCCCAACGCCAAAAAGGAGCTACACAGCAAGCCCAGAACGACGGAAAGGAATTTCAGTTGGCAGATGGATTTCCAGAAAGTCATATCGATAGTAGCAAATCGGGTCAGGGTTGGTCAACAGCCAGTTAAAGCATAAAAAGTTTGGGGAGCAGTATCGACACCACATCGGCCCCGAGCAGCAGGTAATTATCCAGATACGTGGTCAGATTCGTCAGATTGCGTCCATTTTCAGCTACCTGTGTCTGCAATAGGGTTCGCAGTTTTTGCAGGTCCTGTTTTTTCTGAGTGTTCGTTTCCGTTGCAAGCTGATTCACAACGGTATTCAGGCAGGTCGTGAGGGCTGTTTGCTTCTCCGAGAGTCGGTTTTTCAAACTTACCAGCTGAAAATTCACCCGCAGGATGAAACCCACATGATTCTGTACGTTGTTCTTTGACTCGTCGAAAATCTGGTTACCCAGCGTTTTAAGCGAATCGATCTGAACGCCGAGACTTTTGATTGTTTGGTCGTTCACATCGCCCGACATACCCGCATTGACATCTACTAGTGAAATCCGTTTTCCGGTCGGCTCGCTGGTCAAATAGCCGGAAATCACCTCGTTGTACTGATTGATCAGGAAGTTTTCGGAGAAATACAGTTTGATGGCGCTGCTACCGCCCCCCGTCGTTTTAATCATGGCCTGGGCGTACTCGGTCGAAACAACCCGCACATCAGTTCCGCCAACGTGTAGGGTGTCGCCGATAGCTATGTTATTTTTGGTTTGATCGGTGGGCGTAACGGTCGGGTTCTGACAGGTAGCCACCATAGGATTCGGATTTTTCTTCCGACTTTTGCCCGTTAGCTGGGCCAGATAGTCGTTGTTGTCGCGCGTGATACCCGCCACCGATACCGTTGTCCAATCCATTTTTGCTAAAAAGACAGGGGTTGAATACAGCATCTGATCGGTTGCCTGGGCCGTGATTCCACCCACCTGAAAATTGTAGGCTCTGGTATTATCCAGCGCGATCTTTGCCGAATATGTGTTGTTTCCCAGCTTCGTCAGGGTTGGGTTTTCCAGGTTATATAGAATCGACGTTGGCGCTGTGGCAGTACTCCCGGAAGAGGAATTACCCGATTTGGTCGTACTAGTGGTGATCGGCGTAGCTGCACTCGCTATGGCATTGACCACATTGGCAAATGGATCGCGGTATTGCAGATCGTACCGAATTTGCTGATCAACACCCGACCAGACCACCACTGCCTTTCCATCGACATCCCATCGGGCCGTCGTAATGCTGGGTGCCCGGTTCTTCTCGCCATAGGTAAACGTAAAAATCTCGCTATAGCCATCATTGCGAAAAATACCCACATCCTCAAAGCCCATTCTGGCCCTGGCCCGCACCCGAAATCCATAGGTTCGTCCGGGAATCAGCGGAGGCATGCCCGGTCCAAACAGCAGCGTAGTATTGGTGGTAGTCGTCTTGTAGTAGGGTGGCTGCGCTAAAAACAAGTTTTGCAGATTGCCGCCGTAGTTTGCGGGAACAATGAGTTCGGTTAGCACGAAATCGTATTCGACGGCGTTTGCCTGACGCTGGCGGGGCATCCACTGAAAAACCGTATTCTGTGGATTGAGCACCTTAACCAGGCTCTGATTGGCCGGAAATGTAAGCAAAGGCGGATCGTTCACAACCAGCCAGACGGGAGGTAAAGGGACCGCCCCCGACAGCGATTTATTGGTCAGCACATCGATCACGTCGACCGAAAATGTATAAATACCTTCCCCTAACGGCTTGCTATATACGATGGGTGAAACGCCAAGATTTTCCCAGCTAAAGTAGCGTCCGAAATCGGCCTGGGTAAAGGTTTGCACAAAGCCTGGTGTTAACGTAAAAACAGGTTGGCTACCCAGTCGGGGTGGGTTGCTCAGAGCCAGCCCTCCGCCCGTAACAGTAAATCGAAAATAGACTTGCGTAGGCCCAAGATTCAGATCGCGCAGAATTACTTTCAGACTCAGGTTCTGCCCCAGCGGATTCGCATAGTCGGACAGATTGATTGGATACGGGGGTTTGGCGTAAAAGGTAGCCTGCACCGGAAAATGCTGAGCATACCCGTCCGTCAGCAGTCCGACCAGGAACAACAGGCTATATAGGGTTATGAAACGGAAGTATCGCATGCGTATCCAGCGTTAAAAACGATTGACATAACCGACCGTCAGCGAAACATAACTTCGGGCGCTCAGACCACTACCCGCTAACTGCGTAAAGCCAAGGTTACCCGCAAAGCTGTTCATCTTATCCACCTTGTAGGCGGCACTTCCGCGTAGGTTGACAGCTCCCGTCTGGGTATCATACCCCTGATCGCTAGTATAGATATAAGCCAGGGATGCGTTCGTGGTTAGCTTATTGGCCAGAAAGCTTTTCTGAAAATTGAACAACGGACCAATCGACAGTGATTGCTGGGTGCCGATACTGTTATAACTTCCGTTTAACCCAAGCCCAAAACTTTGCGTCCGTTTAGGCTGCGCGTAATTGTATAGCAGCGACGAATTAATGAACCCCGACTCCTGCCCGGTACGAACAATATCGCCCTGCTTACTCACCGATTCCATCCACGACGCACTCAGATTCAGGCCGTGAACAGCCGTTTCGGTACTGGAAATGGCGTAGTTGATATTCGTGGAAACTGTTTGGTTGATTTGCCGGTAATTCAGGGTATCCAGCTGCTCGAATGGATTCAGCTTGCGAATATTATCGAAGGCCGTCCGGATAAAGGCATACGAGGTATAACTCGAAAAATTGAAACCAACCGATAGTTTCGGGCTCAGGTTGGCATTGATCGTCGCCATGCCAACCACCCTTCGCTGGCTGGATGATTTTTTATGCTCGATGTCGTCCTGCTGAAGTCCGGCACTACCCGAAAAATTAACTTTCCCGGAGAAAAGGGTTTGGCTGTATCGGAGGGATATGTTCTCGATATCGTTGACGAAATAGTATCCGCCCAGTGTCACATAATCGGGATCAACGCGCTGGTAATCAATCCCGATTATCCCACCCAGCCGAACCAGATTATAATTCAGTCCCAGCCGAATACTGTTGTAGGATTGTACATCTACGCCACGTCTGAAAAACAAACCCGACAGCGACTTCCGGCTGATGCTTTCATCGCTGACCTGATTTTTATCGGCATTCAGCGAACTGGAATTGTATTCGCCATTGAGTTGCAATCGTTTAAACAATGTGGTACTGAAATCCAGGCCAACTACCAGATTTCCTTTGGGTTGTGGGCGCAGACTGTCTGGCAAGCCGGGCAACGAAGCCGGATTATCGGATGCCCTGAACAGGGTTAGACCAACGGTATATTTATCCGTTCGGTACTGCGTTTTCAGTCCCGCTCCCATCCGTCGGTAGGTGGGTATGACCGGAACTGTAGCCAGCAGGTCGCCTTCTGTAGCTTTCAGCAGTCGGCCATACATTAGGCTGATACTCCAACGGTTAGGTGTCAGATTGACCCCGGCGCCCTGAAACTGATGTCCATTCAGTGAGTAGGGCGAAAAGGTCATGAAGCAGGTACCGATCTCGGCCGAAATCCACTTGTAGGTCGGACGAAACGTGACAAAATTGAACGAAAAAGGCTGGCTATACGAAAACGTCCGATTGGAATAGTTGAAGCTAAATGGCAGCGTAAACGTCTTATAGGTCAAATTGAGATTGCCGCTCACAAAATAACTGACCGGCGTAATCGTCGAGGCCTGGTTAGACGTGTAGACCATATTAGCCGACAGTCCCCCCGTCAGTTTTAGCTTGTTTTCCCCACCCTTATAGGCGTTCGGGTCCAGGTTTTGGCCCAGACAGGTTCGCCTTCCAGTCCAGCAAAAGAGTAACAGACAGCCGACAGTAACGATTTGTTTCATGGGTTAGAGGAGGGTTCATTTTAGAACACAGTATGTGCTGGCTATTCGGGTGATTCACGTCATCTTCACGGTCTCTTTCAACCGCATCCACACGCCCACTACGCGCCACGGATAGCTATCGGGCAGCAGGATAAGCTTCTGATGGTCCAGTTTTTTTACATGGTAGCTATAATAGAGCCACACACAATAGCCCAGAAAGATGAACAGCAGGAGGATTATGGCCAATATGATCAGCCATTTACGGTCGACGGGATTTTGAAAGAAGGAAGGCATCGCTGCAGTGTATTAGGTCAAAAGCAACGATGTAAAACACCTCCAATTCTTGAACAAAACCCAATGCTGGACGTGGACAAAATCGTGGACGGCAACGCAAACTAGCGTGGACAAAACCGTGGACAAGCTCGAGAATGGCCATTTCAAGCGAAAATAACCGGATTTTCAGCGGGCTTAACCTCACCTTCAGGAGATACCACTACAAATGCTCAATAAGCCCCCGAAGGTCAGTGTCGGCCTGTTGTGTCTCCAGTTTTTTTCGCAGGCGATACCGAGATTTGCGTAAGGATTCAATGGAGACCCCCAGCATATAAGCCATTTCGCGAGATGCGATATTTAGTTTGAGCAAGGCCAGTAACCGAACTTCGGCGGGGGTTAGATCCTGATACTTTGTGAGTAGATTATCGAAGAAATGCGGGTAGACCCGCTCAAACAACTGCTTGAATTCAAGCCAGTTAGTTTCAGTGAGAATTACACTCTGGCGTAAGGATTCGATTCGGGTATCAACAATAGCTGCTTCCGGTGAATGGGATTCTGATTGAGTGAGTTCAAGCGTCATTTTTTCGATGAGCTCGTTTTTATCTTTCAGGTTTTCCATATACAGAGCCAATTGCTCTGTTGCATGAGCCAGCAAATCATCGGCCCGTTTCTTCTCGGCCTCCTGTGCCTGTTTTTCCCGCTTTCGCCGTTGATTGACCGCGTAAATGATGGCAATGGTTACAATGACCAGGACAGCAATGAAGATATTTCGCCGGAGCAGGGCATTATCCTTCTCCGCTTCAATATTGGCTAAGTCGTTGAGGTATTTTTCGGCAGCCATCTGTGCCTGGGCGGCCGCCAGCAACCGATTATCAAAAATTCGCCGAAGCGAATCCTTCTTGACGACCAGCGAATCTTTATACCGGATGGCCGCTTCCAGGTTGCCTGCTTTCTGATAATAGAGCGCGTTCACCTCATAATACATGGGCCCGTAATTACTCCAGAACCAGTTGGGCTGTAACTGAAGTGACCGCTTTATGTAGGTCTGGGCTTTGGCCAGACTATCGAGCTTAATGAGTGAATAAGCGATGTACAGGCAGGTAATCGCTGAATTATCGGGCACTTCTTTCTCGTTGATCGCCACATCTTTATACAGGTATGGGAGTGATTCTTTGAATTTTCCCTCCAGCCGTAGCGTATTGCCATAATTGCCGCTCCCAATGCCCACATACGTATCATTGTGCCCCGCTTTAGCCACGGCAATGGTTTCTAAAAACGCTTTTTTTGCGTTTGAATAGTCATTAATTTTTAAATACGCCACCCCCCGGTTATTGATTAAAAACCAATCCGCAATCAGCTTCCATTTATTGTATTTTTCGGCTAAGCTGACATAATGAATCGCCGTCCGGTAATCTTCAAAATAGTAGTGAAAGCGAAAGAAATAATAGAGGTAATCGACGGCTTCGGGTATATCCTGATAGCCAATCTGCTCAAAAATTTGCCTAGAACGAAAGTAAAATTTAAAGGCTTCTGTGAATTCCAGATTTCGGAAATATTCATTGCTTAGGTGACAGTAATAGGTAGCCCGAATAACCGGATAAGGCGACTGGTCAAAATAAGCCTGTTTACTTTTCAGAAAGGCAATCTTTTGGGGGAGTTCATTATGCTGATAGATATACTGATAATGCACTTGTAGAAGCGTTACATACCAGACCATAAACGCATCGTCCCGATCTTCACAGAAGGTACGGGCGCTATCCAACATGGCCATCACCTTCGTCGTATCAGCAAAATATTTCCGGGAAACGGCTCGCAGGAATACAATACGCTCATCGGTTTGCATGGTATCCATGGTCTGCACCTGCGCAATAGATAAACGGGCCGTGAGCAGACAGGCCAGCCAAAGACTACAGTTGATAAGTCGAATCAAAGAATGCGGAAACATATTCAGAACGAGGAAGGGTATAGTTGGCTGGTCGAAGATAAGGTATTTAACGAATGGTGTAAAGTAAACAATTACAGTTCTTTACCAAATTCTTCCAGTTACAAAAAGGAATGCGTTAGCCACCGTCCATCCGAAGCCGATCACTCTGGCTTTACTTGTCCTTTCCAGTTTCCGCATCTGTGTCGGTTCCGTATGCAGGTAGTTTGCGCTTTTATCACTTCTTTTGTCTGAATACATCACCGGACCCGTTTCCTCGCTCTTTCTGATGTTCCTATCACGAATAACGGCCTTTGTAACGCTGATTTTTCTGCTGGCAAAGAGCCCCCTTGGATTGGCCCAACAGGCCGCCTACCCTACCCCGCTGGTCATTACCCTTCAGCCCGGACAAACCTATCAGACCATCCACAGCTTCGGCGCATCGGACTGCTGGTCGGCACAGTTTGTCGGTACAAATTATTCACTAGCCAACCGCCAGCAGATTGCCGACTGGCTATTCAGCCTGGATACCGACGCGTCCGGTAGTCCTAAAGGCATCGGGCTGTCGATGTGGCGGTTCAATATCGGGGCCGGAAGCACCGAACAGGGCGATTCGAGCGGTATTCAGAGTCCCTGGCGCCGGTCCGAGTGTTTTCAACGCTCCGATGGCACCTACGACTGGTCGAAACAGGCTGGCCAGCAATGGTTTGTAGAAGCTGCCCATCAACGTAAGGTCCCTTATCTGCTGGGTTTCACCAACTCGCCACCAATTCAGTTTACGGCCAACGGTAAAGCCTACGCGTCGGGCAAATTGGGAGAGTATAACTTTAACCGCCAACGGCTCGGCGACTACACGCGCTTTCTGGCCGATGTGGTTCAGTATTTCGACCAAAAAGGCTGGCCCATGCACTACCTCAGTCCTTTCAACGAACCCCAATGGGACTGGGGTATTAAGAAAGGCCAAACGATGGCTTCGCAGGAAGGTACGCCTGCCACCAACGCCGACATGGCCGATCTGGCACGTGCTCTTAGCCAGGAACTCACCCGTCGTAAACTCAGTACCCATCTGGCCCTAGGCGAAGCGGGTCAATTGAATTATCTGTCTCAACGTGGTACGAATCGGAGCCAAACCGGACAGGATAATGTCATCGACGCTTTGTTCTCCTCCACTAGTCCCGACTACATCGGTAACCTAACCAATGTAGAACGGCTGGTGAGTGGCCATAGTTATTTCACCACCTCCCCCATCCGGCTTCTCCAGTCGACCCGGCAACAGCTTAGTGCGAAATTGTGGCAGGCCGGGGTTGGTTTCTGGCAGTCGGAATACTGTGTACTGGGCGATAATGACGGGGAGATCAATGGCGGAGGCCGCGACCTGGGCATGAAAACCGCGCTTTATGTGGCCCGGGTAATTCATGCTGATCTAACCCTGGCGAATGCAGCTTCGTGGCAGTGGTGGCTAGCCCTGAGTGCCAACAACTACAAAGACGGCCTTATCTACCTGGAAAAAAACGGGAAAATGGGCGAAAATGCCCAGAATCAGTTTGATGGCGATATTCTGGCCTCTAAAACGCTCTGGGCACTAGGCAACTACGCTCGTTTTGTTCGGCCCGGAATGGTCCGTATAGCAGCTCAGGCCAACCAAAACGACAGCCTGGCTACTGCGCCACTCGTCTCGGCCTACCGCACCACCAACGGCCATCAGTTGGTCCTCGTCTTAGTCAATCCGGGAGCAAGCACTCTACTTCAGTTGAAGGGGCTTCCTAAACGACTCAATTCCGTAGCGATCTACGAAACAACGGCTACGGTAGATCTCCAAAAACGTACCGCATCGGTTTCCCGACTACCAATCAGCGCCCAGTCGGTTACAACTGTGGTCTTTGATACACAAAAACCGTAACCAGCCATCTCTCTACAAAGACGTATGAATCCGTATTTAGCCATACAACCTGAAGTAAACGAAGCCATTGCTGCGGGAAAGCCGGTAGTTGCTCTGGAATCGACCATTATATCGCATGGTATGCCCTGGCCGCAAAACGTGGAAACGGCTCTGGAAGTCGAAGAACTGGTTCGGGCCCACGGAGCGATACCGGCCACTATTGCTTTGTTTGATGGGAAATGCCATGTTGGCCTTACCCGCCAGCAGCTTGCCTATTTCGGTCAGGCAGAGAACGTGTGGAAAGTAAGCCTGCGCGACATGCCTTTTGTGCTCAGTCAACGATTGTATGGTGCCACGACTGTAGCCGCTACGATGCGCATTGCCGCCATGGCGGGCATCCGGCTATTCGTCACCGGGGGAATCGGAGGTGTTCATCGGGGTGCCGAGCAAAGCATGGATATATCGGCCGACTTAACTGAAATGGCGCAAACGTCGGTAGCCGTGGTATCGGCCGGTATTAAAAGTATTCTGGATATTGGACTTACGCTTGAATACCTGGAAACGAAAGGTGTTCCCGTCGTTACCATCGGGCAGGACGCTCTTCCCGGTTTTTACAGCAATCAAAGCCAATTTTTGTCACCGCTCCGACTCGACACTCCAGAACAAATTGCGAATATGCTCAAAACCAAATGGGAGTTGGGTCTTGATGGCTCAGTGCTGATCGCGAATCCGGTTCCCGTACATCAACAGGTACCCAACGACGAAATGGAAGACCATATCCAGCAGGCCCTAGCCGCTGCCATCACCCAACGGGTTACGGGTAAAGACATCACCCCCTTTCTGCTAAACTACATTGCCACCCATACCCAGGGAGAAAGCTTGCAGGCAAACATCGCCCTTATCAAAAACAATGCAATAGCGGGAGCCAAAATCGCAGTAGCCCTGGGGGCACGCTAATCGATTTCATTAGGCCAGACGAGTCGGGATTTTAGCAACACCAAACCAGAACATTCGGATATGTTCGGCAATTTTGAGCAAATCTGTGTGTGTATCAGGCTTTGTAATATAGCCACTGGCCCCTAACTCATAGGCCCGATCAATATCCGAATCGACTTCGGATGTAGTCAGCATAATAACCGGAATCTGCCGATAGATGGTTGAGCTTTTCAAAAACGTCAGAGCCTCAAACCCATTTAATATCGGCATATTTATATCCAACAAAATCAGGTCTGGTGTAGCGGGCCATAATGGTATGCTTTCAATAAATTCATCTACCGATGAGACAAACAGGAGCTTATAATTAATTGAGTCGTCGGCAAAAGCAAGTTTTAGTAAAAGCTGATCATCTAGATCGTCCTCGACGATTAATAGATTGTAGGGCTTCATGTTGTACACCTAAGATCATAAAGAAGTAGACAATTTCAAATTGAACAAGTATACAAGTACGGTATTGGGGTCTTAAACGTTCTTTCTATGGACTGCCAAAGGCGTTTTCATTGCTGATTCAAGCAACAACTGACCGGCTGAGGCAAGCGATGGTAATCATTTTATCAATTCCCGTACCAAAATAAGGAACGAAACGATATATGTGTATCAACATCCTATTTTCTTCTCACAATATGAATATAGGAAGTACCCACACAGGTTGCCAAACATATATGTTTACACCGTTACGATTGGTTTGGCAGGAGGCTCTGCTTCGATAAAAAGCTCATCCTGCGCCGTCGGATCGCCTTTCCGCTTGCGCGACAGGAAGGTATACATGGCCGGAATCACAAACAGAGTAAGCACCAGTGAAAACAGCAACCCACCAATGATGACAATCCCCATCGACATACGGCTCTGCCCGGCAGCCCCCAACGCCAGCGCAATTGGTAATGCCCCTAGTATCGTTGCCAGACTGGTCATCAGGATCGGGCGAAGGCGTAGGGAGGCCGCTTCCAGGACGGCTTCCCGGATCGACATCCCTTCTTCCTGAAGCTGATTAGCAAACTCCACGATCAGAATTCCATTTTTCGTAACCAGTCCGATCAGCATGATGATACCGATCTGGCTAAAGATGTTGAACGTCTGATTGAAATACCAGAGCGAAAAAACAGCCCCGCCAATGGCCAGTGGTACCGTAAGCATGATAATGAAAGGGTCTACAAAGCTTTCGAACTGAGCAGCCAGAATAAAATACACCAGTACCAGGGCCAAAATAAATGAAAACAGCGTATTCGACTGGCTTTCGGCATAATCACGAGAAGCCCCACTCAGGTCGGTACGGATTGCAGGGTCGTTGAGCTGGTTACGAACCGCGTTCATAACCGCAATCCCATCACCAATGGTTTTTCCGGGAGCCAGTGCCGCCTGTACAGTAGCACTCATGTAGCGGTTGAAATGGAATAACTGCGGAGGGCTGCTCTGTTCGTCCATCCGGACAATGTTGTCAAGTTGCACCACCTGCCCCTGATTGGTTTTTACGTACATTTTCGTCACGTCGAGTGGTTCGTTCCGGTTGGCCCGATCAAACTGACCAATCACCTGGTATTGCCGCCCGGTCATCGTAAAATACCCGAATCGCTGCCCAGCCAGCGCCAATTGCACCGTTTGGGCTACATCGGCCACAGATACACCAATCGCTTTTGCTTTCTCCCGGTCAATAAATACATTCACTTCCGGCTTATTAAACTTCAAGTTCGCATCGACAGAGGTAAACGTGGGATCTTTCTGAGCTTCTTCCAGAAACCGGGGCAGGTATTCGCGCAATTTCTCAAAATCAGGCGCCTGAATGACGTACTGAACCGGCAACCCACCCCGACTGTCGACCGATATGGTCTGCTGTTGTACAACCACGGATTTAGCATCAGGCAGTTTTTTGAGCAATTTGGTCGTTTTGTCGGCAATCATCTGCTGGCTGAGTCCTTTTCGTTCCATCTTGTCAACCAGAAACACCCGGCCACTACCTGAGTTGGGGCTACCGGATCCGCTCCTACCAGGAGCCGTCACGAGCATAATTCCCTGCTTTCCCGGCATGGAATCCTCCAGCATCTGTCCTACCCGCAGCATGTAATCGTCCATCGACTCGAATGAGGTTCCTTCAGGAGCGGTCATATTCAATCGAAACCAGTTCCGGTCGTCGAGCGGGGCCAGTTCTGAAGGCAGGTCTTTCCCAAAATACCAGATCATACCCAGTGTTGCCAGAATGATCGGCAGTGCCACCCAACGAACCTTCAGGAAGCTCACCAACTGGTCGTGGTAGGCGGTGGTCATGGCTTCGAAATACGGCTCCGTCGCGTTATAAAACTGTGTTTTCTTATGGGTTTTCCGGTTCAGGTAGGCGTTCAGCATGGGGGTGAGCGTGAGCGATACAAAGGCCGAGATCAGAACAGCCACGGAAATCACGACACCAAACTCCCGGAACAGTTTCCCGACGAAGCCTTCCATAAAAATGACAGGCAGGAATACCGCCGACAGAGTAATGGACGTTGACAGAACGGCGAAAATAATCTCGTTCGAGCCTTTGATGGCCGCTTCAATAGGATTCATCCCCTGCTCAATCTTCTTGAAAATGTTCTCCGTGACCACAATCCCATCGTCGACTACCAGCCCGGTCGCCATTACGATTGCCAGCAGCGTCAGCACGTTGATGGAATAGCCCATCAGGTACATCACGAAGAAGGTTCCGACCAGCGATACGGGGATGTCGATCAAGGGTCGGAAGGCCACCAGCCAGTCGCGGAAAAACAGGAAGATGATCAGCACAACCAAACCAATGGCAATCAGCAGAGTTTCGCCCACCTCCTCCACCGAGCGCTTCACGAAGACGGTTGAATCGAACATGATGTCAAGTCTGTAATCGGCCGGAAGGTCTTTTCGAATATCGGTCAGCCGTTTATTGACTTCGGCCGAAATATCGAGGTGATTCGAACCCGGCTGTGGCACGATACCCAGCCCAATCATTGGTATGCCATTCAGACGGAGTACACTCTCCTCATTCTCAGGGCCAAGTTCGGCCTGGCCAATATCGCTCAGGTGAATGACGTTGTCGCCGAGAGTTTTTACAATCATGTTGTTGAAATCCTCTTCGGTACGGAATCGACCAATGGTTTTCACCGTCAGTTCGGTATTACTGCCCACAACTTTACCACTAGGCAGTTCCACGTTTTCGCGGTCAAGAGCGGTTTTTACGTCCTGGGCTGTAATGTTGTAAGCCGCCATTTTATCGGGGTCCATCCAGATTCGCATAGCGTATTTTTTTTGGCCCATGATCGACACTTCACTTACCCCGTTGATTGTCTGTAAGCGCTGGACGATCACATTCTCGGCAAACTCATTGACCTCCAGATGCGAGCGGGTATTGCTCTGTAACGTCAGAATCATGATCTGATCGGAGTTAGCATCGGCCTTACTCACAATCGGCGGTCCGTCAATGTCGAGTGGCAGAGTCCGGGCCGAAGCCGATACTTTGTCGCGAACGTCGTTGGCCGCCCGTTCCATATCGACATCGATGGCAAACTCGACGGTTATTTCGCTCCGTCCTTGGCTGCTCGACGAATTAATGGACTTAATTCCCTCAATACTATTCAGTTGCTTTTCAAGGGGCTCTGTAATCTGCGACTCAATAATATCGGCATTGGCTCCGGCATAGTTGGTCCGAATTGAAATAACAGGCGGATCGATGGATGGAAATTCGCGAACCCCCAGGTATTTAAATCCCAACCAGCCAAAAAACAGGATGAGCAGGTTCATCACAATGGCCAGAACGGGTCGCTTGATCGATAGCGTAGAGAGACTCATAGGTAATCCGTTTTAATGCATAAAGAACAATGAATAATGGATAATGGATAATGATGGCGGCCATTTGTCATTATTCATCAACCATTCTTCATTTTAACTTTTACCGAAGCACCATTTTTCAGTGACATGATACTGCTGATAATCACCGAATCGCCGGGGGCCAGCCCTTCCATAACCTGCACCTGCTGGTCGTTGCGAACACCCGTTTTAATGAAGGTTTCCTGCGCTTTTCCCTCCCGGACGATGTACACTTTTTTTCCTTTCAGCACGGGCACAATAGCCTGGGTGGGTATCTGAATGGTTTGGTTATTACCAAGTGGCACATCGAGTCGAACAAACATACCGGGCACTAGTCGCCCCGTCGGATTAGACGTGTATGCCCGTACCTTCATAGTCCGCAGCGATTCGTCGATCAGTGGGCTAATGGCTGTTACCTGTGCGGTCATGGACGCTCCCAGCCCATCGGTAGTAAAACGAACCGGGCTACCGACCCGAATCTGACTGGCGTATTTTTCGGGAACGGAAAAGTCGATTTTTACGGGGTTGGTTTGTACGAGCGTGGTCACCAGCGTTCCCGGTGTCAGAAAAGCCCCCTGGCTGATGGCCCTCAGCCCCAATTTTCCGCTAAAGGGTGCCCGAATTTCGGTTTTCGCCAACTGAGCCATGAGCAGTTCTTTATCCGCACGAGCTGTATTCACATTACTTTCGGCAATATCGTATTCTTCCCGACTGATGCCTTCCACAGTCAGCAACCGCTTCTGACGGGCTTCCACATCTTTAGCGCGTTTTTCGAGGTATCCCAGCTTGACCAGTTGTGCTTTCAGCTCTTCATCGTTGATTTTAGCAATCAGTTCACCTTTATTGACATAAGCCCCTTCTTTTGCATTGAGCTGCATCAGCCGCCCGGATACTTCGGCCTTTAGTTCGACGATTTCATTGGGCAAAACGGTTCCAGAAACAGCCAGAACATTAGTTAGTTTTTCGGTACGGGCCAGGTAAATCTCCACAGGAATCGTAGGGGTTTTATCCCCCGATTTTCCCTTTGTTTCGCCTTTACCAGAGGCTCCCGCAGGACTTCCACCCGGTGTTTTGGTATCAGGTTTCGGGAAAAAGTAAACCTTGCCAAGCGTTAATGCACCCGCCAGCAAAGCGAGAATAAAAAAGGTCCGCATAAATAAGTTACAGGTATTAATGGGCAATGCCTGTAAAATTTATGTCTAATTACCTGATTTCCTAGAGGGGGGGCTTAATTCATTCATCAAAACAAGTAGCCTATCAACGATGTCTAATAGATTATTAAAATTATCTAAATGTATTTGCTCACAAAGCAATTATTCGGCTAGTTGGCCCCTTGCACGATTATCCTTATACGTATGATGTAATATTCAGTATTTCTTTCACCATCCCGATCGTTTACTCCAAGTATCGTTTGAACTAATTACCGGTTATTCCCCTTTTCAAAGCTATCACTATTTATACCGTTTCCCTGCTTTGAGTAGCTTACGACCCCATTAGGTAAAAATAACTAGCCAAATTTATAACAAGCAGTTTCTACAAGCTGTTGATGCAACGACAAGGGTAAAATTCCCGTATTTATACTAGATAACTTGCCTGTATGTGTCTGTTACCCTGATCGGGATGTATTTTACAGAAAACTTTTCTTTACAACGCAAACGAATATGTACTCAGCCGATACCAATCGATTACTGACTCAACTACAAACGATCTACCACGACTTAATTCAGATTGGTCCTGTAGAACGGGCAAATGCCTATCAATTACGGATTACGGCTATCGAGCAGGCCCGCCTTCGAATCTGGGACGATGTTGAAGCCTGCCAATGTATTCTGGACGAGTTTTCACCTGAATTCATACTCATTCAACGAAGCCTGTCGAAAATCGTTGAGGGCAGAAGTTAAATGCTTTCTGGGCAGCTACAACAGACTATGTATTAACCAATTGTAATGGTATGCTCAAACGGGGTGATTCCGGTGAGGTAAACGTGCATCCCGGTTGTACGCAGGCTTCCAAAATGCGACGAGTATAGCTCTCCTTCCAGACCGGTTGTTTTTCCATGATGATATACGCCCGGTCCAAACTGGATGGTATCGGCACCGGTAGTATACTGACCCATTCCGTTTTTGAGGAAGAAATTGTCAGCCGACCCGTCCTGTGGTGAAACGCCCGTCAACGTCCCACCTTCTTTAAAGCAAAGTTCCAGTGTGACATGTACCCCGGCTTCGCTGGTTACGCGCACAGTGAGTTCATTCCTCCCAGTTGTTTCGTGAGCCGTTATCGTTGTTTCCAGCGTCTTGATGTTGCTCTGGGGGCGGTGACTAAAGTCCATCTTGTTCCAGAAACGGCCATCGGTACTTTGCGAATGGGCGTAGTCGCCATTGGCTTTGCGATATTGGGCAGGTAAGGGCTGATAATACGGCGCTTCGATTTTCTGGTGTAGTATGTATCGGCCAGCCTCATGTCGGACTCCCTGGCTATGAAAATACCCTGTACTGAAAAAATCGGTCGACAGACGCATGTATTTCAAAATGGCCGCTCCTTTTCGGAAGCTGAAAAAATTCGGACTGTTCGACCGGCCCGACGCAATAATAATCGGGAAATCGGTCCCTCCAAACAGCGTCGTCGTCGTATCGGACCGCCGGATGCGCACCAGATTGGTATGCCTGTAAAAGACCTCAAAATTGACCGACGGCGCTTTAGGCGTTGGCAACGGCTTTTTATAGAGCGGCTCTTCCAGAAAAACTGCCAGCAAGTCATTCAATACCCGATCGGTAAACCCAGGCAATGTTTCGATGTATCGGGTGATGGCCGCCCATTCGGGTTTGTTATCATGAATAGCCATGAACCGATATTCATGATAAAAATTGAGGATGCCGATGGGTGCATACTGATCCTGTCGCCGGGAATCGACTGTAACCAGTTCCCCATTGGGTTCGCAGTGAACGTATACTAAATCAAGGTTTTTACGAACAGGGCCAAACAGCGACGGCATAGGCAGCAGACTAGCCATTGTAATGAGTGCCCGATCAATGACAACGGAATAGTTCATGCTCCGTTCGAGGTAATTCCCCTCATCATCGATGTATACGCCTTCGGCTAGCCACTCATGAATTCGTTTCACATAGCCGGTATCTGGATACAGGGCGTTGATTTTCGCCAATGCGGCCGACACGACCCAACGGTGGTTGGGTGTATGTACTCCACCTGTTCGGAGGGCTTCACCCGCCTTTACGATAAACGTCTTCAACTGCGCCTTTACATCATTGAGCGAAGCCTGATTAGTGTGTTTGAGAATCGTGGCAGCCGCTGTGAGGGGTTCCAGAATAAAGGCTGTATCGGGCGGAGAAGCCAGGTTTCCAAAGTCGAGGGTGCCATCGGTATGCTGCGCTTTCAGCAGAAATCGAATGATCTTCGACATACCCCTTATCAACTCTTCATTCTGGTAAAACGTCGAGGTAGTTTCACAAAAAGCAGCAGCCAGATTCGATAGATCATACCCGGCCCGTCGCCGAACCTCGGTGATTTCGGCGGTCAAGCTTTTCAGGAGTTTAGCTACTTCCTGCTCATTGGCGACGACTATTTTCTTATAGAAATCGTCATCCACTCGTTCTTCCGCCCAGGCTGTAGCGGGCAGGAACGGCAAGCCAGCCAACGTACCAAGTCCCAGACAATGCTGGATAAATGCCTTCCTCGAAATCGTTTCCATAGCGTAAAATAATAATGAACTTGTTTAAACTTTCCTGTTCAGGCCAGAAAGTAGGCGGGTTTGTCTCTGTGCTGACTAACTCAGAGATTGCTTAAGAAGAGCCAGGCCGATAAGCTGCTTACGCCTGCAGTAGAGCCATCCATCTGTAGGTTGGCCCAGCCAAT
The DNA here is from genome assembly GCF_002056795.1 of Spirosoma aerolatum. NCBI lineage: Bacteria > Pseudomonadati > Bacteroidota > Cytophagia > Cytophagales > Cytophagaceae > Spirosoma > Spirosoma aerolatum. The sequence goes on along the minus strand of NZ_CP020104.1, from coordinate 3,643,060 downwards.
CGAAAAAAAGCCCTGATTTTAACCCGAAAAGCGTAAATAAGAGCCGGGCTTCATAGTTACTCAGGATCGGTTCGTAAAGAGGCCGACAATAGCGTCGGAACAATAATTCATATCCTTCGCATATGCTCCACTCAAAGGCCTATTGTGCAAAATAGTTAGCACTAACTATACTTTAGCTGATCGCCGTGCGGGAACTTTAAGGAGCCAAATTCTACCTGTTACGATCATGAAAAACGTCATCTTCCTGCTACTTATCGGGTTATTTCCCCGCTTAGTATGGGCACAGCTAATCGGGCCTGAAGTACCCCAGAGGCCCCCTACGGAATTAGATCGAAAGATCGATACCTTCCTGCAGGCATCGATCGATATGGTCAGGCAAAAACTATTAAATCCCTCCTACGCCGGAACGCCCTACGCAGCCACGGCGCCTACACCAGGCGATGTATTGGCCCTGAATTTAGCCATACAGTTCCACAATCAGGGATTGGTCAACCAGATTATCCATTATTATAACCCCACATCGAACCGTCGTATTCAACCAGCCGACCCCACTACGCTGCTGGCGACTAGCGATTCCCGACCTGGCCCGACAGCTCCACCCGCCAAAGCTCCGTTTCTTAGCCATGTGTCGCTGCTGTATGGGGTTCAACTTATTGGGAAAGGCAGTAAAACAACCTATAAATCGGGCACTTCGACAACCCGAATGACATACCTGGAAATTCCTGCCTACATTCTCTACAACCACGACTTACCCAGCAATAAAGGCCGTCTGTTCGGGGGTATAGGTTTTTACCTCGCTTACGGCTTATGGGGCACAATCAAAGACTCCGACAACACCCCTTCTGTTTCGGCATTTGATAAAAACCTGGGCTATAAACGCTTCGATGCTGGGTTAGCTTTTACTACCGGGTATCAACTACCTCAGGGGCTGCGTGTAAGTCTAGCCTATGAACTGGGTCTGGTTAATATCGACCCTATCGCGGGCGATTATGATAAGCTTAAAAATCGAGCGTTGAGCCTCAATGTTGCCTACTCGCTTCATAAAGTAACAGCCCTTGTTAAAAAGAAATAGCATATAATAAACCGCAAAGACGCGAAGTCGCCAGGAAAACAGTTCTGCTGTCTTTCCTGGCGACTTCGCGTCTTTGCGGTTTATTATATGCTATTTTAGGAGCCAGTTAATAATGGGCTTATGCTTTACGACGCTATTGTTATCGGATTGGGAGCAATGGGTAGCGCTACACTGTATCAGCTATCCAGGCAGACGCCCCACGTTCTGGGTATCGACCAGTTCGCCCCTCCGCATACGCAGGGCTCTACCCACGGTGACACCCGCATTACCCGACAGGCCATCGGCGAAGGCCTGCATTTTGTTCCGCTAACTTTACGCTCGTACCAGATCTGGCGCGAACTCGAACAGCAATCGGGAGAAAAGCTACTAACCATTACAGGCGGGCTTTTCGTAGGTCAGCAATACGCTACCGTACGAACCCGTAATAAACCAGGATGGTTAAGCACGACCCTTGAAGCCGCCGAACAGTTCGGCATAGCCCACCGTATTCTGGATACGGACGCCCTGCGATATGAATTCCCGCAATTCCGGTATAACCAAAACGATATAGGCTATTACGAACCCGAAGCAGGCTTTTTAAATCCTGAACGATGCATTAGCGTTCAACTGGAACAGGCTCAAAAAGCAGGCGCATCGGTTCACATGAATGAGCGAATGTTCTCGTTTCAGTCAACCGCTTCGGGCGTAACTGTCCAAACGGATAAAGGAAGCTACCAAACCAGGAAACTGATTCTGACGACGGGTTCATGGGTGACGGAATCACTTCGACAAACGCCTTACAGTAAGTTAATACGGGTGTATCGTCAGGTACTTTACTGGTTTGCTATCGAAGGCGAATACGAGCAGTACACACCGGATAACATGCCGATTTTCATTCTGAATGACCAAGGCATTTACGGGTTTCCTGCCATCAACGGGCCAACTGGCGGCCTTAAAGTAGCTACTGAAACCTATGAATACCCCACCACACCCGATACCGTGAGCCGATACATTAGCCAGGCCGAAACACAGCGCATGTATGAGCAGTTCGTTGCCCCAAACTTAAACAACATTGGTCCTCAGTGCATTAAATCGGTCGTTTGTCTATATACGATGACACCCAACGGTGATTTCATCATCGACCAGCATCCCGATTATGCCCATGTGCTATTGGCCTCTGCCTGTTCGGGGCACGGCTTCAAACATTCGGCAGCTGTCGGGCAGATTCTTGCCGAGCTGGCCTTAGTCGGAACAACTAAATTTGACATCAGCCCTTTTCGGTTTAGTACCTTTTCGGCTTAGCGGACCGAGTTCTCAGGTTACTTTTTTGTCGTAACAGGCCTTATGGCTATATTAACCTGGATTAGGGATAACGTCTACTTACGTTTACGGTCCCGGTATTATACGATGAAGCGCCCTGTAGGTATGATTTGACTATGTATTCTATTTTAATTCTGGCAAGCTGGTTTGTTTTTGGCTTAATTCACAGCCTGACTGCTAGTGTGTGGCTGAAACAATTGGTAGCACTCAGGTTGGGCTGGCTCACTAAGTATTACCGTTTGCTATACAACGCTATCGCCCTACTTACTTTCCTACCCGTCCTGTGGCTTCACTGGAAAGCGCCAGCTGAGTATGTTAGTTGCTGGCAAGGCTCAACGCTGATTGGTCTGCTCATTACCGCGCTGGGCGTAGGAATGGCCCTCACTGCCCTTTGGGGCTATGATCTGGCCGAATTCATTGGCTGGCCCGCCAGCAGCCAACAAACTACAGGGCAAGATCTGCGCCAGACGGGTTTACTTCGATACGTGCGTCATCCGCTATACACGGGCATTCTGTTGAGTTTACTGGGCATCTGGCTTACGCAGCCTACCTGGTCGCATATACTTCTGGTTTTGGCCGCAGCGATATACATTCGAATCGGTATTTATTTTGAAGAACAAAAGCTGGTTTCCACCTTCGGCGAAAGCTATAAAGCCTACCGACAGCGTGTGCCAATGCTGCTCCCTCGTTTCTTTTCCCGTTAACGTCCCTCACGACGGATGCGCGTTATCCATTCAATGTTTCTTTCTTGCTTTCACCCTCCAAACAGGTGTTGCCTCATATAGTCGACTTATTCCTACAAGCCCTTGTTTGGGTAGTAAACTATACCTCTTACTGATTTTGTAAATCCTTATACCGGATCATTTCCTTGTAGTTATTGGCAATGTTGGCTGAATAGTCTTCAAACATTACTGACGAATGCTGGGCTATTTTCAAAGTTGTTGGGCCATTGAAGACCTTTAGTACATCTGCGGTCAGATTGACCTGCGGTCTGCCCGATGCAGATACCTGAGCCGTATTCCCGCTGAACGGAATGGTAATGGTACGCAGATTATTGATGGTTTTCTTGCCATTATAGCCTCCTCCAAAACCGCCAATGTGGTAGAAAAATAGATTGTTCTGGGCAGCCGGGGCTGCGGACGAGGTGCCTTCCAGCTTGAGAAAAATATAGCCTGAATTCCATTCCCAGTACATCGCTTCGTGAGTTCCCAAACCCGGATCAAGCACTCCCGTACGCTGACTAATATTGGCCAGACTCCGCAAACTATCCACTCCAATTAAAAATGACATACCAATGTACTCACCCGTTGGAATAGTTGTCAGTGTAAAGGATTGTGATTCCGGTTTATCTTCCTGAATCAAATAATAGTTAGCCTCCTGAGGCAATACATACTCAGTTCCGTCGGCCTTTTTAAGCCGAAAGTTACTGACGAAATAATTGAACTTGGTCACGTTGAATGACTCGCCAGCCGCATTCTGATACGTACCAGTCCCTAATTTCAGGTCCTGACTACCGACTACGTTATCGAAACTGACCGTAAGTGAACCCGTTTCGGCGGTGCCGACATCGTTTTGACAGGCGAGAAAGGTACCGACCAGCGCACTGGTCAGGAGCAGCATGAAAAAGAGGGACTGGCGCATCGATTGATCAGAATAAAAAGGTGATATGGGTTGTCAGTTGCGCATTTGCCTGCAACTCCCCTTCTGACAAATACTGGGATACAGGACGCCGATAGCTCACACCAAAGGAGAGTTTGTTCAAATACACTTCCGTGCCGAGGTTCAGGTAGGCGGCATAGCCACCCGTTTGGGTATTCATCACACCCCCGCGAATGTCATGACCCGCCTGTTCGACAAACACCCCCGCGTTGGGCATAATCGACCGGCTACCCAGACTGGTTAGATAAAATAGTGACGCCGAGGTATTGAGCCGATTCCCGAAACGGTAGCCATTGGGATTCGTGGTCGTCATTCGGTACGACACATCGGCATTCAGGCCCCAGTTTTTGTAGCGAGCCGTATAAATAACGTTGGCAATGTAGTCGGTACTACCCGTGCCCAACTGAAAATTAGGATTCGCTACGTCCGACAGGCTGTTTTCATCGTACCGATACCGACCCGTCGGTAGTTTAACGCCACCACCCACCAGCAGATTGTGGTTGACAACGTGGACAACCGAATCATCCATAAACGTATTCAGTACGTTGTAATGGGCCAAAGCGGTAATGTCGCTCAGACCGCGCAACGGTATGGTTTCCCCGGATTTGAGCATGGTTTGCTGGCTAAACTGGTAGGGCACAAACGCCATGATCTGCACACGTTTGGCCGGATAAAACCGGCCCCAAAGTTCGGCTGTTCGAAACTGCTCCCGGCTGCTCAGGTTAAGACTGCTCAAATGGGAATTGAACGTATTGTACCGGTAGCGTACACCCAAAAAGCCCCGGTGTCCCTGCGGTAAAATCCCAAAAAACGACCCGCCGTTGCTGCACCCGCAAAGATCGCAGGCCAGCGTTGGAACGCTGAACAAGGCCAGCAGGCCAATCGCTATATATTTTTTCATGCGGTAGTGGTGTTTTTTTAGGTTGGACAAAACTTAGGGTTCAACAAAACGCGGATCACGCAAAAACTGATCATCGGTGAGCGTTTTCAGAAACGCGATAATCTGTCGTTTGTCATTGTCAGTCAGTTGTATGCCCAACCGCCCATTCTGTTGCAGCAATGGGTCGAGGTTTTCCGTTTTCTGTACGTTTTCGGCGTAATGGGTTAACACCGCATCGAGGGAGTAAAAGCGACCATCGTGCATATACGGCAGCGTTTTCTCTACGTTGCGCAAACTCGGCACTTTGAATTTGTAGCGATCCTGAGCCAGCTCTGTCACATGGGCACGCCCTTCGTCTTTGCTGCCCTGAATGAACAGGCCGTTATTTCGGAAGCTGTTATCGGTAAATAGTTCACCAGTATGGCAACCGCTGCATTTAGCCCGGAATGCGGTCAACCCAGCCAGTTCGTCGTCGGTAAGCGTACCGCCGGGCTCTTTACGCACCCATTTGTCGTAGCGCGAATTGCCCGATACCAACGTCAGCATAAACTGCGACAATGCCTGTAAAAAGCGCGGGCCATTGATTTCATCGGTACCAAATGCCGCTTTGAACATCGGCGGATATTTCGTGATCTGGCGCAGTTTGGTGATCACGTTGGTCGATTTCTCATCCATCTCAACCGGGTTTTCAATCGGCGCAATAGGTGCTAAATCCAAGCTATGTACCCCTCCATCCCAAAAGAAATCCGAGGCCCAGGCCAAATTCTGAATCGGCATCGAATTGCGCGTTCCCACCTGATTGTCAATACCATGACTTACATCGTGCTGATGGTGCGTAAACGCATACGCCTGATTATGACACTCAGCGCAGGAAATAGACCCATCGCGCGAAAGCATTCCATCATAAAACAGCGCCCTCCCCAGTTTAAATCCGGCATCCGTGGGTCGATTCTGATCCAATGCGTAGACGGGTTCCGGGAAATTGGTCGGTTTGACAAATAAGACTTCCGGCTGGGCGTCCGGCTCCGTAGCCTGACATCCCACCAGCCACCCACTCACGACCAGCAGGAAGCACAAGCGGTTCGAAAAACGGTTCATAGGCAACGAGTATGGCTCAGCCGTTACCGGCTGAGCCACGCGATTTACTGCTTGTCGTTATGGACGTGGTCGACCTGGAACATGGTCTTGTAGTTATCCGCAATCGGAGTGGCCACGGTTGGGCTATGAACGCTGTTGGTCGTTGCCAGGCTAATCTTGTTGGGGCCGTCGAAAATCTTCAGCGCATCGACAAACAAGTGAATTTCAGGGGCAATGTTTCCCCGAACAGTTGCTTTCGTCGTGATGGGCAGGGTCACGGTTCGCAGGTTGTTCACCGTTTTGGCGGCTCCGTTCCAACCACCGCCGTATCCACCAACATGCAGTGCAAACGCCTGATTGGCATTGGTCGTTTTAGGCACGGCCGTTGACGTACCTTCCAGTTTAAGGAAGATGTAGCCCGAATTCCAGGACCAGTACATGCCGTCGTTGCCGTAGCTCGTTACGTCCAGAGCGCCTACCCGTTCCGCCACCGGCGAAACGCTTTTCGTGCTATCGACCCCAATGGTAAACGTCATTTCGCTGTAATTACCCGAGGGGACATCTTTCAGGGTAATAATTTGCGAGGCCGCATCGGCCTGACGCACCAGAAAATATTGATTTGGAAATTTCTGGACGGTACCATCTTCATTTTTCAGCGCGATGTTGCTGACGAAATAATTGAGCGCCGTAATGCCAAAGGGTTCGCCCGCTGCATTTTTATACGCTGGCGTTCCCAGCACCAGTTTCTGATCGCCAACCCGGTTTTCGAACTGAATGGATACTGAGTTTTTGGTATTGGGATCAATCGCATCGTCGGCTTCTTTGTGGCAGGCGACAAACGTAAAACTGGCAATCAGAACCGAAAGTATAGTTGAAAAATGAATACGCATGATTGTGTTGATAACAGCCACATCAAATCCAGACGGGAATGACCGAATACCAGCCATTTCTCCGTCCAGACAGATTGACTAAAAAAGAATAAATTGTGATAAAAAAACACCAAAACTCCCGCCAACGAGCTGTTGGAGAAGCAGATACAAGCCCAAAAATGACTTATGGAGAGGGACTAACAGCCTGTACAGGGCGGCTGAAAAACAGGCAAAATCGGAGCAGAATAAGCCGCAAGCTGATACGTAAACGCGGTGTGCGTCTGCTGGGTCAGGGAAGCCGGTGAGCAGGTAAATCCGATAGCGTCCATGAAGAAAAGCTGAATGGATGGCGTTTTCTGCACACGCTCGGTGGTTTCCTTATCCTGTTTCTCCTGCTGGGCTTTTAGCCGTTTGGCCAGGTAGCATTTACCGTCGCAATGCAGTTCTGGCCGGTTGCGGTTTTCGCAGAGAACGCGGGCTATATACTCTTTATTAAGCTGATACTGCGCGATGATGCCCCACGAACTCATCGTTGGCAGCAACGTAGCAAACAGCAACAGATAAAGAATAAACGTCCGCATTTGTAATTCGAAAGTGCTTACAAAAATAAACAGAAAACGAGTTTACTTCCCAAAATTCAACAGGTAAACGTAGGTGACGATGACGATTCCGAATGGCAAACCGGTAAACAATCAGAATTTACCGGTCACCGTTACGCCCATCATTCGGGGAAGGCCCATCATATAGCTGCCGTACCCATAGGCCATATAACGCACATCACCGAGATTGCGAACCCACAGAGCGACGTCGAACCGGTTACTGGTCACTCCGGCCCGGGCGTTGACCATACCATACGCGCTCTGCTGATAGGCATTGACAAAATCCAACTGGTATTCGCCGATGTATATGAACTCTCCCCGGACAAAGGCTTTGAGTTTTTGAGCCGATTGCGAAAGAGGCACTCCATATTGAACCGCCAGCATCGACTGCAAGGCCGGATTGTTAATCGCCTTATTCCCCTTGTAATCTTTGACCGCATTGGTCTCGGCATCAAAGAGTAATAGTTTTTTGTATTCGCTGTGCGAGGTGCTGGCCGTCCAGTCGATCTGCAAATTTTTGACCGGCAGGGTCGATACTTCCAGTTCCAATCCGTAATTATCCATATCGCCCACGTTCAGCGTGGCATAGTTTATTCCGTCGCGGGAGGTGGATACCTGCTGTTCTTTTTGTTGAAAATAAAAGGCCGTCAGATTCAGTTTAAGCCGATTATTCGCGAGCGTGTTTTTGATGCCCACTTCATAATTATCGGATTTTTCGGGGTTGTAAGTGGGATTGGCCGCGTTACCAAAATTAAATCCGCCGACTCTAAATCCTTTGGCATACGATCCATAGAGCATCGAGTTATCCGTCAATTTGTAACTCAAAATCACCCTGGGAGTAAAGGCATTAAAGGTTTTCTTCGACGTGCTGTCGGGCGACAGAAGCGAAACCACATTATCTTTTTCAAATGAAGCGTTTTGCGTCAGTTCCCGGCGCTCGATGTCATACCTGGCCCCAACCGTCACATCAAAAGCGGGCGTGATTGAATAGGCCGCCTGTCCAAAAAATGCGATACCATAGCCATTTCGTTTTCCATTGCCGATGGACGCATAAGGGGCATTCGGATCGAGAGCGGCATAATCCTTGTCGAAATAGGTCGTGCTACCATTCTTTATTTTTTCTCCAAATAAATACGAGCCTACCGTCCATTTCCATCTTCCGGCATTGGCCGGTGACGAAAAGCGAAGCTCCTGGGTCAATTCGTTTTGTCTGGTCCAGGTTGTAAAGCTGATTAACTGGGCGGGGCCAAAATCAAAATCGAATCGTCCCGGCAGCCAGATATGATAATCGACAAAAGCCGTAATCGACGTAAAATTGAAGCTACGGCCAAAGTATCGTACGCCTAGAGACGTATTGACATTGGTTCTGCGTTCAGTATTATCCCAATTGCCAAAAACCGTGTAGGGATTGGCTCGGGCTGCGCTGTCGGTGGCAGCCCAGGGGTAAGCCCCCTTGTCATTATCGTTTTCGTACCTTGAGTTCAAGTCGATTGTCCACTTATCCGATACCAGATACTTCAGGTTCACATTGCCGCTATAGGCGTTATGGTGGTCAAAGTTTTTGGTATCCAGGGTTGGATTCGAATAAACCGACCCCCGATTGTTGGACTGAAACCCGGCATTCACAAACAATTTATCGTGTACGATTGGCGCATTGAACCCCACGCTATAGCGCTGTTGGCCGTAATTGCCTAAGTCTATTTCGGCAAATGCGCTGGTTTTGTTGGTGGGTCGTTTGGTAATCACGTTGAGCACGCCACTGTAGGCGTTTCGGCCGTAGAGCGTCCCTTGCGGTCCCCGTAGAATTTCGATTCGTTCGATATTGCTGAAATTGAAGGGGGCCGAAAAATAATCAAACTGATAGACCCCGTCCACATACGTAGCGACGGATTGGTCATTGGCAAACCCCATAGCGCCCCGAATATTCAGAAAATTGGAACCGGTACTGTTTCCGTGTTCCACAATGAACGTACTGGGCGCCAGGGCGGTGAGGTCGCTGATGGTCCATACTCGGTATTCTTCTAACTGCTTGGCGTTCAGCGAGGTCACGGCCAGGGGCGTATTTTGCAGCCTTTCTTCTATTTTATCGGCTGTGACGACTACTTCACTCAGGGCGTTAGTATTGTCCGCTAAGGTGACGACTACCGTTTGAGGCTGGTCGGCTGCGGTCACCCGTTGAATTTTGGTGGCATACCCAATGGCACTGACCTGTAGTTGATATCTTCCTCTGGTCAGGTCCAGGGAAAAATTCCCGTCTTTGTCGGCCGTTGTGCCGTTGGCACTGTTCAAGACCAAAATGTTGGCAAAACCGACCGCTTCGCCGGAACCGGATTTGATTTTTCCGGTTATCGTTTGGGCGAAACTGCTGATGGCCAATAGGCAATGCAAGGTACTTATGGTATTTCTAATACGCATGTGCTTTTTTGATTAACCGTAAATAGGTCTGATTTTGGCTTACCAGCCGTAATAACTTTCGGGCACAATGCCTTTCAGCCGCAAATAGACGATACACTGGCCTCGGTGGTGAATGATGTGATTTTCCATGGCGTAGATGAGCCGCCAGCCGGGAATAGCCCCATTTGAAAAATCGGTTTTTTCGTATAGCTTACTTTCAGGCAACATTTTGATCGTCTGGCGTATAAACTCATACAAGCTTTTGACCTCGGCCATGATCTGCTCTTTGGTCATCACTTTGGGCAGCTTGCGGGTTTTGTACGGACTCTCAATACCGAGTCGCCCGGCCAGTTGATTGCTGGTGTAGATGCAGCAATGCCGCCACTGCTCCGCAAACGTCATGGTTGAATCTGTAGATCGAAAATTGTAATGTTCAGCCGGCATCTGTTCGCAGATTTTCAGGCTGTATTTTTCCGATACGTTGAAGGCATCGATCAACTCCTGCCGAAGCTGAGCGGTACTGGTTTCAGGCGAACGCTGGGCATTAACCCATTGGCCTGCCAACAGCAGCATAACTAGTAAGATGTATTTCATGGTACTGGGATTGATTAGTTATGTTTTTTCTTTTCGGCTTTAATCAGGGGGAGCAAAGCCATATCGTACATTTCACGCATCATATCGACCACAATCCCATCCGTATTGGTGGCCGATCCTGCTTTGTAAATAGGCTTGGGGTCGTATTCCAGATCCAGCATGGCTGCTTTGGTGTATTTTTCACCCATCAAATCGTTGACAATTGCCAGGGCCATATCAATCCCTGCCGAAACGCCCGCCGATGTCCAGAATTTACCATCCTGTACGTAGCGTTCAGGCTTAAAAGTAGCTCCATAGAGCGTTAGCATTTCCTGGGCCCGGTACCAGTTGGTTGTGGCATTTTTACCTTTTAAAAGACCCGTAGCCCCTAAAATCCAGCCGCCCGTACATACACTAGTCGTATAAACGGAGCGCCGATTAATTTTTCGAACCCAGTTGAGTACAGTAGTATCCTGCGTCTGCTGAAACGTTTCGATGGCTCCGCCCGGAATTACCAGAATGTCGAGTTGGGCAACATCTGCAAAGGATCGGTCGACCTGCACTTTTAGCCCTTTCTGATTTTTGACAATGCCTTTTTCCTTAGCTACGAAGAAGATGTCTACGCCCGACAATTCTGACAAAACCTGATAGGGGCCAATGGCATCGAGCGTATTAAATCCATTGTAGACGAAAATGCCGATTGTTCTGATGGGTATTCGTGGTTTGGTCATGATAATTTTCATCATTTCCTCGTGCCGTTTACCCAGCGAGTCGTTGCTGGCTGATTGCGCCTGCATAGGAGTTGGGCTTAAAAACAGCCCTGTCATAGCCAGAAGTAGAATGCCGCGAAAAATCGTAGGTTTCATGTACAGTAAACTTTAGGTTAAGGGGTTAGTGAATGGCAAAAAGTTATTGTTTCACATAGGACAATGGCTGATGTTTGAACCGCTCTTTACAGATTTTCGAGCAGAAGCCATACGTTTTCCCCATGTACCGGGCCGTATCGGCCACCATTCCCTCCACCGACATCTGGCAAACCGGATCAATGAGTGAGGCTAGTTTCAATTGAGTCGGTTTCGCAGCTACCGTTTTTTTAACGACTGTTGCTTTGTTAACGGTGGCTTTGGTTTTCCCCTTTGTATGGGCTTGTGCTTTACCGACAACCAGCCCCGCCTGCGGCTCCCAATTATCGTATTCCATGATCCGGGCAATCTGTTTGGCAGCCTCCATGCCTTTCAGCCGGGCTACTACGTGCAAGGCCCCGTCAATACCCGCTGATACGCCCGCTGTGGTCAACAGATTGCCCTGATCCACGAACCGGGTGTGCTCCATCACGGTGGCTTTTGGGGCTATTTGCTGGAGCATGTGGGTGGCTGCCCAGTGCGTTGTGATGGTCTTTCCGTCTAACATACCCGCCTTGTTCAGTAGAAACGTACCCGTGCAAACCGACATCGTCAGTTTGCGGTGGGCACTCGTCCGACTAATCCAGTTGACGACGCTGCTATCCTGCATGACCTCCTCCATTCGTCCACCCGGCACAACCAGCACATCAGGTAGTGGCGCTGTCGACAGGGTGTATTCGGGCACGACGGTTAGCATTTTTTGCATGATGGTCATGGGGCCAGACTGAGCCGCTACCGTATATACGGTAGCGGCTTCCATGTGATTAAAAACCTCCAGTGGGCCCGCAAAGTCAAGCAGTTCGACACCGGGGAAGAGCAGAATAGCGACGCGGGTTGTATCGCTATTCGTACCAGACTGGGCCTGTGCAGACAGACCCAATACCATCAGCAGCAATAGACTGATGATAAGTTGACTAAGCTTTTTCATGTGATTTGTTTTAATAATGCGTGAGTGGCCAGAGCCGGACGAGCAGATCGCCAATCCCCAGCAGTATCGTGAAATGAATGAGCACTAGTGCAGTCCAGATGACGGCATCCTGCTCTAAGAATGACTTCACGTCGGGCAACGCAACGCCCGTATTAGCCAGTAACTGGCGTAAATCGTGACGAGTTGGTAAGGTATTCATCGTAAATTGTCTTTGTTCAGCCATTAACCGGTTTCATGGAGATCGCTTTCACCGAGGCAGATCGGACTGGTTTTCGGGTCCTCCGCCACCAAAGCAGAAACCCCGTAACGGCCAGAAGGCCAGGCGTTAAGCCAATCAGTACATACAGAATTTTCACCGGTAAGCCGCCGTAGTTGCCTACATGCAATGGAAAGAATGTCGCTTCCAGACGCTCTCCGAATGGAAGTTCTGATAGTCGACTCATCTGAACCAGCTTGCCTGTTTGCTGATCAAGGGTTACGGAATTACCCGTTCCCCATAAAGTCCATTGATCTTTTAACGCTCCCCTTAAACTGAATTTGCGTTCGGGCTGCGTCGGCAGATACACGTAAGACGGTTCCAGATCGGGCATCAATCGCCTGGCTTGTCGGTATAGGACATCGGCTGGCAGGATCATAGGCGTATTTGACTTCGTCGGCATTTGCTCAGTTCGCCAGGTTTTGGTCTCGAAAGCAAACAGGTTCATCCAGAAACCCGTAAAGAAGATTACAGCATTGAGCAATAACGACCAGACGCCTACAATCCGGTGCAGGTCTGAGCTGATGGTACGCCAGTTTTTACGGTTGATTCGTGCCCGAAACGTCAGTACTTTCCAGATCATTTTCCGATAAATGACCAGGCCCGTCAGCAAGGACGCGAGCATGGTCAGACCAAACAGCGCCGTTATAGCCGCACCGGGTACGCCCAACTGAAAACTAAAATGAAACTGGAATAACCATTCGATGTAGCTGGGCGTAAAATCAGCCGATTTGCCTTCGCGCAGAATAGTCCCCGTATACGGATCGAACGAAATAAGTCCCAGATCGTAGGTGAACAACCGCGCATCGTTGAGATACAGCCGGAAATCATACGCATCCGTTGGGCCAGCGTCAGGATTAAGCCAGGCAATGCCGTCCAGGTTTGGATAACGGCTGGTAATCGTTTGATAACACCGGGCTAAAGGATGGGCTACAATCTGAGTTGGTAACTTTACCGTCAGGACTTCACGGTTGGCAAACTGATCCAGTTCATGCCGGAACACGAGCACCGATCCACTCAGCCCCAGCAGAAGTAGAAAAAGACCGGTTACTAGCCCAAGCCAGCTATGAACCGTAAACAGACGACGTGTTAGTTTCATATGAGTTTGGTCATTTCCATTCGCTACTCGTATTCCTGCCGGAGCACATTAATATCCCGGATCAGCTTCTGAGTTCCTTCGAGCGTGGTGCCATCATACATCCCCCGAATATGCTTCTCCCTGTCAATCAAGACAAAGGCTCCACTATGAATGTAGCCACCCGGTGCTTTGGGGTCTTTTCCTGCCGTTACCAGATAGTGATTTTCACCGATGTCATAGATTTTCTCCCGATCGCCGGTTACGAACTGCCACATAGCCCCCGTAATACCCAACTCCTGAGCGTATTCCTTCAGCACCGCCGGTGTATCATGATCTGGGTCGATGGTATGCGATAAAATCCTGACGTCGGGGCTATCCTTGTAAGCTTTGTAGACGTTCAGCATATTCCTTTTCATGATCGGACAGATCGTCGGACAGGTCGTAAAGAAAAAGTCCGTCACGTAGATTTTTCCGTCAAAATCCTGTTGGGTTACCGTCTTACCGTATTGATTGGTGAACGAAAACGCTGGAATGACTGGATAATCCCGCTCCGTAACTTCTTTTCCATCTACCATTTTGGTCACCGTTTCGGGCTCGCCGATATAGGGCAGCTTTTCAGTTGTCAGGCTACATTGGCTCAGGCCAACCAGCAACAACAGACTTATACACGTGTAACTGAATTTCATGGTTATTTCAGATAAGCCTTCGCGTCGTCGATACTTTTGCGCATCAACTGACTCATCGCATTTACACGCTGCCGTTGATCTTTCAAATACGCCATGGCCTGTTGCTCAGTCAATTGTACCAGGGTATCTCCGTTATAGGTATGCATCCAATCCATCATCGACGTATCGGCTTTATCCAGGGCTGCCTTGATGGCCAGAGCACGCTCTTTCCGCTGCCGGACATCAGCCGACATGGGCTCTTTTTCCAGCTCACCTAACTGCTCCGTCACCTGTTTTCTTAGTTTCATCAGGTCGCTCATGGCGGGCATTACGCTGTCATGAAGGGCCAGAATCTGTTTTTCGAGATCGGCTACCGATTGAGATTTAGCCTTGATTAGCACACTTGAATCAGCCTGATTAGCCGCATCAGTAGATAGTTTCTTTGATTGGCAGGCAAGGCAAAATAGACCTATCAATAAGGCCATACTATAGTTCATAGCATTCATACAAAAGAAAAATGGAAGCCTCCTGCTCACACAATGAGCAAACAGACAGAACTAGAAGAATAAGAAAGCTTGGCCGACAACGCCGATCCGTTGATGGACAGCCTAGCTATAGTAAGCCTGTCCATCTGAGCGGAGAGCTATCGACCAGAAACGATTAGTGTACCCAATCAGGCACAGGGTGGTCGAAGAAGACCATGGGCTGGAGCCGTATACAGGCTAAGCAGATATGTAAATACATGGCGATGCGTATCCACTACTGGCGATACAAAGGTAAATACCTGATAAGCCTCGAAATATAGTTGAACGAGTGAGGTATGCTGAACACGCTCGGTGGTCTCTTTATCCTGCTTATCCTGTTGCGCTTTTAGCCGTTTAGCCAGGTAGCATTTACCATCACAATGCATCTGCGGTTTATCCCGATTCTCGCATAAGACACGAGCAATGTATTCTTTATTCAGTTGATAATGCGCAATGATACCCCATGAACTGATGCTGGGTAGCAGCACAGCCAGTAGGAGCGTATAGATCAGCAGAGAGCGCATAGCGTAACAAAGGTAGCCTGAAAATAAACACATACAAATCCATCCATCAGCATTTCAGGTACGCCCAACAAAAAACGCAACAATGTTGCACAAAATCACACACCTAACTTGGCAAGCTAAAACTGGTTGGCTATCTGGTACTCACCCATCTACTAAATATTCGTTACTGCCGAACACATTACAACCATGGAGTGTCATGACGCCTATTTCCTTACTCCTAACCTTTTTCCTTGGGGCATCTCTCCATCTGACAACAGTATCAGAAACAATTTCCTGGGAGCAGTTGCGGGATGTTCAGTTCAAAAAGAAATCATATCCCGAAGAAGGCGTTGTGATGCTGTAGCCTCCTTTTAGCAACTCGGTAAAAGCCTTAGCCGGTAAATCAGTTCATATAACCCACAGAAAAAACAGGTCGATGCCCTAACGAAAGAAGTCTAGCCCGTCCAATTCTACCGCCCCAGATTTCGAGGGAATACGCTAACTTGTGGGCATGAAACAGCTCTTCTTCGTCCTAATTACCACCCTTCTCTCCATTCAAGTCAGCCTTGCCCAGCCGATTCATGGCAACGACACGCGTTTACCCCGCATCGCCATTGCTGGTCTAGGCATCGAGTCCAGCACGTTTTCTCCGGCCGTTACTCTGGAAGAAGCCTTCCACGCCCGCTACGGCCCCGAAGTATTCAACGCCTATCCGTTCATGATGCCCGTGGCTCCTTTGCGGAAACAGGCTATCTGGTTTCCGACGGTTGTGGGTAAATCGCTTCCGGGCGGGGCCGTAACACGCGAAGCCTACGAGTCGCTGGTGGGTAAAATGCTGGATTCGCTCAAAAAGTATGGTCCGTATGATGGGCTCTATTTCGACATTCATGGGGCCATGAGCGTGAAAGGGCTCGATGATCCCGAAGGCGACCTGATCACCCGCATTCGGCAGGTCATTGGCTATAAGACGCTCATTTCGACCTCAATGGATTTGCACGGCAACGTTTCCTGGCGGCTGGCTCAAAACACCGATTTGATGACCTGCTACCGGATGGCTCCGCACGAAGATGCTATGCAAACCAAAGAACGGGCGGTTGTCCATTTGCTGGAACGCATCAAAAGCGGTAAAGGCAAACCGGCCTACAAAGCCTGGGTACCCATTCCGATTCTGCTCCCCGGCGAAAAAACCAGCACGCGCATCGAGCCGGGCAAAAGCCTGTATCAGGACGTAGCTCCACTGGCCGACCATCAGCCGGGTATTGTCGATGCCGGTATCTGGATTGGATACGCCTGGGCCGATGAACCCCGCAATCATGCCGTGGTGATGGTTACCGGCGACGATAAAGCCAGTGTGACCCAGGCGGCCGAAAAACTAGCGCAGCATTTCTGGCGGGTTCGCTCCGAGTTCGGTTTTGTGGCACCAACAGGTACTTTGGATGAATGCCTGGCAAAAGCTTTAGCCAGTTCTAAACATCCTTTTTTTATTAGCGATACCGGCGACAATCCAACGGCTGGTGGAGCAGGCGATGTTACCTGGACACTCACTCAGATTTTGTCCCGGCCAGTCTTTCAGAAAGAGAATGGTCCTTCCTTAATTTACGCGTCCATACCCGCCCCGGAGCTAATCAAAAAAGCCATTGCGGCTGGCGTTGGCGGAACTGTAGAAGGGAAAGCCGGAGCAGCTGTCGATGCCCGATATGCTCCTCCAATTCCTCTCAAAGGTACTGTAGAGTCGATTGTACACGGCGATAAAGATGCTGAAGTAGAAGCGGTTATCAAGGTAGGGAGCGTGCATGTGATCATCACCCAAAAGCGCAAACCGTATCACAAAGAAATCGACTTTACCCGATTAGGACTGAAGCCGCGTGAAGCGGATATCGTCGTTGTGAAGATTGGCTACCTCGAACCGGAACTGTACAACATGCGTGCGGACTGGATCATGGCGCTAACGCCCGGTGGTGTCGATCAGGATCTGTTCCGGCTTCCTTACAAGCGCATCAAACGCCCCATGTTTCCGTTCGACAAAGACATGAAAACGCCTGACCTATCGGCCCAACTGGTACCTGTTTCAGGAACGGTAAAGTAGCTAACCAACCAACAATTTGCCATCCTAAGCAGGAGATAAACCCAGGCAAACTGCTTTATAGGAGGTACAATCGCTTTACGGCCGTGTATAGAAAACTATTAACCGATTGTATCTCCTAATTCCTCTATCGCTATATGCCACAGGTTATTCAAGTTGGTTTGGTTGGGTTTGGATTGTCGGGGCGTTATTTTCACACGCCGTTCCTGACGGTCAATCCGCGTTTTCATCTTAAAAAAATTGCCAGTAGCCGTCCTGATGCTGTCCGGCAGTTCGATCCGTCAATTGAGTGGGTAGCTACCCCCGACGAACTCTTTGCAGACCCGGCGATTGACCTGATTTTTATTTGCAGTCCGAACGAAATCCACGTTGAGTACGCCCGGAAAGCCCTCGAACAGGGGAAGCATGTTGTCGTTGAAAAACCCTTTGCCCTGACTGAACACGAAGCCATCGACCTACTCGAACTGGCCCAGAAACAGGGTAAATTGGCCACTGCCTACCAGAATCGACGCTGGGATTCCGATTTTCTGACGATTAAACGATTGCTGGCCGACGGGGCTTTGGGCACGCTGGTCGATTATGAGTGCCGATACGACCGCTATTCACCTGTACCACCCAATTCGCAGAGCTGGAAAGAACAGGCAGGTACGGGCAGAGGCAATTTGTATAATCTGGGACCTCACCTGCTCGATCAGGCCCTGCATTTGTTTGGGGCTCCTGAAACGGTACAGGG
Source organism: Spirosoma aerolatum (assembly GCF_002056795.1). Classification (NCBI taxonomy): domain Bacteria; kingdom Pseudomonadati; phylum Bacteroidota; class Cytophagia; order Cytophagales; family Cytophagaceae; genus Spirosoma; species Spirosoma aerolatum. The sequence continues at coordinate 3,624,966 of NZ_CP020104.1, read as the reverse complement.
CACCGTTCGAATCCTGCGCCCCAATAGCCATGTCTCCGATTATTTCGACATTAAGCTTGGCTATGCCGATAAGGTCGTTCGGCTTGAATCCAGCCTGATGATGTATCAGAACAAATTACGGTACAGTCTGCATGGCACCGAAGGCTCATTTCTGAAAGGTGGTCTGGACCCGCAGGAAGAGCGGCTCCGAACAAATAGATTGCCCAATGAGCCCGATTTAGGCATTGAACCCGATGATCGATGGGGTACGCTATACCGGGATGGGAAAGCCGAACTCATTGAAAGCGCTCCGGGCAATTACGCTCCGTTCTACGACAATCTGTATGAGGTGATCGTTAATGGAGCCCAGCCCGAAATCAAGCCTACCGAAATTCAGCAGCTAGCGCGAATCATTGATCTGGCTCAGGAAAGTAGCCAGTCTCTTCGCACCTTACCGTTTTAGCTACATTGTCATGTACCGGCATTGTTGGTCATGCATAGTCATTTATTGCGCATTGCCGGGAAGCGGTCAATAACCAGTAATGACTGTTCCATGACTAACGATGACCATAAATGACCATTTAATGACTACCCATTTATGACCAACTACCGCTGGCGAATTGTTGGATTACTGTTTGTAGCAACCACGATCAACTACCTCGATCGTCAGGTGATCAGCCTGCTCAAACCAACGCTGGAAACAATCTTCAACTGGACCGAAACAGACTATAGCCATATTGTCATGGCCTTTCAGGCGGCTTATGCGCTTAGTTATGTCGTCTTTGGTCGTCTGATCGATAAAATTGGTACGAAGGTGGGGTATGTACTGGCCGTTTTAGTCTGGTCGATAGCCGCTGCTTTGCACGCCGTAGCCACCAGTACGTTCAGCTTTGGGGTGTATCGGGCCTTACTGGGTCTAGGCGAGGGCGGTAACTTCCCGGCAGCCATCAAGACAGTGGCCGAATGGTTTCCACGCCATGAGCGGGCTCTCGCTACGGGTCTTTTCAATGCGGGTACTAATATTGGCGCCGTGGTCGCTCCCATCGCCGTTCCCTGGCTTCTAGGCGTATACGGCTGGCAGGTAGCGTTTATACTGACGGGGTTAATCGGATTTATCTGGCTTTTTTTCTGGTGGTGGTCGTACGATAGCCCACAAAAGCATAAGAATGTATCGACGCAGGAACTAGCCTTCATCACCCAGGATACTGAAGGTACGACGGATGGTGCTTCCAACGTTCGCTGGATCGATCTGATTCGGCGTCGTCAGACCTGGGCCTTTATTCTGGGAAAACTGCTGACTGATCCGGTATGGTGGTTCTTCCTGTTTTGGCTCCCTTCGTATTTTGCGGCCTCGTTCAATCTTGATCTTAAGAAACCAAGCCTGCCCCTCATCATCGTTTATACAGCCGCGACGATTGGCAGTGTTGGCGGTGGTTATTTATCGGGCTACTTTCTGAATCGGGGGTGGACCATTAACCGCTCTCGAAAAACGGCCATGTTGCTATATGCCTTCTGTATTGTACCCATTGTACTGACTCGTTATGCAACATCTATCTGGGAGGTTGTGGGCTTATTGAGCCTGGCGGTGGCTGCACACCAGGCCTGGAGCGCCAATCTGTTTACTCTGGTATCCGATATGTTCCCAAAAAGTGCTGTAAGTTCTGTAGTTGGGCTGGGTGGTATGGCCGGTTCGGTGGGTGGAATCTTATTTCCAATAGTTGTAGGTGCCTTACTGGATACTTATAAAGCACAGGGCAACATTACGATAGGATACAATTACATCTTTCTGATGTGTGGAAGTGCCTACGTACTGGCCTGGCTACTCATTCACCTGTTCGCCCCGAACATCCATCCATTAAAGGGTGAGGTGTAGGTAATAGTCAGGAGTTGTCAATTACCTGACTATACAGGCTTTTGGCCTCGATAGATTGTCATGGTATTATCCGAACAGTCGAAATAGCCACCACCAGGTACCTGATCGCGAACAACCTGATCACCAATAAACTGTAAAACCGTTTCGCGGTCAGTTAGAGGAAGTTTAGTTCGTTCTACCCAGGTTCCGGGGGTTGGTATATCAATAATCGCAATGGCATCCCCCCCCGCAAATTCGTACCACATGGAAAAGGAGGCCTGCGGGCTTGAATAGTGCACGGTACCGCTCCGTCCATCGCTCGAATAATGTACCCGCGCCTGCGCAGTAATGGAAGGTAGTTGTTGGTTTCCGGCGGTCAGAAATATTTTTTTGCGCCCTGTCATACTATTGCAAAGGCTTTTGATGTAAACCCTTTGCAATAGTACAGGAAAGTGAACGCGCAGAAAATCAACAATCAACCAGAAGTCTTTATGAGCTAACAACAGGCGTCAACCCGCTCATAATTCGCTTTACTTATCGATTGCTGGCTGTGGCTCTTCGTGAGGCTTCTCTTCGTTCTTCGCATTCTTTTTTAGTTCTTCCAGCCCTTTTTTACCATAGGCCAGCCGCGTGATACCAACGTACAAAACAGGCACCACGAAAATAGCAATGGACGTAGCCGCCAGCATCCCGCCTAGTACTGTTCGGCCGATCGTTGCGCGGGCTACTCCACCGGCTCCACTGGCAATGGCCAGCGGAAATACACCCAGAATAAACGCCAGCGATGTCATCAGAATAGGCCGAAGTCGCAATCGAACGGCTTCCAGTGTCGATTGAATGAGGTCTTCACCCCGATCCACCCGCTCTTTCGCAAATTCAACAATCAGGATAGCATTCTTCGCAGCCAGACCGATCAGGGTAATCAAGCCAATCTGGGCATACACGTTGTTGCTTAAATACGGGAACAGAATAAGCGCCACAATAGCCCCCAATGCCCCTATAGGCACGGATAATAAGACTGAGAAGGGAACTGACCAGCTTTCGTACAAAGCGGCCAGGAACAGAAAGACAAATCCAATCGACAGCATGAAAATGTATATCGACGTATTCCCGGCATTGATTTCCTCCCGGCTTAGGCCACCAAAATCATAGGAATAACCGGCAGGCAGCACTTTAGCTGCTACTTCCCGCAACGCATCATTGGCCTGGCTGCTACTGAAGCCGGGTTTAGCCCCGCCGTTCAACTCCACCGACCGGAACAGGTTGAAGTGCGAAATCAAGGGCGCATTTTCAATAACCGTCGTTTTAATCACCGTACTGATCGGCACCAGTTGGCCAGCCTGATTCCGTACATAATAATTACCCAGATTCCGTACATCAGTTCGGTACATGGTATCGGCCTGCGCCACCACGCGGAACTTACGCCCGTAAATAATGAAGTCGTTGACGTATTGACTACCCAGATACGTTTGCATGGTCCGGTACACGCTGCTGACAGGTATCCCCAGCTTTTTACACTTATCCCGGTCAACATCTACCCGATAAGCGGGTGTCTTGGCGGTAAAATACGAGAAGGCACGGCCAATTTCGGGTCGTTTGTTGGCTTCGGCCAGGAAGTTCTGTACCACGTTATCGAAGGCGCGGACATCGTCGTTGGTTTCGCGCTGCTGAATTTCGAAGGTGAACCCGGAGCTTTGTCCAAGACCCGGAATAGCAGGCGGCTGAATTACCTGCGGCCGGGCATCGTTCAGGCTCGAAAGCGCCCGCTGTAGTTTCACCACCAGCGAATCAGCCTGCATATTCCGTTCTTTGCGCTCTTCCCAGGGTTTGAGCTGAATAAAGACCGTACCACTGTTCGATTTCGAGGCAAACGTAATGGCATTCAGGCCTCCCAGTGCCGAAAAATGGGCTACGTACGGCTGCGCTTTCAGAATAGCCATCACCTTATTCAGCACGACAAGGCTCCGGGAGGTTGAAGCAGCTTCCGGGATTTCGTAGGTCACAATCAAACGGCCCTCATCTTCCGTTGGCAGGAAGCCGGTAGGTTTCGCCCGGAACAACAGCCCCGTTCCAATGTAAATAACAACCAGCCCAACAATCACCAGCGGGGTCGCTTTGATGAGTCGTTTGACACTGTTGGTATACGAATTGGTCATGCGTTCGAAGACCTGGTTGAATTTGTAAAAGAACTTATTGAGTCCGGTTGCTTTTTCGTCAATATGCATCGGACGCAGGAGCAGCGTACACAAAGCTGGTGTCAGCGATAGGGCAACAAAAGCTGAAATCAGTACCGATACGGCAATTGTAATAGCAAACTGCTGGTACAACCGACCGACAATGCCGGGTATAAATCCAACCGGAACGAAAACAGCCGCCAGGATCAAGGCTATGGCAATAACAGGAGCCGAAATTTCAGCCATCGCTGCCTTAGTCGCATCTCTTGGCGACATGCCTTTGTCGATATTCACCTGCACGGCTTCCACCACCACAATGGCATCATCGACCACGATACCGATAGCCAGCACGAAGGCAAAGAGCGTCAGCGTATTTATTGTAAACCCTAGTGGCACAAATAAGGCAAATGTGCCAACGATCGACACCGGGATGGCCAGCAGTGTGATCAGGGTAGCCCGCCAGCTTTGGAGGAATAGGAATACGACCAGTACAACCAGTCCCAACGCTTCGAGCAGGGTTTCGACAACCTCCGAAATAGACACCTGAATAACCGATACCGATTCGAACGGCACCACATAATCAATGTCCTTCGGGAACGTCTTTTTCAGGTTGTCCATCGCAGCATACACGCCCTTGGCGGTGGCAATGGCGTTACTACCCGGCAACTGATAGACCAGCAGGTAAGCCGCCCGGTTCCCATCAACAAACGAGTTGCTGGCATACGAAAATTTACCCAGTTGCACACGAGCCACATCTTCAAGATACACCAGAGAACCACGAGCGGGGTCACTCCTCACGATGATCTTTTTAAACTCGTCTTCTTTACTGAGTCGGCTGTTGGTAAAAACTGTGTACTCAAACGCCTGGGTGGACGGTTGTGGAGAAGCGCCTACCGAACCGCCTGCTACCTGTAAATTCTGTTCCTGAAGGGCACCCACTACATCGTCGGGGGTTAAGCCAAGCTGCGCCAGCCGATCGGGTTTGAGCCAGATCCGCATACTGAAATCATCGGCCCGGCTGAAAATATCCCCTACCCCCGGCACCCGAAGCAGGGCATCGCGGATGTAGATGTTGGCGTAATTGTCCAGAAACGAAACATTATGGGTTTTATTCGGTGAATAAATCGCCACCAGCATAAACAGTGACGGATTCCGTTTCCGCACCACAACGCCTAGTCGGGTAACTTCTTCGGGCAATTGCGGCTGCGCGATACCCACCCGGTTCTGAACGTCAAGCGCGGCAATGTTCACATCCGTACCCACCTTAAACGTCACGTTCATGGTCATCCGGCCATCGTTGGTGGCATTGGTCTGCACATAGTCCATACCGGGCGTACCGTTCACCTGGGTTTCAATGGGCGTAGCCACCGTCTGTTCAACCGTTTGGGCATCCGCTCCTGTGTATGTACCCGTCACCTGCACGACCGGGGGTGTAATATCGGGATACTGACTGACGGGCAGGCTTTGCAAGGCCAGCACCCCCAGCGCCACAATAACCACCGATATCACTATGGCCGTAACCGGCCGGTTGATGAATATTTCTGCGAACATAATTCAATGAGTGAAAGAGCGAAAGAGTGAAAGAGCGAAAGGGAGTCAGCATGATTCACTCTTTCGCTCTTTCACTCTTTCACTCATTAATTTTTACTTTCGCTCCTTCCCGAATTTTCTGGGTACCTTCCGTTACGACGGATTCGCCCTCGGTCAGGCCATTTTTCACAACGACCTTATCATTGATCCGGGCACCTAGCGTCACTTTTTTCTGACTCACTTTGCTGCTATCGCCTACGACAAACACAAAGTATTCGCTCATCTGCTCCGTTACAGCCTGGTACGGTATCAGCAACTGCGGTTCGCCCGTACTATTTTTCACCCGAACGTTCACATTCAGACCCGGTTTTAGTTGTCGGTTGGGATTCGGGAAAGCGATACGTACCCGTAACGTACCCGTTTGTGGGTCAACAGCCCGGTCTACGATACGTACCGAACCGGGGAATGGGTACGGCTGTCCACTTGGCAAAAGCAACACAAAGGTCGAATCCCGCGTTACGTTGGGCTGGCTCTGTAGCTTCAGAAACCGCTGAATCTGCGACTCGTCGATCTGCACATCGGCCGCTATTGGGTTATCAGACGAAATGGTGTTGAGCGGAGTAGAACCAGGGGCTACGGCTGCACCGAGCCGCACTTGCGAAATACCGATTGTCCCATCCATTGGGGCAAAAATCGTCGTGTATTTCAGATTCGTACCGACCTGCCGGATGGCTGCCTGAGCCGCTTCGACCTGCATTTTGGCCGACTCAAGCGTGGCATTGGCATTATCGACCAGTTGCTTGGCAACAGCATCCTGCTGAGCCAATGTATTGTACCGATCCGCATCTTTCTGTGCGCGGTTCAGATTGGCTTTTTGTACATTCAGATTGGCCACCGCCTGATCGTAACTAGCCCGGTACTGCTGCGGGTCGATGGAGTAAAGCTTCTGACCTTTACTAACATGCTGCCCATCCTGAAAAAAGATACCCGTAATGTTACCAGCCACCTGCGGTTGAATCTCAACCTCCAGCAAGGCCGTTACCGTAGCCGGGAACTCGTCATAGTAGGTAGCATTCCCTTTCGTCGCTTTGGCAACCGAGACGGGTGTAGGCGGAGGTGGTCCCTGTTGCTGATCGGTTTTATTACCACCACAGGCAAACAATGCAACACTCGTAAGCAGGGTGAAATAGGTGGAAAGTTTCATAAACTGATTTTATTGGCTTTTCGGTTTACGGCAGGCTTGCACAACACAGATTTTCGCGTCAGCCTGCCGTAAACCGAATACCGTAAACGGATATATCGTTCTTAAAATTGAATAACCCCAAGTGACCGCTGAACGTCCAGCTTACTAATTAATACCTGATACAGTGCATTGAACAGATTGAGTCGGGCTGTTCGGAGATCGGTTTCGGCAATGGTCACATCAAGGAAGGTTTTTACCCCGGAGCGGTATTGCAGGTTGATAATCCGGTAGACATCCTCCGCCATCGTCAGGTTTTCCCGCAAAGCCAGGTAGTTGGCCAGATTCCCTTTGTAGTTGGACAGCGCCTGTGCATACTCTGCATCGACCGAACTGGTGAGCGCGGCTAAATCCCATTGCAACCGTTGTACCTGCAACTCAGCGATTTTGGTCTGCTGAATCCGACGCCCCCCCTGAAAAATCGGCAACGCTACCGATAAGCCGATCAGTGAATTCGGGAATACCATGCCAAAGAGTTGACCGAAGGAATTGTTCTGATACAGCAGGTTATAATTACCAAAGGCCGCTACGTTAGGCAAATACGCCCAGCGCGTGTATTTTACATTAGCATCCAGTAACCGGCCCTGGGTCAATAGCTGCTGGTATTCGATACGATTCTGCGGATTGACCAGTTGAAGGGTATCCAGATTGGCGTCATTTACCAGTTGCAGCGTATCGTAAGCTACATTGAGTGGCGTATTCGGCGGATACCCCATCAGTTGCTTCAATGTCTGGTATTTAGCCCCAACCAGGTCCCGGTATTGTTTTTGCTGAGCACGGGTGTTGTTAAGAGCAATAGCTGCCCGTTGCGGGTCTGTTTTATCGACGATTCCACTCTGGTATTGATTGGTGGCATCCTGAAGACTTCGCTGTAACCGAGCAATATCGACACTCAGAATATCGACCTGACGCTGGGTCAGTATTACATCGTAAAAGGCCTTGCTAACATTGACGACCACATCGATTTTGTTACGAACCGTATTCTGGGTAGCCTGTACCCGATACGCATCCGCCGTCTGATTAGCGAGCAGTAAATCCCGATTGAAGATATTCTGAGTCAGCGACAGCGATGCCGTCGATGTATTTTTAGCCCCGATTACCCGAGGTACAACTTCGCCCGTGGTTGGGTCGGGAAAGAGTGTGGCGGGTTGTTTCAGGTAATGCTGTAGGCTATAACCTGCCGAAACTTGTGGATACCAGGCCGACAGACTACTCTGAATCGTTCGCTCGGCAATTTCCTGGTCTATAACGGATTGTCTGACTGTCGGCTGGTGACTTAATGCGTATTGAATACAGTCGGCCAGATAGGCCTGTCGAGCCAACGAGTCCGTTGTTCTCTGAGCAAATCCATAATTTGATACGAAACACCCAACCGCAAAAAGAAAGCCGATAAACGTTTTTTTCATAAATCGTAAGCCTTGAGCACCGTTGTTGGCTGACAGAAAACGGCGTACTCACTGCAACAACTCGTTCTGACAGCCATTTTGTTCGCTCATTAATAATAAATTAACGAGCGGCTACTACCTACTTAAGTAGTTTTTCCATAACCCTGTTAGCGAAAATTCAGGGCTTTTTGGTACGTTGCTTCTGGCACCCAAGCTACTCTCTGGAACGCAATTGATAACGGTTCTGTTTGCCAAACCCGGTCAAAGACCGTAATTTCGGGCTTTTATCAAGTGTGAAGTAACGACATGGCGGAAGCAACGAAGGAACCCGAAGAATCTCTTGCCGGTGAGAACAACTCCTCTGACCGCAATAATGCAGGAAACTCTCTCAATTTTATTGAACAAATTGTTGAAGACGATTTAGCCGCTGGTAAAAACGGTGGACGCATTCACACCCGTTTTCCACCCGAACCCAATGGCTACCTGCACATTGGTCACGCCAAATCCATCTGCCTTAATTTTGGCCTGGCCGATAAATACGGTGGACAGACCAATCTACGCTTCGACGATACCAACCCCGTTACCGAAGACACTGAATATGTTGATTCGATTAAGAACGATGTGCGATGGCTGGGCTTCGAGTGGGAAAATGAGTTCTACGCTTCCGATTACTTCAACCAGCTTTATCAATTTGCCGAAACACTGATTCAGAAAGGCTTAGCTTATGTAGACGACTCGACCTCGGAAGAAATTGCCGCCCAGAAAGGTACACCAACCGAACCAGGCCGGATGAGTCAATACCGTGACCGGAGTGTAGATGAAAACCTCGATCTGTTCCGGCGCATGAAAGCGGGCGAATATGCTGACGGTGCGAAAGTACTGCGGGCGAAGGTCGATATGGCCTCTCCCAACATGCACATGCGCGATCCGATCATCTACCGCATCAAGCATGCGCATCACCACCGGACGGGCAACGCCTGGTGTATTTATCCAATGTACGACTTCGCCCACGGGCAATCGGATTCGATTGAGCATATTACACATTCGCTCTGCACGCTGGAGTTTGAAGTACACCGTCCACTATATGAATGGTTTATCGACCAGTTGAACATCTTCCCATCCCGACAAATTGAGTTTGCCCGGCTCAACCTGACCTATACGGTTATGAGTAAACGGAAGCTCAAGCAGTTGGTCGAAGAAGGCCACGTGAGCGGCTGGGACGATCCACGCATGCCAACCATTGCTGGTATTCGTCGTCGGGGCTACACCCCTGCCAGCATTCGCGAATTTGCCGACCGCATTGGTATCGCCAAACGGGATAATCTGATCGATGTGGGCCTTCTGGAGTTCTGTATCCGCGAAGAGTTGAACAAGACCACGCACCGCGTGATGGCTGTACTGGACGAGAAACCGTTGAAACTGGTCATTACCAATTATGAGGTCGGTCGGGAAGAAATCATGCACATCGAAAACAATCCCGAAGATCCCAGTGCAGGTGAGCGGGAGGTTCCGTTCAGCCGGGAAGTATATATCGAACGGGATGATTTCATGGAAAACCCGCCGAAGAAATTCTTCCGGCTATTTCCGGGCGGCATGGTTCGGCTGAAAGGGGCTTACATCATCAAATGTGATGAAGTTGTCAAAGACAATGCGGGTGAGATTATCGAACTACGGTGCTCATACATACCCGAAAGCCGCAGTGGTTCGGATACATCGGGCATTAATGTCAAAGGCACTATCCACTGGGTCTCGGTACCGCACGCCGTCGAAGCGGAAGTTCGGCTGTATGACCGGCTTTTCTCGGTCGAAAACCCAGCCGCCGACGAACGCGAATTTCGCGAATTATTAAACCCCAATTCGCTGGAAGTGGTCCGCGCATTTGTCGAACCAGCATTAGTCGAAGCCGCTCGTTCAGGGGCTATCCGCAATTTCCAGTTCATACGCAAAGGCTACTTCGTGCTCGACTCTGACTCTACTACCGACAAACCTGTCTTTAATCGAACCGTTACCCTGAAAGATAGCTGGGCGAAGGAAGTAAAGAAGGGGTAAGACGGAAGACGTGAGGTTCGGAAAGGCAGTCTGTGATTTTCAAATAAGAAAATTGATCATCTGGAGAAGCTAACCCGATTTATAACCGTTTGCCGAACGTGCTCAGGCAGATAATACTAAATTCCGGTATTACTGCCTGAGCACTGATTAGGTTGAGTCAATAAATTATCTGCTCTCACTATGTCTACTATCCGCAAGTCCAGCAATCCTGATGATATTCATGTTTATGATAAGGAATATTGGTGGGCCAAAACTCCGGAGGAACGATTAGCTGCTGCCTTAAAATTGATTCGTCGAGCCAAAGCAATTTATTACGCAAATCCTGCTAACCCACCCTTAAGTAATGGAGGACAAGTACTTAAATCTGATAAGCCTATTATACGCCGAAAATTGACCGTTTTTTATTCTCAAAACATACCTGATAAACAGAATAATTCCGATCACTTCCCGCAAGCGGCACTGCCGGTACAGCTTAAACTCACAAATAATTCGGAGCGAATTTTCCAGCCTGAGTCAGTTTTGCGCCACATTGCCAGGTAGGTCCCTGTGATGAGTTGAATGCCGTCTGATCGGCGGAAGCGGCCTTCCCAATGCCCATGTTCGGCAGCGAATGGACTGGTTGTACTGATATCGATGCGTTCGGTGTACCGAACATATCCCAGAAACGCCGGGTCTTTAAATTGAACGGCTACCGACGCTAGTACCGAATCCCGGCCCGACACATGCGAACCACTTCCCCGCGTCACGTCTATTTCCGGCAACATCGTTTGCCCAAACCTATTGAGATCTTTTGCCTGAATAGCCTGATTCGACTCCGTCCGCAACGACCGAATGGCTGCGACATCCGACGACGATGGTTTAGTCTGGGCAACTAGAGTAAGCGAAATCAGGCCAAACAACCAGAAACAAACTAAGAAACGGCTCATTAAGCTCATCTTGTTTTACTTTTCGAGAGGCTGTACAGGATTGTTTTTTCGATAATAATCCTGTACAGCCTCTCGAAAACGATTTTACTAATTTATCCGGTAAACTGGATAGCGGTTATGCGTTTTCTCGTAATACGGTGTTTGCTTGTAAATAAATTCCAGTTGCGCATTGGCGTTTTCGGCGAAGGCTTTGTCAATAGCACGTTTCTCGTCCAGTTGCTTTCGTAAAATCGGATTTTGCTTCAGCAGGTCGGCGGCTGTGTCTTCAAATATATAATTCGAAAAATATTCCTTCTGGTCCAGAATACTATCGAAAAAATTCCAGGCAAAAAATGAGTCAACGCCCTGTGGTTCAAGCGTTTCGACAATGTACCGATTCGCTACTTGTGTGGTCGGGACTAGAAAATCACCTTTATAAAATTGAATTGTTTGTGTGTCTGTCCGCACGTTTACGCCCGAATGCGGGTAGTGGCCTTCGTAGGGACGCTGTGGAGTCCTGAAATCCGTGATGTAATAGGCAGCGACCTTTATTAACGTATCCTTTGCCAATGGCGTCAACGTCACCCCATTGCGCTTTAACTCACCAACGATCTCAGTCCATCCCTGCGAAATCACATAAGTCCGAGGTTTATCGACTTGTGCCTCGACAGCGAAGGTGTTCCAGTAAGGCACCCGCTTCATGAAGGGTTTTGTCCGGTCGTAATAAAGTCGTTTCAGACCCGATACCTCGCTGGGTTTATAGGCAGCCGCATAGCCCAGAAACGTAACCGAATCGGTCTTACTCCGATCCAGTTTATAGCTAAGGGGAAAGGTTTTCTGCTGACGTACGGCTTCATCGGCCCGTTGTCGATTCGTCAAAATCGTTTTGGCCTCACGATCACACAGCCACATGACTTCTTCATCGAACACATACGATGCCTTGACACGGGCCGGAAAGGGTTTCCACATATGTGTTTCCAGCGTAAACCCGAAGCAGTTAAACAAAGCAGCATAGCCCGTCGAATAACGGGGCGAGTCGTTATACCCAATTAGACCGCTCTCCGGAGTATCGCCTGCATGATTCACATAGGGAGCAGACGGAAATCCTTTAGCCGTTAGTTGCTTATCTAACGCTGGCTGAAACGACTGAACCATATAGCCCGACACTAACGGATGAAGCTTATCTTTCTGCGTCGCAAAATACGTCAGCACATGCTGATAGTCTGCGCCATCGCTCGTATGGTTATCAATAAATACCTGTGGTTTTAGCCACTGGAACATCGACTGAAAAGCCCGCGTATTCTCGGCTTCCGCTTTTATAAAATCGCGGTTGAGATTCAGGTTACGGGCATTTCCCCGAAACCCATACGATTCTGGCCCGTTCTGGTTTACCCGCGAAACACCCCGATTCAGGCAGCCACCCACATTGTAGACCGGCACAATGGCCACCAACACATTTTGGGGAAGCTTATTGGCTTTCAATAAGTTACGCGCCAGCATCATGCAGGCATCAATTCCTTCTGGTTCGCCCGGATGGATACCATTATTAATCAGCAAAGTTACCCGGCCAGGTCGGGAGGCAAATTGTTTATCAGCTGCTAACAGGAACAAATGCAAAGGCTTACCAATGTCCGTTTTCCCGATTTCAATCAATTTAGCCTGGTCATACTGCTGATCCAACTGCCGATACCAACGGATGATTTGCTCATATGTTGCCGTCTGATTACTATCTCGTTCAAACGGGGTAATCAGTTGCTGTGCATTTGAAACCGCTGACAGAAGAAGTATGAAAGCCAGAATAGATAGTTTAGTCATGAACGATTGTTTTCCAGAATCTAAAATTGAATAGAATCTCAAAAATAGACCCGCCAGAGGGCACCAGATTTTCATGTTTGTTAGAATTTTATCTATACAGATCCTAATAATCAGGAAATTCTGGCGCTCCCTGGCGGGTCTATATGGCGTAAAGGTTTTATGTTCTTGCTACTTTCCGCTTCTTCTTTGACAAAACGGGTGTGCTTTCGGGTGGGCGCCGATGATGCGTGGCCTGCTCATAAGCGTAACCCAGCCGAATGAGGGTTGGCTCACTAAAGGGGCGCCCGAAGAATTGCAAACCAGCGGGTAAATCAGTATACGTAAAACCCATCGGTACTGAAAAAGCAGGGAAGCCGGTTGGTGGTGAAAGGGCATTGTTATTCGTACCCGACGGCGTATTCAAATCACCGAGTAATCGGGGAGGATAACTGAACGACGGATACACCAGCGCATCGACACCCGTCGAATCCATGGCCCGAAGAAGCAGTTTACGCAATCGCTCCCGCAAGGCCAGGTTTTTCTCCCATCCTTTATGGGCTTCCGGTGCCAGGGTGTCCTTGTCTGAATCCAGCAGCGTTTTTTCAATACTCGGATGAAATTGCCGCGACTTAATGATAGATGTCAGCGATTTGTGCGGAGCATTGGGCCCCAGATTTGCCAGATACACGTTGAAATCGCGACGAAGCTGCGGAATTGTATCGAACTGTTTATTGATGGTGTCCAATTCAGGCACACGTACCGAGTCGATTACCGTAGCCCCAGCCGCTCGTAGTTCGTCCAGAGCCTTATTGAAGAGGGCATATACCTGCGGGTCCGAATTTTTGGGAGTACAAAGCTGACGGAATACGCCGATCCGAGTCCCTTTCAGACCATTTTTATCCAGATACTGCCGATACGAGACGGGTATCTTCCCTTCGCTCCGTCGGGTTACGGTATCCGCCTTATCGTAACCGGCTATCACGTCCAGTACCCGCACGGCATCCTCAACTGTCCGGCAGATCGGCCCACCCGTATCGTTTGTCAGCGCCAACGGGGCAATCCCATCCCGACTAACCAACCCCAGCGTTGGCCGAAAACCCACCAGACTTTGGTGCGAGGATGGCCCCCGAATCGAACTGCCCGTATCCGTTCCGAGGCCAATGGTGCCAAAATCGGCAGCTACCGCAGCGGCTGTTCCCCCGCTCGACCCTGCCGTTGTCCGTTTTGTATCGTATGGATTTCGGGAATAGCCAGGCAAAATCGAACTTACCGACACCTGCCCCGAGGTCGCAAACTCCGCCAGATTCGACTTGGCAATGATAATAGCCCCGGCTTCCCGAATCCGCTTGACGACAAACGCATCTTTTGGCGGAATCGACTTTTTCATAGCCAAAGTCCCGTTGGTGGTAGGCATGTCGAAGGTGTTGTAATTATCCTTTACAATCACCGGAATCCCATGCAAAGGCCCAACAAACTTCCCGGTCGCTTTGTACAACGAATCAAGTCGGCGGGCTTCCGCCAAGGCTTTAGGATTCACCATAATAATCGCATTGAGAAATGGGCCTTGCTTGTCATAAGCCTCAATACGATCTAGGTAAAGCTGGACTAGTTCAACAGCCGTCAGCTTACCTTTTTGCATGGCCGTATGTAGCTGATCGATGGTAGCCTCCTGCACGTGTTTTGGCTTGAACGATTGCGGACGGGCTACTATTGTAAGCAGAAAAAGAGGTAAAAAAAGAGGAAGGAATCGGTTTGGCATTTTCAATGATGAGTGAAGTGGTTACGGCTATATGGTCCCCCAATTAATCTCTGGCAAAACAGAGATTTACCCGAAGGGCTGCTATAAAAATACCCTGAATCGAAAAACAATCAACCACTTCCCTCAAAAAATCCAACATTCCATTTAATTCAGCACGTTTAATTTTTCGGCTTCACTCTCTGGCATTTATTTTCCCCACCCTTAATAGTAATTTCCCCCTAACTAACTGCTTTTGGGTTTGCACTACCTGATCGATCTATAACACTAACTTTCCGTTCAAACCGCTTAGGCAAAACCATGAATTTAAATCGTAGAGATTTCCTGCAACAACTTGGCTTCGGCGCGGCTGGTTTGCTGATTGCCAGCAATCTACCAACAGCGAGCTGGGCTTTACCGACCAAAACGGGTAAACTCCCCAGGAGCCTGCCCGAAGCTCAGGGCGTATCGCCCAGTGGGCTTCTGGATTTTCTGAATGCCATCGAAAGCCAGAAACTCAATGTTCACAGTGTCATGGTACTGAAACATGGTCAGGTTGTAGCCGAAGGCTGGTGGGCACCGTATGCTCCTCAGTTTAAGCATACTCTGTATTCGCTCAGTAAAAGCTTTACGTCGACCGCAGTTGGTATGGCCGTGGCCGAAAAGCGGTTTACGGTCGAAGATAAGGTGGTAAAGTTTTTCCCCGATGATGTGCCAGCGACGGTCAGCGCTAACCTGTCGGCTATGCGCGTAAAAGACTTGCTTACCATGTCGACCGGGCACGACAAGGATACGACGGGCGCCCTTCGCGGTGGCGATGCATCCTGGGTAAAATCGTTTCTGGCCCAGCCTGTTGAACATGAACCCGGAACGTTCTTCGTTTACAACAGTGGCGCTACGTACATGCTCTCGGCCATTGTGCAGAAGGTGACGGGGCAAACCGTATTGGAGTATCTGAAGCCGCGTCTGTTCGGGCCATTGGGCATTGAAGGCGAAGACTGGGAGGTTTCGCCACAGGGTATCAATACCGGCGGTTGGGGGCTGCGGGTACGAACCGAAGATATTGCCAAATTCGGGCAACTGTATCTCCAGAAAGGCATGTGGAATGGCAAACGACTGATTCAGGAATCGTGGATCAACGACGCAACCAAAGCCGAAGTCCAATCGAAAGGGGGAAAAGGGGATGCCAGTGTCAACGACTGGATTCAGGGGTACGGTTATCAGTTCTGGCGGTGCCGGAACGATGCCTACCGGGGCGATGGAGCCTATGGCCAATACTGTATCGTGCTGCCGAAAGAAGATGCCGTAATTGCAATGACCTCCGAAACAGCCAATATGCAGGCCGTGCTGGATGCCGCCTGGAATCATATTTTACCAGCCCTGCACGGAACGAATATGGCATCGGCCAAAACACAACAACCCGCTCTGACAAAGAAGTTAACAGCGTTAACCTTATTACCTGAACCTAGCCAGCCCGCTTCTACAGTATTCAGCCAGATCAGTGGCAAGACCTATGCTATAGCCGATAACCCGCTGCATGTCAAGGATGTATCGTTGACGTTCGGGAAAGACGGGTGCATTTTTAAACTTCAGGACGATAAAGGGCCTCATCAGGTTCTTTGTGGAGTAAACCGATGGGTCGAAAGCACGACTACCTTTGCCATAGCCCCACTGATGCTGACACCAACGCCTGTTCCGGGCGGTGAAACCCGCAAAGTAGCCGGTTCGGGAAGCTGGCAGGATACCAATACCTTCGTCATGGTTTGGCGGTTTATTGAAACAGCCCATTACGACACTGTTACCTGTCGATTTGGGTCAGATGGCGTTCAGGTTGAATTTCAGAGCAGCCTGAGTATTCTGGCAAAAACGAAAGACAAACGGCCCATTCTGGAAGGGAAAGCAGTCGCTTGATTTTTCCTGAAACCCCTAAATCGCCTAAGGGGACTTTATCTACTTGTGAGCAAAGTCCCCTTCAGGCGATTTAGGGGTTTCAATTCTATTCACAGCAACCGATCCAGCGTAATGGGTAGGTCTCTTACCCGCTTGCCTGTTGCGTGGAAGATAGCATTCGCTATGGCGGCTGGCATGGCTACGATCCCAATTTCGCCAAGCCCTTTGATACCCAGCGGATTTACAATGGTGTCATCTTCTTCGACGAATATGACATCGAGATCATGAATATCGGCGTTGACGGATACGTGGTATTCGGCCAAATTATGGTTCATGAATCGACCGAAGTTGTGGTCCAGCACGCTTTCTTCGTGAAGTGCTTTGCTGATCCCCCACACCATGCCGCCCAGAATCTGACTTCGTGCTGTTTTCGGATTCAAAATTCGCCCCGCAGCTATGGCGCTAACAGCGCGGGTCACTTTAACCGTTCCCAACACTTCATCAACCATAACTTCAACGAACGCTGCCGAATGCGTTGCGCGGGCATAGTCTTTTTGCTTCAGCGCATTCGGTAACCCCGTTGAGGTTTCCCGAACAGCCTTACCCCCATTCAGATCAACCAGCGTTTGGAGCGAAA
The DNA here is from genome assembly GCF_002056795.1 of Spirosoma aerolatum. NCBI lineage: Bacteria > Pseudomonadati > Bacteroidota > Cytophagia > Cytophagales > Cytophagaceae > Spirosoma > Spirosoma aerolatum. The sequence goes on along the minus strand of NZ_CP020104.1, from coordinate 3,607,796 downwards.
CGGCCGTTGATGGATCGTTTTTGAGCCGTAACTGCTTATCGACAAACTCAACATCGTCCCATTTCGCGCCTTTGAACGGCGAACCTGACAATTTCTTCGCCAACCCCAGCAGCGATTTGCCAACGGCTTCACAGGCCGAGTGAACAGCCATACCGACCGTAGCTGCCGTCCAGGAACCGCCCGAAATTGGTGCCACCGGAAAATCCGTGTCGCCCAGCTTGAATAGAACATCTTCAACCGGCAAGCCAAGGGCATCGGCGGCAATCTGCGTCATGATGGTATAGGTTCCCGTACCAATGTCGGCAGTTGCGCTGCTTACCCATAACTTACCATTGACCAGCAAAGCTGCTTCGGCACGGGCGGGCATCTGGTTAGCCTCCCAGATTCCGGTAGCCATGCCCCAGCCAATCAGGTTATGCCCTTTTTTCATCGAACCAGGCTCAAACTGACGTTTCGACCAGCCAAATCGCTCGGCTCCCTGCCGGAAACATTCCCGGAGTTCTTTGCTCGAAAACGGCTTTTTGGTGTTGTAGTCCAGGTCAGTATAGTTTTTCAGCCGGAGTTCCAGCGGGTCCATGCCCAATTCATAGGCCAGTTCATCGACGGCTATCTCCAGCGCCGACATCCCCGTTACTCCACCCGGCGCCCGCATGTCCAGTGGCGTATACACGTCTAGCGGCACCAGTTTATAATCCTGCGTAACGTTCTCTGGCGGATAGATCATACCACCCCAGTTTGTTACGATTTCAGTATAGTCTTCAAAGCGAGAGGTTTCTCCCCGTGCATCGTGATATAGCGCATTCAAAGTACCATCGGCGGTAGCACTAAGTGCAACATTTTGCACGGTAGCAGGTCGATGGCCAAAGGTAAACATCTGCTGGCGGGTGAGCGTTACACGTACCGACCGTTTCAGTTCGAGCGATGCCATAACGGCCATAAATAACTGATACTGTGGCCGCAAACCAGAGCCAAATCCACCACCCATGTAGGGCGATAGCACCCGTATATTTTTGAACGGAATATCAAACACCTGTGAAACGTACAGAATGCTATTCGTTACACCCTGAGTTTTATCATAAATCGTCAGCTTAGGTTCCTTTCCACCTTTTTCATAGACAACTGTACTGGCAAACAACTCCATTGGGTTATGGTGTTCGGCCGCATGGATATACCGTCCATACATTTTGACGGGCGATTCCTCATACACTTTATTGAAATCGCCACGGGGTTTGGGTGGTGGTGGTTTCAACAAATCGGCCATACCATGCTTTTGCGGTCGGGCGCGGTGCAGATTTGCTTCCAGACTGGTTTCGTGCGATTCTTCTTTATACTCAACCCGAATCAGCGAAGCGGCATAGCGGGCAACTTCAAACGTTTCGGCTACAACCAAGGCAATGGGTTGGCCACTATACTTAATAGTCGCATCCTGCAAGGGCCGGAACGGTGAACCCGGTGGCGCATCCTGATCTTTATAGCTGATGTCGAACCAGGCCAGTTTAGGCCGGTTTTCATGGGTAAATACCTGCAAAACGCCATCCAGACGCAGGGCTTCGCTGGTATCGATGCGGGTAATTGTCCCTTTTGCAATAGCCCCCGATACCACGTACCCATAGGCCAGATCCGGCACCTGAAACTCAGCGGCATATTTTGCTTTTCCGGTCACTTTATCCCGACCGTCGACACGGTTAATGGGTTTTCCAATTGCCTGACTCATTCGGTTGGTTCGAGTTTAGCGGCCTGCCCCAGTGCGCGGACAATGGCCCGTTTTGCCAGTTCTATTTTAAATGTATTCGCCCCGTACCCCTGAGCCCCGGCCAGCAACGCATCGGCAGCTGCCTGAAACGACTCGCTGGAAACGGGTTTGCCAACCAGCAAATCCTCAGCTTCGGGTTTGCGCCAGGGTTTATGAGCTACGCCACCGAGGGCAATGCGGGCATCCGAAATCGTATCGCCCTCCAGTTCCAGCGCAGCCGCAACCGATACTAGTGCAAACGCATAGGAAGCCCGGTCACGCAGTTTCAGGTACATATGATTTTTTGGAAAGCCATTCGGGGGTAAGTCGATGGCCGTTATAAGTTCATCAGATGCCAGTGAATTGTCGATATGTGGCGTGTTGCCGGGCAATCGGTGAAAATCGGCGAAGGGGATAGTTCGCTCACCATATTTGCCGGTTACCCGTACCACAGCGCCTAAAGCGGCCAACGCGACACACATATCGGATGGATGAGTAGCAATACACTGCGGCTCGGCTGAGGTTCCGTCCTGATCCAGCAATTGCGTCCCTAAAATGGCATGGATTCGATTGAAACCATTGATGGCCGAGCAGCCCGATCCTGGTTCCCGTTTGTTGCAGGGAGTGGCCACATCATAGAAATAATAACAGCGGGTTCGCTGCATCAGATTCCCCCCATTAGTCGCCATATTCCGAAGTTGCGGAGAAGCCCCGGCCAGAATAGCCTGAGACAGAAGCGGATACCGTTTCTGAACATGCTTGTCATAAGCCGTATCGGCATTGGTTACCAATGCCCCCAGCCGCAACCCACCGTCAACGGTTTCGGTGATACTGGTCATGGGCAAGCGGGTAATATCGATCAGCCTGGAAGGGTGTTCTACTGTTTCCTTCATCAAGTCGAGCAGGTTTGTTCCTCCTGCAATGAACTTGGCGCCCGTTTCAGCTACGCGTTCATTGACAGCGTGCTCAACCGAGTCAGCGCGGGTGTAGGTAAAACTATTCATACGGCCTGCTGATTTATGACTTCCTCAATTGCCTGTACAATGTTGGTGTAAGCCCCGCAACGGCAAATATTACCGCTCATGAGTTCACGGATATCGGCGGTTGTTTTAGCCTGTCCTTCGTTGAGGAGCCCTATCGCCGAGCAAATCTGTCCGGGCGTACAATAGCCGCATTGGAATGCGTCGCAGTCGATAAACGCTTTCTGAATCGGGTGGAGGCCATCAGGCGCATCTGTGGCCATTTGTGCAACGCCTTCGATGGTAGTAATCGACTTACCTTCCTGCATAATAGCCAAGGTCAGGCAGGAGTTAATGCGTTTCCCATCGACCAGAACCGTACAGGCTCCACATTGGCCGTGATCACAGCCTTTTTTGGTGCCGGTCAGGTCCATGTACTCGCGTAAAGCATCGAGTAAAGACGTCCAGGGAGAAAGTTGTAATTGAGCTTCGGTACCGTTGACGGTAAGCGTAACGGTATGTGTGGGCGGCAAAGAAGGTATATACGTATCCTTCGGAGGAGCTTCGGCAATAAGCGACATAACGTTCCAGAATAAGTGTACTTCCAGAACTATATGTACTTGGGGTTGTTCAAGAAACTTGATAAACGGGATTGATAGAACCGCCGGCGGACCGGCAGATCGTTATGCTGGTTATGATTTATTTAGATCTGTGTAAATCATAACCAGCATAACGATCTACCGATCCGCCGTTGTGGTTCTATAGTTTTTCAGGATTAACGATCACATGCCGGACGCGCTGACGTTTCCAGGTATAGGTGATGTGTACGAGACCGTCCGCAGTTTGAATAACGGCGGGATATGAATATTCACCGGGTTCGTTTTCGAGAACAGCCAGTGTTTTCCAGTTCTTTCCATCATCCGAAATGGCCACATCGAGTGGTGTACGGGGGCCACTTTTTCCATTTACGGGCGATGTCGGATTGTAGACCAGCACCTGCCGTCCATCTTTCAGGGTAACGGCATCAGTTCCTGAGTTGGGGTTTGGCAGTGTTGTTTTTTGCAATGCCGACCAGGTTTTACCACCATCTTTCGACCAAGCTTCCTGAATAAAGCCGATCTTCTGACTCCGGCAAAGAATCTGTAACTGTCCGTTTTTGTGAAACAGAACACTGGGTTGAATGGCCCCATCGGCTACACCATCGTTGATGGGTGTCGTTTTTTGCCAGGTTTTGCCCCAATCGGCTGTTTGCTCAAAATGCACGCGCCAGTTATGATCTTCCGAACTGGTCGGGCAAAGCAAAACCCCCGATGGTAACAACACGGGCTTGTTTTTAATGGGTCCTAAAATACCATCAGGCAGTCGCTCAGCTTCTGACCAGGTCTTGCCATTGTCTTTAGACCGCTTCAGCATCCCCCACCAGGTCGATGGGCTGGGGCCGACTTTATAAAACAAGAGTAGCTCCCCCTTAGGAATTTGAAATAAAACTGGATTCCAGCAAGGAAGACGTTTGCCGTCTGGCTGTACACCCGTTGCCACCTCAACCGGTGGTGCCCAGCCCGTTTTGGTATGTTGACTGACCCAGATGCCTACGTCGGGATGTCGCTCGTATGTACCACCAAACCAGGAGGCAATGAGGCCAGCGGGTGTTTCGGCAATGGTAGAAGCATGGCATTCGGGCGTCGGAGCCTTTTCATAAATAAATTCACGCTGGCGAATGGCGGAATTGCTGGATTGAGCAAATAAGTCGAGATGAATGAGAAAAGCGATGCAAACGAAAACAAGACTGATTTTCATGAATTGGTTTTTCGATAGGATTATTATAAGTTGGCAAGAATGTATTTTTACGTTTACGATTGGTTAGCGTGGGCGCTCAAAGAGTGTTTTCTCAACCTCTTCCTTATAAGTACGGCCAATTGGTATGGGTGTACTATTCAACATCAATCGATTTCGCTCAATTCGACAAATATGGTCAATGGCTGCTATAAATGACTTATGCACCCGAAGGAATCGGTCCTGCGGAAAGCGGAATTCGTAGGCGTCTATCCAAAACGTCCATGACAAAGCCAATTGTAATCCGGTGTAAATGAATACAAAAGAAAAACACAACGAAAATTATATCAACCAACGGCCCAACAAGTAGAGGAACAAAATTGAGCGTATAAACTCATCTATTATTCAGGTTGTTGGTCTATTATTTTTGGAAATAGTTTTCTGACCCGGTTGCTTTGTTTCGGACTTAACCAATACCCTAACAGCTATGCAAACTCAGCAATTAATTCAACATAGAACGCGGATTTTTAGGATGATTATGATTGATTATGATATTAGCCGTGAAAATCATAATCATTCTAAAAATCCGCGTTCTATTCTTATCAACCTACTCCTATTACTGCTCACATTTCCTGTATTCGGGCAGGATAAAAAAGCCGGTGGCCCCTGTGAAGGATGCGAAGCGATTTATGAAAGTTCAGTTCCGTTCGATAAGCTCGAGATGCTGGCGAAACTACCGGATGCCACCTGGAATGGCAAGAAGCCTCTGGGTATCAACGGGGTCGTATACAAAGCCGATGGCATAACACCTGCAGCAGGCGTTATTCTATATGTCTATCACACCGACGAAACGGGGCATTACACAGCCAAAGAGGGTGCCAAAGGCTGGGAAAAGCGGCATGGTTCCATACGCGGCTGGATGCGAACCAATGAGAAAGGCGAATACAAGTTTGTTACATTACGTCCGGCTCCTTACCCCGGCCATTCCGATCCGGCACATATTCACATCACGATTAAAGAACCGACACTCAACGAGTATTATATTGACGAATACCTGTTTGACGATGACCCGCTGCTTACAACCGACAAACGAGCCAAGCTGGAAAACCGGGGAGGCAGCGGCATTCTGAAACTCAAAGACGTCGGCACTATGTACAAAGCCGAACGGCCTATTTATCTTGGAAAAAATATTCCAAACTATCAATCAAACCAATAAGGTTTGCCTACGATTGCCGTTTACCAAAACAGTAACAAAGTCCATCAGGTGCAACCACAAAGAAAACTTTCCAGTTGGCTGCGCCATGCTTTTGAACGCTAAAACCAGACAATTCTTTAGTGAGTCCATGGGCTTTAAACTCATCAAAAGCTCGCTCAACATGGTCGACTTCAAAGAAACAGCCGTCCTGTGTCGGATCACCACCGTTTTCGGCCAGTCCAATCTGTAGCGTATCCCGGCTCAGGATAGCCGATGGCCAGGGCGTTTCAGGCCGGTCAATCAACCGGAAACCCAGGTAGGTTTCATAAAAGGGAATAGCGGCTTCCAGATCATTGACAGGGAGACTCATTTTGTCCTGTTGATAAGGCCAGGCGTTTTTGAGTATTGCTTTTGTTGTTTCCATTGGCTCAACTTGCTTGTGATTTTATCCGTATTTACTCATTTTTTAGTACTCCTTTCAGCCGAAACCCGCAGGTTTGTAAACCGGCTTTCTGGAGTGTAGCCTTCGAAATCTGGTTTGTTATATTGCATCGGGCGGCTGGCACTCGCCCCATCAGATAGGCCACTTTCTTTAATTCCTGTACCATAAAGCTTCCCAGGCCCTGCCGTCGAAACGGTTCTTTCACCTGCATATAGATGTCGGCAAAGGGTAAGTTATAATTCAACATCAGCCCTCCGCTGGCTACAATAGCTCCATTCAACTCCAGTACATAGGGGCTCTGATCGCCTTCCGGTATATCATCTGACGTGCGCTGGCGAAAAACGCCATCTGACGCCCTAAGATCGGTACTGGCATAATCTTCGAAAAGAATGGCTTCTGCATTAATGCTATGTGCATATTCATACAGCATTGCCGCCAGCAAGGCATCGTTGGACTGGCACTCGATATAGGTGGCCTTCGTTACCGAGCAGAGTTTCGGAAACAGTGTATTGGTAAATTTTCGATAAAGAGGCAGCACATAAAACTCAAAAATTGTATCGCGATCTTCGCGCCGATCGGTCCCCCACACCGCACTATAGCCCACGCGTATCCCATTGATGGTAATCAGGTATACATCGGCCCAACCGTACTGGTGGCATTTGTTACAAATAAACTGGCGATTAAGCTCCTGAAGAAACAACACCCGAAACGGCTGTATGTCTACTTCTGACGTTTTATCAATCTGGATATGCATTTCGGGAATCAGCTGCACCCTTTTTCGACTATCTACAAAAATGGGTTCTGTTTTGTAGGTAGTATTTGTTCCAGCTCTTAGCCTACAATGCTAAGGGCCCTACAACGTAATCTTTTTACGTTGTAGGGCCCTTTCGAAAATTATCGGCAATCAATGGACCTTGTTAACGAATGGGTTCCTCCATACGCATCTCGGTAGCCAATGCCGAAACTGAGGATGGTCGATTTTTCATAACAAACGGATGAGCCAGTAATGAGACGAAACTAACCAACGTAGGCAAAATGCCAATCGGCGTAAACGCAATAGTAGGCGCACTGACAGCTACAATCGCCAGGGTAGCCTGCACCGCTTTTCGCTCGCTACCGGGAATGCCGCTAAACCAGTTGGAAAGTTGGCGTAGTATATACAGGCTTATCGCCAGCATTACTACTCCCATCAGGAAAAGTGAGTATTGCCGAAAATTATATGTATACGTGCCAGCCAACAGCCTCTCAACAGCATGGTAACTATTTTCGAATAAGTGCCCGGCACCCATCAGAGTCGCATTGGCTGTTGGCCCCAACACCACCAATGCGGCTGGTAGCCTCCGCACTGGCAGGGATGCCCCCCGAACCAGCCGTACCGTGTTTAATAGGGTTAGAAGCAAGGCCAGGCTTACCACAAACTCATCAATATGCGCAATTAATGTATTCATCGTAGTTGTTGTCTATCGTTTCAAAACGTTTTCTACGACGAATGTACAATTAACTATACCCCATCCTCAAAGACGAGCGACATGAAATGGTAAAAGGAACGTATGAATCCGAACAGACCTGGCATGAACTGATTGGTTGCTCATTTCCAAAAGTTATCAGCCATTTTAGAAAAGCACATTATTCTCATTCTTAAGTTGGCTATTTTAATTGGCCGGGATTACGTTCAGGTTGGCAAAATGAGCGTCGGTACCAGGGCCAACCCATAAACCAATAGCTCCCTCCTGAGTCGCTCCAAGCTTCAGATCGTTGACAATTAACGCGGGTTGTGTTGCCCCATGCACATAGAGTCTTGCTTTATCCCCCTGAACCACAATTTTCACTTTCGTCCATTCACCAACAGCCAGGTCGACATACGATTCATATTTTTCCGGCGTTTCTTTTCTATTTCTCTCCCAGGGGTAATCCGGATGTGAAATGTACTGCACAGAATGGTTTCGTCGAATCTGATCTTCTGCCCGGCCGTTAGTTGGTCGAAGGTAGATACATTCAAATTTGGAATCATCATCAGCTATTCGGAACGCAATGCCTACAAATCCCCTAGCCAACTCCCCAGCCGTACTTAAGGGTTTACCGGCAATTTCGAGTTCGATTGTTCCATTTTGAAAACGAAAGTTTTTAATCTTGGCATAGGCTATATCCGACTTACTGGTACCGGCATCCACTACCCGAAGGCTAGCCTTACCGAGATATTGTTCCGACGAAACACGGACATGAACGGGCAATAAACCGTCTGTGCTGGCCAAAGATAGTTTTGTCGATTGGGCGTATACAAAATTTATACTATAGCAAAGGGCTAGTAATGGTAGGACGGAAAAAAGTCTGCTGTTCATGGTTATACGTTGTTTTCAAATCAAAAAACGCCTTAGTTGTTAAATTACAAACTTTTACCTACTCCGATCGTAAACTTTTGATCGGATTCATAAGAGCCGCTTTGATACTCTGAAAACTCACAGTTAATAATGCGATGCCGACTGCCATCAATCCTGCCAGCGCAAATATCCACCAGTCCATTGCAATTCGATACGGGAAATTACTCAGCCAACGACTCATAGCCCACCAGCCTACTGGCGTGGCCATCACAAAAGCAAGCGCAACCAGCATAATAAAATTTCTGGACAGCAACCCTATAATAGCCAACACACTTGCTCCCAGTACCTTTCGAATACCAATCTCTTTCACGCGTTGCTCTACACTGAATGCGGCAAGCCCAAAAAGCCCCATACAGCCTACTGTAATGGCAAGCATCGCAAATAACCAAAGCAATTCGCTCAGCTTTTCTTCAGTGCTATACATTTTCCCATAGGTCTCGTCCATAAACGTATAATCCAAGGGAAAATCGGGAGAGAACCGGCTCCATACGGTGTTGATGTACGCTAACGTTTGCTGAATATCGGATTCCCGAACTTTTACAGCCACTTTAAACAATTCCTGCGGTACCATATGGATCACGGTAGCCGTAACTTTTTCATGCAGGCTTTTATAGTGAAAATCCCTGACTACCCCAACTACCTTTCCTCGTTTAATCGGATCGGTCGTGTCGGCAGGCTCCCATTCATGCCAGTTTATCCGTTGACCTAACGCTTTTTGGGGTGAGCTAAATCCAAATTCCCGAACAGCGGTTTCGTTGATGATAAAGGCTTCCTGTTCATCGGTCGACATATCTTTTGAAAAATCACGTCCAGCAATCAATTGAAGGCCCAGCGTTTTTATATAGTCAGGATCACCGATAAACATGCTTACCGAATATTCTTTTTCGGCATTCTTTCCGGGTAGTGTAACACCATCGCCCGCAAACTGATCGCCCGGAAGGCCATATCCCGAAGTAACAGAGAGTACATTGGGCGATCGTTTTAGTTCGGCTTTAAACGCTTCCAGACCTTTTCCAGCTACCTGTCCCCGAGCCTGAAAATAGACTAGCTGTTCTTTACTGAATCCCAGCTCTTTATGGTTCATGTACTGGGTTTGCCGATACACGACCAGGGTTGAAATAATCAGCAAGGAAGACAACGCGAACTGAACCACAACCAGCGCCTGCCTAAACCAGGATGTACCGTTAAGCGAAAACCGGGTATTTTTCAAAACCTGCACCGGCTGGAAACCAGATACGATAATGGCAGGATAGCTACCCGCCAGCAAACCTACCAGCAACGTTGCTCCCAGCAGTTGTAAGCCTAGCTGCGGGTCAGTAAACGGATTAAAGGCCATTATTTTGCCGGTAAACTGATTCAGGGCCGGTACAATAATAAACAAAGCCACCACTGCAATGACCATAGCCAGTAGAGACACCAGAATTGTTTCACCTAGAAACTGGAAAACAAGCTGTTTGCGGCCTGCGCCCACAACTTTTCGTACCCCAATCTCCCGGGCCCTCCTAAACGAAACGGCCGTAGCCAGGTTGATAAAGTTAAAGCAGGCAATAACCAGCACAAACAGCGCAACGATCATCAAAGCATTCACATAGCTTTCATTCCCCCGGATGGCATTATCAAACGTAAAATCAGCTGACTCTAAATGAACATCATAGAGTCGTTGAAAGAAAGGCAGAACAACCGTATCGCCAGGCTTGATGATATTGTCTTTTACATAAGTTTGGAACTTGGCCTGCAGTTGCGCGATATCGGTTCCAGGCTTCACTTTTACATACGTATAAAACTGACTCCAGGTCCACTTTTCCATTCGACTCGCGGGTATACCTGCGCTGGAAAAAGACATCAGGAAATGAAAATCCAGGTGAAAATGATCCGGCAAGGGCGCTAACACGCCTTTTATGGTATAATCAGTGGTATTGATTTTAATCGTTTTACCAACGGGATCTTCCCGACCGAAATACTTTTGGGCGAGTTCGCTAGTAAGAACAATTGTTTTCGGCACATCCAGAATACCCGAAACCGTTCCCTTTTCCAACGGCAAGTTGAATACAGCCAGGAACGATGATTCCACAAACCAGCCTTTGTCTTCATAGTTTTTCTGGCTGTCAGTTTCCACCAGAAATCGGTCAGGAGCCATTAATAGTCTGGCCGTAGTATCTATCTCGGGGTAATGTTGCTGCAGAAAGCTGGCGTAAGCTGGTGCTACAACCGCTGCTTTAGTAGTCGTATTGTCTTTGGTTCGTTCTGCATAAATCCGGTAAATGGTCTCCCCATCGGGAATCGTTTTATCAAACTTCCATTCGTCCAATACAAACAGGCCGATCGACAGGCAACCGATCATACCAATAGCCAGCCCAGCAATATTGATGGCCGAATACCCCTTATTAAGCAATAGGTTTCTAAAGGCGATTTTTAGATAATTTCGGATCATAACCGGATGCAGGGTTGAGGGCGTTTGATAATATTCTTTATTGCGTTCTCGTCGTCGCACAAAGGGCGGTAGTACCGATATGGCATTCAACAGGTAGCGCAGAGTTGCTTCTGTCTTACCTGCCCGATCGTACCAGTACGTGTATAGTTCATCCAGATCCCCTTCGACCTCTTCCAGCGTTTCTTCCGGGTGAAGCCGCGTTAAAAGCCAATGTATCCAGCGGGGTGGGGAAGAGCGCATAAGATCGTGTTCTGTAGAGACCAGTGGACCGGTCTCTACAAAGGATTATTCAGATCGTAATGATTTCACGGGGTTTACCAAAGCAGCTCTGGTAGCCTGATAGGCAATCGTTAATGTGGCAATCAACAGCGTACCACCAATCGCTACTATAAAAATCCAGGCTTCCATCTGAACATGAAACTGAAACCCCTGAAGCCAGTTGGTCATGGCCCACCACGCAATGGGAGCAGCAATCAGAAAAGCAAAACCGATCAGTCGGGAAAACTCTTTACCGAAAATCCATAGAATCTGAGACACACTACTTCCCAGCACTTTACGGATGCCGATCTCCTTCGTTTTTTGAGCAGCCATGAACGACATTAACCCATACAAACCCAGGCAACCAATAAAAATGGCAATCAATGAAAAGAACTCGACCAGTTGCAGGATTCGATCTTCTGTTTCATAAAACTGCGCGATGCTTTCATCGACGAACTGATAGGCAAATAATTGATCGGGGTGCTGCTCCAGCCAAGCTTTTTCAATAGCAGCCATCGTCGTTTTAACCTGTGCGGTATTCAATTTTATAGCATAATCGGAATAATAACCTTTATTCGTAGTGATGATGATCGGGCTTATTTCCTGATGGAATGAAGCATCATGAAAATCTTTAACTACGCCCACAATGGGTGCTACCATAGTGCCCCCGTTGGCCGAAATGAGTTGACCAATAGCGGCTTCGGGCGATTTGATATTGAGCTTTCGCAGGAAGGCTTCATTGACCAGAAACTCTCGGGCACTGTCGGCCGGAAATAGGTTTTTGCCGGCTGCCAATTCCAGTCCAAACGTGGACAAATACTGATCATCGGCCGATTTGATACTCGTTCTGAAATTGGTTTCCTCATTATTCACTTTCACGAAGTTGCCCCAGCTACTGGTGGATGCTGGAGCGGCATAACAAACCGATACTTTCTCGACCCCCTTGATGCGTAGTAACTCATTTCGTAGCGCGTTCATCTTGGTATGGGTCGAATCATCTCCCATCGGCACCATAACAATTGCAGCCTTATCGAATCCTAAATCGGCTTGTTTGGCATATTGCATCTGGTACATAATGACCAACATACCGATAATGAGTACCTGCGAAATGGCAAACTGAGCGATGATTAATGTCCGACGGGTATTAAAACCACCAATATGCTGCTGAGAAAGCTTGCCTTTCAAGGCCACAACTGGTTTGAAACCGGCCAGAATAAGTCCGGGATATGAACCGGCAAAAAAGGTAATGGCCACGCCAAGCGCGACAATAAAAAGCACGAATCGGCTATTCTGAAACAGATTGAGCGTCATTTGCGAGTGGAAAAACGCATTGACCACGGGCAACATCAGAACAGCCATGCCCAGGGCAACGATAACACCGATCGAAGTAATTAGACCCGTTTCGGAAATAAACTGCCAGAAAAGCTGGCCTTTCAGTCCACCCAGCACTTTACGAACGCCTACTTCTTTGGATCGTCTGAGCGCCTGTGCCGTAGCCAGGTTGATGAAGTTTACACAAGCCGTACCCAGTAAAAACAAGCCTATAATTGCCAGAACCCACAGGTTCTTTTTTTCCATTACACCCCCATATTGGGCATTGAAATGAACATCCGCCAGCGGTTGCAATTTATAGTGATGGACGTTTTTGCTGGTGGGCCGATACTTTTTGACATAGGCAGGCATCACCCCTTCTACCTGGGCTACCGAAATACCGGGCCGTAACTGTATATAACATTCGACCCCATCGCGAATACCGCCCCAACCATCAATGTCATTGGCCAGCCAAGAATCATAGGCTTTCAATGTGGGGTACGACACAAAGATTTCGTTTTTTCGGTCGGTGTTAGCGGGAAAATCCTTCAGGATTCCTGTGACCCTGAATACGATCCGGTTGTTGAGCCAGAAGGTCTTACCGATCGGGTTTTCATCGCCAAAATACTTTTTGGCCATGCGTTCGGTCATAATGGCGGTATTTGGCTCCAGCAACGCCGTTTTTTTATCGCCTTCGAGCAACGGGAAATTGAACATGTCAAAAAACTCCGGCTCCGTGAAGGCAACCCCTTCTTCCTCTTTTATCTTTTTAAAGTCGGTTCCATTTCTCAGGGTAATCAGTTGGTCGTCGACACTGATAATCCGGGCTACCTTTTCACCAAAGGTGTAATCATTTCGAAAATGCTTACCCAGCGGTGAGGGTACACTGTGATTATAGCCGATATTATCCCGATGCATCTCCGTCACGATCCGATAAATGCGATCGGCATTCGCGTGAAAGTTATCATAACTCAGATGATGGCTGACCAATGTAAAAATGAGAATCCCACAGGTCATACTTAAGGCTAGCCCCGCCACATTGATCAGCGTGTATCCTTTGTTGCGTTGTAGATTTCGAAAGGCAATTTTTAGATAATTACGAATCATAACAGGATGAATGCTAGAAGGGTGTTCGTATTGTTGTTTAACTTGTTTTCTTCGAAGCACGAATGGCGGCAGTACCGATAGCACGTTGAGCACGTACCGCAAGGTGGCCTGCGTTCGCCCCGCCCGATGGTACCAGTACTCGTATAGTTCGTCCAGGTCACCCTCGACTTCTTCGAGTGTGTTTTCTGGGTGTAGCCGGGTCAACAGCCAATGGGCAAAGCGGGGCGGCCCATCGTTCGGTGGTTGGGTAGCCCTCTTCATACACCACCGAGTCGAAGGGTGTTTGGCGGTACCATCTGCCACAGTTCCTGACGGAGCTGCTGGATTTCCTGAAGCGCCCGACTGCCTAGAGCCGTAACCCGAAACAAGCGCTTGCGTCGTCCCCCCCGTTCGGTAGTGGCCCCTCCCAGGTATGATGACACAAACCCCTTTTCTTCGAGTCGGATCAGGGTGTTATGAACCGTACCAAACGTAACAATCCGGCCGGTATGCTCTTCCAGTGCCTGACTGACCGTAACCCCATACCCTTCTCCATCCAGGATAGCTACCATTAACAAGACGATTTCTTCAAATTCACCCAGATAGGTTCGACGCATCGGCTTAGGTTATTAGTTTATATTTTATCGTACAAATCTGTTGCCAACTAACAAAAAAGGCCATTCCTATTCAGAAATAGCCTTTTTCACGAAAATCTGGTTTACTCTTTGTCCATTAACGGACAATTAGTGTCCCTCATCGGACGCATGAACCCGATTGTAAATTCTCGCTTATCAACTAGATTCTATTCCGATCGTAAGCTTTTCGCTGGGTTCGACATGGCTGCTCGAATGGATTGGAAACTGACCGTGAAGAAAGCGATCAAAATAGCCAGGAGGGCCGCCAGTGCAAATGTCCAGGCACTGATTTCGATACGATAGGGATAGTTTTCCAGCCACTTGTCAATGGCATAATAGGCCGCCGGAAAGGCCAGCACAAAGGAGAAACCCACCAGTCGTATAAAATCGGACGATAACAGTTGAACAATACTGCTTACCGATGCACCCAGTACCTTGCGAATACCAATCTCTTTCGTGCGTCGTTCGGCAGCCAGTGTCGCCAGCCCCAATAGCCCAATGCAGGAAATAAAGATCGTCAGGATGGCCCCGAAAAGCATAATCTGTCGCCATTTAGCCTCCGATTCGTATTTTTTCAGGTTGTCCTGATCCAGAAAACTATAGGAATATGGGTTGATCGGAAACAGTTTTTTAAACGTCTGTTCGATAGCCCGGAGGCTTTCGGTTTCGGTATTCGGTTTTATTTTGACAAATACTTTTCCGAAATCGTTTTTCGGTTTCATCGTAAACAACTGCGGCCGAATTTTCTGATTCAGGGCTGCATAGTGATAGTCTTTCACAACACCAATCACCTTGTAGCGTTCCGGGGTCTCGTAGGCAAAGAAATTCACCTCCTGACCAATCGGATTTTTCCAGCCTGCTTCTTTCACAAAACTTTCATTGACTAGTACTGACTGTGTCGAATCGCTCGGAAAATCGGGCGAAAAGTTACGACCAGCCTGAATCGGAATCTTAAGCAGGGGCAGGTACATTTCATCGACGGTTTCATAGGCAAAGGAAAGCTGCTTCTCGCCATTGACTTTAGCCACCGTACCCCAGAAACCCCGATTCTTGGGCGCTACATCGACAATGGTTGGAAACTTCATCAGTTCACTTTTGAGCAAACGCGCTTCGCTATGTTTCAGGCTCGATTTGTTTACTGCCACCAGGTTCCGATCGTCATAACCCAGGCTTTTGGTCGTCAGGTAGTTAAACTGGGAGTTGATAGTCAATGTGGCTACAATGAGAAACGAAGCCAGCGAAAACTGTAACACAATCAGCCCCCTTTGCAGGTAATTCCGGCCCGTGAACCGAAATCGGCTATACAGGCTCTGAACCGGGCTAAACCCTGACAGGACAATCGCTGGGTAAAACCCTGCCAATAAACCCGTTACGAGAAAGAGCCCAATATATCCGGCAATCAGTTTTACATCGAGCAGGTAAGCGAACGAAAGAGCTTTGTTGGCAAGTTGGTTGAACGTAGGTAACACAAGCAGCAACAACACAATGGCAAGCACAAAAGCGACAAAACAGAGCAGGAATGATTCGCCCAGAAACTGAATAATAAGTTGGTTTCGCCCCCCTCCTACTACTTTTCGGACGCCGATCTCTTTGGCCCGTTTCAGCGAACGGGCTACCGTCAGATTCACAAAATTGATGCAGGCAATCAACAGCACGAACAAGGCTATACCCGACAGAATGTATGAAAACGTAGGTCTGCTTTCATCGACCAGCCCATTGTTGACCGGCAGATCGGTACTTAAGTGCATGTCTGTAAGCGGCTGGAGCGAATAGATCGTCTTACTTTTTATCCCAAATTTTTTAGCCATTTCCACAATCGTGTTTTTGGCATCGGTCTGGTAAATCCGATTCATGGTAGCCTCGACAGCCTTGATATTCGCGTTAGGACGTACCAGCACAAACGTATTCAGAAAGAAACTGAACCAGTTGTCGCTTCGGGCAATGTCTTCTTTCGAAACAGTTATTGGGAGTAATACGTCGAATTTTATGGACGAATTCTGCGGGCATTTTACCGCTACCCCGGTTACGGTATACGGTTCGAACTGCTCTTCGGTCTTGATGAACATGATTTTACCCAGGGCATCGGTTGTTCCGAATTGCTTTTCGGCCATGTCTTCCGAAATAACCACCGATTTCGGACGCGACAACGCGGACTTGGGATCGCCACTCAACAACGGAAAACTGAACAACTGAAAGAATTCGGGATCTGTCGAAAACATTTCCTGACTCTTGACTTCATTGCCCTGCCTGATATCACTCTGGCCGGATTGAAAACGAACAAACGACCGGATTTCCGGTGTGCCAGCCGTAAACTTAGGCCCCTGAAAAATACCCGTATTTGTATTGTAGCTCGGTTTCTGGTCGCCGGGTGTGATATCGCGGCTGGTGATCCGATACAGGTTCGGGTTGTTGGCATGAAAACGGTCGTAGCTGACTTCGTCTTTGGTATAGAGAATAATCAGCATAGCAGCTGCCAGACCGATGCTCAAGCCTATCACGTTGATAATGGAGTACGCTTTGTTGTGGGCCAGCGTGCGCAGGGCGATGGTCAGGTAATTACGTAGCATAGCAGGATGCAGGTAAGAGGGTGATGGGTAATCAGACTGTTGATTGGTACGTTGGCGAGCTTTGAAAAAATAGGGATTTATATAGTGGAGTACCGCCCAGATAAACGCCCGACGAGCTTTCGACAAGCCCTCCTGTTCTGTCCGTTTGTAAAATACCTCGTGCAGATCGCCCTGCACGTCTTCGCGTAAAGGAGGAGCTACAAAAACTTCTAAAAGCCAGTCGGCCCAGCGTGGTGGAATAGGTTGTTTTTTCATAGCCTACCCGCCAATCAGTTGAAATTTTCCGGGAGGAATGGCCTGCCAGAGACGGCTCCGAACCTCCTGAACATCGTTTAACGCGCGAATGCCTAGGGCCGTCAGGGTAAAAAATCGTTTCCGACGCCCTCCTCGTTCGGCAGTAGCTCCCCCCATCGTGGAGGATAAAAACCCTTTTTCTTCCAGCCGGTATAAGGTGGCATGAACTGCACTCATGGTGATCGAACGGCCAGTTTGCTGCTGAAGATCCTCCCAGATGGTGACGCCGTAAGCTTCGGCGGGACAGGCAGCTACGACCAACAGGACGATTTCTTCAAACTCACCTAAAAAGGCTCTTCGCATGGTCGTAAATTGGTTGAGACGATTAGTTGTAATTTTGCAAAACAAATCTCCTGCCAGAAGTAAAATTTGCCTTATTGGGCCTGAAAAGGCACTTACCTTTAAAAGTTGATGTCCGTAATCGTACAGTTTTGTCCGCAATTGTCCGGTTTAAAAAGCGCAGGACAGCCACGGTTTCGGATCGATACCCGTGTTTGTTTTACCGGTCGTATCCCTCATTTCATAGGCTCGTTTTTCCGGTTGAGCCGATTCGGCCTGGTCCAGTTGAATCGGTTCAACCAATTTTGACCCATCATTCAGCAAGTGGTTACCCTTCCTGAGCAGAAACAGCAAACCTCTTTTTTACGCATAAACAACAATACTGAATCATGAAAACCTTAGTCATTGGCGGTACCGGAACGATTGGTCGTCTGGTCGTAGACGAATTAGTTCAGCAAAACGTAGCGGTCCGGGTATTGATCACATCGCCCGACCAAGCCACCCTATTTCCGAAAGGTGTTGAAACGGTTGTAGGTCATCTGGAGCAACCAGCCACCCTGCCAAAAGCCTTTAACGATATTGACACCGTAGCCCTGCTTAACCAGCGCTGCCCCACCGAAGGAGCGCAGGGACAGTATGCAATTGCCGCAGCCAAACGAGCTGGTGTACGAAAAATGGTCTACTTAAGCCAGTACAAAGTCCGCCGGATACCGCATCTGAAAGCTAAGGTCATTATCGAGAACGTGCTGACGCAAACAGGCATGGAGTTCGTAATGATCTGCCCTACCCTTGTCTACCAAAACGACCTGATTATTGGTTCATCGATCGCGTCGTACGGGATTCCTCCACAGGTTATCGATGGTATGGGTGTGAATCGCGTCGATGCACGCGACGTGGCCGATGCGACGGTCAAAGCTATTCTTACCGACGAATTCAATGGACTGTCGATTCCGCTTGTTGGCCCCCAATCAGTTCGGATAGCCCAGCCCGACGAACGGTTCAGCAGCCAACCATTAGCCTCCCCCAACAATTCTGGTACAGACCAATCGCTTGCCACCTGGCTAGTTGAGGATTGGCGAAAAACCTACCAATGTATGCTGGAAGAGGGCCTGCAAGTGTCGACGGATGATGTTGCCTTCTGCACCGACGTATTGGCGCGTGCCCCCCGGAGCTACGCCGATTTTTTGGCCGACCATGCACCAGCATTCCAGCCGAACCTCGAATTAGCTTGATCGGTATACGGTTGACTGGCTTTTCTCATCAGTTCATCCGGGTCTTCTTCCGGTTGACAACCATGCTAGTGGTATACGCCATAATCGAACACCAACTTTACCATGCCTATCAGGCTTAATGAACAACAAACAGGAAACTCTTTTTTCAACCAAAACACAACAAATACAATGAAAGCGTTTACTATTTTTTTCCTGGCCGCTGCTGCCACCTTTATCCTGGCAGCCGCATCATACAAACAGCCTTCACACAGCAAAAGCCTGGCTTTCGTCGGCAAAAATCTGAGTATGACCTCGTTTCAGGTTAGTCCGGCTATCGATCTGGATGGTGATGGCAACGTTGACAATGATCTGATGTCGTTTCTGCGCCCCTGCGACAAAGACAACACCCTGACCTTCGAGTCAACAGGTAAAGTATCGGGTCATACGGGTACACTGGCCTGCTCATCGAATGAGTCGCTTCCTGTAGTTGCCAAACCCAGCCACTGGACGTACAACGAGAAAACGGCTACCCTCCGCATCATAAACGATAAAGATACCAGTGCTGTATCGGAATGGAAAGTACTGGAAGCCTCAGCCGCGGGGTTGACAATCGAGAAAACAGCTACTGAATACAATCAGAAATCAATCACTACAGTGACGTTGAAGTCGGCTGTTAATCAGTAAGCCTTTCTCATGAAAATCGTAGCCTTTGAACTCTATACTGTCGATCTGCCGGGAACGCGAACCTTTTACACCCGGCAGCTCGGCTTACCAATCGTTGCTGAATCGACCGAAACGCTCACGGTTCAGGTAGGATGGACTCGCCTGACTTTCAGGGCCGTCGATGAGCCGGTAGCGCCTTATCACTTTGCCATCAACGTGCCGGTGGGTATGCTGGAGGTCTGCCTGCATAGCTATCCGCTGAACTATCTGACAACTAACGGACAGGAAATTATCGAATTACCTACCTGGCGTGCGCGGGCCAGTTTCTTTCACGACAACAACGGCAATCTGGTAAAGTTTATCAGCCGGAACGACCTCTCCCTGTTTAATCCGAACCTGACGGTCGATGACCTATTTCAGGGAATCAGCGAGGTTGGTATTGCCACCGAATGCACACCGACCACAACCCGCCAACTCATGCAACGCTTCGGTCTGCCAACCTTCCGACGGTTTGCGCCTTCTCCCGAATTAGCGCTCCTGGGGAATGACGCGGGGTTAGTAACGGTTGCTCAGGTGGGTCATCCCTGGCCATTTACCCATACACCGGCTGCCATGAATCACTGCCAGGTAACGTTTGAAGCCGAGCCGGGTTGTCCAGCCCAAACCTTGTACTGCTACGGCGTCAATCAGCTACCTGTTTCGCTTGGAAAACCCCTGTTTGTGGGTACGGAGTATATTCGTTCGAAGGCCAGATCCATCCATTCTATGTCCGTTTTTGCGGGTTGATAGCCTTTAGCGATTCGTATCGAACACCCCATCCGCACCTTTATACAAGCAACCGAAAACTCCGAAACCTTCCTCTTTTTTAACCACTTATGAAAACAAAATACACCACCCTTCTTATTCTAGGCTGCCTAAGTTGCTGGCTCGTTGCCGCCCGCATGAGCGATGTTATGACCGAACTAAGCATCGAAACTGGCAAGCTTCGTCAGGATGTACTACTCAATCTGAAAGAGCCGCAATGGTTCTTTTTTAACACCACCAACTCTATGCGGCAGATGGCCCGTCGGATTCCCGAATCGTCGCGTGGGGCTACGGTACGCGCACTGGGAAAAGTAGTTCGAGCGTATGTAGAATCAGCGACTTTTAAGGACGTTTGGCTACAGGACCTGCGGACATATTATCCGTACGATGAAACCTATACCGACGAGCATATGGCTAAAACCAGGCAGGATAATGAAGCCAATCGGTCGGCAATGAAAAGCCAGTTGGGTACGCTCGATCAGGCCTTTGCCGGTATGGACCCCGCTATGATCCAGATGGCCATACGGAGCCAGTTGACGCAGGAAACGCAGGAATTAGCTTCGCTGTCGGGCAACGAGCGAACCAGTAAGGCGCAATACATTGCTGAGCTGAAAAAAGTACTGAACCTGCCCCCTGCTGACTGCAAAAAGCAGTATTTAGCCTTGCTGAAACGGCAAGCTATGACCAACATCGACCAATCGACGGCCACACCCGACATCGATAAAGATCAACTGGTACAACAACGTCGACAAAAAGCCGAATTTGACGCTCATGCTGATTTTCGCCCTTTGCTGAAAAAACGATTGCAGGATTTTATCACCTTGACGGAAACCGTTGATTTTGAAGCACGACTGATACTCATGGGTAGGAAGCAGGAATTTGCCAATCCCGTATACCAGCGGAAACCCGCCGAATGGAAATTCCTGTATCGGCTTGGTAAAGCCCCCGTCATGGAAGCGCGTATGTTTGCTCAACAGTGGTTAACAGAATTACACTAATGCATCAACAAATTTGGGTGCCGTATGGCACCCAAATTTGTTGAGTACTGGCTCGTATACTAATCCATATGAAAGACCCGCTCCAGCCGAACAGCGACGGGTGAATTGTCGGGATTCGTATCCATTAAATCAGCCATATACGCCCACCATTTTTTCATAATCGGCAGTTCAGGCAGCGAATCAGCGGAATGCCCCGGCAACCGCTTCTGTACCCCAAACAGGGTGCCGCTTACACGATCCAGAAAGATTGAATAATCCCGAATACCGGCAGCGGTCAGGGCCTGCGCTAGTTCGGGCCATATCTCATCATGTCGACGCTGGTATTCGGCCTCAACACCAGGCTTCAATTTCATTGTAAACGCAATTTCTTCCATAGTACCAACCGTCGAACTAGTTCATTTTATACAACTCGGTTCCTGCCAGCAGGAAACAACCCAGGCCATAATCCTCAAAATCGGGTTTGCTATCGTAGGTAACAGGCTGACCATCTTTCGGTTCTTTTCCAGTTCCCTGCACATAGCCTAAAAACCCATTCGAATGGACGGATTCGGTCGCCATAGCATTCCAGGCTTTGGCGATGATCGGGTGGTACGTTTTACTATCGAGCAGGTCGTGGTTGATGCCCCACGCCATACCGTACACAAACAGTGCAGTTCCAGTGAGTTCCTTACCGCCGTAATTCGCTGGGTCGTGTAGACTAACATTCCAATATCCGTCGGGGCGCTGCAAGGGTACTAAAGCCTGCATCATGTCCTGATAGGTTTTCTGATACTCATCGCGGTGCGGAGCGTCTTTCGGCAGAATATCGAGCACACGAACCAGGGCCGCTATAACCCAGCCATTTCCTCTCGACCAGTAGCAGTCCTGCCCATTGGGTTCTTTGTAGGGGGGCACAAAATCCTTATCCCGCCACCACAGATGATCGTCCGGGTTGTACAGTCCATGGCCGCCCTGCTTCGTTTTCGAATAGTTGTAGAGCTGGTACATTTTCTCGAAGTACGCGTTTGCCGCATCACGGTTCTTTTCCAGTACGCCAAACTTTGCCAATACGGGCATTGCCATCTGTAAAGCATCGATCCAGTTCCAGTCATCGACTTTATCGTTTGCCACCATCGCATCAACAGACGCCTTGATGTCGTGAATACGCTCTGGTTTCGGCTTACCGGCATCCCGATCCATTACATACAAATCAATGTACGTCTGGCCGCAGCACTGATCGTCAGCGTTGCGGGTTTTGGGGCCACTACGAAGGCCCCAATTGTGCTTTACGCCCCATTCGACCGCGTAATCGTAATAAGCTTTCTGCTTGTGGATGCCATACAAAGCCATCAGCCCTTCGTAATACACGGCACGCGTCCAGATGTTGCTGGGACGGGTTTTATTGGTTACGATTTCCTTACCAGGGTCAGGCCAGGTTTTCATGAAGTACGCATTAGCCAGCGTCATTTTGGCAAGAATTTCCTTTTTACCAGGAAGCTTCTGCGCCTGAATACCAGATGGTATGACGCAAAACAACAAGGCAAACCAGTAGCGTAGCGGTAGGGGCTTCATAGCTTTTCAGTGTACGGAAAACCGTAAGCCGTAAATTAATGAACACTAATCGGAGCCGTGTATTTCTTGAGTTCAACACAGTCGCCAGGGAGTGGGAAGTCATTCCAATGCTGGTGAATGGCCAGGGCAGCTCCCAACGCCGAAGCCTGCGCTACCGACGCGGCATAGACCTCAATAGTTGGAAAGGCCATTGCCAGCAGGTTCATATAAATGGGATTCTTACCAAAACCACCATCCACAAAAATTCGCTTGACGGGCGACCCAGCTAGCACTAGATTGGTTGATATCAGCTGCTGCGATACAATATCAAGCATAAGCTGATGATACGCTTCATCGTAAGTAGCAAATTCAGAGAGGTTTCGTTGGCCAAACAAAGAGCCTTTCATCGATAGCAATTGATCGCCTTTGGCGTCGTCGCCCGTAGTCACCTGACTCTGTTGATGCCGTAATCGCTCAATGATCTCCGGATTATACCCAACTTTCTTGTATTGATCAACCGGGGTCTGAAAATGCGTTGCCAGTCGTTTGACCTGCTGCTCATGCTCATACCCGGCAAACAAACGGGACGACTTCACCGGCTGGCCTTTGTAATGCATGTAATTCAGGCAATCGTATTGTAATTCTTCGGGGGTTAACGGTCGGTTGTTAAATGGATTCATGCTCACGCACCAGGTTCCGGTCGAAATGAGCACAAACGGCTCCTGAAAAGACGCCAGATACGGAATCAAAGCCGATGAACTATCATGTAAACCCACCCCTACCTGCACCAAATGACCGTTCAGGTTTGTTTCCCGAACCGAATCTGACGGAACAATAGGTGCCAGATGCACATCCAGCTTTTCGGCAGTCACCCAGTTGTGGTATTGCTGTCGGTCAAAATCCCAAAGCATGGTATGGCACCCGATACTGGTCAGGTCCGAAACAGGCCAGCCACTAATCAGAGCGCTTACATACTGCGGCAAGTGAAGCGCAAAGGCCAGCTTTGTAAACTGTTCCGACTGTTCGTGCCTGAATCGGTACAGTTGCAGCCCCGAGTTCAGGCTACCCAGCGAAGGCGATGCCGTCTGACGCGTCAATTCCGTTTCGCCACCGTATGTACTGAAAAATTGTTGAAGTAAGGGAGCCGGATACGCCTTCAGATAATTGTAAAGCGGGGCAATTGCCTGCCCATTTTGATCGACGTACACCAGGCTGGCTCCGTAGGCTGAAACATTAACCGCCTTTACCGAAAATTCGGGCAAGACCATTACTTCGGCCAACGACGTAACAACCCAGTTCCGAAGCAGGCTTACATCTTCGCACAGATCACCATCCTCATCAGGCACCTCGGCAAACTGCTCCGATTTCTCCCAAACGATCTGGTAATGCTCATCAAACAGAAATAACTTCTTATTGGTCTTACCGATGTCAAAAATTGCAACAACGTTCATAGTCAAAGAGTCAAAGAGTGAAAGAGTGAAAGAGCGAATAGCTGACGCAAAAACCTGTCTGCCGGATGGCATTCGCCCTTTCACTCTTTCACTCTTTCGCTCATTAATTTAAAGTCCCGTTGCTACGGTTTTGGCGCCACGTTCTCCAATGAGTTGCTGGCGGACGTTCAGACTGCGGAACAGGGCCAGTGGATTTAGGGCCCCTCCTGCCCGACGACGCGCTTCGGCTACCAACGGCCGAACATCCGTGCGGAACGCTTCCTGCAAGATTTCCTGCGCCCGAACCGGGTCGTTGGCCTCACGGGCTTCTTCAAGGGCTTCACGGTCAACGAGAAGCGCCTGGGCATAAGCTAGTTGAATGGCTTCGACCGATTGGAGTAAATCTTCGAGCGGGTCTTTTACGTTATGGCTGGCGTCGATCATCCAGCCGAGGTTTTTGGCATGGTTCATACCTCGAGCGTCCATACCGTCGATCAATTCAGCAAAAATCAGAAACAACTGGTAAGGCCGAATGCTTCCGACGGTCAGGTCATCATCACCGTATTTAGAGTCGTTGAAATGGAATCCACCCAGCTTACCCTCATGCAATAAAATCGCAACGATCTGCTCGATGTTGGCGTTAGGCAGGTGGTGCCCCAAATCGACCAGCGTATAGGCTTTTGGGCCGAGCTTACTGGCGTACAGGAAGCTACTACCCCAGTCACCCACTGTCATCGAATAGAAGTTGGGTTCAAACGCTTTATACTCGACGAACATCTTCCAATCATCGGGCAGCGCTGCGTAGATTTCGGCCAGACTTCCCAACGTCCGGTCGAAGGCCTTCCGGAAATTCAGTTGACCCGGAAAGCAGGAACCATCGGATAGCCAGACCGTTAGCGAATCAGAACCCAACGCCACGCCATGCCGGATCACCTCAATATTATGATCAATGGCCTGCTGGCGAACGGCTGCATCGGTATGTTGCAGTGAGCCGAATTTATAGCTAAGCGCTTGGTCGGGTTGGTCCTGAAACGTATTGGAGTTGACGGCATCGAACCGAAGCCCGTGTTTAGCTGCCAATTGTTTGATCGCCTGTGGGTCCGTTGGAATGTCCCAGGGAATATGCAGCGAAATAGCCCCACTGGCACAGTTCAGTGCGTGCAGCAGACCGACATCTTCTATTTTTTCTTCAAGCGAGCGCGGCTCTCCACCACCCGGAAAGCGCCCGAAACGCGTACCGCCTGTACCTAACGCCCAGCTCGGAATGGCAATCTGAAAGTCGATCAATTTCTGAATAATGGGTTCAGCCTTAGCGACTTCCTGTGTCCAGTACGACAATTTCCGCTGGTGCCCTCCCAACTGCGACTGGTTAAAGTCCGCAATGTGTTCGCGTTCGATTTGCATAAAGGTTTACAAGTTATAGGTATCCACGATCTGGGGAATCCGTCTAATTATCAGCCCACACATGAATGTGTGGGACCACAAAATCATTCATCAATTTTTTAAAACCGTTAAAACGGTTTTTTCCTCTATCCTATGAGCCACTCCTAATCGAAACTCTGGGTCCACGCTGTTTTCTCCACCAAAGACCGTCAACCGCTCATTCCTCCGTCAATCCGATCAACTGTCCACAACGAACTACTGAATCAACTAATTCATCTGGATTGCTTTGTCGACTGTATTGGTGGAGTGGCCGAACACGTCATCTTCTCTTCCTGCTCAATCCCAAAAAGTCAATCGCTGATGTGAGGAATACCGGAGGTTTATGGTGCAGGACTACCGACTGACCATAATGGCTAGCCCTCAAAACCGTTAAAACGGTTGAAAATGATGCGTAAACTACCATTTTAACCCACAAATAAATTTGTGGGCTGATAATTATTGTGATGTCAGTTTCTTACAAACTGACATCACAATTTATCCCCCTTTGGAGGTTGGGGGCTTTTACCGCACAAACGCCATCGCTACACCACCATCTACATTCAGTACGTTGCCGGTCGATTTAGCCAGAAGGCCATTTACGCAGGCCAGACAAGCGTTGGCAATATCATCGGGCAGGATGATCTCGGTCAGCAATGTCCGTTTGGCGTAGTAGGCAGGAAGTTCATCTACTGTAATGCCATATGCCTTCGCACGACCTTCGGCCCAGGCACCCGCCCAGATTTTCGAATCTGAAATTACGGCATCGGGGTTCACCACATTCACCCGGATATGATCTTTACCGAGTTCGGCGGCATTCAAACGGCTCAGGTGTAATTGCGCAGCTTTGGCCGAACCGTATCCGGCGTTGTTAGGACCGGAAACCAGAGCGTTTTTGCTCACAATGTTGATCACATCCCCACCCAGTTTCTGCTTGCGCATGATCTCAACGCCTTTCTGGGTAACCAGGAACTGACCTTTTACCAGTACGTCGTACAGCAAATCCCAGTCTTTTTCAGTGTGATCTTCGAGCGGTTTCGAGATGCTCAACCCCGCGCAGTTGACTACAATATCGACGCCACCAAACGCCAGAACTGCCGTATTGAACGTTGCTGCAATGGTGTTAGCCTGGGTTACATCCAGTTGGTCGGCGGCATAGGCATCCTTTCCGTACTGCTTCTGAAACTCTTCTTTAGCACCTGCCAGACGATCGGCATCATTATCGTTGATAACGACTACAGCCCCTTCAGATAGAAATTTTTTGGCAATAGCCTTACCAATACCACCCGCGCTACCCGTAATTAGGGCAATTTTACCCGACAGCGGTTTAGGCTTTGGCATGCGCTGGAGCTTTGCTTCTTCGAGCAGCCAGTACTCAATATCAAACGCTTCCTGTTCGGGTAGGCCAACATAATCGGATACTGCTTCGGCGCCTTTCATTACATTGATGGCGTTGGTATAGAATTCGGCAGCTACCCGAGCCGTTTGCTTATCCTTGGCGAAGGTCATCATACCTACACCCGGCCACAATAAAACCACAGGGTTGGTATCGCGAATGGCCGGGCTATTTGGGTGTTTGCACCGCTCGTAATAAGCCGTATAATCGGCACGGTAATCGGCAAACGCCTGGCCAAGATAGGCCGTGCTGTCCTCTCCGGTTAGTTTCTCAGGGTCGAGCACTAATGGGCGGATTTTGGTGCGCAGGAAGTGGTCGGGGCAGCTTGTACCCAGGCGAGCCAGACGAGGCAGATCGTTGGAGTTTACAAATTCCAGTACCCGTTCGTCATCGGTAAAATGACCGATCATCTGCCGATAGCTGGAAGCCAGTCCCCGTAAGGTCGGCATCAGATCGGCTGCCAGTTTTTTCCGGGTATCGGCCGTTTCACTCTGGCGAGCTGCTCCTCCGAACACCGGACGCTTTTTACCGAAGTTCTGATGCAGGTATTCTGATGCCTGTTCAATCACTTCCAGCGTATTCATGTATGATTCGTAGGATGTATCCCCCCAGGTGAACAGCCCATGGCCCCCCAGGATAATCCCCCGAAGATTCGGATTTTTCTTAACGGCTTCTTCAAGCTTCAGGCCCAGATCGAAACCAGGCCGCTGCCAGGGAATCCAGGCCATCTGATCGCCCCAGATTTCGTGCATGATGGCTTCACCATCTTTGCTGGCAGCAATGGCAATCAGAGCATCAGGGTGCAGGTGGTCGATGTGCTTGAAGGGGAGCAATCCATGCAGGGGAGTATCGATGGATGGCGCGGCACATTTGGGATCGAAGAGGCAGTGATCAAAAAGACCAACCATTTCATCTTCAAATTCCAGACCCCGGTAGCGGCTTTTCAGCGCATGCAAACGCTCAACATACAGATTGGCACAGCCTTTTTTGGTAAGCGTACCAATATCTCCACCAGACCCTTTCACCCACATCACCTCAACAGGCTCGCCGGTTAATGGATTGGTTTCCATCAACTTAACCGACGTATTCCCACCGGCGTAGTTCGTCAGACGCAGGTCAGCACCCAGCAGGTTAGAACGATAAATAAACAAAGCTACTTCATCACCCGCGAGCTCTGCGGCTTTCTGATCATCCCAGAGATAGCTAACGTAGTTGAACGCTTGCGTCGTATTCATAGATAAATTGTAAGTAGTATCTTTCCGAAATCTTGTTTTTAAGCAAAGTACGTTTTATTTGATTTCTCCTGTGTCATGCACTCTCCTGTTATAAAAGAGATTCTTTTTTTCGGATGGAATCATTACATGGCCATCCGGTAGTCATTTGTTGTCATTGATAGTCATTAGATAGCAAGGGCACCGGATGACCATGTAATGCCATACAGGAGAGAGCAGGTAAGTTTGTGGATCAAATTAGGATAAATTTGTTAAAATTCATGAATACGAACTATCCCCTTGGGGTTACTCAGTATTCGCTCTAAATCATTCATCATTCAAAAACCGTGGCTGTAATCTGGGGAGTTGTACTGCATGCGCTGGGAGGCTTTGCTTCCGGCAGTTTTTATCTACCATATAAAAAAGTTCAGGGATGGGCCTGGGAAAGTTACTGGCTGGTGGGCGGGCTATTCTCCTGGGTGGCCGCTCCGTTGATTTTAGGCGCACTCACCGTCCCCAATCTGTTTGGTGTACTGGCGCAGGCCCCAACCG
The DNA here is from genome assembly GCF_002056795.1 of Spirosoma aerolatum. NCBI lineage: Bacteria > Pseudomonadati > Bacteroidota > Cytophagia > Cytophagales > Cytophagaceae > Spirosoma > Spirosoma aerolatum. Next base: position 3,579,242 of record NZ_CP020104.1, on the reverse strand, counting down.
AAACCGTCCTATGGTGCTATTTCTGGGGTGTGTTATGGGGCTTCGGGGCCTGACGTTTGGCTTAGCCATGCGGTATCTGGGCTTATCGCTGGGCATGGCAGTTACTCTCGGTTTATGCGCGTTCTTTGGCACCCTGGTTCCGCCCATCTGGCAAGGTCAATTTGGTGAACTGATCAGCACCACCTCCGGGCAGGTTATTATTTTGGGGCTGGCCGTATGCGTACTGGGCATTTCGATCTGCGGCATTGCTGGCATGATGAAAGAGCGCTCTTTAACGGATGAACAAAAAAAGGCCGTCATCGCGGAATTTGACATTCGGAAGGGGCTCATGGTAGCCATTTTCTCGGGTGTCATGAGTGCCTGTTTTGCCTTTGGACAAACGGCCGGACAGCCAATTGCTCAACTGGCGGTAAAGGCCGGGGCCGATCCGCTCTACATGAACAATGCCGCCCTGGTTATCATTCTCTTGGGGGCCTGACTACCAACGCCATATGGACCATTTACCTGAATATCAAAAACCGTACGTATACCGATTATACAAATTATTCAACCCCCATTGTGGCGAATATCATTTTCTGTGCGCTGGCCGGATTCACCTGGTATTTCCAATTCTTCTTTTACGGCATGGGCGACAGTAAAATGGGCGAGTATCGTTTCTCTGGCTGGACATTACACATGGCCTTTATTATTGCCTTCAGTAGTTTATGGGGGCTAATCCTGCACGAATGGCGAGGCTCCAATCCCAAAACGATGCGGACGATTTCGCTGGGGATACTGACCGTCGTTCTGTCAACGGTTATTGTCGGCATCGGTAATTACCTGGCTGCATAACAATTGAATGACACACAAATCGTATCTACTCTAAAAGATGGCCGCTTCTCTGTTAAAACAAGAAGCGGCCATCTTTTTTGAACAAGCCCTGGCGAATCGCCTGCTCGACCGGAGAGTAATCACCATCCGATCGATTGAGCTGTATGGGTTCGGCCGGAAGTAAAGGGGGTTGCGCCATAAACCGGGGTACCGAACCTCGATGAGGCTGAGCGGCATGAACCAGAAAAGGATGGCAGAGATATACGGTTCCGGCCGGGCCCGTTGCCAGTTCAACCGGGCGATTCAGCGTGACTTCGTCGAATTGTTGCGCCAACTCTATAAACGACAACCCATTATCGCCAGCCGGTTGCAGCCATTTCGGTACATCCTGATGCGAACCCACCAGAATTCGGGTTGGTGCATCCTCTGGCCCCACATCCGAGAACAAAAATAGCATGAGCAAGGCCCGTCCTTTCGAAGCCACATTCAATCGCCATGACCCATCTTCACCCGCAAAACTCGCTTCGGCATGCCAGCCTGTATCCCCCGGATCGTCGGGACTTGGAAACCGGATTGGAAACGTCCCTAAACTGTTGCGCGGCTCCCAGCGTCCTTTACCGACCAGTTGATCGAAGGCGTCGTGCAGGCTGGGTGTATTGACCGCTTTCTGGAAAGGCTCCTGTGCATACCCGCCCAGCCGGATCACGGGCTGTGTCCAGGTCGTAGAATCAGTTGGATTACATCCCGTGTCTTTCCACAAAATCGCACAACCTTCATCGGCCAGTTCACGCGGAAAGGCATTATCGATACGAACAAACCCGTCGCGGATAAACTGATTAATTTCGGTGTCACGTAGCATAATTTCTCTCTGCCCTTACCCTACTCCCCTATTGCATCAGAACAGTTCGCGGGCAATTTTCATGATATTATCGGCTTTCCCCATCGTATAAAAATGCAGGACAGGTGCACCAGTTGCCGTGAGTTCCCGACATTGCTGGATACACCACTCCACCCCAACCTGTCGGGCCTGTTGATCGTTTTCGCAGGCTTCAACGGCTTTCCGTAACTCCTCTGGAATTTCCAGATGGAAGAGCTTGGGCAGAATCTGAAGTTGCTTCCGTGTGCTGAGGGGTTTCAGACCCGGAATGATCGGCACAGTAATACCTTCCTGCCGACACCGGGCCACAAAATCCAGAAATTTTTTATTATCAAAAAACATCTGGGTTACGATATAATCCGCCCCCTTGTCGATTTTCTGCTTGAGGTAGTGAAAGTCAATGTCGTGATCGAGGGCTTCAAAATGCTTTTCGGGATAAGCGGCCACCCCGATACAGAAATCACTGGGAGCGAGGGCCGTATCTTCCTCATGCAGATAAATACCCCGGTTCATGTTGGCGACCTGCTCTACCAGTTCGCTCGCATACGAGTAGCCGTTTTCTTTAGGCTTGAAGGTCGTAAACGGCTTGGCAGGGTCACCACGCAGCACCAGGGCGTTATCGATGCCGAGGTAATGCAGATCGATCAGAAAATCTTCAGTTTCTTCGCGGGTAAACCCACCACAGAGTACGTGTGGTACCGGGTCGACACCGAACTTATGCATGATAGCCGCACAAATACCTACCGTACCGGGTCGTTTACGGGTTACTATTTTTTGAATGGTTCCGTCGGGCAGGGGCCGTTCCATGTATTCTTCCCGATGGTAGGTAACGTCGATAAACGGTGGTTTAAACTCCATCAATGGCTCGATGTTGTCGAGCAGATTCTTGAGATTATCGCCTTTGATGGGCGGTATCACTTCAATCGAAAAAATAGGCTTGCCGTTCGCAGCTTTTATGTGATCCGTAATTTTAGTCATTCGTCAAATACTCATGTCGGTTATTGATGCGTGAATTAGTTTGTAATGAAGGCTATTTCCTCTTTGTTGAAAAAAGCCTTAACTAACTCATGATTGGCTTGTAGATGTTTAATTTGTTCACGAATCGCAATTGTTAGCTCATCTAAATTAGTGAACACCTGATTCTTTAACTGACCTTTCAGGTAGCTCCAGATCAGTTCTACTGGATTCAGCTCTGGGCTGTAAGCCGGTAAACGCTCTAAATGAACTCGGTTTGGACGTGCTTTCAAAAAAGCTTTGACGGCCTCGCTGCGGTGGATGGCAGCCCCATCCCAGATCACCAGCATATTTCGTTTGCGATAACGCCCGCACAGCATAGTGAGGAACCAGACAATATCTTCACCCGTAAACGGCTGGTCTTGCCCCGCTACATAGATACGACCGTTAGGCGCAATAGCAGCGATCAAACTTAGATGAGCCCGTCCCGCTTGCTCAACTAATATCGGTGTTTGCCCCCGAGGGGCCCATGTGTTAGCCAGCATGGGTAACAAATAACAAGCCGATTCATCCACATATAAAATGACGCGCCCTTCAATTTGGGCTTTTTTTGAGTTCGGGTAAGCGTTCTTCTTTCCATTGGGCAACCGCTTGAGGATCTTGTTGATAGGCTTTGCGCTGCGGCTTCTGTCTGCTCCAGCCCACCTTTTTTAAAATCCGGCCTACTTGTGAGGGGTCATAACTGACAGCAAATAACTTTTTGATCACCTCATTGACGCGAGGACGGGTCCATATCTGGCCCGGAAAGCCATGATGCTCAGCTCCTTTATTCAATTCCTCAACTAGTTGAGCCAGTTGCGTATTAGTCAGCTTAGCTGTAGCCCCGGCAGGTTTGCGCCAAGTCAGTGCATCTTGACCTTGCTGACGATATTTAGTTATAGTGCGACTGACCCAGCCTTGAGTTAGCCCTAAGGCCTGAGCGATATCGGCCTGTTTCCAGCCTTCTTGATGGAGAGTGGCACATCGTCGGCGCAGGACTTCATATTGGGTCTGTTGATAGCTTGCCATAATGAAGGCAAGATACGAACATTACAAACCTATTCACGGATCAATAAACGACGTCAGGCAGCAGTACGTAACCGTTAACGCGAAAACACCGCTAAGCGCATATAGATTCCGTTGGCCATTCCGTTGCTCCAGGGCTGCACATCCAGCCGTTTCCCCAGGTCACTTCCCTTTTTTATCTGATGAAGCTTAGGAATTCCCCAACCGACCAGCGAACCAAACGCAGCACCAGCCAGCAGGTCTGTCGGATAGTGTAAACCGGCTTCGTACCGAAACAAAGCCGTAGCTGATGCCAGCCCAAGTGTTCCAACCCAGACTACAGGTTTTAATTTGGAATGGGGAAAATAATGCCGAAAGACCTCACTTGTAAAAACAGCCGTAGCAAACGCATTGGTCGCATGGCCTGAAAAGAAGGACTGTCGGGAGGTTCGATCCAGCTTTTCATCCAGTGGAACCAGCGGGTTATATACATACGGCCGGGTACGTTGAGTTACTGATTTGACTGTCCGTTCAATGCCATTCGCCAGTAGCAACGTTTCGACGTACATGACGGCCACGGTCTTAAAATCCTGCCGTATGGGCTGCAAACCCAGCGACACTACCCCTGCGGCCCCAATCGTACCTACCAGCGCAACATCACTCCACTTATCGGCCGAGGTCGACCAATGGAAGGTAGCATTACGGTCGAAGGAGCTAATGTCTCCCCGATTGAGTGAAGCAATTTCGGCGGTAGTAAGTGGGTCGATGGCATTGGTCAACGCTACCGATGCCCCAAGCGTTACAGCGCCCGCTCCTAGTAAACCGATTTCGCGGCCTGTGCGTAGCTGATAGGGCGACTGTGCCAGGCAGATGCCAATGGATACTGAATAATGGATAATGTATACTGTTGGAACAACAAGAATCTTACGGTGTATTCCTTTCCAAACCCTCTGAATCGTTTCAATCATGTAGCTTGTTCATTAAATCTATTTCATTCTTCACACGCGCACCACCACCGGTATTTCTGCCAGATAAACCAATCGGCCCTCTACTTCCGGGAAGCCCATGTCGCGATAAAGGCTTGTAAAGTATTTTAATGAAGCCGTCGGATTTCTGGCTTGTTCGTTATACTCATCCGCTTCATAGCCAGTCGGTGCAATGGCTACCGATTCGTATTGTACCAGCACAACAGGCCCATCTGGAAAATGGACAACGCGGTGGGGCGCTCCATGAATACGCTTGCTACTTAAAATACTTCTGTCGGTATCTATACGCAACTGAGAATCAAAGAGATTAATCAGATCAGGATGCGAGATAATAGCCAGCAGATTATCTTTCATCAATTCACACTCAACTTTGCGAACTAATCCCTCACTGACGAGCCGACGTAGTACCAAATCAATTGTTTCCGGGCCTTTGATCAGGCTCAGGGCCGCGCAAAGCTTTCGGTCACGTTCACGGGTATGCTCAAACGTAGCCACATCAAAAATACGGTCGGCCAGTCGGCGCAATTGCAAATCCTGCCCCCGGTGCCCGCTTACAATATTGTTCAGTACAATTTCGTCCAGGGGCTCCTCAACGGCCTTATGCGACCAAACGTCGGCGCATAAGCTAACCGGATACGAATACAAGCCATCCTGCCAGGCACAACCACAGTTACGGGCCACCTCACTATCTCGCAGAAATCCATGTAGCCAGTGCCCAACGGTATTCTGAGGCCCTTTGCCAAAGTCTCTGGCTTCGCTGATTACATACAGACGGTCGGTAGGGCGGGTAAAGGCCACATAGAGCAGATTCATGTTCTCCAGAAACGTACGCGTTATTTCTTCTTCGTACTGGGCCGCAACGGGTTCAGGAGTCCCCCTCAGTTTACCGGTTGCATTGACGGGCGCTGTCAGAAGTCGAGTGGACTGGCCTTTATCGGTCGAATGGGTCAGTACATCCGCCTGAATCTGATTCAGATTAAGCCAGATGGTGCTATCGTTGATGGGCTCAACCCGCCAATTGGCAAAAGGAATAATGACCACCGGAAACTCCAGCCCTTTCGATTTGTGAATCGTCTGAATACTTACCGCATTGCGGGTATTGCCTTCTACGGAAATTTTCTGCCGTACACTTTCCCAATAGAGCAGAAAATCGCTCAGATGACCGCTCCGTTTCTGATTGAACGTTAACACTTCGTCCAGGAACCGAAACAGAAAGGGATTATGCTCCGCCTGATTGAACAGCCCAAACTGAGCCGTCAGGCGTTCCGCCAGTTCGTACGGATTCAACTGGCCTAAGGCATACACATCTAACGCATAACCTTGTTCGGCCAGGTAGTCGTACATCGCCAGCATAGGGCCTTCGGCAACAGCCCGCAGCTTCTCTGTAAGGGCATCGTCTGGAAAAATACCCTGCACAACCCGGTGAAACAGATACAGCATTTCGTAACGAAGCATTCGCTGATCGGGGCGCTGTAACACCTGCATAAAGGTCACCAGCCACTTAACCGGGTCCGAAAACTCCAGCGATAAGGAATCGGCTGAAACCAGTGGGATCTGACGGGCGTTCAATTCATTGGCTAATGCTTTTGCCTGCGATTTTTTACGACAGAGAATGGCAATGTCACCATACCGATACCCGTCGGCCAGCGATCGATTCAGGTGCTCGATGGTCTTTTCGAGCATCAGCGTCGTCAGATCTTTATCGGCGTCTTCCTCTTTCACCACAAAGTCGAGCTGCACATGGCCAGCCTGCCGGGCTCTGGGCGAAGGTGTCTGATGGAATTGTCGCTCTGGATCAAATATATCGGCTACTTTGGGATGCTGATGCTCGAACCGACGAGCCGTAAACTCAAAAAAGTCATTGTTGAACCGGACAATTGGTTCGGCACTTCGCCAGTTGGTATTGAGGACTTCAGGTTGTAGATGCCCGTCGAGCATTTCAATCCGTTCAGCGGTCCAGGATTCGGGATTATGAGCTTCTTTCAGTGTTGTCAAATCCCGGCGATGTAGCGCTACAATCTGATCCATATCGCCCCCCCGAAAGCGATAAATCGCCTGCTTCCCATCGCCCACAGCCAGGTTAAAGTGATCGCCCCCGAGCGCATTTTCAATCAGGGGCAACAGGTTGGCAAATTGTAGTCGGGATGTATCCTGAAACTCGTCGATCAATATATGATTGTACCGAACCCCCAGCCGTTCGTACAGAAACGGGACCGGCTCCGAGGCCACAATAGACAGGATTTTCTTGTTAAACTCGGAGATATGTACCCGACCATCCTTTCGTAGCAGCTCGTCGAACTCAACCCGCATCTGCTTTAATAAGGCCAGTTTCTGTAAATGAGGCAACAGGCACTCGAACAGGGTAACCTCACGACCACTTTTTTCCCGGATTGTATTGATTTGAGTCAGGCAGTCGGTCAGTTCATCGGTCATAGCATCGATCATGCCCTGAACAGGCAACGGTGTTTTTTTTCCGTACCACTCTCCCTTTTGAATGGCATTATACACCCGCGTACCAGGTTCTTTCTGGGCATTTCCCTCGGCTACAGCCTTAATAAAACCCGCTACCCCACTCAAGCCATAGGCAAAATCAGCTTCTGACAAACCGGCACTGGTAATCAGTTCCCAAGCACGCTGACCACAACCAACAATGTCGGCCTCAATCTGCTGATTGTGGTGGATCAACTGTTCCCGGATGATTCGCAAGGCAGCAGGTGAAAGTTCCTGAGCCGCATTGACGGATTCGTAAAACTGGTCGGAGGTTAGGTTGCGACCGAATTCTTTCAGCACCTCCGGCAGTTGGTTCCAGCTTTTTCCTTCGGCCGCTACATGCGTGTAGTACTCACCCAGAATGGTAGTAATTTCCTCCATCTCCTCGGTTCCAGCCTTTTCGATCAGGTTATCGATAGCCAGTTCGAGGACTTCGTCGGTTTCCAGTTCGACCTCAAACGAATAGGGCAAACCCAGTTCGTCGGTAAACGCCATGACAATGCGCTGGGTAAACGAGTCGATCGTGGTAACGCTAAAATCGGCGTAGCGATGCAGAATGGTTCTGAAAACTGAAGCCGCCTTTCGACGAAGCGTAGCTTTGGCAATCTCGAACCCATCCGAATCACTAGCTGTGCCGTAGAGTTCAACGACCAGTTCATCGAGCAGGGGGAGTTCTTTCTCTCCGGCCATGTCGGAAAGGCGTTCAAGAATCCGGTTCTTCATTTCATTGGCAGCCGCGTTGGTAAACGTTACCGCCAGAATGTGCCGGAAATAGTCATCCTTCACATCGGGCCGAAGCGCCAGTTTCAGGTATTCTTTGGTAAGCGTGTACGTCTTACCTGACCCCGCCGAAGAACTGTAGACTTTGAACATAGTGAGTAGTAGTGAAGAGCGAGGAGTGAGGAGTGAGAATGCTGGCGCATATTTTTTTGCTGTTGCACCAGCATTCTCACTCCTCACTCCTCGCTCCTCACTACTTTAAAAATTATACCGCAATCCCAATCCTGTATTTAAACTCAGGAAGAAGGGAGCCTGAAGGAGTTCGACATAAGCGCCGGTTTCCAGAAAGAACGAATAGGGTTTGCTGGGAGGAAAAAACTCGATGCCCCCAATACCCGACCCGCCCAGCGAAATATTGCCTTTCACATAATTAACGGACTGACCAGCCAGATAGTCTGGATAATACCGACGGTTATTTATTTGACCGCCGAAACCATAGTATGCCCGGATGCTCTCACTTTTGGTAAGGGCCGTATGCCATAAGTAGTGCCCCTGAATCGACAGACCGACGGTCTTATAATCGCCCGAACGATAGCTTCGGTTCGTTCCGTAAATGCCACCATACGTTCCGATATTCAGGTCGAAGGCATGATTGTTTCCAAAATATTTACGGACGTTTATCCCGGAAGGCTCCCCAATTCGGAACCCCAACGACCAGTTGTTATACTGTGCGCAGACCTTATTGACCTGCATTAGAAACCCCAGGAGGGTCAGACTTGTTAACAGCAACGATTTTCTCATAGAGCCAGCATTAATCACTCTTAGACTATCGAAACCCATCCACGTAACCAGCTTATGCATTAAACAATCAGGTATTTGCCACCAATTCAGGTTTGGTGGCGCCTTAGCCGTTTATAACTGGAAGCTCCGATAGAATAGGGTTACCATTCATTTGCCAAAGCACCTCAAGCAGCCGTTCGTTTTCCTCGTGTGTACCAACCGAAATGCGCAGGCAGCCTTCGCAGAGCTTCACCTTCGACCGATCACGAACAATAACCTGTTGTTCGATCAGATAGTCGAACACCTGTTTGGCATCGTCAAACTGAACGAGCAGGAAGTTGGCATCGGATGGATGGACTATCCGTACGGAGGGCAAAGAACGTAGTTTTTCGGCCAAAACCTGCCTGTCGCTCAAAATTTGAGCGACCATTTCGTCCTTTCTTGATGCCTGCAAGAGCGCTTCCAGTGCCAGTGCCTGCGTAGGTGCCGAAATATTGTACGGAGGTTTAATCTTGTTTAGGATCTGAATCAACTCTTCCGACGCAAAGCACATACCCAGCCGCAAAGCTGCTAGTCCCCAGGCTTTCGAGAAAGTTTGCAATACCACCAGATTCGGATAGGTATCCAGTTGGGTTGTCCAGGAAGGCGTATTAGCGAAATCGATATAAGCCTCATCGACAATCACCAGCGAATGGTCGGCTGCTTCCAGAATCCGACGGATGGCATCGGCCTGTAGCAGATTACCCGACGGATTGTTGGGCGAACACAACCAGATCAGCTTCGTATTCTCTGTAATAGCTGCCAGCACAGCCTCCGTATCGACCTGATAATCGGGCGTGAGCGGCACTTTGATCAGGGCGACATCATTCACGGCTGCCGACACCTCGTACATCCCATAGGTAGGCGGCATAATCAGTATGTTATCCTTGCCGGGTACACAGGTAGCCCGCACTAACAGATCGATGGGTTCATCGGAACCGTTTCCCAGAAAAATCTGCTCCACTCGAACACCTTTAATTGGTGCCAATCGCTGCTTGATTGCCCATTGGTGGGGGTCAGGATAGCGGTTGTAATCACCGGCATTGGTCGTCGAGCCAATTGGGTTTTCATTAGCATCCAGAAACACGCCGATCGTACCCGTATACTCGTCGCGAGCCGATGAATAAGGCGTCAACGAGAGAATATGTGGGCGAAGAAAGTTATTCAGATTAAACATAAAAATTAGTCGAATTAAAGAGTGGGAGTTGGTCGCCAGCGAAATGCCTGTTCGTCAATGGCCCGCATCGTACACAATACTCCATTCAGATGGTCGTATTCATGCTGAATCAGCTCCGACAGGGCCCAATCACTTACCTCCCATGTATGGGATTGCCAGTGTTCATCACGGTACAGCATCGTTAGGTTTCGATGTCGGCGGACCCGGACCAGTAAGTTTGGAAAACTCATGCAATCGTCCCAAAGCTCACCCATATCGTCGCTGAGGGCGATCAGTTCAGGATTGATGATCACCTGAGGCCGGTCGACATTCAGATAGATCAGTCGTTTCATAATGCCCAGTTGCGGAGCGGCAATCCCCCGTCCAAACTGGTACTTTGCCCTGATTTCTTCCATTACATGGTGCAGGTCGACTACCCAACCCGCCACCAAGGGCAACTCCGATTCCAGTACCGGCTCACAGGTTTCATACAGGCGCGGATCGCCCAAGAGCAGAAGATCAGCGAGGTGTTTCATGAGTTTACGATGTCGGACAAGGCAATAAGCTGTAGCCCGTCGATGTCCGAAAAGTCGGCTACATTGTTTGTCAGAATAGGTTGATTGTCGATTAGTCCCGTTGCCACTCAGATGGATCGCCAAATGAATCACCAACACCCCCTCGTGCAGCAATATCCTCCATTACTTTTAGAAATGCTGCTTTTTTTCTTTATCACTCTGCGGATCAACAACCCGTGCATTCAATCGTGGAAGCAGGGCAAGAAGTAACTCTTTGTCTTGTACGGTTCCGACTTCTATAAGTATCTGTTCCATAATCTACCCTGTTTTTTAGCAAAATAACGAAATCAAACCAGATTCGTTTCGTCCAGACTGGCCAGTCGCAGGCTCACCGCTCGTTTATGAGCCTCCAGTGATTCGGCCTCGGCCATCGCTTCCACGACGGGCCCAACCCGTTGCAATCCGGCAGGCGTTATGTACTGTACTGTAATTTTCTTCACAAAACTGTCCAGCGATACGCCACTGTACGCCCGCGCAAACCCATTGGTCGGTAGGGTATGGTTGGTTCCTGATGCATAATCGCCCGCCGATTCGGGGGTATAGTTCCCAAGAAAAATCGAGCCTGCATTCACAATCTGGTTGGCCACTTCTTCTGCATTCTCAACACTCAGAATAAGGTGTTCGGCAGCATATTGATTCAGTAAGTCAATGGCATCTGCCTGATTTTCGACCAGAATCATCTTGCTATTTTCCAGCGCTTTAGCCGCCATTTCCTGCCGGGGTAATCGACCAAGCTGGGTTGATAAGGTCAGATTGACACTCGCCAGGAGTTTTTTACTCGTCGACACCAGAAGCACCTGGCTATCGGCTCCGTGTTCGGCCTGCGAAAGCAGATCAGCCGCTACAAACGACGGAACCGCCGAATCATCGGCATATACGGCCACTTCGCTCGGCCCGGCCGGCATATCGATCGCCATTCCCTCTTTAGCCACCAACATTTTAGCGGCTGTAACATACTGATTGCCTGGGCCAAAAACCTTGTACACCTGAGGAATAGACTCGGTTCCGTAGGCCATAGCCGCAATAGCCTGAGCGCCACCAATCCGAAATACTTTCGTAACACCCACCAGTTTGGCCGCGAAATAGATAGCCGGATGGTTGCTTGGCGTACACAGCACAACTTCCCGGCAACCAGCCAGTTGAGCCGGTATTCCCAGCATCAGCACCGTACTAAACAGGGGAGCCGTTCCTCCTGGAATATACAACCCAACTTTTTCGATACCCACACTCTTGCGCCAGCATGTAACTCCGGGCATTGTTTCGATCTTCTCAACAGGCTGTTTCTGCTTTTCATGAAACAGGCGGATGTTTTGATACGCCTGCCGGATCGCCGTTTTTAGCTCATCGCTTAGCTGGGCTTCGGCAGCCTCCAACTCGACACTATCGACACGCAGTTGCGCCGTAGTCAGCTCAACCTTGTCAAATTTTTGCGCCAGCGCCAGCAAAGCCGAATCGCCTTCAGCTTTTACCTGAGCCAGAATCGGTGCCACAGCCGCTTCGATCTGCTGGGTCGATTGCACTGGACGGGCCAGCAAAGCAGACCATTCAGTACGGGCGGGAAACGGAATGATATTCATTTTTTAGGAGGGAGGAGGGAGGAGCGAGGAGTGAGAATGACGATGCAGTACTAGATGAATGCGTCAGCCATTCTCACTCCTCGCTCCTCACTCCTAGCTACTTAATGTTAATAAATCATTTTCTCTATCGGAATCACGAGTATACCTTCGGCACCAGCGGCCCGGATGGCTTCGATATTTTCCCAGAATTCATTTTCATTCAGCACCGAATGGACCGAACTCCAGCCTTCAGTAGCCAATGGGGTAACGGTCGGGCTTTTCATCCCAGGAAGCAGGGCTGTAATCTGATTCAGTGAATCGTTCGGTGCATTCAGGACAATGTACTTATTATTCTTAGCCACCTGTACCGCTTTGATGCGGAAGAGCAGCTTATCGACAAGTTCCTGTTTTTCCTCATTTAGTTCATTTGGAGCAATCAGAATGGCTTCCGAACGAAAGATGGTTTCCACTTCTTTGAGGCCATTACTGAGTAGTGTACTTCCCGAACTAACAATATCGCAGACAGCCTCGGCCAACCCGATACTGGGTGCAATTTCGACCGATCCACTAATCTCGTGAATTTCGGCCCGAACGCCCTGTTCGTTCAGATAACTTCCCAGAAGATTCGGATACGAGGTTGCAATATTCTTTCCTTCCAGGCACTGAATTCCCGTCCAGTCGGTACCGCGCGGTACAGCGATGGACAACCGGCATTTGGAAAACCCAAGTTTATGGATCGTTTGCACCTGACGGCCCATTTCGACCGCAACATTCTCACCCACGATGCCCAGATCAGCGACACCATCTTCGACGTAGCCGGGAATATCGTCATCACGTAAAAAAAGAAACTCGGCCGGGAAGTTGGACGAAACCGATTTGAGTTTGCCGGTACCATAGTCGAAACGGATACCACACTCTTTAAAAAGCTGATACGAATCTTCGCTCAGCCGACCCGATTTTTGCAAGGCAATTCGTAATACAGAAGACATTAATCGATGTAGGATGTATGAGGTAGGATGTATGAGCTGGCCCATACATCCCGTAATACGTTTGTTTTGAGGCAATATCCCGCAAGCTTCTTTTTCATAAAGCGTGCGGCCGGAAAATCAGGGGGCAAACATACAGGAAAACGGGGATACAACGACGTATTGAGGTGCCTGATTAGCAGCCATGATGGTGCCGACGATGTCGGAAAGGCGAATGAGTGTCCCGTTTTGAAATCATGACACAAAGGTAAAAAGAAAATTCTTAAATCGCGGGAGTTGTTTCGACCAGTTTCGCACCAGCCCAATCCAAACCAATAACGTAACTGCGAGCGCCACCGGATGAACGGCGATGTTCATCAGTTCGTGGGCACAGGCAACGACCAAAACCGCCTTGGTAGTGTCGACCAACGCGCCCAGTCCCCAGGCCATCAGAATCAACACGCCAACCACCATTAGTGCATTCGTTTGCCCACCACTGATTCCCGACAAATCGGGCATGAAGGTCAAATGCCAGCCTGCGTGCATAACACCGATCAGAATGGCCCGGTAAAGCGTAGGCAATGGGCGAAGTGCATCCTGCAAATAGCCACGCCAGCCCATCTCTTCCCCAAATCCGTAAAGCACACCCGATATACCCAGAAGCAGACCGAACACATGGCTATTCTGACCCGCTTTGCTTGGTACACCAAGCACTACAGAAAGCAGGATAGGCGTTAGTACGAATAGAATGGTTTTTAGCGGTGCAGAGCCGAAAACAGAAATTGTACGCGGTGCCTGAGGAAATAGAAACCGACAGGACACCGCTGCCAGCAACGGACCCATGCCATACGTAAATACATTATGAACGGGCAGGATACCTTTGTTTAGGTTAGGTAAAAAATGCAGACCATATGACAATGCACAGGCCAGCAGGTAAAAAACACTAACCGATTTCCAGTTAACCTCGGCAATGTGTGAGCGGGTAATTTTTAGTGTATTCAGCATAGCGATTCTATCTTTAGTTCCGATTGACAGACACAAAACTGAATCACCAGAGATACCCTTGCAATAGCCAGGGATGGCCGTTTCTGTAGGGGGATAAATGGGTAGCTTTAGGGATAGTTGGGAAGAACTGGGACAATCAGGAAACTTATAGAATCTCGTTCATCCGGGCATCAAATGCATCGAGATATGTGCGAGACACTGGAATTTTTGGTGAAACCCCATTTAGTGTTAACTGATACCCACGCGCATTGCCTTCGGTCTGATTAACCATTTTCAAGTTCACCAAAAATGCCCGATGGCACCGAAAAAACTGGGGATAAATGCTAAGTATATCGGCCACCTCTTTGAGCGTACTTCGCAGAACCGTTTTCTGACATTCATTCCGGTTAAGCCAATACACATCAACATAATTACCGACCGACTCAACATACAACAACTGCTCAGGCTGAAGAGACAGTCGCTCTTTGCCATTTTCAGAACTCAATAGGATTGGCTTCTCAACTACGGGAGCCATTTTTGCATTGGTCTGCTGGGAGGGTAAGTAGTCTGTCGGTGGTAGCCCGGCTCGCTGGGTCAGTTGACGATTAAGCTCCTGCGCCTGTGCCAGATTCCGTTTTAGCCGACGACGCTCCGATACAAACACGCTACTGATAATTGGAAAAAAACCAATCAACGTCACAATCAGATACATCTGCCAAAACGACGGATAGTCATTTTGGGTAAGCACAAGCAGGAGTTGATTACCCAGGCTGATGCAAAACAAAACGAAGAAGGTGTGAAGAATGTATTTCCACACGACCCAGCGATCTTCATCGTAAATCCGACTGAGCAGGGTTGGAACAAGCCAATTTGCAAACAGGGTTGACACCGTACAACCGGCCCCAAATAAGGTGAGCACTCCTACCCGGTTCGGTCCACCAAACGATGAGCCGCCAAAAAAATAAACAAATAGAAACACGTAAATACCCGTCTGAATCGACTGCCAAATCTGGGCCTTAAAGCTGAAATCTTCGGCAATTGGCCGATTCATGAATGTTGTTACGGTTTGAAGCATAGTGACAAAAATAACCATTCAACCGAACCTTCGTATCTTTGTACTATGCTAGCAGAACAGAAACAACCGATAACTCCTGATAACAACATCGAAATGACTCTCCCCGTCATGGAAGCGTTCTACACCCTTCAGGGCGAAGGAGCGCATACGGGTCGGGCCGCTTATTTTATCCGGCTCGGTGGGTGCGACGTCGGCTGCCACTGGTGCGACGTCAAAGAATCGTGGGATGCCGACGCCCACCCAAAACTGTCGGTCGATACAATTCTGGCAGGCGCTTTGCAGTACCCAGGTCGGATGGCCGTTATTACCGGGGGAGAACCGCTTATGCACGACCTTACGGAACTAACAGCCACCTTACAGGCAGCAGGTTTCCGCACCAATATTGAAACATCGGGGGTTTGTCAGGCCGTTACGGGTTCGTGGGACTGGGTTTGTTTTTCACCCAAAAAGTTTAAAAAGCCCAACCCAGCGATTTTCGCCAAAGCCGACGAGCTTAAAGTAATCATTTACAACGCGTCCGATTTCGCGTTTGCCGAGTCCTTCGTGCCGTTTTTACGACCCGATTGTAAACTCTTTTTGCAAACAGAGTGGAGTCGTTCCAATGAAATGCTGCCTCTTATCGTTGATTACGTAAAAAATAATCCGCAATGGCAAATCTCGTTGCAGACGCACAAATACATGGATATTCCCTAAAGCCATGGGGCAGAACGCGTAGGGTATGGTGCCAACGGTTCTCTAATCCTGTCATTCCATACGTCCTACTGATCGCCCTGCTCCTGGCTCCATGCACTCTTCTCCACGCGCAAACCAAAAAGGCGAAGGAGCTTTACGATCAATCCATCCGATTGTTCAGCGAGCGGAAAGCAGCTGATGCCATTCCCTTTATGGAACAGGCAGTAAAGGAAGACCCAAGCTTTACCGATGCCTACCTGAAACTCGGCCAGTTGTACGAATTCACCAGGCACTACGATCCTGCCCTGGCCGCTTACCGGAATGCCGTCCGACTCCAACCCGATAACCCGGCTTCAGGATCGGCTTATCAGGCATTAAGTAATACGTTACTCCGACTAGGGCGTTATACCGAAGCCATCCCCTATCTCGAAAAATTCCAGACGCTGTTTGCCCCCCAGTCGGCACAGGCCAAACGAATTGCCCGTCAGCTAGAAACTGCCCGTTTCGGTCAGGAATCCATGCAACACCCACAGACTGTCGACCCTAAACCCCTATCCTCGGTTCTGCAAACAACCCCTTCGCAATACTTTCCTGTGTTGACTGCCGATGAACAAACGCTGGTCTTTACGGCTCTGAAACCCGAAGGCGACGAAGACCTGATGACGGCGACTTTCAACGGCGAAACCTGGTCCCCTCCTACCTCATTGGCGAGCAGTATCAATACCCCCGAAAATGAAGGGACTGCCAGTCTGTCGGCCGATGGGCGGACCCTTGTGTTTACCGCCTGCCAGGGTCGTAAGGGATTTGGCAGTTGCGACTTGTATTTGAGCCACAAAACCGGCAACGACTGGTCGAGTCCTGAAAATTTAGGGGCTACCATCAATACCCGTTATTACGAATCCCAACCGGCGCTCTCAGCCGATGGGCGACAACTCTATTTCGTTTCGGACCGACCAGGCGGCAAAGGTCGTCGCGACATCTGGCGCAGTGATCGGGATGCCAACGGCGAATGGACAGAGCCGGTCAATCTGGGTGAGCCGGTCAACACCGCATCCAATGAAGCATCCCCGTTTATTCACCCCAATGGCCAAAGCCTGTTTTTTGCCTCGGAGGGGCATATAGGTATGGGCGGATATGACCTGTTTGTTGCGGATAACGGCCCGTCTGGCTGGACTGCGCCCACCAATCTGGGTTACCCGATCAATAATTCGGAAGATCAGGCTTCGCTTTTTGTGTCGGCCAATGGCACTCGCGCCTACTATTCCTTTGAAGAGCAGAAAGATGGCGTTTCCCAGAAATCCAGGCTTTATACCTTCGAATTGCCCGAATCCCTGCGCGAACGGATCAAACCCGTCAGCTATTTAAAGGGAACTATTGCCGACGCCAAAACGAAAAAACCGCTGCCCGCTACCGTCGAACTTATTGATTTAAAAACCAACCAGGTTGTCTCGCGGGTACAGGCTGACGCCCAAACGGGTCAGTACACAGCTGTGCTGCCGAGTGGTGGTGAGTATGCCTTATATGTCAGTCAGTCCGGCTATCTGTTCAAAAGCCTATCCTTCGATTTCACACAAAAAACGAAAGGGGAAGGCTTATCGATGGTAGTACCCTTAGAGCCCGTAACAACCGGAGCAACAGCCAATGAAACCCTGAACAACTTATTTTTCGAATCAGGGCGATACGATCTGGCCGATAAATCGCGTACGGAACTAGCCCGACTGGCGGCATTTTTACAGGCTAATCCAGGGGTAAAAGTTGAGATTTCAGGCCATACCGACGACAAAGGAGATCCGGCAGCCAACCTGATACTATCCCAAAAGCGAGCTCAGGCCGTTGTGACTTATCTTACGCAGTCGGGTATCGAAACCAATCGAATACGGGCCGTCGGCTACGGCAAAACCAGACCCCTCGTTCCGAACACAACCGACGAAAACCGACGACTCAACCGACGAATTGAATGGAAAGTACTTTAAAATGTAGGATATAGGATGTATGACGTATGATGTAGTAGATGAGAGAGCTATATATCCTACATCATACGTCATGCATTTCATTCCTTTGCTTTCCTGCGGGATTTTTTTCAATTTTGTGTATGTTGTCCAGATACCCCCGCTTTTTGGGAGGGGGTATTTTTAGTTACCAGACAACACATTCCCACTACAATGACACCCGAACACGTTAAGTGCTTAATTATAGGTTCTGGTCCGGCCGGTTATACGGCAGCTATTTACGCATCCCGAGCAAATCTGCAACCCGTTCTGTTTCAGGGCGCTCAACCCGGCGGACAACTCACCATTACTACAGAAGTCGATAATTTTCCAGGATACCCCAATGGCGTGCAAGGTCCCCAAATGATGCAGGATCTGGAAGCGCAGGCTCGTCGGTTTGGCACCGACATCCGCTATGGCATGGTGACCAAAGTCGAATTTATGGAGCAGCCTGGTCCGGGGAACCCGCACCGCATTACCGTTGATGATAAGTATGAAATCACGGCCGATTCAGTTATTATTTCAACCGGTGCCACTGCTAAATGGCTCGGTTTGCCCTCTGAAATGCGGCTCAATGGCCGGGGGGTATCTGCCTGTGCTGTCTGTGATGGCTTCTTCTTCCGGGGGCAGGACGTAGCCATCGTTGGAGCGGGCGACACAGCTGCCGAAGAAGCGAGCTATCTGGCCAATTTATGCCGCAAGGTGTATATGCTGGTCCGACGGGATGAAATGCGGGCGTCCAAGTTCATGCAACAGCGGGTAAAAACGGCGCACAACATCGAAGTACTCTACAATTCAGTAACCGAAGAAATTCTGGGGGATGAAGATGTGGAGGGGGTTCGAATTAAAAATACCGAAACAGGTGAAGAGTCCATTCTGAATGTTACGGGCTTTTTCGTGGCCATCGGTCACAAACCAAATACTGACATTTTCCGGGAGTTTATCGATTTGGACGATAATGGCTACATTTTGACCGAAAAGGGAAGCACCCGAACCAATATACCCGGCGTTTTTGCTTGTGGCGACGCACAGGATAACATCTATCGTCAGGCCGTTACTGCGGCTGGTACAGGCTGTATGGCAGCCCTTGATGCGGAGCGTTATCTGGTCACCCTCGAAATGCAGCCAGAAGAAATTTAATTCATTAACAAAACCAGGTTTTCGGTTTACAGATTACGGTTTACAATTGGCTCACTGCCCAGTATACATGCGTCAGCCAACTGTAAACCGTAATCTGTAAACCGAAAACTCATCGAAACTAGATGAGAAGAACCGCTACACAGTGGCTTTTGGCCATTGGGTGCCTGTGCATAACCCTGACCGCACAGGCCCAGGAGCGTGGGCGATTTAAAAATAACCTGCGTATTACGCCCAAAAATGGGGCAACCCCAAACGCACCCGTCGTCGAACAGCCGCAAAAAGCGGACGACCCGTTTGAGCAAGAAACCACTCAGCTGCGCTTCAACAACCAGTTTGAGCCAAAAAAAGAATTAAACCCCGTTGTTAGCGAAGACACCAGTCAGATTGATCAGGGTGAAACAAGTGTCGTAGAAGTGATTGACTCTGTACTGGTCGGCAACGAATGGGTTAAAATCGCCGATTACTACGCGGTATGGGATTCCCGCACCATTGATCCGTACAATATCGATCCGCTTGAATTCGATGAGACGATTGATATTAAACTATACGATCCCCCTGCCAATCGCTACTGGTCGGCCCCGCTGAACGAGGGTAAAATGACCTCCAATTTCGGGTTTCGCTGGGGGCGCTGGCATACGGGCACCGATCTCGATCTGGAAACCGGCAACCCCGTTTATGCCGCCTTCGATGGCATTGTACGGGTCGTTGGCTGGGATGGTAATGGCTACGGCCGCTATGTGCTGATTCGGCATTACAATGGTCTTGAAACCCTGTACGGTCACCTATCCAAACAGACCGTCGAAACGGGGCAGCTCATCAAAGCAGGTGACCAGATTGGCCTAGGAGGCAGTACAGGGCGAAGTTCTGGCCCGCACCTGCACTTCGAAACGCGCTACGAAGGGAATCCATTTAGCCCGCTCAACATTTATGCTTTTCCTGAAAACACGATCCTGTCCGACCATTTTCTGTTAACCGGATCGGTATGGGATTACCTGCGGGGAGGGCGTTCAAGTTCGTCAGAATCTCGCTCTAAGCCTCGTTTCAAACGAACGGTTCTGCACAAAGTGCGCTCCGGTGACACCCTGAGTTCCATTGCGGATCGGTATGGCATGTCGGTGTCGGCCCTGAAGCGTAAAAACCACATATCGGGGTCACGGCTTCGGGCAGGGCAAAAAATTCGCGTACATTAATCTAGTTGTTGGATTGTGCAAAAAAAATAGTACCTTTGCACCCTCATTTCCAATTTCATACACAACACATGTACGCAATCGTAGAGATCGCAGGGCAGCAATTCAAGATCCAGAAAGGTCGTTCTATCTATACCCACCGGTTAGAGGGCGATGTGGACGCTGCACTTGCCTCCGACAAGGTGAAGGTTCTCCTTGTTGACAACGAAGGGAGCATTTCCGTCGGTGCCCCAACCGTCGCTGGAGCGACAGTATCGGCTAAAATTGTCGAACATCTGAAAGGCGAGAAAGTTATCGTCTTCAAGAAAAAACGTCGGAAAGGATACAAAAAGAAAAATGGACACCGTCAATACCTGACCAAAGTCCTGATCGAAGACATAACTCTGTAAAACAGTAGTGAGGAGTTAGGAGCGAGAAGTGAGAATGGCTGACGCATTCAGTTTTCTCCTCGCTCCTCCCTCCTCGCTCCTAACTCCTTCAAAAAAAATGGCACACAAGAAAGGTGTAGGTAGTTCCAAAAACGGCCGCGATTCGATCAGCAAACGTCTGGGCGTGAAGTTGTTCGGCGGTCAGTCGGCTATCGCCGGCAATATCATCGTGCGTCAGCGTGGCACGAAACACCACCCCGGTAAAAATGTTGGGTTGGGTAAAGATTATACGTTGTTCGCCCTGGTTGATGGCGTAGTTAAATTCCGCCCTGGTCGCGACAGCCGTTCGTATGTCGATATCATTCCAGCGGGCCCATCAGCCGTTGAAGTTGCTCCTGTAGCAGAAGTAACAGCATAAGCTCATTTTACTGCTCTGAATGTATAGACCCGCACGGCAAATGTCCTGCGGGTTTTTTCATGGGCAAAAACTAAAAAAAAGATGTCGGTGTTAGACAGAAAGAACCAGAAACCGTTTCTGTCCAGACATTTTGACTAACCGTGTACGGTAAACCGAAAACCATATGAATTCTACGCTTAGCCGTCCCGTATCTATTTTTACGGAAGGTAGCCCCAATCCGAACTCGATGAAGTTCGTGGTCAGTTTCGACCTTGTGCCCAGTGGGCTTTCATTCGATTATGCAACACCAGGGGATGCTCTGGTTGAAGGAAAAGCATCGCCATTGGCCGTAGCGTTATTTGGGTTCGACTTTGTCCGTCGGGTATTTATCTCAGGCAACTTCGTTACCGTTACCAAAGACGACGAAACCGAGTGGGATGATGTGCTGTTTGAAGTAAAGCTCTTTCTGAAAGACTATTTCAGTGAGCAAAAGCCCGTTTTTGCACAGCGAACAATGGACGCCAACACCACAAAGCTGGATATGGATTCGGAAACTGTTCAAAAAATCAAGGCTGTGCTGGATCAATATATTCGTCCTGCAGTCGAGTCAGATGGAGGAGCCATCAGCTTCCACACGTTCGATGAATCTACGGGTATCGTCAAGGTATTACTTCAAGGTTCATGCAGCGGTTGCCCATCGTCGACGTTGACGCTCAAAGCTGGCATTGAGAACTTATTGACTCGATTAGTACCTGAAGTAAAAACCGTAGAGGCAGAAGGCGTATAGTTGTAGATCTTTGGGGGCCATAGCCTGTGTCAATTGTTTATGCTGGTGACAATCGTTAGCTAACCGTTGACTAAGAAGTCAAAAATATAACCGCCATTAGTTAACCCTAATGGCGGTTTTGCGTTTCTTTTGCAAACGATATTGCATTCACTGATTCACTACATGAAGTATTTACTCTCACTGGGACTGCTCTTACAGATTTCTGGTGCCAGTTTTTCACAAAATCTACTAGGCATTTCAACCAGCCGTTTCGGTGGAACCAACCGGCTCTATATTAATCCTGCTCTGGCTGCCGACTCTCCTTCCCGGTTTTACCTGAATGTTTTCACGGGCAATGGTCATGTGGATAACAATTATGTTCGCTACCAAGCTCCTTTCTCTTTATTGCGGCTTATCACAGGCAACGTCCCAGCGCAGTACAAATCCGCCGATGGCTCCATACGTTTTGAAACAGATTACACACGTGAAACGCTGGATGGAAAACCCAAAAATGGCACGATCTGGGGCGAAGTACGTGGTCCTTCGTTTCTGATGCAGGTAGGTGAGCGTGGGGCCGCGCTGGCCTTTACAACGCGTTTTCGAGCCGTTGGACAAGTAATCAGCGCATCCGAAGGATTGTTATCTGCGTTTCGGGCCAGCCTGAATACAGGTGGATTGTATAGTATTCCTACAACCGACAACAAGTTTGGAGCAAGTACCAATACCTATGCCGAACTGGGGGTAACCTATGCGGTGCCTATTGTGGAAGGCGACGGACGTAAGATTTTATTCGGAACAACAGCTAAGCTCCTGCTGGGTTATCATGCTCAACGGCTTATCAATCGGGGCATGAGCTATAGAATTGTACAGGACCCAGCCATACCAAACACCAACTTACTGGAAGTAAGTAAATTGGATGCCACTCTTGCCTACACTACGTTTCTACAGAATCGTAGCCTGACACCGGCCATTCTGTTTAGTCCCTCTTCGCCAGGACGAGGCTTTGGGCTTGATTTAGGCTTCACGTATGTCGATCAGTATGACGCCGACAGCCCGGCTTTACGGCTTGGTATCGCTCTAACGGATATTGGGGGGCTAACCTACAAAGGCCAGGAGTATAGCTATTCCGATCTGGGATCAAATCCTGTACGATTCAGTACTAAAGATTTCAATGACCTCAGCGGCACAGGCTCGATTGTTGAAGTCATTCAAAACAAGCTGACTACCGGCCGAGCTCCCGACAGCAATACCTTCAGGGTTGGACTGCCTACTTCTCTGAACCTACAAATGGACTATCAGCTACCCAGTGGATTTGGTCTTAATCTGACTTATTTGCAGGACGTTCGATCAACCTCCGCAACCGCGACTCATCAGCCTACCTTAATCGCGGTGACCCCTCGGTACGATTCACGCTGGGTGAGTGCATCGGTTCCGATTGCCTACCTGAATGGCGGCCTTACTGCTGGTGGTTCTGTTCGAATAGGCCCAGGCTGGCTGGGCACCGACAATTTACTGGGTTTATTAGGCAACAGTTCAAACGGTATTCAACCACGAGGTCTGGATATTTACGCAGGTATTGCTTTTGGGCTGGGAAAAGTGGAGGAGAAATAAAAGGTCATTTTTTATCATTTGTTGCTTTATGAATAAGGTTAGTCCTACTGAAAAACAATGAATGACCACAAATGACAATCAATGACTACGAATGACCCTTTATGACAACTTATGACTTTTTTGTATTTTTGATCAATCCAGACCGGTGCAGTACACGCCCACAATGGGGCCAGCTATGACCGAACGTGTTGCTTTTTTTGATACCCCTCTGCTTTATCTGAAAGGATTAGGCCCCCAACGGACTGAATTACTCAACAAAGAGTTAAATCTGTTCACGTATGGCGATCTGATCCAGTATTACCCCTTTCGTTACGATGACCGAAGTCGCTTTTATACAATCAGCGAGTTAATGGATTCGATGCCCTCAGCGCAGATACGAGGCCGTATACGCGAGTGGTATCAGGAAGGAGAAGGACCTAAAAAACGGCTGGTCGCCACGTTTCAGGATGGAACCGGCTCCATGACGCTGGTCTGGTTTCAGGCTATTACCTACCTGGAAAAGACTCTCCGACGCGATGGGGAATATATAGTCTACGGTAAACCACAATCGTTCAACGGACAATTTAGCATCATCCACCCCGAGCTAGATAACACAGCCACTGCTGCAGAGCACGAGGCAGGTTTTTTCCCAGTTTACAATCTTACAGAGAAGCTCCGTAAACGTCATCTCGATAGCAAAGCCATTGGGAAAGTGATGCGAATACTGCTGGAGCAGTCGTGGCCATATATTCGCGAAACCCTGCCCGATTCACTAATTCAGCAATTTCGGCTAATTAGTAAGCAGGATGCTATGTGGAATATTCATTTGCCACAAAATCAGGCCTGGCTCAAACAAGCTCAACGGCGGTTAAAATTTGAAGAATTATTCTACAACCAGCTTCGGCTGATCAAAAACAAACTGATTCAGAAAGAGGAGTTTCCGGGGCAAATTTTCCGGGATACTTCGCTCATGAAACACTTTTACAAAGAACTCCTCCCCTTTGAGTTGACGACTGCCCAGCAACGGGTAATCAAAGAAATCTATGCTGATTTTCTGACGGGTAAACAGATGAATCGACTGTTGCAGGGCGATGTGGGCAGTGGAAAAACGATTGTTGCCTTCATTGCCTGCCTGCTAGCCATCGGCAACGGAGCACAAGCCTGTATCATGGCCCCAACTGAAATTCTGGCCGATCAGCATTACAATGGACTGAAACCGTTTGCCGAGTCGATGGGCCTCAACATCGGTATCCTGACGGGTTCGACCAACAAGAAACGTCGGATAGTACTTCATGACGAATTGCAGTCGGGCAAAATGCATATCCTGGTCGGAACGCATGCCCTGCTCGAAGATGCAGTCCAGTACAAAAATCTTGGCCTATGTATTATTGATGAACAGCATCGGTTCGGTGTAGCACAGCGCGCTAAACTCTGGCGGAAAAATGAAGTAGTGCCTCCTCACATCCTGGTCATGACAGCTACGCCCATTCCGCGAACCCTAGCCATGACACTTTATGGGAATCTGGATGTGTCGGTGATCGATGAGCTACCTAAAGGACGTAAGCCTATCAAAACAGTACACAAGTTCGATAAACATCGGTCGGAAGTGTTTGGCTTTATTCGCCAGCAGATTGAACTCGGCCGCCAGGTGTACGTCGTATATCCGTTGATTGAGGAATCGGAAAAGCTCGACTATAAAGACCTCATGGATGGCTTTGAAAGTATGCAGCGAGCTTTTCCCCGACCGAAGTATGAGATTGGAATTCTGCATGGCAAAATGTTGCCCTATGAGAAAGATGACGAGATGAAGCGCTTTCTGAAAAATGAAACCCAGATTCTGGTTGCTACCACCGTTATCGAAGTAGGTGTAAACGTCCCGAATGCCAGTGTCATGGTCATTGAGAGTGCCGAGCGATTTGGTCTTTCGCAACTGCATCAGCTACGCGGCCGTGTCGGGCGGGGAGCCGAACAATCGTACTGCATTCTGATGACTGGCTATAAACTCAGCAGTGATACGCGTACCCGACTCGAAACGATGGTTCGTACGAACAATGGATTTGAGATTGCCGATGTCGATCTGCAACTGCGCGGCCCCGGCGACCTTACGGGCACGCAACAAAGTGGTGTAATGGATCTGATGATTGCTGATCTAGCCAAAGACGGTCCTATTCTGACAGCGGCCAGAGATTCAGCCCAAGCGATCCTCGCCGAGGATCCAGAACTCCTCCTACCCCAACACGCCCCAATCCGCAATCACCTGGATGGCATAAAGCAAACTGAAAGTAATTGGGGCCGTATCTCCTGAAACGGCTTTATTCAAACGATTTATGACGCTCATGTATCCTTCTCTATAGCCCCCACCGGCGGTTAGCGGTCGTTGATTTCCTACTCATCCTTCATACACCGTTTCCATTTTCTGCTATTTCAGCGATTGATGCGGAAGTTGCTGATTACTGTTCTGCCAATGCGTTGGTTCAGTAGTTGGAGATGTTTACCTACCCGTTTGTTGTAACGGCTTTTAACCCTATCTTACCACAGGTACCGTACAATCAATTATTCGGCGTAACACATTGGTTATTAGTTAACAATGCAATTAAATTCATTGTGTATGTGTGTTATTTTTCTATTTACCTTTCAGCACATACAACGCTTAATCTAACCCATATCATCAATACCAATGGAACCCAATCAGGACTTGTTTTTTCAATCGAATACGCATCTTTTTTTACGCATTGACGGTATCTATTACCAACGCAATAATGGTAAAGGGTGGACAATTATAACGGAGGAACAAGTTCCAGCCGATGCACTTTGGTCGCCACTTAGTAAAAAAGTACAAGCCGTATTTCTTCCAGTTCTAAAAGACGAGGGTTTGTTAAAAGGCTAAACATAACTGCTATTGTCGCTGCTCTACAGACATTTACCTGCTAATTCGACTAACGACATGACTTTCTTTTTCCTTTTGACATAGAAAATTATTTACCAGAAGTTCATAGAAATCGGCAGATTCCTTAGCTTAATTCTAAATCATGCTTAATTTTGACATAATGCAGCCTCTGTTGCATTATTATATTCCTATTTTCGACCATCCATACTATATTCATAAGTAGCCGAGTATATATTTTTTGACACTAAATACTGAAGTATTTTTTATCGAAATTTCTACCGTAACCAACCACGTATGGCTGTTTATCCTGGTTTAGAGCTATTAAAACAGTATATAAAAACCTTAGTAGCTAACAATAACATGTTTCCTGACGTTTTCCCTCGTCCATACGGGCACGAATTTAGCAGGGCCGAACTTCAGGCAATTTATTATAGTCTCTTTCTAATCATGAACAGAGCAAATTCAGAAACTAATCGATTGATGATTGCCAGATTCCAAACATTAGATGAGCCCTATATTCATCTGCACTGGTTTTTGTTTGATTTCTGGCAGGAGCTGGTACCATTAATCACTCAGCATACTAAAAGGCATCAAATCGTACTGAACTAAACAAAAAAACCGGCCACATTGTAGCCGGACTTTATGAATTACCCACTTTTATGACAACACTGCATTCGCAGTCCTCACTCTATCATTGGGAGTGGATACCCATACGTCAACCACCAAAGTAGGCATTTTCGATGAATAAATCCGAAAAGTGTACGCAAATTTTAGCTTGAAGTAGTAACTTATAGTACATTTTCAAGACTACAGCCCATGTGGGTACTGTACTGAGTTCAGCTATTTGAAAACATCTGCTTTATAGCGTCAAAAAGCCATTCATCGAAGAGCCTGTGCATGGCCTCGCTCAGCCCCGAAATTCTGCACTAATCGGCCAAAAGGCGCTCTACGTTGCTCATAGGGCTGTCCTGATAAGAGTGCTGCACAACCAACATGCGTAAACGCTGGATTTAGAAGGTTGGCCCGGTGATGGGGCGATTCCAACCATTGTTGTACAGCATATCGGGCATAGCTGGCATAACTGTAAGGCTGATATACTTTTTTCGTATCGCTGGCAACATATTCGTATCGTCGAGTCTGTCTATTAAAACGAACACCATACCATTCGGGGGTATCAATCGTCTGATACAGGCCAATATTTTCAGCCATCCAACCAAATCGATTTGTTTGTTTTTGGATGCGCTTAAGCAACGTCATGGTTTCCAGATTGTAAAGATCTTCATGACTGGTATAGTCATTACGCATCATAGATTCGGCATGATTGCGGGCAGCCTGATAGAGCGACCGATCGTACCGAAAAACGGGCAAACCTGCCAACCGACGCGCTTCATTGGTTGCCTGGAACAGGGCCAGATTCAGCAAAGCAGTATCCGGGTGTTCTAAAGCAATTATCTTTTGCGCAATTGGCTTAGCAAAAAAGACTTCATCACTCAGTTGATAGCCTTCAGGCGGGCTATTGAATTGGGCAAGGGTTAGCCCGATTTGGTAAACAATCCACCAGTTCACAATCAGGGAAATAATAGTGTGTAGTATACTGATCCTAAGTTAGTAAAGAAAATGATCATTTTTAAATTTTGGTTATACCGCACTTCCACAGGTAAAAAAGTGCGGTTACCAAACGAAGACTGAGAAAATCGGCAGGGGCTGGGGTGTCAAAACTTTGAAATACTTCGGGAAAAAGCATTCATTGTGTAAATTTTACACATAAAAAAGAGTAGTATTGCATGCGTAGACCATTTAGTAATCGCCAACCTAATGCAACTCTTCCATTTCCCCCGTCCATCGTACCGACCTGCTTTGCTGCTCTCCGGGTTAGCTATGGGCTTATGGTCTTACTCCGCAAGGCCCATTCAGGACTCCGGCGACCAGCCCCGACCTGAAGAAAATCGCTTTACGAAGGTTGTGCTTGCCGAAAAGCTTAATGAACCGCTCGAAATGACGATCTTACCCGATGAACGGGTGCTGCTTGTCGAACGACATGGTGCCGTACGCCTATATTCACCGGTAACCAAACAGCTAAAAACCATTACAACCATCCCGGTCAGTACTAAATATAAAGACAAAGAAGGCAACGAAACAGAGGCAGAAGATGGCCTGCTTGGGATTAACATTGACCCGAATTTTGCCCAAAATCACTGGGTTTATCTGTACTATTCGGATCCAGGCGCTCCCCGAAATATCCTGACTCGCTATGAACTGAGGGGTGATGAACTGGTACTCTCCACAAAAAAAGTGATGCTGGAGGTGGCTACCCAGCGTGAACAGTGCTGTCATACCGGCGGCTCAATTGACTGGGATCGAGCTGGTAATCTCTACCTCTCAACCGGCGATAATACCAGCCCACGCGCTACCTTGTATGCACCCATTGATGAGCGGGAAGGCCGAGCCCCCTGGGATGCACAGAAATCGTCGGGCAATACAAATGACCTACGGGGTAAAATTCTCCGTATCCATCCTGAAGCAGACGGCTCCTATACCATTCCAGAAGGCAACCTGTTTCCTAAAGGAACGCCCAAAACCCGTCCTGAAATTTATACCATGGGGCATCGTAACCCCTATCGTATTTCGGTAGATAAGCACACGGGGTATCTCTACTGGGGCGATGTAGGCCCTGATGCCGGGGCCGATTCAGCCGGTGTTGGACCAACCGCCGAAGACGAATACAACCAGGCTCGCAAACCGGGAAATTTTGGCTGGCCTTACTTCGTTGGTGATAACAAAGCCTACAATGATGTCGATTTTGCCACCGGCAAAAAAGGTGAGAAATTCAATCCGGGCCACCCCATCAACAACTCCCCCAACAATACGGGCTTGCATGAATTGCCACCGGCTCAGCCTGCCATGATTTTTTATCCAGCCGCTGAAAGTAAGAAATTTCCTGTAATGGGCACAGGTGGTCGAAGTGCTATGGCTGGTCCAGCGTATTACACCGAGGACTTTAAAAACGCGAAACGCCCTTTTCCCGATTATTACAACGGGAAAGTGTTCCTCTTCGAATGGATGCGTGACCTGATCCTGTCGGCCAGTTTCAACGACAAAGGTGACATGATTCATGTCGAACGCTTTTTACCAACTATGCCCTTCAGCCATCCTATCGACATGGGCTTTGGCCCAAATGGCGATTTGTATGTTTTGGAGTATGGAACGGGCTGGTTTGTGCAAAACGACGATTCGCGGCTGGTACGGATTGAGTATAATGCTGGCAACCGCAAACCAATGGTTCAGGCATCGGCCAGCCAGACAGCCGGAGCGGTGCCTATGAACGTGGCCTTTTCATCAGAAGGCACTAAAGATTTTGATAATGATGCCCTAACCTATCAATGGAAAATCTACGCGAAAGCAGGTGGTCAGCCTACGGTGCTGAATGGCCCAAATCCCTCGTTTACCTTCCAGAAACCAGGTCAATACAAAGCTGTTCTGACAGTTAAGGACGATAAAGGACTGAGTGACTCACGGGAAGTAGCGCTTGTAGCTGGCAATCAGCCACCGGTTGTAACGCTTGATCTGATACGAGGCAACAAGAGTTTTTATTTTCCCGGTGAGCCAATTGCCTATCAGGTGAATGTTAGCGACAAAGAAGACGGAAGCCTGTCGGCGGGTAAAATTCAGCCCAGACAGGTATTGGTCCGGGCTACTTATCAAGATGAAACCGCTTCGTCAGGTAATTCTAGTGAAGCCGCCGGACACAAATTCTCAGAAGCTACTTACCTGGGAACAGGCAAAACGCTGATGGAAAAAAGTGATTGTAAGTCCTGCCATTTTGTTGATAAAAAATCCGTTGGTCCGGCATTTGTCGAAGTGGCTAAGCGCTACAAAGGTGATGCAACTGCGGTGGCCAGCCTGTCGAACAAAATCATAAAAGGTGGTGGCGGTGTTTGGGGAGACGCCATTATGACGGCTCATCCGCAACTCAGCTCTTCGGCTGCAGGCGAGATCGTGAAATATATTCTAACTCTTTCTGAAAAGCCCACCGTTGCACCATCACTTCCAACCAAAGGAACCCTTACTCCCGATAAGACTCAGAAAGGAAATCTGGTATTACAGGCCTCTTACAAAGATAAAGGAGCCAATGGCCTGCCCGCTCAATCGGCTGAGCAGATACGCATTCTAAGAAATCCATTACTGTCAATGGGGCTTAGCGATAGGCAATCGAAAGGAACCATGCTTTACAAAATGGGGCAAATGCCCTTGGTTATTGTCATGGCATCGGATACGTACGTGCAGTTTAAGCAGCTCGACCTGACGGGTATCAAGTCTATGGAATTTTCGGTGGCGGCTCCCAAGCAGGGGTTGAATGCAGTGGGGGGCCGGATTGAGGTACACATGGATTCACCAACCGGACCACTGACAGGTCAAACAGAAGAGATTCTACCTACAACAACTGAGGCCAAAAACATCAACGATGCTTTTAAGCCCAGTATGGCTAAAGCAACACTTTCCCCGGTGAGCGGTATGCATGACGTATACTTTGTTTTTAAGAATGAAAAAGCGGGGAAACTACCATTGTTTGTACCGATTACAGTTCAGCTTTTTAATTAATTCTATTGTCCAGGCAGTGCCGTTGTGGTGCTGTCTGAGTATTTTTAACTGCTGTTTCTCCCCAGACCTCGTTGTAAAACCAGAAAGGCTGGTTTTACAACAATCATGACAATTCATCATGGCGGGTCAATTGATGAGCGCCTGTTTTTACATATGTAAAAACAGGCGCTCATTTTTCTACCGATACCTAAAACATTCCAGTATCAGCCCCTGCCACAAAAAAACTGATAACCAACTTATTATTCATTCAGTTACTTGGTTGTTACCAGTTTTTAGCCGTTATGAAACCTGCTCAGGGCCAACTCCATCTCACTACTAATTTTAATAATGCCAAACTTCTGGTTATTGAAAGCAATAATGACCATTGGGAACTGATTCAACAGGCCCTCAGGTCTTCGTTGCCTGAAATAGCTTTCCAGCATGTTGCCACGGCCGAAGATGCGTTACGGCAAATCAACCAATGGAGTACGCAGGAATGGGATCTTCCGAAATTGATTATGCTCGATTTATGCTTACCTACCCGGTATGATGGGCTTCATTTGCTCCAGCAGATTAAATCTATGGAAGCTACCATTAGTTCGATTCCGGTGGTCATATTCAGTGGATCAGGAGCCAGAACTGATATACAGGCTGCCTATCAGGCAGGGGCATCAGCCTATATGATTAAACCACAAAACCCACAACTATGGTCCAAGGTTTTCGCTCATCTTCGTCAATACTGGTGGGAAACGGTGCATTTACCCAACGTTAATTACAGGCTATAGCCTTAACTATCCGGCTGACGACCACGACAAGAATGTTTCACTTAAATGAATAAACTTTTTAATTTTGTTTATCGTTTCCTCGTTATCCTTTAAACAGGAAGAAATCATGCTTACTCAACAATCATTTGATGTATTAGTTGTCGAGGATGATCAACTAACTTTTGAGCTATTAAAACGGCTCGCAGAACGCCATTTTCCAGAGGCAACTTTTATCTGTACTGCTTCTCCATCAAGTACTTTCGATTACTTAAATACAAATCCTGGTAAGCGTCCCAGGTTGATTCTGTTAGACATTGCCCTGAGCAGCGATGCAGATGGCTTTACTATTTTACCAGAGTTGCGTACACGTTTCGATGGTCAGGTTCCGATCATTATGCTTACGAATTCAGAAAATCAGCAACATGTCTGGCAATCGTATGCTGATGGCGCAACTGCCTTTACAACCAAGCCTTCTAACCTCGACGATTGGAAAACGTATATCGACATGTTAAAATCTTATTGGTATGAGGTCAATACATTGCCTACCTCATAAACGTATTAGTCCGCAACTCTACACAGACGCGCATCGTCCTGACAATCGATAAGGAATTACAAGCTAGAGATTCACCGAAGCTTAAAACAAGCTGTTCAGATACAAATTATCGGCTTTCCCGAGCCCTTTTGCTGCACACAGGAAAAAATCTTTTCCTGATCAAGTCCAAACCTCCGCATCAGCGATACGTGAATTGTATTGATTTTCACTGATTGCAGATGGCCAGAAATGCGCCCTTCAAGCAGATACCTTTCTAAAAAATAAAAAATATTCACTCAGAGTGTGGGGTGAAATAATAAAACTTTGTCTTTGAATTAGAATATTTTAAACCGTATTCTATCTTACCCTGGCACCTAACTCTTCGGGTGAATAACCTTGCCGAATGCACAGTTGCCCGAACCAGTAAACCAGTATTGACCATTGAGCCTACCCACTAACTCATGATACAGGCGAATCAGGAAAGCGATGATTTTGCTATTGGAAAACACTACGTTCGGGTATCGAAGGATTCACCAGATACGAAAGTTGTTTCGGACGAATATTTTATAAAGAATTGCTTTGACCAGTCGCCAAGGGAAGGCTTCGAGCTGCTCTTTCGTAAATACTACACCAATCTCTGTAACCATGCCATCCGCTATGTGTATTCAAAAGAACTAGCTGAAGACATTGTAGCCGAGGTATTTACAAACTTTTGGAAGAATAAAGCCTACGAACAGATTACTATGTCGTATCGGGCTTACTTATACATATCAGTCAGGAATCGGGCGCACAATTGTCTGAAAGTTGAACTAAGCCGAAATGTTGCCTTCGAAAGCAGTACCATCGACTTTCAGGATGTTAACAATACAACTGTTTTACGGCCTGATGAAATCACTCAATTTCATGAATTAAGTCAAAAGCTGGATATAGCCATTCAGGGTTTACCACAGCAGGCAAAAAAAGCCTTTCAATTAAATCGGCTGGAGGGTAAAAAATATGCAGAGGTTGCCACTGAAATGGGAATAACTATAAGTGCCGTAGAGCGGCTTATTAGCAGGGCATTAGCTAAAATCAGAGAAGAACTTAAAGCTCACTATTTATTATCTATTTTCCTGTTCTATTGCAGTTAATATATAACACGGTAATAAAGCGATTTTGATAACAATAGTTATGGATAATACATCATTAACAAAAAAAATCCTGTTCGATTATTTTGATGGAAAAAGCTCATTCATTCAGCGAAAAATGGTTGAAGAATGGCTTGTAAATCCACAAAATAAAGAAGTATACTATCAGTATCTGGATGAATGGGAACAGCTGCATCCACAATATGTTTTTGATGTAGAATCCGGATTTTCAAAAGTTCAACAAACTATTGAAAATCCGTTTAGCGAAATCAGTATTGTAAACTCTTCTACTGCCTCCATTAACTCATTTGATTTCTACAGAATTGGCCAGTGGCTATCCGCAGCAGTGGTTATTTTGGTAGCTGGCTGGTTCAGCTGGAACCAATTGACTAAACCAAAAGCAGTTACGTATGAAAAACTTGTTAAGTTAACAAAAAACGCAACAGGTGAAATCTACGAAAAAGTCAACGTTACTCCGTTACCTATTCTTATAAATTTACCGGACAAGAGTTCTGTTATCCTTCAACCGAACAGTAAAATCTGTTATTCCCCAAAGCGATATAATCAATCAAAACGCGAAGTTATTTTATCAGGTGAAGCCTTTTTTGAGGTCCAGAAAAACCCTGAAAAGCCTTTCTTTGTCTACGCTAATGAATTAGTTACCAAAGTTTTAG
Source organism: Spirosoma aerolatum (assembly GCF_002056795.1). Lineage (NCBI taxonomy): Bacteria > Pseudomonadati > Bacteroidota > Cytophagia > Cytophagales > Cytophagaceae > Spirosoma > Spirosoma aerolatum. The sequence goes on along the minus strand of NZ_CP020104.1, from coordinate 3,545,561 downwards.
GGACGAGTTTTTTCATTAAAAGTCAGCACTCGAATGCCGACATGGAGGTTATCGTTAAAACGGGGAAAGTTGCCGTTTTTTTACAACATGACCCCAACAAGTCTAAAAAACTTACCGATAATTCCCTTACCGGACTAGTACTAAAAGCAAATGAACGAGTACAAGTAAATGGGAGTGACTTTATCATCAATAAACCTATCCCTATAAACCCGGGACAACTCAGGTTACCCATTCAAAAGCTTACCTTTAATTTTGATGAAGCCCCTGCTACAGTCGTCCTTTCTGAACTTGAAAAAGCATACAATATTGATATCATTTTTGATTACAATAAGCTGGCTAATTGCAAATTAACGGCGCATTTATCGGATGAACCGTTAATGGAAAAACTGGAATTGATTTGTACCGCCCTCGAAGCTACTTATAAAGAAGTAGATAATAAAATAATTCTAGAGGCTAAAGGTTGTCAATAATACCTATACTACTAGCCTTTCTATGGTATTCTTCTATCCAACTAAAATGAAGACAACGGTAATTCATTTGTAACTGTATTTCCCCTATTCCCAATAAACCTGTATAAAACCGATGAAAAATTATGTACAACTGTTTAGGATACCTCCTAAAGTGTATCAGGTCTTTCTGACACAACTAGTATTATCCCTACTTTTTTTTGGAATTTCCGTCGCGCATGATGGCTACGGTCAGGAACTACTTAATAAACGAATTAGCTTAAAAGTTGAGAATCAGCCCGTAAAAAAAGTGCTAAGTGAGATTGAGAAATCAGCTGAGATTCGATTTATTTATAGTTCAAGTCTTATTCGCTCGGAGCGAAAAATAACCCTGAACCTGGATAATTCTACGCTAGGTACTATCCTGGAAAGCGTGTTAAAACCGCTTCAGCTTGACTACAAAGTTCTGGGTAAACAGATCGTTCTGAATCGGGCCGAAATCAAAACCGGCTTGATCCAAAATCAGCCTACTGAGTTACCCGTAACCAGTGTTGCCGAAATTCCCGTTAAAGGCAGCGTTAAGGACGAGAAAGGCGAACCCATCGTTGGTGCCAGTGTCATCATAAAAGGATTGACGAAAGGAACGACAACGGATGCCGATGGAAAATTTTCGCTTACCGTTGCGGACAAAAGTGCGGCTCTCATTATCAGTTTTATTGGCTATGAAACCCAAAGTGTTCCGGTTGGCAATCGGTCAATGTTTGATATTATTCTGAAGACCGATCTGAAACAACTGGATGAGATTGTGGTAGTGGGTTATGGCGAAATCAAAAAAACGGATTTGACGGGTGCCGTTGCGTCGATCCAGTCAAAAGATATTGTTCGCGCCAACCCGGTTGTCGCTGCCCGCGCCATTCAGGGTCAGGTAGCAGGTGCCACCGTAACCAAGTCGAGCAATAAACCCGGCGCCGGGTACAGCATCACCATTCGCGGTGAAAATACGATCAACAACTCGACGGAACCACTGGTGGTGATCGACGGATTAATCGGGGGCGATTTGAATAACCTGAACCCGAACGACATTCAGTCGATGGACGTCCTCAAAGATGCCTCATCAACCGCCATTTACGGGGCCAGGGGAGCAAACGGCGTAGTTATCGTAACGACTAAGAAGGGGTTATCGGGTAAGCCCCGCGTGAGTTACGATAGTTACATCGGCATAAAGACGCCCGCCCATATTCCCCGCCTGATGAATGCGCAGGAATTTTACAAAGCGACGTATACCGACCGTGTGCTCGAAGGCGCTACGGGGGCCACATTCACCGCTGCGGAACTGGACAATATTAAAAGTGGACGAAGCACCGATTGGGTCGATTTGATTACCCATCCCGCCGTTCAGACGAGTCAGAACCTGAGCGTATCGGGTGGTAGCGAAAAAACAACCTATCGATTTTCGGGCGGTTATCTGAACGAAAACGGAAACGTGCTGTATACGGGGTTTAAACGATATAACCTGAACGCGGGTCTGGATAGTAAGCTGGGCGAACGGGTGAAGGTTGGGTTCACGTCGTATTTGACCTACAGCAATCAGGATGTGGGTTCTCAGGAATCGTTACGGGGAGCTTACCGCGCCCGTCCAACTGGAACCGTTTATTTTTCAGACCTGGCCAATCCGTCTGAAAACTCGGATTTTAACATCGACGGCTATGCGTACTGGATGGGTATCAACGACAAGCAGGTGCCTAACCCATTGGTCGATGTTGAACCGGCTAATTCCAAATTACAGACGACAATTATGAACGCGCTGGGGAATGCCTATGCCGAAGTGTCTATCGTAAAAGGATTAACGTTCCGCTCGTCGTTGTCAGCCTCCTACAGCGCTACCAAAATCGGTGACTTTCGCGGGCAATGGTCAAAATCACAGATCGGCACCAAACCCAGAGCGCAGTACGATAACCGTACCATGGGCAATTACACCCTCGACAACATTGTCAATTACAACCTGGATATGGGCAAGCATAAGCTGACGGTTACGGGGCTGCAAAGTGCTTTTTATCAGCGCAATGAAACCTACACCATCGCAGCCAAAGACCTGCCCTATGCGTCGGATTGGTATGCCTTGTCCACAGGTACCGTTACGTCCTATGCCAGCTCGCTTACCGAACGCTCCCTGCTGTCGTTTATGGGGCGGATCAACTATACCTTCAACGACAAGTATTTGCTGACCGTAACCGGCCGTTCCGATGGTGCTTCTCAACTGGCCGAAGGAAATAAATGGGCGTTTTTCCCCTCGGTAGCGTTGGCCTGGCGCATGGGTGATGAGCCGTTCATCAGTAACCTTAATGTGTTTTCGAACCTGAAAATGCGGATCAGCTATGGACAGGTAGGCAACTCGACGGTGGCCCCATACAGCACCCAGGCAGGGCTGATCAATACGGGCTATGATTTTGATGGTACGGCGGCTTATGGCTTTGCACCCGCTAACCTGGCCAATAAAGACCTCAGATGGGAACGCAGTAAAGAGTTCAACCTCGGTATCGATTTCGGTTTCTTTAAAAACCGCATTGCAGCCTCGCTGGAATTGTACCACCGCAAAACGGTCGACTTGATTCTGAACCAGAAAATACCCACCGTTACGGGCTTCAACCAGGTCGTTACCAACGTAGGGGTCATTGAGAATAAAGGTATCGAACTGACCCTCAACACGGTAAACATTAGTAAGCAGAATTTCAACTGGAACAGTACGTTCGCCTTTACCCTGAACCGAAATAAACTGCTGTCGTTGTATGGCGATGGTCAAACGGTCGATAAGGGGAACAAACTCTTCGTCGGTTATCCAATCAAATCCAATTTCGATTACCAGTTTGCGGGTATCTGGCAAACGGCCGATAAAGATCTGGCGCTGAAATACAAGCAGGAGCCCGGCTCTGTTCGTGTAGTCGACCAGAACAACGATGGGCAGATTTCATCGACCGATGCCATCGACGACCGGGTCATTCTGGGCACCCAGCTCCCCAACTGGATTCTGGGCGTAACGAACCGATTCAAATACAAAAACTTCGACTTTTCGTTTTTCACCTATTATCGCAACGGGGTGCAGTATAACAACAGCACCTTATCGGGTACGTTCGGCGAAATGAACAACACCCGGTATAACAAACTGGCTTCCCTCGATTACTGGCGTAGCGATAACCCGTCCAACACCTATTTCGGTGTTGTAGCCGCTAACCCGTACCGGAGCGCCATCAACTATCAGGATGCCAGTTTCTTACGCATTTCAGATATTACCCTTGGCTTCACCCTACCCAGGTCTTTGATCGATAGCTGGAAAATTTCAAACGCCCGTATCTATACGCAAATCCTGAACCCGATTGTTGTTACCAAGTTCACGGGTTTTGACCCCGAATTCAATTCGGCCATCTATCAGGATGATGTTCCATCGGCAGTCTACACACTAGGCGTCAACTTCAGCTTCTAACCTTGTATCTAATCTTCGAACAGAGCGATGAAATCATTAGTCAATAAACGGTTTACGTCTTTCGCCCTTGCCCTGATGTGTACAGTGCTGGCAGGTTGCAAAGAAGATTTTCTGGATGAAAAACCCGTTACTACCTTAACCACCGACGTATACTATGCCACGGAAGCGGGCTTTGAGGACTTGGTCCGGGCTTGCTATCCGTTGCTGCGAAACATCCATCAGGCCCGAACGCTGGTGCTGAACGGCACCGATATTTTTTCTCAATCGGGCTTTAGCGATCCCAAGTTTGCTACCCTCTCCACCAGTCCGCTGGAACATTACGATGTACGACTGAATGCGAGCCTGGCCGACTTACAAACCCTCTGGACGCTGCTCTACGCCGAGATCGCCCGGACCAATACGGTGATGAGCCGAGCCGATGGCATTACAACGATGGCCCAGGCAACTAAAGACGCCCGCATTGGTGAAGCCAAGTTTCTGCGTGCCTTATGCTATTTCTACCTGGTTCAGCAATGGGGGGATGTACCAATGCCGTTAACCGAGCAAACTACTGCCAGCAAAGAAGCGAAACGGGTTGCCTCAGCCGATATTTACAAACAGATTCTCAGCGACTTGCAGGATGCCGAAAGCAAGCTTCCAGTAACGGCATCGAACTATGGACGGGCCACCAAAGGAGCCGCTCAGTTTTTGCTGGCCCGTGTGTACCTGACTCGTGGCTGGAACTTCAAAAATGCGCTGGGCGGAACGGCCGCCGATTTTGATCTGGCCCTCCAATATGCCGACAAAATAATTGATGCCTACCCGCTGGCTGCTACGTACAGTGCGTTATTCCCACAGCATTCGGAAAATCCACTGAAGCAATATACAGGTGCCCAGAATGACAAAAATGCGGAGATTGTCTTTGCGGTACAGTACAACACGGATGTTCTGACCAATAAAACCGACCCTTCGTTTACCCAGGATGCCGCTGGCGGCAGCAACCTTCATTCGGTATTTGGCGGTAGTGGTGAAGGCTATCCAGGTACGAAAGGGCGAACGTCTGACTACAATCGCCATCAACCATTCCACGTCACCAATCCGGCTGCGTATCGATTATTTGACCCTGACAACGATTCTCGTTACGACTGGAATTTCGTTGAGGTCGGTTATGCCCTACAGGCCGTTTCGGGTTTTAAGCCACTGCCTACGACCAATGCGAACCTAAAAGTTGACATCAAAGCCGGGGATACGGTGGTGTATTTCCGCCCCTGGAACAAACCCGCCCTTACCCTGGCCGAACGCGGTATCGATTATGGGGGCAAAAAGAACTATTCGGTCGTAAATCTGGATGAGTACGGTGGGGGCTACGGCTTTATCAACGGCAGCGCTGTAAACGTCAGCGGTTTCCCCGGCGACTACCCCATGATGTGGAAATTCTGGCAACCGGGCATCCCCTATGGCGACGCGTATGGTACGCTCAACGAAATCGTCTTCCGGTCGGCCGAAGCCTATCTGATTGCGGCTGAAGCCATTGTAAAAGGAGCTAAAAATGGTAAGCTGGGCACTGCCGATGTATATTACAACAAAGTACTGGATCGAGCATTGACCAAGAAAGGCATCGATCCCCAATGCGCCAAGGCCCCGGAAAATCTAAAATCGCTGGAAACGGTTTCATACCGCGCTACCCCTGCCAACATCAGCATCGACCTGATTCTGGACGAACGCGCCCGCGAACTGATGGGTGAGTACAATCGCTGGTTCGATCTGAAGCGTACCGGGAAACTGGTTGAACGGGTCAAAAAATATAACCCCTGGGCCGCCAAAAGTGCGTCGATCACCGATAAACACTATTTACGGCCGATTCCGCAGAGTGAAATTGACTTGTCGTATCCGCCAATGCCCCAAAACGAAGGCTATTAAACTGGCCATTTAGCGTATTGTCCACAGAGGTACAGAGATTATACAAAAGGTTGGTTGAGTGTCATAACGCTGGATCTCTGTGGACAATCCCCTGCATTTCTTACCCTGTTTTGCCGCTTCTCAGGTCAGAAACCAGGACGGAACTCATAGCCATCCGATTCCAGACCGCCTTTGCGGAAACGGCCACAATTCGGGAGGGCTGGACTAGTTCATTTGAACTCCAGCCGTCACGAATGATTCAGAAAGGGGGAGAATTTTCTTTCTCTTCCCCTTTTTTTGACCTATCTACAACTACCCCTTCTTCCACTGTCTTAGTATATCCGCTATGCTGAAGCATCGTCTTCTTATTTCTTTAGTTGTACTATCCACCATACCCTCCTTTGGTCAGGCCAGGTGGAAAGACCTGTTCAATGGAACAGACCTGAAAGGCTGGGTCAAACGCAACGGCAATGCCGACTACAAGATCGTTGATAAAACCATTGTGGGCGTTTCGCAGCTTAATACGCCTAATACCTTTCTCTGCACCGAAGAAACCTATGGCGATTTTGTGCTGGAAATGGACGTCAAAGTCGAAAAAGGGCTCAATTCGGGCATTCAGATCCGAAGCCTGAGCGACCCCAACCAGAATAACGGGCGCGTTCACGGTTATCAGGTCGAAATCGACCCCGGCAACCGCGCCTGGAGCGGGGGTATTTACGACGAAGCCCGTAGTGGCTGGCTCTATCCGTTGTCGATCAACCCGAAAGGGCAAACGGCTTTCAAAAGTGGGCAATGGAACAAATACCATATCGAAGCCATTGGTCCTCACCTCAAAACCTGGATCAACGGCATTCCCTGCGCCGATGTCTGGGACAATCAGACAGCTCGCGGATTCATTGCCTTACAGGTACACCAGATTAAACGTCAGGAGCAAAACGGGCTAACCGTTCAATGGCGAAACATCCGAATTGCCACCGAAAATCTGCCGAGTGTTACCATAAAGGGCGGTGACGCCATTCAGGAGGTGAGTTACCTGCAAAACCAGTTGACCGAACGCGAGCAGAAACAAGGCTGGAAACTTCTGTGGGATGGCAAAACGTCGAACGGCTGGAAACTGGCGAATGCCGATAATTTCCCAACGGCAGGCTGGGCCATGCAGGATGGCGTACTGAAAGTGTTGGGCTCCAAGAAAGACAGCGTCCGCAAAGGGGGGGATATTGAAACCGTGAAGGAGTTTGCCAATTTTGAACTGGAGCTTGATTTCAAACTCACGACCGGGGCCAATAGCGGGGTGAAATACTTTGTGGTCGATGATCCGAAGAAACGCCCCGGTACGGGCGCTGGGCCGGAATACCAGATTCTGGACGATAAAGTCCATCCCGACGCCAAAGAAGGTGTCAACGGCAACCGCACAACCGCTTCGCTCTATGACCTCATAACAGCCGAAAACCTTTCGGAAGGCGGCACTGATAAACGCATGAATGTGCCCGGCAAGTGGAACAAGTTACGTATTGTTGCCAAAGACGGACACGTTGAGCATTGGCTGAATAACCTCAAAATGGTGGAGTATGACCGGCATTCGCAGATCTTTCGTAATCTGGTGGCCAAGAGTAAATACAACACCTACCCCAACTTTGCACAGGCCCCCGCCGGACACATCCTGTTTCAGGATCACGGGGATGAAGTGCAGTTCAGGAGTATCAAGATCAGAGAGTTATAAGATCGCTTTTGTCTACTTTTTGTCATCCCGACGCAGGAGGGATCTCAAGCTTTTCGATGGTATGCAATAATGAGATCCCTCCTGCGTCGGGATGACAAAAAAAATCCATAGTTCATGAACCGAAGAAATTTTATAACCCTTGGAGCAAGCACCCTCGCCATTACTCCAATGCTAGGTTTCAAGGGCTTTGCTCGTACAAGTCAAACCAAACCCGCCTGGCTCCTCGACTGGATTACGATCAATGACCAGCAACTGGCCAATTATAAGCCGTTAAAGGTTACAGACCCGGCCAATCGGTTTGTGGGTGGCTACATGAACGATTACGAAATGCCCAATCCGCATACCACCAGCGGCTTCCTGATGAAGGCCAGTATGTTGTTTGCAACCCCGGAATCGGTTCATTACCAGTCAAAAGAGGTATTACAGGAAATTGAAGCAGCCGCCAGGGCATTACTGAACATGCAGCACGACGACGGCACCATCGATTTGCTGGATACCAACTTTCACTCAACGCCCGATACTGCATTTGTGCTGGAGAATATTGTTCCAACCTATAAGTTTCTGAAGCCCTTTAAGGGTACAGAGTCGGCAACCGATGCCATTAAAGCCTTTCTAACAAAGGCTGGAAACGCCCTCACGGTCGGCGGCATTCACACACCCAATCACCGCTGGGTAGTGTCGGCCGCATTAACCAAACTCAATGAGTTGTTTCCTGACCCGCGCTATACCAAACGCATCGATCAGTGGCTGGCCGAACACATCGATCTTGACCCCGATGGGCAATTCAACGAAAAGAGTACGAATACGTACTCGCCCGTTGTCGACCGTTCATTAATCATCATGGCCCGTGGCTTGAACAAATCCGAATTGGTTGAACCCGTCCGCCGAAACCTGATGATGACGCTCTACTATGTTCACCCCAATGGCGAAGTCGTCACCGAAGCCTCCAATCGGCAGGATAAAGGCACCATTGGTAACATGTCGCGGTATTATTACTGCTACCGCTACATGGCCCTACGCGACAATAACGGCGAAATGGCTGCCATGTGCCGACTCATTGAACAGACCTGCCCGAAGGAGCAACTGGCCGGATACCTCGATTATTTCCTGGAAGACCCAACCCTCTGGAAAGAGCTACCTGCCAGCAAACCCATGCCTACCAACTACGCCAAAGCCTTTCCGTATTCGGGCGTAGTACGCATTCGGCGTGGCAACTGGGACAGCACCCTCCTATCGAACAACGCAACCTGGCTTACTTTCCACAAAGGCAATGCGGTGTTACAGGGTATGCGTGTTGCCGCTTCGTTCTTCGGAAAAGGCCAGTTTCAGACCGAAAAGATTGAACAGGAGGGCAATAGCTGGGTTATGCGCCGGACGTTGGATGGCCCCTACTTCCAGCCGCTCCCTGCCGATAAGATCGACCCCAACGGCGACTGGGATAAAATGCCTCGAACAAATCGCCAGCAAAGCGAAGTGCAGCGATTTGAAACGGTAGTGAAAGTAACGGAAGTAGCCAACGGCCTCGAAATCGAGGTTACTATGAGCGGAACGGAGTATGTCCCCGTTGCTCTGGAGTTGATTTTCCGGCCGGGGGGAACCCTGTCGGGCGTTGCTAAACATCCAAAACGTGACAACTCGTACCTGCTTTCGGGAGAATCAGGTACGTATACCGTTGGCTCCGATAGCATTCAGTTTGGCCCCGGCAAAGCCGAACATAAAGGCGTTCAGTTGCGCGGAGCGTTACCGGCAATGGACGCGCCAACGGTTTATCTGACTGGCTATACGCCCTTTAACCACCGTATTTACCTACGTTAGCTCTTCATGAAAACTCACTACCTACTCTTACTTGGCTTGTTACTGTATGCAACCGATGGTTTCAGCCAGCGCAAAGACTATCGGATAACCGCTTATGGGGCCGTAGCCGATGGCGAAACCAACAATGCGGCTGCTATCCAAAAACTCATCGACAAGGTTTCTTCAACGGGCGGTGGTCGTGTCATTGTCCCCGCCGGGAACTTCATGATAGGTTCTATTTACCTCAAATCCGGTGTTGAGCTTCATATTGAGAAAGGAGGACGGCTACTTGGCTCCACCAAACGCAACGACTATAGCAATAAACCCAGTCGGCCCGCCCTCATTTCGGCGTTGAACCAAACCAACGTAGCCATCACAGGGCAGGGTGTCATCGACGGGCAGGGTCAGGAACTCATGCTCGACATTTTTAAGCTGCTGCGCAGTGGTGAAATGGTACAGGACACAATCTGGCAGGTGAAACGCCCCAACGACCGGGTGTTCCTTGTGTTTATGCTTGGGTGTACGGGCGTACGGATTTCAGGGATCAGCCTCAAGAATTCGTCGGAGTGGGTGCAGGACTATCGGCAGTGTACCAACGTAACCATCGACCGCATGACTGTGCAGAGTACCGCCTACTGGAACAACGATGGTCTGGATATTACCGACAGCCGGAACGTTCGGATCACCAACTGTTTCATCAATGCCTCCGATGATGCCATTTGCCTGAAATCAGAGAATCCAGCTATGGCCTGCGAAAATGTCACCATCGATAGTTGCATTCTTCGGTCAAGTGCCAACGGGTTTAAACTGGGGACGGCCTCACACGGCGGTTTTCGGAATATTAAAGTCCGCCACCTGACCGTTTTTGATACTTACCGCTCGGCCATTGCGCTGGAGTCGGTCGATGGGGGAGCACTCGAAGGTATCGACATTCAGTATGTCAACGCCAAAAATACCGGAAACGCCATTTTTATCCGCCGGGGCCACCGTAATACCACTGGCCATGTAGGTACGTTAAAAGGCGTGTATATCGCCCACGTTACGGTCGAAACGCCCCTCCACAAACCCGATCAGGGCTACCCGATTGAAGGCCCACCCGACCACCTGCACCCCGGCGAAGACAAGATGCCCAAACGGCCATCCAGTTTCCATATTTACGGGCATCCGTGGTTGCCCTACAACTTAATTCCTTCGTCCATCGTCGGTATCCCCGGTTACCCCGTTCAGGATGTCGTTCTCGAAGATATTACCATCACCTATGGCGGTCGGGCCGATAAAAACATTGCCCACATTCCGCTCGACAAGGTCACCTCCGTACCCGAAAACGAAGCCAATTACCCCGATTTTTCGATGTTCGGTGAGTTACCGGCCTGGGGTTTTTATATGCGCCATGCCGAGGGGATTCAATTTAAAAATGTGCGCTTACAGTACAAGGAGGCAGATTTTCGGCCCGCTGTCGTCCTGGACGATGTCAAGAATACAACGCTGACGGATGTGCAGATTCCAACGGCCAAAGAGATGCCTGTTATCCTGTTCAATAATTCGACGAATGTTAGTACGCATAACCTAAAACTGCCCGTTGAGGAGGCTAAAGGAATTTTGAAGGCGAATTGAAACTGTTTAAGTGCTGAAGTACAAATAGTTTAGGGTATTCTACAAGGGCGCTTTTGTCATGCTGACGAAGGAAGCATCTTTGGTAGGTGAATAAATAGCCGCACCCGAAGATGCTTCCTTCGTCAGCATGACAAAAGATAACCTAATGTATTTTCAATGCCCTACTTAACCTTTTTAATTCTATGATATGCTGAATTTGTTTTTTTGTCATTCCGACGAAGGAGGAATCTCAACTTCACTTATTAGTCAGGCCTGAGATTCCTCCTTCGTCGGAATGACAAAAATAGGCAAAACAAGCCTAAACAGATCACCATAATCAATTGGTTTTCAACATGAAAAGATTATACACCTGTCTACTCCTTACCGGGCTGGCCCTACAGGTTCAGGCGCAGAAATCGGCAAAGCAGCCAGTTGACCTGGTGAACCCAATTGTGGATGCGGCTAATTCGCGCTGGTTCTTTTTCAACTCGGCGAGTCGCCCGTTTGGCATGGTCAATTTAAGCCCCGACAATGCGGTTAATGCCGACTGGGGCGCAGGCTATCGCTACCACCTCGATAGTATCAAGTGCTTTAGCCATATTCATGGCTGGCAGTTGTCGGGCGTGCCTGTGCTGCCCACAACCGGGGCCTTTAAAGGGCATCTGGGAGCCGATCAATACGGATCGCGGTTTTCGCATCAGAAAGAAGTAATCAAAGCGGGCTATCACAAAGTCGTACTGGATGCATATGCCATCACCGCCGAACTAACCTCAACCACCCGCGTCGGCTTTCATAAATACACCTTCCCGGCTGCCGACCAAAGCCATATCCTGTTCGACTTCGCTACGTTTCTGGGCCCGTCGGAAACGCAAAAGGGTTTCGTAAAAAAGATCAGTAATCAGGAAATTGAAGGCTACGCCATCATGGCCCCGACCGTTCGACGGCCTAAAATCCTGCCCGTTTATTTTGTGGCTGTTTTCGACAAACCGTTCGACTCGTTTAATGGCTGGCGTAAAGGTCAACTCGAAAAGATCGACAACCAGATCGAAGGCGAACGCATCGGCGCGTATGTGAGCTTTAAAACCAAAGCGGGTGAGGTACGGAAGATGAAAGTTGCCATTTCGTACGTCAGCGAAGAGCAGGCCCGGCTTAACCTCAAAACCGAACTGCCCCACTGGGATTTTGAAAAAACGGTGCAGGATAGCCGCACCGATTGGAATAACTGGCTTAGCAGAATCGAGGTGGAAGACGGCTCCGATACTGTCCGCAGCCGCTTTTATACCGATCTCTGGCACGCCCTGCAAGGTCGCCGGATTATCTCCGACGTCAATGGCAAGTACTCCGACATGACCGGGCCAGAACGCCGTATTCGGCAGATTCCGCTGGATGCCAACGGCAAGCCCAGGTTCAACCACCACAACTCCGACTCGTTTTGGGGAGCGCAGTGGACCATCAACACCCTCTGGCATCTAGTCTACCCAGAGGTCACCGAATCGTTTGTGAATTCAATGGTGATGATGTATCAGGATGGCGGACTCATTCCGCGTGGCCCGGCGGGTGGCAACTACACCTACGTAATGACTGGGGCCGCTACTACGCCTTTCATCGTGAGTGCTTATCTGAAAGGCATTCGGGGTTTCGACATCGAAAAGGCTTACGAGGGAATGCGGAAGAACCACTTCCCCGGTGGCATGATGAGTAAGGCGGGTTACGAACATAACACCTTCAAGGGCGGGGGCATCGAATACTACATCGAACGGGGTTATGTGCCACACCCGCTCAGCAAAACCCGCTACGGCTTCCATCAGGACGGTTCCACGCAAACGCTCGAATACGCCTATCAGGATTATACCCTGGCGCAAATGGCTAAAAAATTAGGCAAAACCGACGACTATACACTATTTATGAAGCGGTCGGAGAACTACAAAAACGTCTGGAACCCGGACATTGGCTGGATGTGGAACCGAACCCTGGACGGCAAATGGGGCGAACCCGTCGATATTCTGCGCTACGATAATGGGTGGGAAGAAGGTAACGCGGCTCAATACACCTGGTTTGTACCACACGACGTACCGGGCTTAATCAACCTGATGGGTGGCAAAGAAGCCTTTACCGCCAAGTTGAACAGCTCGTTTGAAAAAGCGCAGAAACATGATTTTGTATCAGGCAAATCGCACGACAAAGAAACCCAGGAACAGTATCGCCGGGTATTTATCAACTACGGCAACCAGCCCAGTATTCAAACGGCCCACCTCTTCAACTACGCCGGTTCGCCCTGGCTGACGCAGTACTGGACTCGGCAAATTATCGACAAGGTATACAGCGGTATCTCCCCCGATGCGGGCTACAGTGGCGACGAAGATCAGGGGCTAATGGGTAGCCTCGCGGTTCTGCTCAAAACTGGCCTTTTCTCGACCAACGGCGGCACATCGCCCGAACCGTTTTACGAGATCAGCAGCCCTATTTTCAACAAAATCACGTTTAAGCTCAACCCAGCGTATTATAAAGGAGGTCAGTTTGTCATTGAGACAACGAATAACTCAGCCCAAAACCTGTACATTCAGTCAGCTCAGTTGAACGGAAAGTCGCTCAACAGCCCCTGGATCAAGCACGAAACCGTAGTGAACGGAGGAAAACTGCAACTCACAATGGGCCCACAACCGAATAAGGCATGGGGAAATTGACGGCAGCGGCCGTCCGTCCCACCCCCTCTCCTGAAACCAGGAGAGGGGAGGCTTACCAGACGCTTTTGTCAATCTCAAATAAACTTCTTTAACTGCATTTCAAAGTTTTTTTAACAAATACAAGTTAGCTGTTCACGTCTCCCCTCTCCTGAAACCAGGAGAGGGGCCGGGGGTGAGGTCAACGCGATAAAACATGAAACGCATACTTAACAACCGACTCACAGTGGTCTCCCTATTTTTTGGGTTACTGATGCTGAGCACCCTCCTTTCCTTCCGAAACCCGAAAGTCGTGGAGCAACGGCCTAATATCATCTTCATTCTGGCCGACGATATGGGGTTTTCGGACATTGGCTGCTATGGCGGAGAAGTCAGCACACCCAACTTGGACCAGTTGGCGGCTAATGGCATCAAACTGCGCAGTTTTTACAACAATGCCCGCTGCTGCCCCACCCGTGCCTCGCTGCTCACCGGGCAATATCCACATACGGCCGGGATGGGCCTGATGGTAACGATGCCTAATGCGCCCATTCAGCCGGGGAGTTATCAGGGTTTTCTGGACGACCGTTACCCAACCATCGCCGAGCGACTAAAACCGGCTGGCTACAGCACGTACATGGTTGGCAAGTGGCACGTTGGCGAACGTCGGCAGCATTGGCCCCTCACCCGTGGTTTCGACCGCTATTTCGGGCTAATTTCTGGGGCATCAAGTTATTACGAGATCATCCCCGCCGAAAAAGGGAAACGCTTCATCGTGGAAGACGACAAAGAATTTACCCCGCCCGCCGACGGCTTTTACATGACCGACGCCTTTACGGATCACGCCGTCCAATACCTGAATGAGCAAAAACAGCAACAGGCCGACAAACCCTTTTTTCTGTATATGGCCTACACGGCTCCGCACTTCCCGCTACATGCCTATGAGTCGGATATTGCGAAATACGAAAAGCTCTATGCACAGGGCTGGGATGTGATTCGGGCCAACCGCTACCAACGGATGCAGAAGCTGGGATACGCCGACAAACGCTACCCGCTTACACCCCGCCCGGCTGATATTCCCGACTGGAATACGGTGACCGACAAAGCTCAGTGGGTTCGTAAAATGGCGGTGTATGCGGCTATGATTGACCGGATGGACCAGAACATTGGGCGACTCATTAAAACCCTGAAAGCCAACGGCCAGTACGAGAATACGCTCATCGTCTTTATGTCGGACAACGGCAGTTCCAACGAAAATATGGAAAGTCGCAAACTCAACGAGCCCAACAAAAAGATTGGCGAAAAAGGCTCTTACGTTACCTACGACACGCCCTGGGCCAACGTGTCGAACACGCCCTTTCGCAAGTACAAACGCTTTCTGCACGAAGGCGGTATGATTACGCCCTGCATCATACAATGGCCACGCGGCATTCGTCCAACGACTGGCTATGTCGAAGGCGTTGGGCATATTATGGACCTGGTGCCTACCAGCCTCGAACTGGCTGGATTACCAGCCAAAGACCTGTCGGGCAACCCGTTGCCCGGAAAAAGCCTGTCGTACCTGTGGGCTACAAACAAGGCCGTTTCGCGTACCTATTGCTGGGAGCACGAAGGCAACAAGGCGATCCGCAAAGCCGACTGGAAGTTGGAAAAAGACACGGAAGATGCCGATTGGGAACTGTATAACCTAAAAACTGACCCTTGCGAGATGAAAAACCTCGCCCAACAAAGGCCGCAACTTGTGACCGAATTACGAACCGAGTTTGATGCCTGGGCCCAAAAAGTGGGTGTCCGCGAACGACCCGCTGGCAAGAGCGAATAAGCTACTACCCACTATAACTATGACAAACAAACACATCGTCTTTGTCCTACTAGCCTGTTGGCTGGTCGCCAATGGGGTAAACGCGCAGGTTCCTGTGTCGTGGAAAGTCAGCGTTTCGGTGGCTCCAGCCCTCCGGCCGTCGTTTCTGAAAGGTGGCCGACTGCTGCTGCACGTAACGAAACAAAAGGAGCGCGAACCCCGTACTCGCTCCGAAATTACGGTGGGCATTACCCCAAAAAACTGGGACGGTAATACAGCCTTTCTGATGGATACACAAGCCAAAGAAGCGCTTTCGGTCGGGTTGGATAAGCTGGGGGACAACCCATCGGGCCTATACTATTTTCAGGTCGTTTACAAGCAGAACCCCGACGACGCGCAGGAAAACGTACCGGGCAACCTCTACAATACCATCGACTCGGTACAGGTTGAAGCTAACCTTAGTCTGAACCTCACGCTTAACACCCAGATCCCGCCCTGGACTATTGTCAGCAACAAGTTTGTCAAAACGGTCGAAATCAAAAGCCAGTTGCTCACGGCCTTCCGGGGTCGCCCAAGCGTTCTGAAAGCGGCTGTGTTGCTGCCTTCGGGTTACTTCGACAATCCCGGCAAAACGTACCCGATCTGCTACCGTATTCCGGGCCTGAATGGCCGGTATACGGCTGTGAATACGGTGCTGGGCAACAAAGAGTTTGCAGATTGGTGGTTTACGCCAACGGCTCCACAGGTCATTTACGTTTTTCTGAATTCGCAGGGGCCGTATGGTGACACGTATCAGGTTGATTCGGAGAATAATGGCCCTTGTGGTCGAGCATTGACCGAAGAACTAATTCCCGAAATTGAGCGGCAGGTTGGCTATAAGCCTGCGTCAAAAATGCGCTTTCTGACTGGCAATTCAACGGGTGGCTGGGTATCGCTGGGCTTACAGATTTTCTACCCCGACTTTTTTAATGGCACCTGGTCGTACAGTCCTGATCCGGTTGATTTTGAGCATTATGGCCTCATTAACATCTACGAAGACAAAACCATTTTCTACAATCGGTATGGCTACTTACAACCCGGTCGCCGGACGATTTATGGGGAACCAACGTTCTCGATGAAAGACTGGATAGCGGGCGAAAATCTGGCCAGTCGCACAGGCAACTACCTTATTTCGGGCGGACAGTTTGGGGCCTACAACGCCGTTTTCGGGCCAAAAGGCAAAGACGGCTTACCGTCGCTGATGTTCGATCCGGTTACGGGTGAAATCGACCACGCCATTGCCAAACAGTGGGAAAAATATGACCTCAAGAAGGTTCTAGAACGCAACTGGACAACCCTCGGCCCCAAACTACAAGGCAAAATTTATATCTGGATGGGCGATATGGACGGCCTGTACTCCAACGTAGCCACCCGGTTTTTGCAAAAATTCCTTGATAAAACCGAAAACCCGAAGTCGGACGCTACCGTCCGGTTTACGGCAATGGCCGGGCATGGGCAGGAATGGAGCGATAAAGCCGTATTAACGATGATTGCTGAACGAGTTTCTGGTAAATAGATGAAGCGTTTAACCCAACTTTTACTGGCAGGGTTCTGCTGCCTGACCACCGCCACCTACGCGCAGCAAACCCGCGCCATCTGGCTGGACGAGATCAACATCAAATCCTTCTCGGAGGGCATTCCGGCGGTGCTGGGCAAAACCAACGCGGCTGGCGATTCCATGCTCATCAACGGGCAGTATTTTACGCACGGCGTGGGCGTCAACGCCACCAGCATTCTGGCTTTTTACCTTGATGGCAAGGCAACCGAATTTTCGGCCCTGGTGGGCGTAGACGACAAAGGCAATAAAAATCTACCCCATACCTTCTACGTCATAGGCGACCGTAACATCCTGTTCAATAGCGGAGAAATGCGACTCGGCGATGCGCCCAAAGCCGTAAAAGTGAACCTGACGGGCATCAAGCGATTGGGCCTGCTCGTAAACGTGGAGGATGCTGGTCGAACCAAAGTCTATTCAAACTGGGCCAATGCGCAACTGGTGATGCTGGGCAACCACCTGCCCCAAAACATCCCTAATACCGACGAGCGGTACATCCTGACCCCACCTTCGCCAAAAACACCACGCATCAACTCACCCAGCGTATTCGGAGCAAGGCCGGGCAATCCATTTCTGTATACCATCGCTGCCACCGGCGACCGGCCCATGACATTTGCCGTTGATCGCTTGCCCAAGGGCCTATCGCTGGACGAAAAAACCGGACGCATTACGGGTAGTGTAGCCCAACGCGGCACCTATCAGGCCACGCTCACCGCTAAAAACGCCCTGGGGAAAACGACCAAAACCCTGAAAATCAAGATTGGGGATACCATTTCAATTACTCCGCCTATTGGCTGGAACGGCTGGAACTCCTGGGCCCGCAACATCGATCAGGAGAAAGTAATAGCCTCCGCCGATGCGCTGGTGAAGATGGGGCTGCGCGATCATGGCTGGACGTACATCAACATCGACGATGCCTGGCAGGGTAAGCGCGGTGGGCCGCTCAACGCCATTCAACCGAACGAGAAATTCCCCCGCTTCAAGGAAATGGTCGACTATATTCATTCGCTGGGGCTGAAAACGGGCATTTACTCAACGCCTATGATTACCAGTTATGCGGGTTACGTGGGTGGCTCTTCGGATTTCGAAGATGGTCACATTACCAATGAGATTATTGCCAACAAGCGGTCGTACCGCTACGTGGGGAAATACCAGTTTGAGGCCAACGACGCCCGGCAGTTTGCCGAATGGGGCATCGACTACCTCAAATACGACTGGCGCATTGAGGTGCCATCGACCGAACGCATGGCCGTTGCTCTGAAACAATCGGGGCGGGATATTCATTATAGCATCTCCAATTCGGCCCCGTTTGCCAACGTCCGGGACTGGGCGCGGCTCACCAACAGCTACCGCACTGGCCCCGACATTCGCGATAGCTGGAACAGCCTGTTTGTGTCGGCCTTTACCCTCGACAAGTGGGCACCTTTCGGCGGCCCCGGCCACTGGAACGACCCCGATATGATGATTGTCGGCAACGTAACCACCGGAACGCAACTACATCCCACTCGACTTACGCCCGACGAACAATACAGCCACGTGAGTTTGTTTAGTTTGCTGGCCGCTCCCCTACTGATCGGCTGCCCGATTGAACAACTCGATCCGTTTACGCTGAATCTGCTCACCAACGACGAGGTAATTGCCATCGACCAGGACCCGTTGGGAAAATCGGCCCGGCTGGTGCAGGAAACCGATGGCGTTCAGGTCTGGCTTAAACCGCTCGAAGACGGTTCGTATGCGGTAGGCTTATTTAACGTCGGTGACTTCGGCAAAACGCCCGAATCGTACTTCCGGTGGGGTGACGAACCAAAAAAAATATTCACGTTTGACTTCACTAAGGCTGGTCTTAATGGCCGTTTTAATCTAAGGGATGTGTGGCGTCAAAAAGACCTTGGTAACTTTACGGGAGCATTCAAAACGGATATTCGCCACCACGGCGTTGTGCTGTTGAAGATGAGTCCGGCAAAATAAAATCAATACCAAACATGGCTAAAAAAAGACCATTTAAATTAGTTATTACCGTATTAGTAGTGTTTTCTGCTGTTCTGGCAGGCTTTCAATTTGGTTCGTTTAACGAACCCCGCTTTTCGCTGGCCGACTATCAGATAGAAGACGGCTTTTCGTTAAAACTGATTGCGTCGGAACCGTTGCTGAACGCACCCGTAAGCATGGATTTCGACAATAAAGGGCGCATGTGGGTGGTCGAAATGATTGGCTACATGCCCAATCTAGAAGGCATCGGCGAAGAAGAACCCAATGGTCAGGTTGTTATTTTAGAAGATGTAAACAAAGATGGCGTGGCCGACCGCCGAAAGATATTCCTGGACAAACTGGTGCTGCCAAGAGGGTTGGCCCATGTATATGGTGGCCTGCTGTACGTCGATGGACCCAAGCTGTGGTTTGTCGAAATCGTCAACGATAAACCCGGCAAAAAAACGCTGGTCGACCCGGTTTATGCCGAAGGGGGCAATGTCGAACATTCGTCTAATGGCCTGATGATGAACATCGACAACTGGATTTACAATGCGAACTACAATTTCCGGTATCAGCGCAGAAACGGGAAATGGATTAAAGAACCAACCACCGACCGGGGCCAATGGGGAATCACGAAAGACAACTTTGGGCGGCTCTACTACAACAACAATTCCACTAACCTACAGGGCGATTTTGTGCTGCCGAACAAAGTAATCCGTAATAAATACTTTAAACCCTTCGCTGCCGAGCATCAGCGATTAGGCAACAACCGGGTGTATCCGATCCACCAGACGTCTGTTAATCGGGGGTATCAACCGGGTGTTCTGGACGAAAAGGGGCTACTTAAAGAAGTGACGGCGGCTTGTGGGCCAATGGTTTACCGGGGTGGTGCTTTCCCCGAAGCGTACAATCTAAACGCGTTCGTCTGTGTTCCCGAAGCCAACCTAATCAAGCGGAATATTCTGGAATTTAAACCACTGCAAACAACGGCCCGTCAGGCTGTTGAGGGCAAAGAGTTTATCGCGTCTACCGACGAAGGGTTCCGGCCCGTAAACCTGTTCACGGGCCCCGACGGTGCCATGTACATCATTGATATGCACCGGGGCATTATTCAGCACAAAGCGTATATTTCGCAGTACCTGACCGAGCAGCTCGCCAACAAAAAACTGGATACCTTACAACATGCCGGGCGCATTCTGAAAGTGACCAGTAACACCGCGAAGTCCACCCCAATACCCGACCTGAGTAAAGCAACCAATGCCCAACTAGTCACCTTGCTCAGCAGCCCAAATGGCTGGTTACGAGACCGTTCGCAGCAAATCCTAATTCAGAAAAAAGACCTTACAGTAGTCAATCAACTCGTTGCGCTGGCTAAACGTAACAATGAGTTCTTGAGTGGTATTCATGCCCTGTATGTTCTCGAAGGCATCAATGCCCTGACCTTTGAACGGCTAAGCAGCATCATTAATGAATCGAAACAACCCGAAACCATCGCCCATGCCGTAGGGCTTTTAGAGCGTTTTGCCACAAAAGAGCGCGTGGCCAGCATGAAGGCGATTTCGGCCAGCCTGATGGCGCAAAACAACGAAACGATTGATCTCTATTTAGCCGCTTCGTTGACGGGCTGGATAAATGTGTCAGACGCTACGTTCCTGCCCGTTCTGTCGGGTATCGAGAAAAAATATGCCACACAACGCGTGGTTCAGGAAGCTATTACCAGTGCGCTTGATGGTAAAGAAGAACAGTATCTGGCCTCCATGAGTCCTACTGACCTGCTGAAAACCAACCTGACTAATACCATCGGCAAGCGGCAGCGTAAAGAAATGAACTCGATCTATGTGGTCGAGAAAAATGAGGTAGACAACCGAACGCGAGGGCTGAAGCTTTTCAGGAGTATTTGTGCAACCTGCCACGGTGCCGATGGCAAGGGCATTCAGGATCTGGCTCCGCCCCTCAAAGGCTCCGAATACATCGACGGTTCTATGAAACGGCTGGCGGCTATTATTCTGCATGGTGTCAGTGGCCCGATTACCGTCAATGGAACTGTCTACAAACTCAACAACGAAATGCCCGCGCTGCTCAACAACAAAGACATCAGCGACCAGGACATTGCCGATATAATTCGCTTCACGCAGAACGCCTTTGCCAAACAGGGAAAAGGCATTACGAACAACGACGTCAAAAAAATGAGAGACAAAAAACCAGCCGGAAGCGGGGTTTTTACCGAGAAACAACTACTGGAGACCGATTTTGAGAATTGATTGACCCCACCCCAGCCCTCCCCTTAAACAAGGGGAGGGAGCTATGGCTATCAAGTAATTCCCTCCCCTGAGTTCAGGGGAGGGTTAGGGTGGGGTAGAATGCCAGAAGACTTAAAAATACCTTTAACCCTTACTCCATTTATGCCTAAACTCTTTACCCTCCTACTCCTTTTCGCATCCATCGGCGCCGTTGCCCAAACCACCAGAACCGTTTGGCTGGACGACCTGCCCATTCAGACGTTTTCGGAGGGCCTACGCCCGGTGAAGGCCAAATACAATTACCAGGACGACACGCTACGAACGAAAGGCGTCAGGTATTCGCGGGGGTTAGGGGCGCAGTCGCCTTGTGTGCTGGCGTTTGCACTCAATAAACAGGCTAAACGGTTCTCAGCCCTGGTTGGCCCCGACGATCAGGGCAACAAGGATATTGCGCTGACATTTTATGTACTAGGCGACAGTAAAGTGCTTTTTGAAAGCCGGGAAATGAGCATAGGCAATGCCCCCGTTCCCGTCGATGTTGATCTGACCGGCATTCGTCAATTGGGGCTTTTGGTGACCGATAAAGTTGGTGGTGTCGGCAACAAGCGAACCTACTGCAACTGGATCGATGCACGGGTAGAAATGATTGGCAACGCCCAGATTGAGCATGTTCAGTATGTAGGCGAAAAATACATGCTGACACCTCCTTCGGCCAAAACGCCTAAAATCAACTCGGCAAAAGTAGTTGGTGTTACGCCCAACAATCCGTTCTTGTATTACATCGCAGCCACCGGAAATCGGCCCATGACCTTCTCCGCCGAACCTCTCCCGGCGGGACTCTCGCTGGACACCAAAACAGGCATCATTTCGGGCAAAGTCGCTCAACGCGGTACGTATGCAGTTACGCTCAAGGCTAAGAATGCGCTCGGAACAGCCACCAAATCCCTAACCATCAAGATTGGCGACACCATTGCGCTAACGCCCCCTATTGGCTGGAACGGCTGGAACTCCTGGGAAGCCCACATTGACCGCGAGAAAGTAATTGCCTCTGCCGATGCAATGGTAAAAATGGGCCTGCGCGACCACGGCTGGAGCTACATCAACATCGACGATGCCTGGCAGGGCAAACGGGGTGGCCCACTCAACGCCCTCCAACCCAACGCCAAGTTCCCCCGTTTCAAGGAAATGGTGGATTACATTCACTCCCTGGGCCTAAAAGCTGGTCTTTATTCTACCCCCTACATTTCGAGTTATGGCGGTTATGCAGGAGCTTCGTCAGATTCGGCACACGGGGGCGAAACCCACGAAACGATCATGGTGAACCGGCGGGCCTTCAATCACATCGGCAAGTATCGGTTCGAGGTCGAAGACGCCAAACAGATGGCCGAGTGGGGCTTCGATTTCCTGAAATACGACTGGCGCATCGACGTAAACTCGACCGAGCGGATGTCGACCGCGCTCAAGCAGTCGGGCCGGGATATTGTTTTCAGCTTGTCGAACAACGCGCCGTTTGAGAAAGTGACGGATTGGGCACGGCTGTCCAATATGTACCGGACTGGCCCCGACATCAAAGACAGTTGGACGAGCCTATACCTGACTACGTTTTCGCTCGATAAATGGTCACCATACACGGCACCGGGCCATTGGGCCGACCCCGACATGATGATTCTGGGCAAAGTGTCTATCGGCCCGGTCATGCACGACACTCGTTTGCTGCCCGATGAGCAGTACAGCCACGTTAGTATTTTCAGCCTGTTGGCGGCTCCCATGCTCATCGGCTGCCCCATTGAACAATTGGACGCGTTTACGCTGAATCTGCTGACCAACGACGAGGTGATCGAAATCAATCAGGACCCATTAGGCAAACCCGCCCGATTGGTAAAGGAAGAAAATGGTGTACAAATCTGGGCCAAACCACTGGAAGATGGGTCCGTGGCCGTTGGGCTGTTCAACACGGCTGAATACGGCAAGATGCCACAATCCTATTTTTTTTGGGGTACTGAAAAAGCCCGGCCGTACACCTTTGATTTTGCCAGCATCGGCCTGAAAGGTAAGTACAAGCTCCGCGACGTATGGCGGCAAAAGGACCTGGGTACGTTCGACGGCTCGTTCAAAACCGAAATCCGGCATCACGGCGTTGTGATGTTGCGGCTGTATAAGTGATGTTTTTCTGGTTTTTTTTCTGTCATTCCGACGAAGGAGGAATCTCACGGGCTTCTACCTGAGTAAGGCTTGAGATTCCTCCTTCGTCGGAATGAACTGTGTTAAGAAGCAATAGGTGAGGCTAATTTTTGATCAAAATTTAGTCCACTACGAGCCACGGCAAAACACTGACGAACTAATTTATGAGCCACCGCAATCAAGGCCACCAACTTCGGTTTGCCAGCCCCAACCAGCCGATCATACAACGACCGACAAGCCGGGTTAGCTTTTTTAGCCTGCATACTGGCCATGTACAACAACTGACGAATGCGGTTGTTGCCCAACTTGCAAATGTGTCCCTTGCCGTTCACCGAACTGCCCGACTCAAACACCCGGGGGGCTAGCCCCACAAAGCTCACTAACTGCTTAGCTGACTCAAAGCGGCTGAAGCCCCGGGTGAGCACCAATAAGCAAAGGGCCGTCTTGCGACCAATACCGGGGATGCTTTGCAAATGGGCATACAGCTTCGTATACTCCGTGTTGGCTAGCTGATCGAGTTGCTGCTCCAGGGTTTGAATTTGCTCATCCAGGTGCTCCAGACTCTTCTGTAAGGATTGCTCCAGGATGGGATTGGGTACGCCCGAGTGGGTAAAGGCCTCCTGCTGATTGCGCAAGGCGGTGCGTTGGTTGATATATTGCTCCAGTAAGGTCTGTAATTGAGTCAGTTGACTCATCAGTGTAGTGGGTGCCTGCCAGCATGGAGGGGTTTGATTAGCCCCAAACTGACTCAACAGGCGGGCATCAGCCTTGTCGGTTTTGGTTCGGCGCAGCAGCATCTGGGCAAACCGCCGGACCACCAGTGGATTAAGCACGCTCAGGGGTATGCGTTGGTGGGTAAGCCACAAGGCCAGCGGTAAATAATAGGGCCCCGAGGCTTCCAGCACACACTGGCTATGAGCAGGCAGCAGGTCGAGTAGTTGGCTAAATCCGGCCGGGTTGTTAGGCAGGCTATAATCCAGGAAGTGACCATTGGTTAGTGGTAGGGCCACTGTGAAGCTGGCTTTGGCGATATCGATGCCGATGTAGATTGGGGCCATAGGGGTAAGGGGTTAAAGGCGATTGACCAGTTGGCTTATCGATTCTAGATTCGGGCTTGTTGGCCCCACGAACTGTTCAAGCTGGCGGTCAAAACACTCCGTGGGCGACTCGCATTCCGAGCGGTCTAGTAGACCCTTGACAGAAGATAGTCTACCGACGGAGGCACTCAAAAAAGAACAAGTACAAACATAGAATGACAAAAAACTCCTTGAATTGCGGAGACACAGCCCATATAAACCTAACCCCATTCAATACATGAAAACCCTCGCCTTAGTCTTTATTATCTGCCTTACCATCGGCTCTGCACGGGCCCAGCAGCCGGAAGCAGTGTATGCCAAAAAATACACCTACGAAACCCTGTCACCCTACCAGAAACAGTTGTTTAACGACTTTCTGGCGGACGAGATTCCGGCGGGCAAAAAAGTGGCTGACGTCCTGACCAACCGAACCAGCCTCCGCAACAAAACCCGGCTGGCCGAAGCCCTGTTGTTTCGGAATAAACCCGGCGATAAGGAGAATGCGACCGAAATTCTGAAATGGATTCTGCAAAATCAGTACCGCGACGAAAACACGAAGATTTACGGCATCTGGAAAACGTCTATCGACGGCGACAACCTCGACCAGAACTGGCGGGAATTTATCGGCTGCGACTTGATTATCATCCGTAAAAAGTACAGCCATTTATTGCCCGACGACATTCGGAAAGAAATTGAAGTTGGCCTTACACACGCGGCAAAAGGTGCCCTGAAACGCAACGTCGCGCCCGACTACACCAACATTTCCATCATGAGTTCGTTTCTGATGGAATACGTCGGCACCGAATTCAAAATCGATGAACTGCGGAAAGCCGGGATCAAAAAAGCACATGACATTTTCGATCTGTACCAGCGGCATCATACCTTCAGTGAATACAACTCACCGACCTATTACGGCGTTACACTGGTAGCGATTGCGTTATGGCGCGAACTGGCTTTTTCGCCCGAAATGCGGCAGATGGGGCAGACACTCGAACGTGAATTCTGGCACGAGGTCACAACCGTGTATAACGCAAACCTGAAAAATATGGTGGGCCCCTATTTCAGAGGCTACGGCATGGACATGCGGAAGTACCTGTCCATCATAGGCATCTGGATTGCCATTGCGGTCGATAACGAAAAACAGGCCCCTATTCCACCCGGCAAAGGCGCTAAAAATGGTGAGATAAGCAACCTGGCACCCATTTTCAACCTGGGTCTGTCGATTCCGAAAGCTGATTTGGCCGCCTTGAAAGGCTTCACCGAACCGCGATTCATTACCCGAACCGTACCTAATTCCTACAAAGGCGATAGCATCAAACCCGTAACGGCCGTGCTTAACCGCGACTGGATGATGGGCGGTGTCTGGGGTAATCGGCGTGTGTGGAATCAGATCAAAACCGGAGCCATCCACTGGAAAACTGCCGACGGCGACATTGGCTGGCTGCTCGTTCCCGGCAGCGGCCAAACGAATGTAAAAGTCAGCAAAACAACGATGAGTGTGTACCTCGCCGACCCTACCGCTACAACCCTGGAATTGTACGTGTACGCGCCCAACGCAACGTCAACTGCTTTTTCAGACGCATCGTGGGCGCTTCCATCCATGAAGTTGCAGATTCAAACGTCATTGAAACGCACAGGGACAGAGTCGGTCGATACCCGGCAGTTACAAAAAGACATGGCCATTGCGGAAGCCTATCAGGGTGTTTTTAAGCTTGTCTACGAAATTCCGGCAGGTTGGGACCAGACGAAGCCCCTGCTGGAACTATCCCCATCAAACTAATCACAACTATGCACCGCCCCCTATTAATCCAGATGCTTCTCCGCTCAGCGACAGCCACGCTATGGATGTTTGCCGGCTGGATTGGCTTGAATTCATCACTTCATGGGGATGTTTGGGCCGGTATGCAGGTGAGCAAGTCGGCCCTGACGGTTGAGTATTGCGAGTTTAACCATACGGACCGATTTTTTCATCAGCCGATGAATACGTATTCCAATCTGGCCTATTTCTTCCTGGGTATACTGGTGCTGCAAATTGCCGTCAGCGACTATAAAACAGCGGGGAAACAACCCAAAAACCGGATGCAGGCTTTCCCGCTTTTATCGGCACTGACGGGCCTCTGTTTTATTTATCTGAGCGTCGGAAGTGCCTTTTTTCATGCCTCGCTTACCTACATTGGCCAGCGCGTCGATATGAACGGCACCTACGGCCTGACGCTTACGCTGGTAAGCATTGGCCTCTACCATGTGCTGCACAAAATCAACTTCAGCGAATCGGCCAAACAAATCTGGCTGGTTGCGTTAGTGGTACTCATTGTTCTGTTCTTTAAAATTTCGTTGCTGATCCCTAGCGGCATTTTGCTACCGACCCTGATTCTCAGCCTACTGCTGTTAACCGGGATTCATTATTTCCAATTCCGGAAAGAACGCTTCGGCTGGGTCGCCATTGCCAGTTTTATCCTGATTGTGGTGGCCATAAAGATTCGTACGCTGGATGTACAAAAGTTTGGCTGTAACCCCCATTCGCTGGTACAGGGCCACGCAATCTGGCATTTATTGACGGGGCTGAGTAGCTTTTGTAGTTATGCGTTCTTTCGTTTTACGAGATCTGATTCCTGAATCCCGACATGAAAACCAACTCATTACTCCTCGCCACGCTGGGCTTATCCGCACTGATTTATGCGTGTAAAGTGCAGATGAATGCTAAAGCACCGACCGGTGCCAACACAATGGTAAGCTCAGAGGTCTTTAGTAAAACCGAAAGTGACACCACACAGCCGTTGGCCCCCTTTTCGATTGTCCCGCTTACGCCAGAGCAGAGTCAGCGTGCGTTTGTGTTGCCCCCTGGCTACCACATGGAACTGGTGGCCAGCGAGCCGATGATTACCGAACCCGTAGCCATTGCCTGGGATGGTGACGCCCGCATGTATGTGGCCCAGATGGAAACCTACACCCAGGACGCCGACGGCACCGGAACGAAGGATAAGAAAAGCCGGGTAATGCTGCTGGAAGACACCAACAACGACGGCAAAATGGACAAGAGTACAGTGTTCATTAAAGACATGCTATTGCCGCGTATGCTCCTGTGTGTCAATCATGAACTATTGGTCAACGAAACGGATACGTACGACATTTTCAGCTACAAAGACACCAACGGCGACGGCGTAGCTGACCAGAAACGGCCCGTTTATGTCGTTGGTAAGGTAGCACCCGGTAACCTGGAACACCAGCGCAGTGGCCTGGTCTGGAACCTCGACAATTATATTTACCAAACTGTTGACCCGATTCGCTTCCGGTACGTCGGCGGGGTATTGAAACCCGATTCGCTGCATAGTGGCTCCAATGGGCAGTGGGGCTTAACCTACGACAATTATGGCCGGTTATTTTTTAGTCGGGGTGGTGGCGAAAACGCAGGGTCTGGCTTTCAGATCAACCCAAAATATGGAGCCCTGGAGTTTGCCGATGCCTACGACGAAGCCACCTTTAGCCCGGTATGGTCGCGGATTTCCAACCCCGAAGTACAGGGCGGACCTCCGCGCTTACGCCCCGACAGTACCCTAAACCATTTCACCTCAGGCAATGGTCAGTCGATATTCAGAGGTGACCGCCTGCCTGCCGATTTAGTGGGCGATTACCTGATTAACGAACCCGTGGCCCGTATTATCCGACGGGCGAAGGTGGTTAATCGGGCAGGCAAAACCCAGTTGGAAAACGTCTATCACAACAAAGAATTTATTGCCAGTACCGACTTCTTCTTCCGCCCTGTCAATACTTACACTGGCCCCGACGGACTGCTGTACATCATCGATATGAACCGGGGTATTATTCAGGAATCGAACTGGACTCAAAAAGGCACGTTTCTACGCAGCAAGATCGACTACTACGATCTGGCCAAAATAAATCAGCGTGGACGCATCTGGCGGCTGGTTCACGACGACTTCAAGCCCGGCCCCAAACCTAAGATGCTCGACGTTCCGGCGGCTAGTCTGATCAAGTACCTGAATCATCCGAATGGCTGGTGGCGTGATAACGCCCAGAAGCAGCTAATTCTCCTCGGCGACAAATCAGTCGTTTCTGACCTGCGGGCAATGGCTACGGGCCACAAGAACGCATCGGCACTCGGCCGCCTTCATGCCCTCTGGACGCTCGAAGGCCTGGACGCCATCGACAAAGAACTTATCAATGCAACTCTGACCGATACGGAAGCACAGGTCCGCAGAGCCGCCATTTGGGTTAGCGAACGGTATCTTAAACAAAACGACACCGACATGATTGCCCGCGTCGGGAAGCTGATAGACGACCCCAATTATGACGTTCGTACACAGTTGCTGCTGTCGCTGGGATCGAATAAAAATCCTCAGGCACAGCAGATTGCCCAGGAAATTCTGACCCGAAACCCTGATAACGAGATGTTGAACCGGGTCAAAAAGAGTATCGACCGTAACGAGGATTCCAAGATATATGGCATGAAACTGGGGAGTTTCCCGGCACCAGACCGCAAGCTGATTCTGGCCGGTAGCGAGATTTACAAAGGCATGTGCTCGCCCTGTCATGGTGGAGATGGAAACGGGCTACCGACCAATGCGGCCCCAGCCCTGCGCGGTGCCAAACACGTGAACCATGACCGGGACTTTGTGATTCGCATTCTGCTGCATGGTCTGAAAGGACCGATTGACGGGAAAGCCTTCCCCAGCGAGATGGCTTCGATGAAGGACAATTCCGACGAGTGGATTGCCTCTGTACTGAGCTACATCCGTTATGAGTTTGTAGGCACCTCGTCGCGGGCTGTTAAAGGGCGGCAATCGGCGGTTGTACAACCCGACGACGTAAAGAAAGTCAGAGAAATGTATGCTTCCGGTCGAGGAGCCTGGACGATTGACGAACTGGAAAAACTGATTATTCCCCCACCGACAGCCGCGAAATAAGCGCGGATTGCTGTATTGATACTACCTTTTTTGTCATCCCGACGATAGGAGGGATCTTAAGCCTTTCAGAGTTAGAAACTAATGAGATCCCTCCTATCGTCGGGATGACAAAATACACTAAATAGCTTATAATACATGCATAGAGCTTTATTCTATTTTTTCATCACAGGCATTGTAAACTTCGCCTACGGCCAATCTCTGCCTGCCCCGGCACGGCTCCGGTGCGACCTGCTGGCCAATACCCAGGCTGTCAGCCAGCGCGGTTTGCCGGTGTCGATACCGTTGGCCGAGGCCAGTAAGCAGCCGGGCCAGTACCAGTTTGCCAGCATTACCAGCAAGCACCCATCGTTTAGCTGGGAACTGGAAAAAAAGTTTCCACAGCAATCGGCGTATCGTCTGTTGGTGGCCTCTTCTCCGGCCTTACTAGCCCCCGGCAAAGCAGATTACTGGGACTCAAATCGCCAGAACGCGAAACAAACCAAAGCAACCTATGCCGGTAAACCCCTTGTAGCCGGTACTGTCTATTACTGGACGGTTCAGGTATGCAACGAGAAAGGACAACCAACGGCTTTGGCCCAAACCGCTTCATTTCATTATGGCGAACCAGACCCTGCCGAGCGTTTTGCCTATTACCCACTGGTAGCCGAGCCGCAAAAACCGCATCTGATTCATAAAAAGAGTCCGGGAACTTACTTTCTGGATTTTGGTAAAGACGCCCTTTGCCAGTTAACGCTTCGGCTCGAAAGCCCCGCCAACGATACGGTTTGGGTAGAAGTGGGCGAAGCTGTAGCCAGCCCTTACACCATTAACCCTAAAGCCGGGCAGCGTATTCGTTATCTTAAAACGGCTTTGCCGGTAAAACAGGGCACCCATGCCTACAAGATTAACTGGCCAGTCGATGCCAAACGCAACAGCCGCAACCCGGTGCTGATGCCCGACTACATTGGTGAGGTCTATCCATTTCGTTACGTAACGGTCTCCAACGTAAAAGGGCCCTTCGATCAGTCGTCGGTGGAGCGAACGATGGTGCATTACCCATTTGACGAAACAGCCGCCAGCTTTACTTCCAGCGATACGATACTGAATCAGATTTGGGACCTCTGCAAGTACTCCATGAAGGCTACGAGCTTTACGGGTTACTACGTCGACGGTGACCGGGAACGGATACCCTACGAAGCCGATGCGTTGATTAATCAATTGTCGCACTACGCCGTCGATGCCGAGTACAGCATGGCCCGGCGCAGCATGACCTACCTGCTGTATCACCCCACCTGGCCCACCGAATGGAGCCTCCAGAATGTGCTGATTGCGTGGAATGATTACCTGTATACGGGCGACGACCGATTGCTGCAAACGTATTACCCTGAGCTTCAGAAGAAAATTCTGATGCCACTGGCCGGGCCAAACGGCCTCATCAGCACTCGGACTAACAAGCAAACCGACGACTTTCTGACCTCGATCCATATTACAAAGCTATTCGATGGTCGGCGCGGGCTGCACGACATTGTCGACTGGCCGCAGAACGGCGAGTACATTAGCCCTGAAAAAGAACACAAAGGCGAAACCGATGGCTTTGTATTTACTACCTACAACTCGGTTATCAACGCCTATTACTACCGAAATCTGGTGCTTATGCAACGAATCGCCGAAGCCTTGCACAAGCCCGACGATGCCGCTTTCTATAAAACAAAGGCGCAGGATGTCTTTTCGGCGTTCAGAACGGTATTTAGAGATGAGAAAACGGGCCTGATTAAAGACGGTGACGAAACCAGCCATAGCTCGCTTCATGCCAATATGTTTGCGCTGGCCTTTGGGCTGGTTCCGGCGGAAGATGTAAAAACCGTTCGGGAATTTATCAAAAGTCGCCGGATGGCGTGTAGTGTCTATGGTTCTCAGTTTCTGATGGATGCCCTGTACGATTCTGGTATGGGCGATTATGCGTTCGATCTGCTAACGGCCACCACGCAACGAAGCTGGTATAACATGATTCGGGTTGGCTCAACGATCTCGATGGAAGCCTGGGACATTGCCTTTAAACCCAACCTCGATCTCAGCCATGCCTGGGGAGCGGCTCCGGCCAACCTGATTGTCCGAAAACTAATGGGTGTTGAGCCACTAACACCAGGCTTCGACACGTTTCAGATCAAGCCCCAGTTAGGCCGCCTGACACAGGCCAATGCCACTATCCCCACCATAAAGGGAGCCGTGACGGTGGCCATACAGAAAACAACGCATACTGAAACCCTGTCGGTAAGCGTGCCGGGAGGCAGTAAGGCTACGATTTATATGCCACAGTCGGCTGGAAAAACACGCCTGTTTTTAGATGGCAAACCGATTAGAAATCAACCCGATAATGGTTTTTTCGTAGTAAAGGATGTAGCCCCAGGGCAACATGTAATTGAGTTAAAATAAGAAGCTGTTTAAATTTTTAGGAAGAATCAAAAATGAACTTTTTTGTCATGCTGAAGAACGAAGCATCTTCGGAAGAAGCATTCTTATAGCTATCGAAGATGCTTCGTTCCTCAGCATGACAAAGAAAGACAACCCGTTTTAACGAAATCTGAAAAGTTCAAATAGCTTCTAAGTGTCTAAACCCCTTCAAAAACATATGGAAGAAAAACACGCTCTTAATCGCCGGGACTTTATCGGCAAAGCAGCCACCGCAGCGGCAGGCTTTATGATTGTCCCCCGTTTCGTACTGGGTGGCAAACGGCCCGACGGATCGAAGTACCTGGCCCCCAGCGACATGATTTCCCTTGGCTTTATCGGCACGGGCAAGCAGGGACGAGGGTTGACCTCTTCGTTTCTGGGTACCAACGAGACCCGGATTATCGCCATCAGCGAAGTGTATAAAGCCAAGGCTCAACTTACGTTGGACCGCATAAAGGCTCACTACGAAAAGACCCCGGATGCAGGCAAGTATTCCGACATTCCGGTGTACAATGATTTCCGGGAACTGCTGAACCGCAAAGACATTGATGCCGTCGTTATTGCTACCCCCGATCACTGGCACGCAGCCGTTGCCGTTCGGGCGGCCGAAGCTGGAAAAGACATTTACTGTGAAAAACCACTTTCGCTGACGGTGAAAGAAGGCCGGGCCATGGTGAATGCCACCCGAAAACATAACCGCGTTTTTCAGACAGGTAGTATGCAGCGTTCGTGGCCGGAGTTTCGGCAAACGGCGGAACTGGTGCGCAATGGCTACATCGGTCAGATTAAACAGATTAAAGTCAACGTTGGCCCACCGCCAAAGCCGTATGATCTCCCCGCCGAAACCATACCTGATGGACTCGACTGGCCAGCATGGCTTGGTCCCAACGAGCCGGTAGCGTTCAACTCCGAACTAGCTCCGCCAACATCCAAAGACATATTCCCCAACTGGCGCAACTACCGGGAATTTGGGGGCGGGATGGTCACCGACTGGGGTGCGCACATGTTCGACATTGTGCAGTGGGCGCTGGACATGGACAATAGCGGCCCGGTCGAAGTGATTGCGCCCGATGGCAAAGACCACCCTTTCCTGACCTACAAATACGATAACGGCATTGTAATGACTCACGAAAAGTGGGACTGGAGCAATGCTATTCATTTCATTGGAACAGAGGGCGACATTAAAGTACAACGCCGGAAAATTGAAACAACCCCTGCGTCGTTGGCAACGAAAGTAATCGGTGACAACGAAAAGCATGTATACAAAAGCGAGAACCACTATAAGGATTTCCTCGACGCCATGCGGAAGCGAAGTAAGCCCATTTGCGACGTTGAAGTTGGCCACCGGACAGCTTCGGTCTGTAACATTGGCAACATCGCCTACCGCCTGAACCGGGCGTTGCAATGGAATCCGAAGAAAGAGCAGTTCAAAGGCGATGCAGAAGCCAACGCCTTGCTGGGTCGCCCCATGAAAAACGAATGGGCCATCAGGATTTAATCTTTTAAACCACGGAGTTACACTGAGTTTTAGCACAGAGTGGCACAAAAAACTCGGTGTAACTCCGTGTTAAAACTTAGTGCTACTCCGTGGTTTAAACAAACAATGAAGACTCTTGCTAAACTTACCTGCCTTGCGGCTGTGTTACTTTCGCTGGCCCTGACAACTCGGCCCGAAAACAAGCAGCCGCCCAACATTCTCTACATCCTGGCCGATGACCTCGGCTATGGCGATGTGTCGGCTTACAATCCTGATGGGCAGGTAGCTACGCCTAATATCGACAAACTAGCCGCCCAGGGTATGCGCTTCACGGATGCCCACTCGCCTTCGTCGGTCTGTACGCCAACGCGTTATGCAATCCTGACAGGCCGATACCCCTGGCGCAGCCGACTGCCCGTGGGCGTATTGCGTGGCTACAGCCGTACACTAATCGAAAACGACCGCCCAACGGTAGCTTCATATCTGAAACAGAATGGCTATCAAACCGGCGTAGTTGGTAAATGGCATTTAGGGCTCGATTGGGTTCCCAAAAAAGGGAATGAACAGTTACTGTCCACGGCAAATTACGGTATCAAAACCGAAATGGACACCGCTGTGATCGACTTCCTGCAGAAGCCAACGCAAGGGCCGAATACCGTCGGCTTCGACTATTCCTACATTTTGCCAGCCTCGCTCGATATGCCGCCCTACTGCTACCTCGAAAACCAGAAACTGACCGAGCAACCCACGGGGTACACCAAAGGCAACAAGCTAGAGTCGGGTTATACGGGGCCATTCTGGCGGGAAGGCAAAATGTCGCCGTCGTTCGATTTTCATGAGGTACTACCCACGTTTGTCCAGAAAGCCAACGCGTTCCTGAAGCGGCAAACCGCTTCCAAACCGTTCTTTTTGTATTTGCCTTTTGCGGCTCCGCATACACCGTGGGTGCCTAAAAAAGAGTATAGTGGCAAGTCGAAAGCAGGTGAATATGGCGATTTCGTGCAACAGGTTGATGCGGCTGTCGGTGAAGTATTCCGCACGCTTGAGGCCTCCGGTCTGGCCGAAAACACCATCGTTATTTTTGCCAGCGATAACGGCCCTTACTGGCGGGAGAACTTCGTGAAGCAGTTCAACCATAAAGCAGCCGGTGAATTCCGGGGCATGAAGGGCGACGCTTTTGAAGGCGGTCACCGGATTCCGTTCATTGTACGCTGGCCGGGCAACGTGAAGGCTGGCAGTGTCAGCGCAGCCACCACAACACTGGCCAATCTGATGGCTACCTGCACAGACATCCTCGGCAGCACCGATACAAAATCGACGCCCGAAGACAGTTATAGCATCCTTCCAGTTTTGCAGGGTAAAGCCAAACAGGTTCCAAATCAGCCCGCCGTGGTACATAGCTCATCCATTGGGTTTTATGCTATTCGTAAAGGCGACTGGAAACTTATTGAAGGGCTAGGCTCTGGCGGCTTCACCGAACCGAAAGAGATCAAGCCTAAACCGGGCGAACCCGTTGGTCAGCTCTATAATCTGGCTAAAGACCAACTGGAAACAACGAATCTTTACCAGCAGAACCCAGAAAAAGTAAAAGAATTAACCGATCTGCTGACGGCTATTAAACAAAGTAAAACGAGGCTAGCCAGCCATTAGGGCAATGTTTAAGTTCGTCAACTCTGAACTTATATACAACTTTTCCTGTCGAGCTAAACGTTTTTTTTTCATCCCGACGCAGGAGGGATCTTCGGGTGATGGACTTGAATTTCTATATTCCGAAGAGCCCTCCTGCGTCGGGATATAGAAAAAGTACTAAATATTTGCTTCGTTTATCAAGGGAGAACAGCTTCATAGCAAAAAAGCCAGTCGACTTCTGTCAACTGGCTTTTTTGCACGTCTGGCAGTCACTGCCGATTGGCTTATTTCCAGCCACCACCCAGCGCCCGATAGGCATTAATCTGAGCATTCATCTGCTGCTTCCGGGTTTCGATCAGTTCCATACGCGCTTCCAGTACATCCCGTTGTGTTAGCAATACCTCCATATAATCCGCTCTGGCAGACGTAAACAACTTGAGCGATATGCTGGTCGATTGCGTAAGGGCCTGCACCTGGTTATTTTTTGAATCGTACTTTTTTTGCAGGTTGTCGATGTTCGACAACTGGTTGACTACTTCGATGTAGGCATTCAGAACAGTTTTCTCGTAGTTATAAACCGACTGAATTTGCTTGGCATTGGCACTCCGATAGGTGGCCGTGATCTCGTTTTTATTCACGACCGGTCCAATCATATCACCAACCAGCGAAGCAACCAGTGCTTCGGGCGTATACACCAGATAGAGAGGATTGTAGGCCATGATTCCCAGAAATCCCCTAAGTGTCAGCGACGGATAAAAATTTGCTTTCGCTGCCGCAACACTCAATTTATTTGCTTCCAGATTCCATTCCGCCTGCTTAATATCGGGCCGATTGGCGAGCAATTGCGAAGGCAGCCCAGCCTGAATTAGAGAAGGAGTCAGGTTGACAAATATTTGCGGATCACGTTGTACGTGCTGCGGAAACCGACCGACCAGAAAGTTAATCCGGTTTTCGGTTTCTACAATCCGCTGCTGAATCTCGTACTGGAGACTTACCGTTTTGGCAACTTCGGCCTCGAATCGACGAACGGCTAGTTCGGTTACTTTAGCCGCTTCTTTTTCCTGTTTGGTAATCCCCAACGCATTGTTCAGAATAACAATGTTTCGCTGGATGATGTCGAGCTGGTTATCCAGCGCCAGCAGCTCATAATACGAATTGGCAATTTCGGCAACCAGATTGGTAACCTGAAAATTCTTCCCTTCGATCGACGCCAGGTAACTGGATACGGCTGCTTTCTTCGCATTCCGTAGTTTATGCCAGATATCGATCTCCCAACTGGCTGTAGCCCCAAAGTAGAAATTTGGTAAAACGGCGGGCGTAGGCACACCGGGTTTAATTTCCGACACCTCATCAGCCGCTCCTTGACTCGTATAGCGAGACACTTTGTCGGCACCGGCACCACCACCCAGGCTAACGAAAGGCCGATAAGCCCCTGCTCTGGCTAGCACTTCGTTGTTGGCAATCTGAATTTCCTGTAACGTGATATTTAGTTCCTGGTTGTTATACAGGGCCGAATCGATCAGAGCCGTCAGATAAGGGTCCGTGAAATATTCCTTCCAGGGCTTCTTACCCGAGTTGGTGGAATCCTGCGAGCCATTGTAGCTCGCAGGTACTGATTTATTTTCTGTTTTTGTAACCAGACGAGGTGTAGTGCAGGACGAGATGCTCAGGATAGAGAACAAAATCCCAAAGCAACTCCATATTCGTTTATTAGTCATTGACTTCGCTTTCTTCAGGTTGGGGAAACTTATCGACTGAATGAACCAGATTTTCGGTTAACGAATCATCCTCTTCATCCTTAATCATCTTACGGCCATCCGCCAGATTACCAAAGATGTAGTATAGGCCGGGGATGATGATAACCCCGAAAATGGTTCCGAATACCATGCCACCCATAGCCGACGCACCAATGGTACGGTTACCAATAGCCCCGGCTCCCTTGGCCAGAATCAGCGGGATCAGACCGGCTACGAAGGCGAAAGAGGTCATCAGAATCGGTCGGAAACGAACCTTAGCGCCTTCAATAGCTGCATTGAGAATGGTTTCGCCCTGCTGTCGTTTCTGAACAGCAAACTCTACAATCAGTACGGCGTTCTTACCGAGCAATCCTACCAGCATGATCAGACCGATCTGGGCGTAGATATTGTTTTCCAGCCCCATAGCTTTCAGCAGGAAGAACGAACCAAAGATACCGACGGGCAGAGAGGTCAATACAGCCAGCGGAATGATAAAGCTTTCGTATTGGGCGGCCAGCACCAGGTAAACGAAGGCAACCACAATCAGGAACACATACAAGGTTTCGTTACCACGAATCGACTCATCGTACGACAACCCCTCGAAGGCAATGTCATAGCCTTTGGGCAACGTCTTGGCGGCCACTTCCCGAATGGCTGCGATGGCTTCGGCTGTGGTATACCCTTTTGCAGGTTGCCCCTGAATAGCTGCTGAATTATACAGGTTGAACCGGGTAATTTCGTTTGGCCCTTGTCCTTTTTTCAAGGTCATGAACGACGAGTAAGGCACCATTTCACCCGCTTCGTTTTTCACGAACAGCTTTAACAGATCGGATGGCAACCGGCGGAAACTCGGGTCGGCCTGTACGTATACTTTGAAGAACTGGTTGAACTTGATAAAGCCCTGTTCGTAGGTACTACCGATCATGATGTTGAGGTTATCCATCGCTTTTCCGATTGATACACCTTTCTGCATGGCCAGGTTGTTGTCGATTTCCAGTTCGTACTGTGGATAGTTGGCAGCAAAGAATGAGAACAAAGCAGTCAGTTCTTTCCGTTTAGCCAGGTTATCCATGAACTCTTTCTGGATTTTATCGAACAGGTGGTAGTCGGTGTCGGTGTTTTTATCCAGCAAACGCATCGAAAAACCACCCGACGTACCGAAACCAGGAATGGCAGGTGGCTCGAAAAATTCGACTGTCGCGCCCAGTCCTTTCGATTTTGCCTCCAGTTCCTCCATGATTTCCTTCACGTTCTTATCCCGATCGCCCCAGGGCTTCAGGTTGATCAGACAGGTACCGGCATTGGAACCCCGTCCTTCCGTCATGATCTCATAACCCGCCAGTGACGATACCGATTCGATGCCCGGAACCTCTTCGCAAATTTTCTGAAGTCGCCGGGATACTTCATTGGTTTTTTCCAGTGTAGACCCCGGAGGAGTCTGGATGATCCCGTAAATCGTACTCTGGTCCTCGTTCGGGATAAAGCCTGCTGGCAAAATCTGGTTCTCGTAGGCAATTCCTAAACAGAATGCGGCCAGAATCAGGAAGGTGACGAACCGGCGATTAACGATCAATTTCAACAGACTTACGTAGCGACCTGTCATTTTTTCGAAGCCACTGTTGAAGCTATCGAGTGCCCGTGTGAACAGGTTTTTCTTCTTCGCATGGCCGTGATGATTTTTCAACAGCATGGCGCACAAGACGGGGGTAAGCGTCAGCGCGATGAGGGCCGAAATCACAATGGAACTAGCCATCGTAATCGAAAACTGTCGGTAGAATGTACCAACCGGGCCCGACATGAACGAAATCGGCAGGAATACCGACACCATCACCAGCGTAATGGCGATAATAGCACCACTGATCTCACCCAATACTTGCCTGACGGCGCCAAAGGGCGTCAGGTGCGGCTTTTCCTCCATCTTGGCGTGCACCGCTTCCACCACCACAATGGCATCATCGACCACAATACCGATAGCCAGTACGAGGGCAAAGAGCGTAATCAGGTTAATGGAGAGCCCAAAGGCCTGGATCACAAAGAAGGCTCCCACCAGCGATACCGGCACCGCCAGAATCGGAATCAGGGTAGAACGCCAGTCGCCGAGGAAGATAAACACGACCAGCGCCACCAGGATAAACGCATCACGCAATGTATCAATTACCTGCTCGATCGACGCATCCAGGAAGTTCGATACGTCGTAGCTGATCTGGTAATCCATGCCTGGAGGGAACGACGTTTTCATAATCTCCAGTTTCTTTTTCACTTCTTCAATTACGTCGCTGGCATTACTACCATAGTTTTGCCGCAACACAATAGCGGCTGAGGCCTTGCCATCCAGGTTCGAATAAATATCAAAGAATTCACTTCCCAGCTCCACCTTGGCAATGTCGCGTAAGTGGATGCTTTCGCCCTGCGAGTTGGCCCGAATAATAATTCCTTCGTACTCTTCTGGCTTGTTATACCTCCCTTTATAGGTAAGCACATATTCCAGCGACTGAGCGGCAATACCCGAGCTTTGACCAATCCGGCCCGGTCGGCCAATGATACTTTGCTCGCCAATGGCCTTCATTACTTCTTCTACCGAAACGTTGTACGCCCGCATGCGCTCAGGATTCAGCCAGACCCGCATGGCATACCGGCGGCTACCCAGAATCTGCGCCCGCGCCACCCCACGAGTCCGCTGAATTTCAGGGATCATTTTAACCGTAGCGTAGTTGAACAGGAATTTTTCGTCCATGCTCTTTTCCTTGGAATAGAGATTGACGTACATCAGCATACTGGGCTGAATCGGTGTGATGATAACCCCTTCCCGTTGCACCAGTTCAGGCAAAAGCGGCATCACCTGGTCGACCCTGGTTTTTACCCGGATAACGGCATCGTTCGGGTCGGTACCCGGTTCAAAAATGATCCGCAGCGTAGCTTCACCGGCACTGGTCGCATCGGTGGCTATGTACCGCATGTCCTGCACCCCGTTGATGGCCTGTTCCAGCGTAATCAGCGTAGACTTCACCAATACGTCGGCACTGGACCCAGGGTAGGCAATAAATATGTTTACAGTGGTAGGCGCAATATCCGGAAACTGAGAAATCGGTAATTTCTTAATAGCCAATACACCTATGAAGACGATCATTACCGATATCACTATAGCGAATACGGGTCTTCGTATGAATTTACTAAACATGTCTTCTGGTTTTTAGTGTTGCTGGTTATTCGGCATATAATTCCAGATGAGAAATAACGGACTCAGGCTGAACGAATTTGTATGCTATCTTTTGATTTTCCCGTACCTGCCGTAAGCCTTCCAGAAGAATCTTATCATCTTTTTTCAGCCCCGACTTCACCACGAAGATGTGCGGTAGTTCGGCAGCTATTTCGATTTCTCTTGATCGCACTTTGTTGTCTTTGTCGATTACATAGACATATTTCTTTTCCAGAACCTCGAAGGTCGATTTCTGTGGAATAATGAGCGCGTTACGGAGAGGTAGCGTCATAAGAATATTACCTGTTTCCCCGTGCCGTAACAAACTATTGGGGTTGGGGAAGGTAGCCCGGAAGGCAATATTACCCGTCTCGTTATTGAAGTCAGCCTCAATAGTCTGAACTACCCCCGGATGGTTAAATACCTGGTTGTTGGCCATGAGCAGATTCACGTGGTTCAGGTTTTCCTGCTGAGCGTGGGTTTTATAATTCAGGTATTCAGCTTCTGGCACATTGAAATATACCCACATCTGGCTGTTGTCTGATAAGGTCGTCAGCAAATCACCCTCATCGACCAGACTTCCCAGTCGTACCTGAAAGTGGTCCATGATGCCATCGAAAGGTGCCCTTACTTCCGTAAAGCCCAAGTGCACTTTGGCCAAGGACACTTCGGCGTTTGCCTTATCGAGTTTCGCTTTTGCCAGCGCCAATTCATTTTTCGAAACAATATTGCTGTCGGCCAGAGCCTTTGTGTTTCGGAACTCAACACCCACGAAATTGGCTTCAGCTTCAGCTTTTTGTAGCTCAGCCTGGTATTGAATAGGCAGAATCTGGAACATAAGCTGTCCCTTCTTCACATATTGCCCTTCGTCTACAAAAATTTTCTGGAGGTATCCTTTTTCCAGAGCCCGTAATTCGATATGCTGGATCGACCGAATCTGACACACATATTGATTAGTAATCGTTGTGTCTCTCTGCAATGGGCTGGTAACCGAAAACTTGGTTTCTTCCTCCTTTTCTTCTTCTTTGTGCGAACAGCTTGTATTCCCCAGCACTACACCTAAGCTCATCAGAGTGAGCACGAATATTCTATTCTTCATAATCTTTCTTTACACGTAAATGACAGTATTTTTAAGGTGGGTATCGATCACGCGGATTGGCTGTATACTTGATAAAACCGTTTAGCGTATGTAGTCACGATCGGTCGGCAGCCTGCGTTGATGGGTTTGGGTTGACATACTTTTTTATTTTGATACAGTATGTCGAACGGTGGCAACTTTATTCGGTGGGGCGTTGGGAGCCTGTTCAAGCTGTCGAATCAGACTGTCTTTCTGCTGATTAGCTCGTTTGCATTCCAAAAGCTGCTGTTGCCAGTCGACACGGTCCAGCGGATGAATGGAGTTGGTCAATTCATATTCATAGGCGCTCCGCAGGTGATTTTGCTCGTACAGCAGTACCCCATTGTACACCAGCGAAAGTGCCAGTGCCAGGCCAAGACCGTAAAGCAAAATGGAAGGGAAATACCGACGTTGCATAGCTTATTTATGCGTTGAGCTATACAAATGAAGGGAGCCGACATTAAAACGGTATGAGAGGGAAATTAAAAACTATTGGAAAGATTATAATCTCACCCCATTTTTTGGACTAAATCAAACTATTATACCCAATAAATACTATTTTATATTTTAATGAGCCTAAATTTTGATTAAACTTAAGCGATTAGCTTTAAATAGATTAAAACGAGATTAAAGAAATAATTTAACTTCTTACTACAAAATTTCAGGATATATACATTGAAAATAGCCCTGTTAGTAACGACCAGGTCTGTAAGCAATCTTCCTGCAGATAAAACCCTGCTCCGTAGTAAATATCAGGTAGAGATCAGATCGGACTTGGTAATCGAATCGTAACAGACGTTCCCTGTGTCATAACAGAATGTATCTGAAGACTCCCTTGATGTAAGTCAATGATTTTTTGCGTTACTGCCAGACCAATACCATATCCAGGTACACCCTCTACGTTTTTCCCTCGGTAAAGCGGATCGAAAATGTGTGTTATATCGCTCTCAGAAATGCCCCGCCCCTGATCGGTTACCTTTATACTAATCTGACTTTCTTTGGCCTGCAATTCAACAGCGACGGCATCGCTGGAATATTTACAGGCATTATCCAAAACATTTAGAAACACCGTGGTCAAGAGCATCGTATTACCTTTTACGGTAAACGCTCCATCTTCCGCACTTGCCTTGAATTGAAGGGGTATATTCCGACCTGGATACCTGACTTGTACCTGACTAATGGCTGTAAGCAGACAATCATCTACCTGAACGGTCGTAAGGGCGACAGGGCCATCAGTTACTTTGGCTAAACCGAGCAATCCATTGGTTAGCGTAATCACTTTTTTAAGTTCTTCAATAGCCACTTCCATACTTTCTCGCCAGTCGGCCGGGTTCTGGTCGTAGCGAAGTGACGTTTCTAACGTGCCCAACGTGTTGGTCAGGGGAGTTCGGAGTTCGTGGGATGCATGAGAAACAAAGCTGCGCTGGGATACAAAGGCATCCTCCAGCCGAAAAAGCATCTGGTTGAAGGTCATGGCAAGCTGCGCGATTTCGTCGCGTTGATTACCCTCATTCACACGTTTGTGCAAATGCGTAGCTGTAATTTGTTCAACCTCATCGACAATGCGCGAAATCGGCTTCAATACTCTACCCGAAAAATACCAGCCTGCCAGTACAATTAGCGCAAAACCCAGCAGGTTGGCCAGTAACAGAATTTCCTGTAAAGTACCCAGCTTGGCAAACCCGATACGGTCGTACCCGGAAGCGAAGATATAGAACGTTTGCCCCCGATCCTGATAAGGAATAACGATGGATTCGAGATGGCCATGTTCAAACTCAAATAAGGAGTTGGTAGCCAGCAGCGGTATCTTCTCTTTATAATAATCCGACTCTTTTAAAGTACGGTTGGTAAAGACCAGATTGTGCCGTTGATCGAAAATACTGATCTGCTCCTCCACAATCGTCAGCAAATCCGTCCGTACCATATTCTTAAAAAAATCATCGTGCAGATGCCTCCGGGAAATCAGCACCCGACCGGCTACACGGGCTTTTCCTTCCAGCCGACTATAAAACTCTTCCTGACGATATAATGAATAAAAATACCAGACCAGCAAGGACAGCGTTATCTGAATAGCCATTGCGAGTAGGGTAAAAATGATTGTCAGACGATTGCGAATGAGCATGTGTTTGTCGTTTTAGCAAGGTGCAGCGAGTAATTTTACACCCAGCCCCTTGCTCCCTGCAGCTTACTCTTCCCGAAGCACATACCCCATGCCGACAATTGTATGTAACAGTTTGGGCGAAAAATCCTTATCAATTTTTTTGCGCAAATAGCTGATATATACATCGATCACGTTAGTACTACTATCCAGATTGAGACTCCAAACTCGCTCACTGATGTCGACCCGCGAAATGATTTTGCCTTTGTTAAGGATCAAATATTCCAGCAGCGCGTATTCACGTGTGGTCAGATCAATACGTTTGCCCGCTCGGGTAACCGTTTTGGTATCCAGATTCAGTTCCAGATCAGCCAGTTGAAGTCGTTGTTTCTGCTTAGGGCCGTTTCGACGGGTAAGCGCGCGGAGCCGTAAAAGCAATTCCTGAAATTCAAATGGCTTAGCCAGATAATCATCGGCTCCGGCGTTGAAGCCGTCGGTTTTATTAGACAGACTATCCAGCGCCGTCAGCATCAGCACTGGTACAACTTCATTTTCCGATCGAATCAACTGACATAAATCAAAACCATTTAGCAATGGAATGTTTACATCCAGAATGATAATGTCATAAATATCTCTGCGAAAAAGCGATAGCCCTGCCCGACCATCATAGGCCACATCGACTTCGTACCCCTCAGCCGATATGCCTTTGCGGATGAACGATGCTAACCGCTCTTCGTCTTCAACTAAAAGGACTTTCATGAAAAGATAGTGATGCGGCTTCAGGGTACTCCCTACAGTATCTGGCTTTCCTCAATCTAAACGCTACTTCACGCCCGACCCAGAGAACAGACCTCTGCCCCAAAATGTTGTTCATAAGCTATAAAGTACAATCTTAGTACGTTCTTCTCTACGAGCCAGATTTTTCTTTCAGGCATCCTAATAATACGAAATTTTAGACCAGGTAAACGATGTGGACACAACAAACTGGTCATAAAAAAACGCTGGCACCAAAGGCACCAGCGTTTAAAACCTAACCCATAAGAGCTTGCAGAAAGGCTTTCACCAATCTGCAATCGTGGGTACCAAAACAACAACCGGGCCATATCTGTCAAAAAAACCAGTATTCTGGCACCAGATTACTATACGGCCCAGTTTGCCATTAATCAGAGTAGAAGACAACT
Organism: Spirosoma aerolatum; assembly: GCF_002056795.1. Classification (NCBI taxonomy): domain Bacteria; kingdom Pseudomonadati; phylum Bacteroidota; class Cytophagia; order Cytophagales; family Cytophagaceae; genus Spirosoma; species Spirosoma aerolatum. The sequence continues at coordinate 3,501,343 of NZ_CP020104.1, read as the reverse complement.
CATCTACAGACTACCTGTTATTCCCTTTATAAAATCATGGTCAATTTTTAGCTGTGACCTTGTGCTACAAAGCCCATTTGCTTATAGCTCAAGACCATTAATTATAATGTAGTGGATATTTCATCAGTTTTGCTTCGTCCTGATGGTCGATCAAATCAAGTAGAAAAACCAGATCATCGAAGTTTATAATTGGCACACTGAAATCCTGAAAAAGAAAGCTGCCTGTTTGTGGAATCAGACACCCCTGAAAGCGCTTGTACACATACTGATTTGGCTGGTCAGGTAGCTGCTTGAAACCGAGCGATAGTAAAATGTGGTGGGTTATAGTCATAAATTTTGCTGCAAAAAATTAACCAACAACGGTATAGGCAGTCGCTACTACTCTGATAACTAAGCCTAAACGGTGCAAATAGCGACTCAGGATGCCAGCGGGGCAGGACCAGCCAATTGATTCGAAATAGCGGCAATACGTCTACGTCCAACTGACAACGATACACCATCGGTCATAATCGTGAACGCTAAAACAGGTGATATTATCATCCAACGCCGTACATACGCCGGGTTAACGAGATACCCTTTGTGTATGCGAATGAACTGGGGCCACCGTTGATGGTACCATTTTAAGGTACGACTTGATAAAATCTGTTTACCTCCCTTCAGGTAAATGAAGCAATAATTGACATCGCCTGCTAAGTACATAACCTGAGACGGATCAAAGGCAGGCTGAGTTTGAACGGCTACTTGCGGCATATCGATCAGATGTGAATAGCTAAAAGAATGCGAAGTGGTTGGCCATTAGGGGCTGGCAGATAAAACCCCATCGGTTTAGCAGGCTGAGAGCGCTTACGGACAGGAATCGAAGTCGAGGAATTCGTTCTAAAACGGAAAGCTAAAATCAGGCAGTTAGAGGTTGGCATACTGGACGTGAACAGCCGTTAGAAAAGTTTTTGAAAAGAGCAGGTCACCGATTTAGGTAATGACCGGGGCAATTCTGCACGTTGCAGTAGGCCTACTGGCTAAGGCTTCGTGAATTAACTGCCCGATGTAAATTTCATCTTATGTTGGGCAGTAGGCTCTACTGAATCTGACAAAAACTCTACTCAAATGACCATTAGCCAACTTTTTATCACCAATACCTTAATTAGATAATATTACTATTAAATAATTCAGCAAAAAAGATTACTTAATTACACTTAATAAACTAGTCCTGTGTCGCTAATTACTACAGGCTCAATTGGCTAATTCTCATAACGGATGTGCAGATTTTATTGGCTACTTACTCTTATGAGCCGATGGAGCGTATCCATACTGATCTTTATACGCCCTGCCAAACGAAGACAAACTCCCAAATCCAACCGCATACGCAGCCTGTGTCGGTTGAACTCCTTGCGCCAGCATCTCATTAGCCCGCCGGAGCCGATACGAACGAATCGTTTCCCGCGTATTGAAGCCGAGAATGACCTTAAGTTTTCGGTTGAGGGTCCGGCTGCTTATCGCCAGCGCATCGGCCAACTGCTCAACGTCAAACTCAGACTGATCGAGGTGCTGCTCCAAAATCGTATATAATCGCTCTAAAAAAGGGGAGCTATCAGCCAAAAGCGGGGCTGAAAAGTCAGGGGTTTCCTGTCTATGCAAACTGGCCTGAGGTAGGCCACTCGTCAATGTCCGTTGCCAATAAGCCTGCTGGGCCGTCTGCCGCCGGAGGAGGTTCGTTAGCCGCACCAACAATTCGGCAGGCAAAAAGGGTTTGGTCAGATACTCATCCGCCCCTGTCGCAAGTCCTTTGAGCCGATTCTCTACGCTTGCTTTGGCAGTGAGCATTACTACAGGAATGTGATCGGTACGTGGGTCGGCCCGCAAAGCGGCACACAGCTCCAATCCATCAAGTCGGGGCATCATTAGATCGGTCACAATAAGGTCCGGGAGCAACTCAACGGCCATATCCAATGCCTGCTGACCGTCAGTTGCTTCGACTAATGAATAGTAAGTTGCCAGAATAATTCGCAGGTACAAACGGAGGTCGTCATTGTCTTCCACAAGCAAAAGAAGTGGCTTTTCAAATGAGTTTGCCAATCCATCCTTCTTAACACTCTGTTTTTCAGCACCTAGATCCAGTTCATTAACGCTATAGCCGATCAGATCCAATAGGTTGGCCGACGGTTCGTTTTCATTTACCAGGAGTTGCTCTTTCGCTTCCCTAACTGGTATCGACACATAAAATGTCGTTCCCACTCCAGGCTGGCTTTCCACTGAGATGACGCCCCCCATCAACCGGATCAGTTCATAGGTTATTGAAAGACCAATGCCTGTTCCAACCTCCAGTCGATTGACACGATCGCCCTGATAAAACCGATCAAATACTCTCGACAGCACTTTTTCCGACATGCCTGTACCTGTATCAGTCACATCGATGCTCACCTCCGTTGGCAGGTATGCAACGTCAATCGTAACAGAGCCTCCAGCGGGTGTATATTTAAGGGCATTACTAATCAGATTCGATAAAACTTTCTCAATTTTATCAGCATCGTACAAAGCAGACCAATGGGTTTGTGTCTGTCGTAAACTTATCTGTACCGATCTACTTTGCGCCAATGTACTGAACCCAGCTACCCAAGTCTGAATATCAGTAACCAGATCCCCCAAAGACGGAGAATGTTTCATCTGATGGGCATCCAGTTTAGCCAGATCAAGCAGTTGATTGATGAGTGTTTGAAGTCGACTAGCATTCCGGTACATAAGCCCGTACAGCTCATGGTCGGGGTAACGCTTGTACAACATTTGCAATGGCCCTAACAGCAGCGTAAGTGGGGTACGAAGTTCATGGGATACGTTGGTAAAAAAGTCGGTTTTAAGCCGGTCGAGTGCCTGAATGGTTTCGCGTTGTGCCTGTTCATGCGTAAGGCGCTCGGCCGTACGAATGCGTTCGCGGGTAGCCTGCCATAGCATTAAAACAACAAAAAACGGTTCGCTGGCAAAACAGCAAAACATCAGAAACCTGAGAGTTTCTTCACTGAGCGAACCGGTGAAAAAGCCAGCATTGCGTCCATAAAAATACGTATAGACCGGCAATGTAATCAGTAGAGCCAACACGTTCCAGATAGCGGGTCGTACTCCTCGCCAGTATAAACCGATCAAAAGCACCAGGGTAAAGCCCATCATAATTGCCAGCGTAGCAATTAGCGCCCAGGTTATATATGGGTGGCGGACAAAAAAACTGAGTACCGTATATACGACTCCTACGGCACCGAATCCCGCATACAACCAGACCAGCCGAGGAATGTGCTTTGTCAATTGATACGATTGAACGACGTAGTAAGCCAGCGTTGGCAGCAATAGGCCCACCGTTGCATAATGGCTTGTATGAGCCCAATAGGTTGACATGGGAAAGAATATACTTGAATAGCCCGAAGCAAATAATACACTTAGTCCCACTGCCAGCGCAAAAATGGCGTAGGACCGCAGCACCACATATTGATACATGAACAACAGCAGCGCAACTTGAAAGAGAGATAATAATATGGCCAGCGAAAACGTGATATAGCGATCAACATCCGGCAATCGATCCGTACGAAATGTCGCCTGATCCCACACACGCCATTGATAACTATGATGCTGCGTTGACTGAATACGGGCATAAAACGTTTGGGGAGTCGACTCCTGTACGCGTATAAATACGGTTGGATAGCGTGTTGGGGGTGTGCGCCGGGCCAATGGAATCAGATCGCCTGAATACTGAATGTGCCAGCCGCTACGCCGATCAGGTTGATAGAGCGTAAGGCTGTCAACATAAAAATTTGTCAGCTCAAGGGCATATCCGGAAGGTACATTCGTCGATTGCTGTACGATAAAGCGGCACCAGACCGGATGCGGTGTGAAGCCTAGAATTAGGCTTGAGTTGGGGGTAGATTGCCAGTGAAGCTGTGGATCGGTTATTTGCCCAATGGTCAATCGATCGGTGGTATCAACGAAATACTCAAAATGAATGATGGTAGGTTTGGCTGAATGAGAGCTTGGAAACCTATTTACCGATGGTTGCGCATCTGCTTCGAATCCACCCAAAAGTCCAACCAGACAGCCGATTAGCAACCCTGAGCGTACATATATCGTTTCAGCTTGCCGGAGAGCAGGAATTAAGACTAATAGTTGGTCAAGCCAACGCCAAATGCAAAACCACATATAACGTAAAAATCGATCATCCATGTGCCATTTCCACGCAGCTAAACAGAAATTTACCAAAGGCATATGATGGTGCTGAGATGGCTTGCTAGCCCGTGCGCGGCTGCTTCATTCGCAGTACAGATTAATGCCATTTAGCCTTTCCTTTATGACATTCCCCATTTGGTAGGGATTCAATCCAGTGGAAAAGGAAAAGCTGTCCGTAGCTGGTCACGTACACGGTTTCAGTCTGCCAGTCGTTTAGTACAAATCAGGCCGTATCTAATAAATACGGCCTGATTAACTCCCACCATTCACTAAATGAATTATTACAAAAATAACATATGATTGTCATTTTTCGTACATAAAATAGCTATATCCTTACGATTTAATTAGGATTAACAAGGGGTAATTGCTCTGGCTGTGAAGGAAAATTGATCAATTTTACCAGGTAAAGTAAATCTGTGAATTGAATAATAGGTAGTGTAAAATCGTCAAAGAAAAAAATACCGCTTTCAGGCTCCAGATGTCCTGAAAACGCTTTGTAGCTGTATTTCGGTGGTTGACCGGGTATCCACCGAAAACCTAAGCCAATTAGTAAATCGTGCGTTATTTCCATGCATTCAGGTTGTTTCCCTTAAAACACCATTTCTGCCCTTGAGTTAACGAATTTGACTATATAAAGCTTTTTCGTTACCTACCCACGCTGACAATGACTGAGTTTATGGCTACAACCTGTTTAGCCACTAAGACCTACAATTCTCTTGCTAAGAAGTCAATGTATGGAGAATTCGCTCGATTGATTTCTTGATCTGAAACGATTCCAGCAACAGATTCTCGTCCGTTTCTGCCGAAAGCACTATTTTGGGGCCTCGTCCCGTCAGTACATATCGCTCCGACAGGGTAGGCAACGCTGAACATAAAGCGAAGAGAATGCCCGTTGAAATCGTGGTTTGACCGGCCTTGTGTGCGTACAGTATCCGGCTTTCGACACCTATCAATTTGGCAGCCGAGTGAAGGTTATACCCCTGGGCTTCCAGAGCCTCTTCCAGCCATTTGCCATTTATGGCTGGTTTTCGTCCTTTATTCATCGGTTTCAATGTATAATTCGTCAATGGTGGCAATACGTTTACCTACAAAAAGGGTTTATCTAATCAGACAAACCCTTCTACACTCCTCTTACTTGAATCCTATATAAAATCGAGTCTATCTGGCTTCAACCTATGCATTTGAACAGTTACCTGATTTGTTTCCATCCGTGCTCAATTGCTTTACGACAGAATAAGCGTATCTGTTGCAAGCTATTTCATCCGTAGCCTGGATGGGTAATGCTACGAAAAGGCCAGTATCGATTCAATCTGAATTGAGTGGTTGGCGGTATTGAGCGAGTAATTGGTAAGAATGGATGAGTAGCAAAACCCTAATTGAATCGATTTAGGAGCACTTCCTTGCGGCTCCTTGAAACCGGAACGGACGAATTATCACTCATGATAACATACCCCCCTTCACCCCGTATATAGCGTTGTAGCTCATCCAGATTGATAAGATGCGACTGGTGAATCCGTAAAAATCCATCCCCCGCTAATAGCTCTTCGATCTCTTTCAATGTCCGGGATACTAATAGCGATTTGCCAGTCTTCAACACAACGTGGGTATAGTTATCATCTGCTTCACAGCGAATAATGATATCGGTCGGAATCACATCGAAACCATGCGCCGTTGGCAGAGCAATTTTTTGCCGGGCTTTTTTCGCACCCAATTTTTCGACCAGTATTTCGATCTGCTGGGCCATCTGGGCGATGGACTTTCGCTGAAACTTGCCTACTGCCTTCTGCAAATCGTCCCGATCAATCGGTTTGAGGAGATAATCCAGCGCACTGAATCGAATGGCTTTTATGGCATACATATCGTAGCCCGTCGTGAAAATAATGGCAAATGGTATGGCAGGTAGTTTTTCCAGTAACTCAAAACCGTTCATCAAGGGCATTTCAATATCCAGAAACAACAAATCAGGGGGTGTTTGCTGCAAATAGTGTAACCCTTCCGTTGCCGAAGGAAAAGAAGCGACAACGGTAATATCAGGGCAGTATTTATCCAACTGCATGGAGAGGGTTTCCCGGCAGTGTTCTTCATCGTCGATAATAACGGCTTTGATCATTGTGTTTTGAAAAGGCAGGCTCTATACGAGGGGAATGGTCAACACCACACGCGTACCGGCAGGCTCACCCAAGGCGTCGACCAGATCATGAATCGCGACGGTAGGCTGCTGCCCATACAAGGTTTGACTTAGCTTCAATCGGTCGGCCGTAATCTGCATCCCCTTCGACTTGGTATGCGTAGCCGACTTACTCTTCACTTCGGCCGCTCTCCTCCGGCCAACCCCATTATCTTCCACTGTGCCAATTAACTGCTTCCCCTGTTGCTGAATTCTGATCAAGATATGCCCTCCGGCTTCCTTCTGCATTAACCCGTGCCAAATAGCATTTTCTACGTAAGGTTGAATTAACATTGGAGGAATTTCAGTATACTCCGTCTCAATAGCCGGATCGACCTGAATAGCAAAGGTAAACCGACCTGAAAACCGGAGAGACTCCAGCTCCAGGTACAGCGAAAGCGTATCAAGTTCACTCTCCAGAGTAACCAGCGCAGCCGTCGATCGGTTTAGAATCAACCGGATTAGTTTTGAGAATTTTGACAGATAGGCCGATGCTGATTCCGACTCGTTTTTCATGATGAATCGGTTGATGGAATTCAGGCTGTTAAAAATAAAATGAGGGTTCATTTGGGCGCGTAATGCCTGCATTTCCAGTTCAGCCATCTTTTTATTCACCTCCGTCTTTTGACTTTCTTCCAGCTGAATCTGCCGTACCCGGTATCTAAAACCCAGGTATACTCCCCCAACTATACCACTGATAAGCAGCAGTATGAACCAAGCTGTCCGCCAAAATGGGGGGCTGATGGTAATGGGTAGTGACGTCCCCACCTGATTCCACAGACCATCGTTATTGGAAGCTTTTACCCGAAACTGATACGTCCCTGGTGGGAGGTTGGCGTAACTAACAAACCGACGCGTACCACAGAAAATCCAATTCTTATCGACACCTACCAATTGATAGGCATATCTGTTTTTTTCAGGATGAATAAAGTTTAGTGCCAGAAAATCGAACGAAAGGTAGTTATCGTCGTGAGCCAATACCAATGAAGTTTGCGGTAGCGGCACTGTACGAGCCCCAATCTGTACTTTGGTAATGTATACGGGTGGCTTACGGGTGTTCGTCTGAACGCTGCGGGGCGAAAATACACTAAACCCATTCGCGCCACCCATCAGTAATTCATGATGAATACCCCGAGCATACGCTTCCTGAAATTCATTCCCCTGTAGTCCATCACTTTTATCATAATTCTGACAAAGTCCGGTTTCAGGATTGAATCGACAGATACCCTGATTGGTCGCTAACCACAAATTACCTGCTTCGTCATCCAGAATACCAGCAATATGATTGCTGGGCAATCCCTGATGCGTAGTAAATGCGCTAAAGGTGTCGGTACTGGGGTTGTACAGATTTAATCCTCCCTGGTTGGTCCCTATCCAGATACGCCCCCGCCGATCCTGATAAATACACCGTATATCCTTATCATTCAATGCATAGGTAAATTGCCGATAATCGGGTTGATAACGTCTGAAACGGCCTGTTTTGATCGAAAGCCGACTGATACCCCTCCGGGTCGAAGCTGCCCAGACCGATCCATCACGGGTAGGCAAAGCCAGTATTAACCCCTCATCACCTAAACTAGCCGGGTTTTTCGGATCATGGCGATAGTAGGTGAATTGATGGGTTTGTTTATCAAAACGAGCCAACCCGTTTCCAGCAATCCAGAGTTCCCCAGCAAATCCTTCCCGAATGCTCCTGACACTGATGGCGCAGGGATACCGAATAAACCGATCGGTATTGGGGTCATACTGGTGTAGAAACGGCCCCGCTCCAATCCATAAACCCCCGCTTTGGTCACACCAGATTGCATTGACCACATGGCTGTACAACTGCCCAGAAACCGCTGGGTTAGCCGGATAATACCGGTACTGCCCTGTCGATGGCAGGAAGGAAACTAACCCATCCGACTCGTTGGCCAGCCAGATTCGCCCGGAATGATCCTGCGCAATCGCCCGAATACTGTTTTGTGGTAACCGAACGTGACTGATGTTGGGGACAATTTGATAAGACCGAAATTTATCAGGAATCGGGCTTACTTTATCTAACCCATTGTTGGTACCCACCCACAGTATACCTTCCTGATCCTGGAATAAGGCAGATATCGTATTACTACTCAGGCTCCCAGGCTGCATCTGATCGGCCTGATACTGAACCCACTGATGAGAGGCCGGATTCAGTCGTAGTAGACGATTAAGCCCTGGGGGAGCAGCCCATAGCTGCCCAGCCCGATCTTTTAAAAGCGCTCCAGCGAGCGAATTAACTCGAGGCTGTAGCTGTTCAGGCTGGGGTAAAGGGCACCGAACGGCCTTTCCATCTGCGTCGATTCGGTACAGATGGCCTGCATTAGCCTCAACCCACAGCGTACCACTGGGCTCGGCCAACATCGTTGAAATGGATCGATTGGTATCAGTAATGGTTACAGGAAGTGGTACTCTCGTTGGCGTTTTTGTCTTCGGATCGAATCGATATAAGCCGTCCTGGGCCCCTACCCATAGCTGGCCATGCTTATCTTCCTGTACAGCATATATATCAGGCTTTGTAGGATTGAAGCTGTCGTATAGGGTAAAGGTTCGGGAGTTTGGATTAAAGCGGGTAAGTCCTTCCCGGGAGGCAATCCACAACATTCCCTCATGGTCCTCTTTAACCGAATACATCACATTTCGTAAGGAAATGCGCTCTGGGTTAATGATCCGGTAAGCGGTTGCCTTTCCACTTCGTCGGTCGAACAGGTGCAGTCCACCCCCTAATGTGGCCACCCACATCCTTCCCGTCCGATCCTCGCAAATATCGGTGATTACATTGTGCGAAAACGTATTGGCGGGATCAGAAGGGTCTGGCTTATAAACCGTAAAGGAATAGCCATCATATTTATTTAGGCCATCTCGAGTACCCACCCACAGAAACCCTTCCTTGTCCTGCCAAATGCAGAGAACCGCATTCTGAGAGAGCCCCTGCTCAGCCGATAAATGCGAAAAATGAAGCCCTTCGTCAGCAGAATTAATCTGACCCACACTGACGCTTGCGGAAGCAAGCCATATACCAAGCAGGAGAATCTTGCGAATGCCCATGAATCGCATTACCGGTAGCTTTCTACTACCCTAAGTTATTGATTTCTCAATAAAGTAAGACGGGCGAACATTCTCATTACCCACAACATGCGGTTCCTGGCTGGCAGGTATAACCTAGTCCATCAGCTAATCTCCTCCAAACTACTGATCGGTACTGCACACAAGTTAAGCCAGCTTTACCTCAGCCACTGCATAGTCATTCCAGTGGGCTGTGGCAGATCGCAAATATGGCAGCCGTAAATGACCAAGTACATCGTGAATACGTCGACGGCTAATGGTCATAGTAGCGCCATTTTGCATGGTAATCTGTGCCAGTATGCAGGAAATCACATGGCAACTCTGAATATACTGTGGGTTAATTAGCGTAGCCTTATGAATACGAATAAAGTCTGGCCACTTGGTATGATACCATTTCAAAGTTCTACTCGACAGAATGGCCGTTCCGTCGCATAGATAAACCGTACTGTAGTTTACATCTCCAATCAGATAGAGAATCTGGTCCGGTTCAAACTTATGCTGAATCTGGGCAGCAGATGACCGTTTCATAGGTTGACAATGGGGAAGGGGTTTGCCAGGCAAGCTATAAAAATAACTTATAGTTACCAAATACAAATTAAAATAAACTTCAAAATTACCTATAATAGTATATTGCAAATAAATAATTTACTATTTATCCCTTATAAAGTTTTACCTATTGACCGTTTCTGCTTCATAAAGCCCTAGAAAATTGGCCTGAATTGGGTGCTTTTCCAGCCATGTCCTTCGCTTTCAATCTATTCAGACAGCGAATTTGATAGTTGATTTAAAAGACCTACGACGCAACTCTGGTAGTCCAACCTCATCCCGATCTTATTGAGGCAAATTAGGTCGATTTATTACTTGAGTCAGTAGGTTCGCTACTAGACGGGAATGCGGGGAAGAAACTGGCTATGCTTCTTGGGGAAGGGATCACAGACCCGGAGGCTATTACAAGATCGCAGCCAGAAATCGAGTGACTGGCCAGTTGCTGGGCGTGAAAATCAAACAGACCCCCACCGCCTTTGCGTCGTTACTAACAAAGCTCGTTGATGACGATAATTCCGAAGGAAGCTCCGAATGCAGACTTATCCTTCTGGTAGACAACTTAAAATACCCAGTGAATCAGGTTTACAGCGCATCAATTAGAAAGCCCCAACCTGCAACGGTAAGGGGCTTTCTTTCATAGGTTGGTTTTCCTCAAAACTATACCTTTCCGCCTATACGCCAAAAGAACGCCAATCGTTGCACTTCATTCCAAATAGAATTGATCATTTGGCAGGTTTGATAACTATACTGTCCTGGCGACTAGCAGGTCATACGCTATAGAAAACCTCAATATGAGCCTTTGAAAACGCCTAATTTCCACAAAAATTCCCTTACTTGCTGGATACCGGCTAACCCTACTTGTTGGGCATACTAACTGGGTTCAAAGACGAATAGCCAGCTCAATCATTTTCACGCTCGGCAAATGCTGGAAAAGCAATTCCTGCGTTATGAGTACATACGCTCGGTACCATTCACCTTTTTCGTAAAACATTTTTCTTTAACAAATGGACTTTAAAGCCAAATCGACACAAGTAAATATGGTTCTAGTAGTTGACGAACAGGATCATGTACTGACTACCGCCGAAAAATGGCAGGCTCATGCAGATGGGTCGCTTCATCGCGCTTTTTCAGTCCAGATTTTCAATCAGCAGGGGGATTTTTTACTACAGCAGCGGGCTTTTGAGAAATACCATTCGGGTGGGCTGTGGTCGAATAGCTGCTGCGGGCACCCATTGCAACCAGCCGATACAATTGGTGATGCAACACGTCGGCTGGAGGAGGAGCTGGGGTTTCAGACAACGTTGCAACCTGTGTTTACCTTCCAGTATCGGGCAGATGTGGGAGACGGACTGATTGAAAACGAAATCGACCATGTATTTACCGGGGTATATGATGGTCCCATTCCGTTCAATCCGCAGGAAGTATCGGCTATTCGTTGGGTCAGTGCTACCGACCTGGCCGAGGAAATGGCCCAGCATCCTTCCAACTTTACAGTCTGGTTCCGAATTCTGTTCGAGCAGTTGATGAACTACCAAATCTCTCCTGCGAATTAAAAAATCCGTTCAAATGGGTTATCTGCCAGCCAGTAAGCTCTTCTCGCGATAAGGGTTGGGATAACAAAAGTGGGGTAGGCTTTTAAACCTACCCCACCGAACAACTCTAGACAAATACAAGTCGTATGTCGAAAGTTACTTCTGCTCGTATTTATCCTTATACGTTCTGTAAAGTCGCTTGTGACGATCATCCAGGTCTACTTTCCGGCCTTGAATAAACACTTTCTCGATCACATTTGTCCGCATATCCAGAGCATCGCCAGCCGATACGAAGAGCGTCGCTTGCTTACCCTTTTCCAGCGTACCAACCAGATTGTCGATACCCAGAATTTTGGCGGTATTTGAGGTAACCATTTTGAGGGCTTCCTCACGTTCGGTCACCCCAAACCCGGCGGCTGTTCCAGCCTGAAAAGGCAGGTTACGGGTCCGCCACCATTCATCCGCATAGCTCAGTCCAACCAAAATACCGGCCTTTTGCAGAATGCCCGGTAACCGATATGGCAGATCCACATCTTCGTCTTCCCGAGTGGGTAAGCGATGCATTTCCCCCAGAATAACCGGCACATTGTTCTCTTTCAGGAACGTAATAGCCCGGTGTGCATCTTCTCCCCCAACAATCACCACTTTCTGAACACCAGCCCCTTTCGCAAACCGCACAGACTCGATAATATCCTTCCCGTTATTGGCCCGGATATAAAGATTCTGTTTCCCCGAAAACAATCCCTTCATGGCTTCCAGCTTCAGGTTCATCGGCGTCGGATTGGCCAGGGCGGCATAGGCACGAGCATCGGCAAAAGTGGCCTGTAGAGCGGCAATGGCTGCTTCCCGACGTTCGTTTTTGCGCACTACTGTCGAAAAGTCCTCCAGGTTAAAGTCGCGGGAAAAATAAGCAGGCCAGTTCAGCCAGAGCCCATCATCCTTTTTCAGTACAGCATCCTCCCAGTTCCAGCCATCCGACATCATGACACTTGAACTACCCGAAATAGTCCCACCCTGCGGAGTAGCCTGCGAAAACAAAACCCCGTTATTTCGAATGGTCGGAATGATCTCTGAATCCGTGTTGTAGGCAATCAACGCGCGGATATGCGGATTCAGGTTGCCGATCTCCTGCTTATCGACAGTAGCCCGTACGGCTCCGGTTTCCTGCAAACCAACAGTAGATACTGGGGAAATGAAGCCAGGATACACATGCTTACCCGATACATCGATAACCTCTACATCATTTAGATTCAGCCGAACGGTAGTGCCATCGACAACGTTGGTAATGACGCCTTTATCGAACAGGACCACACCATTGGGAATTACCTGGCCGTTACCGATGTGAACAACCCCGCCCATTAAAGCAATGGCTTTCGTTTGGGGTTTGGCCGGAGCCGGGTTCTGACCAAAGCTCGTAAGCGCAGCCAGAGAAAATAGGATTGACAGTGTTTTTTTCATCGTTCGTTTATTTGCTCTCTGCGTTTTCTTCTTCCCCTTCGGCCATCACGCCCTCAATGTCTTCGCAATGCCACATACGTGCCCGACGGAACGTTGGGCGAACGGTTGATGCCCCACCCGCTTTGGCAGCCAGCATTTTCTGAATGATTCGGGAGCGTTCGGCATGAAGTGCATCACGTTTTGCCTCTTCATCCTTGAGGCTAAAGTACGTAGCACCTTCGATCATCGTGATTTCAGGCCGTGCATAAATCGACAGCGGGTGTGCATTCCACAATACCAGATCAGCATCTTTACCGGCCCGAATGCTACCCAGACGGTTATCCAGGTGCAAAAGTTTCGCCGGGTTGAGCGTTACCATTTTCCAGGCATCCTCCTCGCTTACGCCACCATACTCAACCGTTTTAGCGGCCTCCTGATTCAGTCGACGGGCCATTTCAGCATCGTCGGAGTTGATCGATACCACCACACCCTGGCGATGCATCAGCGCGGCATTGTACGGAATGGCATCGTGTACCTCCATTTTATAGGCCCACCAGTCGGCAAACGACGAACCACCTACTCCATGTTTCGCCATTTTGTCGGCAAGTTTATAGCCTTCCAGAATGTGCGTAAACGTGTTCACTTTGAAGCCGAGCGAATCAGCTACTTTAAGGAGCATATTGATTTCCGACTGCACGTATGAGTGGCAGGTAATGAACCGTTTTGCCGCCAGAATTTCAGCCAGTGCATCCAGTTCTATATCCCGACGGGGCGGGATAGCCGTTGCTTTTTCTTTAGCCGATAGCTTGTTGTAGGTTTCCCAGCCTTTCGCGTATTCTTTGGCCCGGGTGAAGTGGTCCATATACACCTGCTCAACACCCATCCGCGATTGCGGGAAACGGGTCAGCACGTTCGGGTTGGGGTAATTGGACTGCTTTACGTTTTCGCCGAGTGCAAACTTGATAAACCCATCCGCGCCTTTGATCAGCATGCCCTCGGGCGATTCGCCCCATTTCAGTTTCACCAGCGCCGACTGCCCTCCAATAGAGTTGGCCGAACCGTGGAGCAGTTGGGACGTGGTTACGCCACCGGCCAGTTGCCGATAAATATTAATGTCTTCGGGGTTAATCACATCCGACATCCGCACTTCGGCTGAACTTGACTGCCCGCCTTCGTTGATAGACAGCAGGGCAATGTGTGAATGTTCGTCGATAATGCCGTTGGTCAGGTGCTTGCCCGTCCCGTCAACTACCTTTACACCAGCCGGAGCCGTCAGCCCCTTCCCTACTTTCGAAATCTTCCCATCTGTCACCAGCACATCGGCACCGGTTAATACGCCATCTTTCTCGTTCGTCCAGACGGTGGTATTCCGAATGAGCACGGATTCGGCCTTGGGTTTCTGAGCATTACCCATCCCGACAAACGGAAAAAGTAGCGTAGCTGTGCTGCTAGAGGGTGTTGTAGCGGTTGTTGACGCCATAGCCGATGTCGAACTAGTCGCCGAAGTGGACGTTGCAGTGGTCGATGCCGGGGCATCGCCCGTACGAACTGCCGACCATTGGATGATTTGACCATTGGGCATTTCACCATCGCCTTTGAAATCGGTGGGCGACGTCCGGTAGCCAGTCAGGCGAGTTGTTCCTGGCTGCCGCCGATTCAGTTGAATCTGCATCGAGATCAGTTCGCCACTGACCGCTACTTTGGGGGTTATACGGGCCGTATCGGCTACGATCTGGTAGTCGAGTTTATCAGGCGTTTTCCCAGTGATGTTCAGCTTCAGGTTGCTCCGATCCCCGATGGTCAGCGCCCAGGCACCACGCAGGTCTACAGGTGCTTTGGTCGTTACGATATACTGCTTACCCCGTGTCCAGCTTTCGTAGATCACGTTATCGGCACTAAACAGATTGCCTGACGTAATAATGAAATTGGCTACATTTCCTTTCTGCAAGGTTCCGAGCATATCTTCAGCATGGATCAGTTTGGCTGGAATGATGGTTAGTGCTTCCAGTGCTTTTTGCTCCGACAGGCCATTTTCGATGGCTTTCCGCAGGTTCGGCCAGAAATCTGCCTTGTTGCGCAACCCAGCCGTGGTTAGCGCAAACGGAATATTGGCAGCGGCTAGTCGACCTGCATTCGAAGAGGCCATTTCCCAATGCTTGAGTTCAGCCAGCGACACGTTATCAGCATCCCAGGGGTCTTCAACATCGTAAGGTTGCGGAAAATTCAGCGGCACAATCAGCGAAGCCCCTGTAGACTTTACCTCATCAATCATCTGGTACTCATCACCCGTACTGCGGATAACATACTGAATACCAAACTCGTCCCCAATTTTATCGGCCCGCATGATACCCAGTTTGTCATTGGCTTCAAAAATGGTCGGCAGGCTGCGAATTCGGTTGAGTGCTTCGAGCGACATATTTGCCTGCTCTTTACTACCTGCCCGTTTGTACCAGTCGGCATCATACATAGCCTGCCGTAGTAAAGCTACCACCCCCATCATAGAGTTGGGGTATTGCTGGGTAGATGTTCCTTTGCTGAACGAATAATGCGCGGTTGCATTGGGTTTAAGCACCAGCGTATTTTCCCGATCATCAGCCAGGGTTACCAGCGCTCCCGTACCACGGGCAATACCATCGTGTGGATGCACCAGCACAGCACCAAAACCCAGTTTACGTAACTCATCGGCTTTGGCTGCATTGGCTTTAAAAATAACACCAGCCTCATTTTCAGGCTGAATGGCCTGGTTCCAGTAATACGGCCCCTTCTTGTTCGATTCGTACTGGGGAGCACCAGCCCCACGGCCACCACCAGGTCCACGCGTAACCTCCGGCATACCGTAGTCAGAATCAATGTCGATAAGCGCCGGGTAAATTCGTTTGCCTTTCAGGTCGGCTACGACGGTTCCGGCTGGAACGGAAACGTTTGTTCCAACCGCTTCGATACGCCCGTTACGGATAAGCAGGGTCGCGTTTTGCAGGGTCGTTTTGGGGTCTACAACGATGGTTGCGCTGGTAAAGGCATACAGCCCCGGCCGCTCGTCGTAAACACCATTTTGTGGGAAGGTTGTCTGAGCCAAAGACCCATAGGCCAGACTGACTGCAAGCAGTCCTGTCAGGGAATGTTTTATCATGAAAGACTAGTTGATGATTGGGTTAACTGCCAAAAATACAGAAATAAAAACGCCTTTGGGTATCAGAACCAAAGAAGATTTTGCGAATTAAGGCGCTATGACATGATTTATTTCCAATGAAAATTTGTTTCTTTATTCCTTGATAACCATTCTATTTATTTTCCTATGCGTTTTTTTCTTTTCGCCTTTTGCCTGGTCGGATCGATCCCAGCGTTCTCCCAGGCACAAACCGAATACATGGCCCAAACGACTCGGGATCGTATCAATTTTACGAACCTGAACGTTACCAACAACGCCACACTCTTTACTATTAAAGGAGAGTCTGGCAAACTCATCGGCGATCCGTATCTGGATACCACCTGGCAGGCTGGTAATGTAAAATTCTACAATAAAGTAGGGGTTTCTCTGACAAACGATTCGCTGGCCGGTGTACCCGTTCGGCTCGACTTGTCGACGAATGAAGTCGAGATTAAAGCCGGTCCTAAATCCATTAAAGCGGTCAAATCCTCGGCTGTACGCTACGTTGACCGGAACAACCTGTTTGGGTCAGTTAGCCGATTCGTCAACGTGCATGAATACCAGGGAGAAGCAGAATCGTTGAATGGATTTTTCGAGCAATTGGTCAACGGTGGCAAACTGGACCTGTTGCAATACCCTTCGGTTTACATCCGCAAAGCCAACTTCAATGTGGCCATGAATACCGGAACGAAAGACGATGAGTATATGAAAAAGATGGACTGGTACGTTGCCCGCGATAAAAAAGCCGTAAAATTCTCGCCCGGTAAAAAATCCATTCTGGAGCTGATGGATGATAAAAAAGAGCAGGTTGAAGCGTTTATAAAGACGCAGAAGCCCGACCTGAAATCACGGTCGGGGCTGATGACCGTGTTTGCCTATTACAATAAGCTATAACTTTGTCGCATAGTTTTCACTAGCTCTAAAGGTCGTTTTTCGAGCAACAGAGCTAGTGACAGGTATTTTTGCAACGTTCAGGTAGTATTTAGCGTTTTAATGGCTGTAGTTTCTGTGGCATAGATACCACAGCACTCTTGCTAACGCCCTCATTGACAAACTATGCGATCTTTCTGACCCACCCATGAAACTCCTCTACTGTTCGTTTGTGGGTTTACTGTTACTGATTGTATCGGATAGTACCTGTCTGGCTCAAATGCCGCTTTCGGATACGGCTGCCCTCTCATTTAGGCTGCCCGTTACGCAGTCTGTTAGTCCTACCCGCGATGTAGCCGATTTAGTTAGTCGTTGGTTTCCGCGTCTGCACATTACCCCTCACGATTCGGCAAGTCTACATGAAGGGAAGCGATTTCTGATCGTCATTCCACAGATTGGCTATACGTTACAAACGCAGTTACTGGCGGCCGTTCTGTTGAATACACCGTTCCGCCGATCAGGGGCTAACATGTCGACGATTAGTACACAACTGACTTATACGCAGAATAACCAGGCGTTTCTTACAGCCATTTCGCAGATTTGGAGCCGCAATAATCGCTTTCTGTGGACCAACGACTGGCGGCTGATGCATTACCCGCAGGCCACCTACGGGCTGGGTATGTATACCTCAACCGACCGACGGGTAGTGGATATGGATTATGCCTATCTGCGTATGTACCAGAGCCTGCTACGACAATTAGCACCTAATTTCTATGCGGGTATCGGCTATCATCTGGACCTACACTGGAACATCGAAAGTTACAACGCCTTCCGGGAGTTTACACGTATTTCGGGCTATCCATACGGAGTTCAGGGTCGTTCGGTTTCTTCAGGCCCAACCCTGCATATCTTGTACGACAACCGCCAGAACTCCATCAATCCGACCGGCGGTTTGTATGCCAACGCTGTGCTCCGCAGCAATATGGAGTTTCTGGGAAGCGATGATACCTACCAATCGTTGTTGCTGGAGCTGAGAAAGTATATTCCGATTTCTCTGCAATCGGGGAATATTCTGGCGCTCTGGTCATACAACTCATTTACGCTGGATGGGAATCCACCCTTTCTCGATTTACCTAGTACAGGCTGGGACAGCAACGGTAATCTGGGTCGTGGTTTCATTCAGGGGCGTTTTCGGGGCAAAAACCTGCTCTATGCCGAGGCAGAATACCGCTTCCACATCACAGATGATCGCTTATTGGGGGGCGTTATCTTTGCCAATGCCCAAACCGTAACCGAACAGGCAAGCCGACAATTTGAAAAGGTAGTCCCTGCTGTAGGTGGCGGGTTACGCATCAGGATGAACAAAATTTCCCGCACGAACTTATCTATCGACTATGGCTTCGGTATGGATGGATCGCACGGTCTGTTTTTCAACCTGGGTGAGGTGTTTTAGCTTTTCAGGTCAATCGTAATTTTCCGCCCGGTGTCGGCAGCCTGTAGAATCGCGCCGATCAGCTTCATATCTTTCCAGCCTTCTTCTCCCGAAGCTTCGGGCGTGGTTTTGTTCCAGATCGATTCAACAAAAGCGTCCATTTGCGCTATTTGCTGGTAGTTCGGGGAGGCTACATTCATTGGACCTTTGCTGGTTAGGCCCTGTGCCCCCGTTGCATTATACGCAGGCTCAAGCTTATACCAACCCCAACGTTCACAGGTAACATACAGTCGATCAACATACGACGAATAGGTAGTTCGGCAATCGGCAATAGTTCCACCGGGAAACTCAAACTGCCAGAATACCATCTCATGAACGTCTTTAAAATGCTCTTTATCGTAAGTAAATGCCTGAGCGGTTACGCTGATCGGGTCCAGATTGAGTGTTCGTCGGGCACCCTGTATAGCATAAATACCCAGATCCATAATCGCTCCGCCCCCACCAATCTTCTTATCTAATCGCCATGAGTTCGGTCCTGGAACGGTGAACCCCAATGCCGATTCAATCACTTTCACCTGCCCAAATGCCTTCTCGGCTACCAGTCGGCGCATTTCCAGATGATGTGGCTCAAAATAGAGCCGATACCCTACCGACAACTGAACACCCGCTTTCGCACAGGCTATAATCATCTGCCGAGCCTCGTTGGCATTCATCGCCATTGGCTTCTCGCAGATCACATGTTTACCGGCCTGCGCTGCCCGGATGGTGTATTCGGCATGCAGGAAATTCGGCAACACTACATAGATGATGTCAATATCGGGATTGTTCCGAATCTGATCGAAGGTCTGGTAATTGTAGATGTTCTTCGCCGGAATATTGTATTTAGAAGCCCAGGTTTTGGCTTTGTCGGGCGAACCGGTTACAATACCGGCGAGGTAACAATGCTGGGTTTCCTGAAGTGCTGGAGCTAGCTGATTGGTTGCATAATTTCCCAACCCAACCAGGGCTATCCCTAACTTTTTAGGTGCAGACTCTCCGAACGACAACCCACTTACCGATTGAGTGAGTAAGCCACCGACCGCAATTGAAAGGGTTTGCAGAGAAGTTCGTCGGGAAATGAGCGTATCCATAGGCACAGTCTATTCGCCAGTAGCTGAGGGGTTGGCAGGCGAAGCCGTCCGAGCAGTCCCATTGCCGGGTGCGTCACTCTTTGGCCCACGCCGACGTTTTTTCCGGCGTTTCGTTTTACCAACTGGCTGCTCTTCGGCATTTACTGGAACAGACGGTTTTTCACCCTCCACTGTTGCATCAGGGCGAGGTTTAGGCGCAGTCTTTTCGCTCCGCTCCCGACGATTGGCCGGGCGTGCTTCACCCGATGCCCCCGGTTCCTGCTTTCGTCGTTCGTCAGTCCGACGTTTATCCCGACCACGACCCGATCCTCGTCCACTTTTGCCACGCAGTCCACTAAACCGACGTGGATCAAATACGGGCGATTTGCCCATACCCAGTTCTTCGGTAATGGACTGTTTGTCAACCTCCCGTTCGATGAGTCGTTCGATATTGACAATCCGGTTCTGATCCTGATCGCTGATGAAGGTGATGGCCGTTCCGGTGGTGGCGGCCCGTGCCGTCCGACCAATCCGGTGAACGTAATCTTCCGCATCACGGGGAATATCGTAATTGACAACGTGCGTCAGATTATCAATATCGATCCCGCGCGACAGTACATCGGTAGCGACCAGAATAGGGAATGCTTTGTTTTTAAAATCCCGCAGTACCACTTCCCGATCATCCTGCTCCAGATCGGAACTGATTCCTCGCGCTTCATAGCCTAGTTTGCCTAATGCCCGAACTATACTGTTTACTTCGGCTTTTTTGGACGTAAACAGCACCATACTTTGCACGGGTGTACGGCTATGTTGAATAAGGTGTACCAGCAAAGGTAATTTCTGAGCGTCGTAGGCTAGATAAAACTGCTGATCGATACCGGCTGCGGGTTTGGAAACGGCCAGCCGGATTTCGTCAGGCTCCGTTAGAATACGTTTCGAAAATTCCCGAATTTTGGGCGGCATGGTAGCCGAGAACAGTAGCGTTTGCCGCTTGGCAGGCAGTTTAGCCACAATATTCAGGATGTCGTCCGAAAAGCCCATATCGAGCATTTTATCAGCTTCATCCAAAACCAGGTAATCGATTTTGTCGAAGTTGACATACCCCAACTGCATATGGGCAATAAGTCGGCCAGGCGTAGCAACAATAATGTCGGCTCCGGTTTCAAGCGCTTTACGCTGCTTGTCCCAGTCATCCCCCTTACCTCCCCCATAAATAGCAATACTGCGTGCCTGCACAAAATAGCCAAAACCCTCAACCTGTTCATCAATTTGCTTGGCAAGTTCGCGCGTGGGAACCAGAATAAGCGTGCTGGTATGATCGTGGTTGGCGTGTGAAATTCGATCAAGGAGTGGAATCAGATAAGCCGCTGTTTTACCAGTCCCAGTCTGCGCACTGGCGATGAGATCGCGCCCTTCAAGGATTTTAGGAATGGCCAGCTCCTGAATGGGCGTGGCCTTAAGGTAGTTCATCGCATCCACACCGGCCAACAGGTCGTCGTGGAGATTAAATTCTTGAAACGTCAAGATACAGCTTCGTGAAGGTGAAAACTAACTGACCTTGACATCCCGGCCAGCTTTCTGCTTGATTGGAAACAAATATATCGAAAAAATCGAATTTTATCCAGTATTCTCCTTCGCGGGTGGCCTTTCCTGAAAGAATATTCCTTCCCGAAGCCATGCACCGCCGACAGTTTCTCCATTCAGCCATCTTCAGTAGTAGTTTGTTGGCAAATGCCGAGCCGTTTGGTTCGATGCTGACACCAGCCGACGATTTTCCCGTGTGGCCCCTGCCTGATTTGCACCACGTACTAGCCAGCCCAGTTCTCATTCGCTCGGTCGAGTTATTGAAAACACAGGGACAACTGATGCTGGTCGCTACGGCTCAGGATGGTACACGGGGCATTACCCAATGTAACGACCGAATGCCTAATTTATCGTCGCTGCTCAAGGGGCTGGTTATTGAGTATTTCATTGAAAAAGACGCCCGGGATCTGCCTCAGTTAGTCGATCATGCGTATCGACTCAATTCAAATTATAAATATGCCGGGATGCCGCTCTGGAACTGCATCGGTTCGGTTGAGCTAGCGGTCTGGGATTTGCTGGGCCGACTGGCGAAAAAGCCGGTTTATCAACTTTTGGGAAAGCCGGTACGAACCCAGTATGACGTCTACATCTCCGACTTCGACCGGGGTACGCTAACGCCCGATGCAGTTGTTGATCAGCTCGCCCAAAAGTTAGCGGCTACAGGTGCCAAAGGTGTAAAAATTAAGGTCGGGGGTAGAATGCAGAATACACCCGACGACGAGCGCCGGACAAGAGCCTTTGTTCCATTAGTCCGAAAAAAACTGGGTGATTCGATAACCATTTATGCCGATGCCAATGGTTCATATACCCCTAAGGAAGGCATTGCCATTGGGCACATGCTGGAAGATAATGGCGTAGCTATTTTTGAAGAACCCTGCAATTTCGAGGATGAAGACGGCCTGCGAAATGTCAATCGAGCGCTGACCAAACTTCGGCTGGCGGGTGGCGAACAGGATACCAGTCTCTATCGTTTCGACCGACTGGCCCGCACCGATGTGTACGATCTGCTGCAACCCGATTTGTACTATAACGGTGGCATACTTCGGGCCTTACAGGTAGCCGAAATTGCCCGAAAATACAATAAATCCATTGCTCCTCATACGCCCAAGGCCGATCCATTGATTGCCCCCTTCTGGCACCTGGCAGCAGTTTGCCCTAATTTATATGGGTTACAGGAAACGGTGTTCGATCTGGCCAGTAAACCAGTAACCTGGTATACTCCTCCCATTCGGATTCAAAACGGGGCCATTCAAATTCCAAACTTACCGGGCCTGGGGATTACTTACGACGAAACAATCTGGAAAACGGCCGAGCGAATTGTCTGAAGTCAACACAATTCGATGACTCTGGTTATATTAGTATGAAAACACTTTCCGTTACTCTTTTCTTTTTACTGAGCTCATTCATTGCATCGGCTCAATCGCATCCATCTACTAAGCTGGAAACCGTCGCTCAGTTTGGCAGGCACCAGCCCATAGGATTAGGCGTCTCGCAGGACAACCGCATCTTTGTTACATTTCCTAAGAATCCAATCAACTATGATTATGGTTTGGCCGAAATCGTACATGGGAAGCGTATACCCTACCCTAACGCCGAATGGAATCAGTGGGATTCGCTGAACCCGCAACATCGGTTTATTAATGTTCAAGCCCTGTTTGTCGATCAAACCAATGACCTTTGGGTACTTGACCCGGCCAGCCCATCGGGCCAGAAAGCGATACCTGAAGGCATTAAACTGCTCAAGATCAATTTAAAGACCAATCAGGTGGAACGTGTTTACCGTTTCGAGGACTTACCCCGCGAACGAACGGGGCTGAATGATGTCCAGATCGATACCAGACGGCAGAAGGCGTACCTATCCGATCCGGGCCGGGGAGCGATTGTTGTGCTCGATTTACGTTCTGGAAAAAGCCGAACGGTGCTGGATACGGCTCCATCGACCAAAGCCGATCCTGATTTTGTGCTCACCATTGATGGGAAAGAAGTTCGGGATAGCCGGGGCAATCCATTTCGGAGTAATGTCAACGGTATCGCCCTTACGCACGATTTCAAGTACCTTTATTTTCGCCCGATCACCCAAACTAAACTCTATCGGATTACCGTTGACGATTTAGTCAATCTAAACCTATCACCTGCGGAGTTGTCGGGGCGCGTCGAATCGATGGGCGAAACGGGTGTGTCGCATGGGATGATTGCCGACAAAGCGGGGCGTATTTACCTCACCGATTCCCCGGATAAAGCCATTCGGTATGTCACTCCCGGCGAGTCTACGGCTGAACGGCGGCTGCGCGTCCTGGTTCAGGACAACCGATTACTGTGGCCGGATAGTTTCGGCATCGGAACGGATGGGTATTTGTATGTAACAGCCGCCCAGATACATCGTACCCGTCGCTACAATAATGGGGAAGACAACGTGGTCTATCCGTTTGGTCTATACCGGGTGAAATTGCCGGAGTAGATTGAACGATAGCTTTAGCTTTTTCAAAGGCCAACTGCGCCATCTGGCACCGGCTTATTTCTGAACTCCCTTAATACCCTATCGGTTTGGGTTGCGTAGAAAGGGCTGTAATAAAAGGAATTACCTTCATAAACAAGCACTTCATATCTCAGCGTAAATCGCTTATGTCCGGCTGATTCACATGACAGAAAGGGCAACCAGTCCCCCTGGTGATACACGCAGGCAGCACTTTGCAGTTCCGACATCACCCGCAGGTAAGTCTCATTAGCCTGATCACGTTCTACCTCGCTTTGATCAGCATACGGCTGCCACAGCAGAGAGCCTGCCAGCAATGCAACGATTATCACACCGCCTGCTGCCAGTTGAAGCACCCATTGCAGGGTATGTATGAGCCGTAGTCTCAGGCTCTTCTCCTGTAAAGATAAAGCTTGCATACTACGTTACTTGTCAAATTTAGTGCCAGAAAAGAATCATAGTATATAATCTTATTGATCAAAAATGGTGCTTACGCCAAATACAAGAATCAATCCGCCTTTCACTGAATTTTTATGCAGGCGGTTTGATTACTGGATTACTGGCTCGATTTTATCTCATTCAGAAACCTTGTTTCCCGTTATTCGATGTACTTTTACAAGGCATAGCCGTCGTTTTATGTTCAACAACTACCTACTCTTACCCCTAACCCTTTGCCTCATCAGTCCTGTTCGTCTACTGGGCCAAACACCAGCTTCGTCCTTAGACGATACCCTGCAATTGAACGAGGTTGTTGTGCGCGGGTATGCCACCAACCGGCGGTTGCTGGAAACGCCCGCTTCGGTGGGCGTACTGACACGACGGGATTTGAACCAACGCTTTGGCATACCCACCATCGTCTCTTCGTTAAACACCATTCCCGGTGTACGGGCCGATGAACGTTCGCCCGGAAGCTATCGGCTGGCCATTCGGGGAAGTGCTATCCGATCCCCTTTTGGCGTGCGAAATATCAAAACCTACTGGAATGAATTACCACTGACCGATGCGGGTGGCAACACGCCCCTCAATGCACTCGATGTGCGGGCTCTGGGCCGGATCGAAGTTATAAAAGGTCCCTCTGGCAGCTTGTATGGCGCAGGCACAGGCGGCACCATTCTCTTTAGCGGTCTGGCCGTACCTGCCAATAAAAGCAGTGTCGAGCTTTCTGCATTAGGTGGCTCCTATGGCTTATATGGCAATGGCATTTCCCTGCAAACCGGCAAAGCCAATTCAGCTATATCCCTAAATTACAACCATTTGCAGTCGGACGGATACCGCGATCAGAGTGCGGTCGTGCGCGATAACCTAAGCTTTATTGGCTCTTTCAACGTAAACCCCAAACGGACGGTCTCGCTACTGGCGCTGTATTCCGACCTCCATTATCAAACCCCCGGTGGACTGACCGAAGCCCAGTTTTTACTCAATCCAAGAGCATCCCGACCAGCCACACCTACGTTGCCCAGTAGTGCCGCTCAGCAGGCAGGTATCTATCAGAAAGTCGGGTATTTTGGCCTGTCGCATGAATACCGCTGGAACGACCGCATTCAAAACACGACGGTCATTTACAGTTCCACCACTGATTTTGCCAACCCGTTTATTACCAATTATGAAAAACGGACCGACCTGGGAATTGGGGGCCGTTCGGTAACTCAATTCAAATTCCCCAATAGTCCGCTGCCAACGGTTGTTACGGTTGGTGCCGAACTCTTGCGCAACTTCACCGTAGATCGAAACTTTGGCAACCGAGCTGGCTTACCCGACACCATTCAGACTGATGAAGAACTAATTTCCCGGCAAACCACGCTGTTCGCTCAGGTTGAAACCGAACTGCCTGCCCACTTCCGACTGACGGCAGGCCTGAGCCGAAACGATGTTCGGTATGATTTTACCCGGTATATGGTGCGTTCCAATGGGTTACCGACGGCCATGATCACCCGAACGTTCACCCCTGTCTGGCTACCCAGGGTCGCTCTCTTACGCACCTTTGGTCCTAATTTATCAGCTTTTGCGAGCATCAGTACGGGTTATTCGGCTCCATCGAGTCAGGAAGTGCATCCCTCGGCAGGTGGCTTCAGCACATCACTCAACCCCGAGCGTGGCATTAGCTATGAAGTAGGTGTTCGCGGATCTGCCCTAAACAGCCGTCTGCGGTTTGATGTGGCCCTCTACAAGCTACAACTCCGGGAGACAATCGTTCGTCGATCCGACGCGGCTGGTGCCGATTATTTTATCAATGCAGGACGCACCGACCAGCCAGGTCTGGAAACTCAGCTTAGCTATGACTTTGTGCTGCCCAATACAACCCAATCGCTGACCTTACTTCGTCTTTGGAATAACCTGACATTGACCAATTATCGATACCGCGATTATCGGCAGGGAAACGTCGACTTGTCGAATAACCAGATTCCGGGCGTAGCCCCAACGGCCAACACAACGGGGATTGATGTCGAAACGCGCTCAGGTTTTTATACGCATCTGACGTATCTATTTCTGCTGGAATTTCAGTTGAATGATGCCAATACAGCCTTATCGAACCCGACGCAGCTCCTTCAGGGCACCCTGGGTTTTCGTCGTAACCTGGGCGCGCATTGGACACTGGATGTGTATGCCAGTGGCGATAATCTGCTGGATCGGGCCTATTCGCTGGGCTATGATCTGAATGCGGTCGGGAATCGATATTATAATGCGGCCCCCGGCCGGAATGGACTGGCAGGCGTCCGACTTAGCGTAAAATGGTAGGGGTTTCGCGCATGGCTCGTGAGGAATGGTCAGCCGAAATGACAGAAGGGAATTCGTCTGCCTGAATTCATTCTTATTTTTGGTGCTTATCAATCGAATCGTCCTTGCTGACTGTATCCAACTTCACCAAAGCCTACAACGGTCGAACGGTACTGGCCCTACCAGAGCTGGCATTTTCATCAGGCATCCATTATTTCCGGGGTGGCAATGGCTCCGGCAAAACCACCTTTTTCCGAACCGTTGCCGGACTCCTTCCCTTTTCAGGAAAAATCTGGCTGAAAGACCAGTACGAGATTAACCGCGATCCGGTCGCCTACCGCCTACGGGTCAACTATGCTGAAGCCGAACCGCTGTATCCATCGTTTCTGACACCTCGTGATCTGGCCGGATTCGTTGGTCAGGCGAAACAGGCCCCATCGGGGCAAGTCGAACATATCGCCAGTATTTTGGGCGTCAATACCTTCTGGACGCAACCGACAAGCACCTTTTCGAGTGGGATGCTTAAGAAGTTATCCTTGTTGCTGGCGTTGCTAGGATCTCCAACACTCGTTTTACTCGATGAACCCCTGACGACCCTCGACGTTGCAACGGCAGCAAAACTATTCGATTATATCCGTCAACTTCATACAGAACAGGGGGTTTCGTTCTGGCTTACCTCACACCAGGATGTCAGCCTAACCGGCTTAACCCTAAGCGGTATCTGGCAGGTGGGCGATGGGGGCATTGTACCGACAACCTAATCTGTCTTATGCTGACGTTCCTGAATCGAATTTTTGTTGGCCCCTTTTACGCTCGCAACGCCGGTACATTTCTGGTCATTATTCTGCTGGCCTTTGGCTTTCTGAGCGCCCGCGAACATAAAGCCTTAATTACCGCTTGTCTGGGTTCCTGGTTTTTAATGGTCCTGGTATTCATCCTCTGGGGGCTTTATTTAGTAAAGGTCAGTTCATTTGTCCGCCAGGAATTAGCCGCGCCCGAACATTTGTTTCTGCAATACCTTTGGCTGGTACCCACGCCTTCACGTTATGCGCTCTGGCTCGCCCTTCAAATAGGATTGCTAGCCCCTGTGATTGCCTACGGAGGCTGGATGGTTCAACTGGCAACGGTGTATGAAAAATGGGATTCACTAACGGCTATCGTTGCCTACCTGTTGTGCCTGATTGGCGTTGGCGCCTATCTAAATGATTACCGCCTTCGGCATCCCGGTCCCGATGTGCTCCGCCTTCCCCATCTCCGCATCAAGCTCGCTTACGAACTGTTTTTTCCCGTCTACTGGCTCCGGCATGAACCACTTTCGCTGGTATTGACCAAAGCATTTTCGTGCTTACTGCTGGCGGGTGTTTGCCGACTCTACCCCACCGACGATTACGACCAGCGGCTGTTGCTCATTGGGCTATTGCTGGCGATACTGGGGCATGCGCAGGTGGGCGGTCAGGTGAGCACCTTTGAGAAAAAATACCTGCTCTTACTCCCCAATTTACCCTTTTCCTGGTGGCAACGACTCGTGCGGTATGCCTTTACGTATGGACTTATCTGGCTTCCTGAACTCCTGATTTTAGGGCGAAATTACCCGGCTGAAATTCAACCCGACTACGTTATCTGGCTTTGGCTGACGGGATGGGGCTGGTTACTGTTTCTGCATAGCCTTGCCTACGGGTACGATATCCTTCCCGAACGCTGGCTTTCAGGCATTTTTGGCGGCTTCATCGGTGGCCTACTCCTGATTATGTTCGGCGTACCCATAGGAGCCTGGTTAGCTATAGGCTGGTTGGGCGCTGTATGGGTTTGGTACCGATTTTCCGTGACTAAGGTAGTGACGCAAGGGAATGCGTCACTACCTTAGTCACTTTTCAATACCTTAGCTGGGTTTTTTCGGGCGGCATTCAGCGTCTGTGACACAATCATCAGGAAAGCCGGAATCATTACAACCAATACACTAATGACGAGTTCATTCACCCGAATGGGTTGGTGATAGGCAAAGTTGACCAGAACGACCTGATCGAAAAAGAGATAGGTTGCTGGAAGAGCCACGAAAGCAGCTAGCAGAAGCAAATTCAGGAAGCTTTTACTCAACAGATAGACCAATCCTCCTTCGCTGGCTCCGAGTACTTTGCGAATACTAACTTCTTTCAGCCGGGTTTCGGTCATAAATACGACCATGCCCAGCAGTCCCAGAAAAGCGATGCAGATGGCCAGAAACGCAACAAAGCCAATCACCTTAAGCATAATGGCGAACTGCCGGTAGGCCTCTTCAATCTGATCATCATAAAACTTGGCTTCCATCGGATGCATTTTATCCAGCTTGCGCCAAACCTCCTCAATACTCGCCAGGGTAGCGGGCAAATCGGTAGTAGCCACTTTTACATTCAGATATCCACCCGTTTGATCTGTAAAGTACCGGAACATGACGGGCTCAATTTGTTTCTCCATCGTTCCGTAATGGAAATCCTTTAACACACCGACAATCGTGAGCTTCTTTTTATCGACAACCACCTGTTCGCCCAGTGCTTTCTGCGGGTTTCGTTTGGCAATGTTGAATCGTCGGATGACCTGCTCATTCACAATAACTTCGCTCTCCTCCTCTCCTTTTTTAGGATGTCGGGTAAAATTTGTTCCAGCCAGGAGTTTGTGCTTATGAATTGGCAAATAATGTTCGTCAACCATATTATGCCAGACCAGCGCAGAGTCCTGACTATCTTTGTACTTCATGGTCGTTCCGCCCATGCTGCCCAGGCTGGTGATCAACTGCGATTTCGATACCTCGGCCACGCCGGGAATCTGGCTCAACTCGTTCGCCAACACCGCCCCTTTATTTCCTTTCAGGTTTATATTCAGAATATTGTCGGTCGTAAAGCCCAGGTCGAAAGTTAGAAAGCTCCGGTACTGCGCATAGCCGATCAGGGTTGTTGCGATGAAGACAAGAGACAACCCGTACTGAATGATAATCAGCGTTTTACGCAGGGTAAGCCGCCGAAATACTTTCAGGGCCGATCCATCTCTTAACACCTGCACCGGTTTGATTCGGGAGAAAAACAGGGCAGGTAAAATTCCGGCTAACAACCCTACAAGAATGGCCAGTAAAATAAAATAAAGAATGATCCGAACCGAAACCTCTAGCGACACCATATTATTAATAAACGGATCGAGTGCCAGAAACTGAGTTCGAAGAAATAAAAAGAGCCCAAACGAGATTACCAGCGCCATTAACGCAATAATGACGGATTCGGCCATGAACTGGCCTAACACATGACTTTTCAATGCCCCGATAATTTTACGAACTCCTACTTCCCGCGAACGACGAAGGGACCGGGCAATTGACAGATTAGTGTAATTAAAACAGGCCGACAGGATAATAACCAGCGCCAGTCCACTCAAAACCCAGATCACAATCGGTATCATCGTAGGCCCAATCGCATTGTGTAGCTTCCGTCCCAGCGATGCTTCTTTCAGCGGCTGAAGCGATACCGAAACCGTTCGATTTATCAATCCGCTGTTTTCCTGTTTATTAAACGTATTCAGGGCCTGCAATACCGATTCGGGTTTAGTCTGCACGGGTAAAACCATGTAGACATAATTCTGCCAGATGTTATCCCATCCATAAAAATTAGGGTCTTTTCTGGTAAACTGCGCTTCTGCTGTTGAGAAAGAGGCTAATGCTTCGAATTGAATATGAGACAATTTCGGAACATCTTTCATTAAGCCTGTCACGGTATAGTTCAGCGTATCCAACCGAACTGTTTTGCCCAGTGGATCGACATCGCCGAATAGCTTTTTGGCCGTTTTTTCAGTCAATATCAGTGAGTATGGGTCTTTCAAGGCTGTGGCGGGATTACCTTCCAGTAAGGGAAAGGTAAATACCTTGAAAAACGAAGCATCGGCCCAATGCCCACCTAGGGGAACCGTTGTCTCACCCACGGTAGCATCCCCACCAAAGCCATTACGAAGTATGGTTAACGCGTCAATTCCTGGTACACTTTTGCGAAGGCGCTGTCCCACTTTTACCGATGTTGAAGCCAGATCGATTGACGGTTGTTCCGGCGTTTTAAAGGCTGTGATCACCCGGAAAATCCGATCTTTATTTTCGTGAAAATCGTCGTAGGCGAGTATATCCGTAACGAATGAAATAACCAGTAAACCCACCGACATACTAACGGCCAGCCCGATGATGTTGATGAAAGAAAATAGTTTGTTACGCACCAGGCTCCGCCGGGACGTTTTGAGGTAACTGCCAAGCATAATCCAATGGATAAAAAGGTTAATAAAATCAGGTTTACGAATGGTATACAGACGAAAAAACTTCAGCACATCCAGGCAGTAAATCCACCGGGCTTTCCGTGGCCCTTTAGTCGTCAGGTTGCGTTCGAAGTACTCATTCAGGTCCCCCTGCAAGTCTTCCAGTATGTTGGGGCGGCAGTACCAGGCCAGCAACCGTTGCGCCCACCGGGGTGGTTGTGTTGGTTCTGTTTCCTTCGAATTGGCGTTGAATGATCTCATAACGAGCCTTCCAGATTGAAACCGGGGATGATATTCCAGAGCGACTCGCGCACTTCTTTGGCTTTTATCAGGGTAACTTTCCCAGCATGGGTCACCTCATAGTAGCGTTTACGTTTGCCTCCTCGGGCGCTGGTCGCATCGCCCAGGCGGCTTTTTACAAATCCCTTCTCTTCCAGTCGGTTCAATACCGCATGTACGACGCCAAGTTTAGCTGCCCGACCCGTGTGTTTTTCAAGCTCATCACAGATGGCAACACTATAGGCATCATTGATCAATGCCGCAATGGTCAGTAGAACCAGTTCTTCAAACTCGCCCAGGTTAGTGCCCTTCATGAATCGATAGTCAAGGTCAATGCATATTTATTCAGTAAATGTATGTAAAATACATTTACAACTCTCTATTTGTATGTAAAATATTTTATCACCGGTCAGGAAACGCCAGCGACCATACCTGGCGTTTCCTGACCGGTCTCTACGGGGCGGTTATCCAGTCGAGGATTTGGCTGGACCGTATTCCGGTTTCACCTGTGCTTGGGCTTTTGCCTTCTCCCCGCAGTTCCTGTACAATTAATTCGATCAGGGGTTGCTGAACGTGTTCGGGAAAGGGAACAGTGATTTCTTCGGCCCCCGACTCGGTTTCGAGCTTAATGACGAAGTTTTCGAAAAATGAAAAGGTAAGCTTCCCTTTTGAGCCTATCAACTGCGTTTGTTCAAGCCGCTGCTCTTTGTTGACTGTCCAGCACCAGTTCCCGGAACCTAGGACACCCGATTCGAATGCAAAACTGGCGACTACAAGATCATCAGCTTCATAAAGTCCGGCCTGATTTCGGGTTATACCACTGGCCGATTGTATAGGCCCCAACAAAAATTCCAGAAAATCGAACTGATGGGAAGCCAGGTCATGCAACAACCCGCCCCCCGAAACCGCTGGAGTAACTCGCCAGTTGGGAACGGCAGCCTTTCCTAATTCCCTATCTGCCGGTTCCCAGTTCAACTGGATATGCACATACCGAACGTCGCCAATTGCCTTTTGATCAACCAACTCTTTCACCTTGAGAAAATATGGGAGGGCCCGACGATAAAAGGCGACAAACAGTGGAATACCCGTCTCCCGGCTTACCCGGTTCATGGCTTCGCATTCGGCCGCATTCAAAGCCATTGGTTTTTCAACGTACGTTGGTTTACCGGCCCGCATAGCCCGAATGGCATAATCAGCATGACTGTCAGGTGGCGTTGCGATATAGATAGCATTAACGTCGGGGTCGTTGATAAGCGCATCAGCATCGGTATACCATTTCGGTACCTTATGACGCTGCGCATAATCAGCCGCTTTATCGGCATCTCTACGCATAACCGCTACCAGACTCGAATGGGGTACTTTATTAAATGCCGGGCCGCTTTTTACTTCGGTTACGTCGCCACAACCGATAATGCCCCAGTTCAAATGAAACATAAATGTGATGGAGATAAATTTAAAGCGAGCGCATTGCGCTCCTCCTATAAACACAGGCCACCCAATAGTTTACCTTATCTAGTGCATTGATTCACTGAAGCTGTTTCAAAGGGCATTCTGCTAGGTACCGTTGCTAGCCGTTCGGATCGCTCTTACCCAGATAAGCCCAAACTACCCTAGCGGGTAGCCCCTGAATCCATCGAACCGGACGATTGACGCTGGTATATTGAGTTGAAACGCTTTGTTTTGCCATCGATTACGTGATGCCTGTGCTCAACAAAGCGGTAATGAAGTCGTTTGTGTATTATCTGATTGTGGCTGGCTTAACCATGGCCGCGCTTTTTTGCTTCCATTTCCTCACCAAATATCAGCCCCGTGAATGCCAAGTGGAAAAACTTGTGCTTTGCGGTATTTCAGCTTTTATGAACGTGTTTGTCCTGACTTACCACGTCAACCATCCGCCCCACCCTAAATTTTTTCTGTCGATACAACGACGAACGTTGCTTTACCTTCATATCGGATCAGGCTGTCTGGAATTGGTCAGTTGCCTATTGGCTTATCTGATGGGCCACGCGGGCTGGGCTCTACTGGCAGCCGCTGTAGCTCTGGCGGGTCATATACCCACCTCGTTTTATCAAACTGCCATTGTATCGGGCTCCAAAGCGATTATGATACCGAGCTATGTATTTGTGACGACGCTCCATTTGTTCTGCGCGCTTCATCTGCTGATCGATCCCCAATCGACCTACTGGCTACTCAATCTGTTTCTGGTACTGAATACCTACGTCTGGGTTCGGGTATTTTATTTTCTGTTTGGCCGGATCGGCCTTTTCACCGAATCATTGTATACCAACTCGGTACTCTTTGCAGTGTTGCTGGTTCTACCCGCTGTTTTAGGGTTTGTCGGCAACGGTTTATTCGTCGGCTATCTTATTGCTACGGTGAGTATCTATTATCTGCTCATGCGACCCAATGGCCAGAAACGTTCTCAGTTGATCATTGAAAATGCGCGCCCATTGCTGGTTAGTAAGGCGTTATATGAGCAGGACTAAGCGGTTGATTACAGGAACAAAGAAAAATCCCGTAACGAGTCAGGTTACAGGATTTTTCTTTGTCAGCTTTTCTTTTGTTTTCCGGCTAGCGCTTGTTTTTCCGATATAGCCGTAATGGCGGTGACGAGTCTGTCGAGGTCTTTGGGCGTATGATACACGTGAGGAGTTACCCGCACGCCTTTGATGTTTTCCCACTCGATGGCCGTCGTATGGATTTTATATTTATTCAGGAGTTGCCCGTCAATCTCTCCGGGTTTCATGCCATCGATCGAAAACAGCGCTACAGCCCCAGCAAATTCTGGCTTCAGCGACGTATGAATTTTCACGCCCGGCAAATCCTTCACCCGTTCCATCCAGTAATTTTTCAAGTAGTGCGCACGGGCAAACTTCCGGGCCGTTCCAATGCTGTTGTGAAAGTCGATGGCTGTACCGATGGCCATTTCAGAGGCAAACGAACGCGTACCCAGACTCTCAAACTTGCGAATATCTGGTCCATCGGGTTCATTGTTGGACAAGAGTGCCCAGATGTTGCGAATCTTGTTTTGCTTAATGTAGAGCATGCCACTGCCAAATGGCGCACATAGCCACTTATGTAGGCTGGTTGCGTAATAATCGGCCCCCAGATCAGGGATTTTGAAATCGAACAGGGCAAACGAGTGGGCGCCATCGGCAATCACCTCGATACCGCGTTTATGGGCTTCGTCAGCAATTTTCCGAACCGGCATTACCTGCCCAATCCAGTTGATCATGTGCGTCACATGAACCACTTTAGTGCGGGGCGTAAAGGCCCGGATATACTGCTCAGCCAGCGCATCCTCATTCTCGCTCGGCAAATTCAGGTCCAGAAAAACCAGTTTGATACCATCCCGTTTTTCGCGCTGCTTCCAGGCGTTGAGCATATTCGGGTAATCCTGTTTGGTCAGCACGACCTCGTCGCCGGGTTTCAGGTTTAAGCCGAAAATGACCGTATTCAATCCTTCCGTTGCATTTCGATTGATGGCGATTTCTTCGGGCGAGCACCCACCCAGATCGGCCAGTTTTTCCCGCAGCGACTCGCGGCCCTGATCCAGAATCCGCCACATATAATACGACGGCGCTTCGTTGCAGTACTGATAAAACCGGATATGTGCGTCCTGCACAACCTTAGGCTGTGGGCAAACCCCTCCATTGTTCAGATTCAGCAGATTAGGCGACACCGTGTATTCCGATTTTACCCAGGCCCAGAAATCTTCATCTTTGGCCCACTCCGAAGCCAATTTGAGCCCGGCATCGGCCGTTGGCATCGGGCTGGCGAAGGTTTCCGGAAGAAACGACGGAAGAGTAAGGGCGCCGGTAGCTGCGGCTGCAGACTGGCGAAAGAACGCTCTGCGGGTCGACATAATAGCTTATGTATATGAGGATGAGTGCTGTATCGGTAAATCTACAGGTTTTTCAGTTATTCTGTCAAAAAGAAACTGATTAGTTTTGCCTATGCCAACGACTGACGCAGTTAACACCTATCGCCCTTTGCTTTTTTCCATTGCATACCGGATGACGGGTGAAGTTATGACCAGTGAAGATATCGTTCAGGATACATTGACGAACTGGCTTAGCCGGTCACCAGACTCCGTTCAGGATCCGAAAGCGTATCTGGCCAAAAGCGTTATGAATGCTTCACTCAACCACCTGAGTGCCGTAAAACGCCAGCGGGAGGCTTACAAAGGCACCTGGCTACCCGAACCTATCAGTTGGCCCCACCCCGTACTGGATGCCAAACTGGATATTTCCTATGGTTTCTTATTGCTCCTGGAAAAACTGTCGCCCCTCGAACGAGCCATTTTCCTGTTAAAAGAAAGTTTCGAGCTGGACTATGCCGAACTGGCAGATCAGTTCGATATAACAGAAGCGAACTGCCGCCAGCTTTATCATCGGGCCAAAGAAAAAATAGCCAGCTCAACCCGTCGGTTTACAATTGACCCACATCATCAGCAAACCTTGCTCGAAGCCTTTTCGCAGGCCAGTACTACAGGCGACATCGACAGTTTCATGCAGTTACTGAAAACGGACGTTGTGCTGTATTCTGATGGGGGCGGTAAAGTACGTACAGCTATTAATCCGTTGTTTGGCCGTACAGTGGTGGAACGGTATCTACGATCGATGATCGAAAAGCGAGGGGCTGCACTAACCGTCAGAACGGCTCTGATCAATGGGTCGATTGCCTTTTTATTCTCCGATCAGGACACTCAACTACTGACAACGGTTATGGTACTGGACATTGACGAACAGGGTATTGGTCACATTTTCTCACTCCGCAACCCTGATAAATTAGCTCACCTCCAGAAAAATTAATCGAGGTCTGTCACAAAATGAACAGTTGGTTTGTCTTGCGCGAAACATATCTCAGGTTTCACGCATATGGTACAAAAACATCCCCGCTGGGTGCAGGCCATCCTACTTTATTTTACACTGGCCAACAGCCTACCCGGCCTTTGGGCGTTCTTCATGCCCTTCGATTTTTACAATCATTTTCCAGGTTTCGGACATAACTGGGTTGCGGTCGATGGCCCCTACAATGAACATCTGATTCGTGACGTTGGCGCTTTCTTTCTGGCGTTTACCTGCCTTAGTTCATTGGCCCTTTTCGTTCCACATACCGTAACTGCCAGAGCCGTAGCCATTAGCCTGCTTTTATTTAATATACCTCATTTGTGGTATCATGTAAAGCATTTACATAG
Source organism: Spirosoma aerolatum (assembly GCF_002056795.1). Lineage (NCBI taxonomy): Bacteria > Pseudomonadati > Bacteroidota > Cytophagia > Cytophagales > Cytophagaceae > Spirosoma > Spirosoma aerolatum. The sequence goes on along the minus strand of NZ_CP020104.1, from coordinate 3,465,310 downwards.
GCTACCCGTAGCCGATCAGATTGGCAATGTAGTGACTCTCTCGCTGAGTGTACTACTGCTAATCCCGCTTCTGTTATATAAGCCTCATCTTGTTCAACCCAAACATGCCTGACTCTAAAAATGACTAAAATCTTAATTCTTGGTGGTACGGGGGTACTCGGTTCGGCGATGGCCAACTGGCTACATACCAAACAGGCGGATTATCGAATTGGCAGTCGTCATCCAGTCAAAGCCCAATCGTATAGCATTGTCAATCAGACAGCTACCGACACCTGGACGTATGTCGACCTTGTTTCAGGTGAAGGGCTAATGGAAGCAATGGCGGGTGTCGATACTGTTTTGCATCTGGCCAGTGGAAACGGAAAGATTGGTCGGGATTCGTTCGAATCCGTTCTTACACGGAACATCCTGAAGGCTATCCCCAAGTCAGACGTAAAGCACCTGATATATTGCTCGATCGTCGGTATCGATAAAATTCCGTACGCCTATTACCAGGCCAAGCTCGATTCGGAAGCATTGATCCGTAACAGCCAGGTTCCTTACACGATTCTAAGGGCTACGCAGTTTTACAACCTGATCGATTTTTTTATTAGTAAGCTCATGCAATTTCCCATTGGCTTTTTGCCCGGAAAACTACTGGCTCAACCCATTCATGTCGACGCGGTAGCCGATAAGCTCTACCAACTGACCCTGGCCGGAAACCAGAATACAATCCTGAATCTGGGAGGCCCACAAGTATTGGACTTTCAAACCCTTGCTCGGTCATGGATGACGCACCGACATATATCGAAACCGGTTCTTCCGATACCTATACTGGGCTCACTCATGAATGGTTTAATAAAAGGGTATAACACTTGCCCGGAAATGGCTACCGATTCAAAAACATGGAATGACTATTTGCAGGACATGTACGGCATGCCTTCATCCTGATAGCAGGTGATTTTGCGGTTCGTCTGGCCTATTGAGAAGGTATTTGTATCCATCGACTTCTCAGTAGGCCAAGTTAGTTACAACAACGACTATGCGGAAGTTGAATTAGCCGATGTGCTAAAGTAGGAATTCAGTCAATGCCAATAATCCCAGGCAGCTTTGGCAATCCGGGCGATGACAGCTTCTCGTGTTGTCGCGTCGGCTTTAGCATCGGAAACGAGTACGGCAATGGCGATATGACGCCCGTCGGGCAGGGTAAGGTTACCTACGTCGTTTGTAGCGGCTGTTATGCCATCGATTGTCCAGGAAGTGCCGGTTTTATGGGCTACCAGACTACCTGCCGGGAGTAATCCTTTGAGCCGTTGACGTCCAGTCTGTGTATCGGTCAATAGATGGAGCAGCAAGGCATGGCTTGTTCTGGATAATCCTTTACCCGCCTGAACGGCCTTCAATAAAGCGACTAACTGGCTCGGCTTAGCCCAGTTACGATATTGAACGGCATTGTCACTACCGATTTCTCTCTCCGTATTCAGAACCATCACGCCTGTTATACCCAGCGTCCGCAAATAGTTCATCACCACCTCTGCCCCACCCAGAACCCGCAACAGCACATCACTGGCCGATCCGTCACTTTCTGAAACGGCGTAACGAAGGAGTTCAGCAAGGGTTATGTCGGCTCCCTGAGGGAATTTATCCCGTATGGGGCTATGTTGCCGTTCAGATATATAATCGCTCTTGGATACATGAACCAATTGTGCCAACACTAGCTTCCCTTGATCAACCTGATGCAGGACAGCCATACCGATCGGCAGTTTGTAAACGCTCTGCATCGGGTATTGCTCATTTTCATGAAACCCGACTGACTCCCCCGTCTCCAGCAACGTAGCGGCAACCCCTACTCGCCCCTGGGCATCCTGCGCAATCTGCTCGATTTTGGTACGGAATTGCTCGATGGAGTTTGTGGTCCGCTTTGCCGTCTGGGCATACGTAGACAAAGCCACAAGTAATACCGCCAAAACGAGAAGATTAATTCTGAAAATGAGATGATACACCATAATTGCTTTTGGTAAATCCGCCGGAAAATTAATCATATCGCTCTACTTCCCGACAATCAACCTACTATAGAGCCATCTATGTAAAATAGATGCTACCCCATACACTTTGCCTGTATATTTCATCAGTAGTCAAATCGTTCCATTACAGACCGCTATAAATCAAACGCATAATTTACGCACTCTTTATGTTTGGCAAGAAAACAGAGACCACTGGTAAAGCTATTAAACCTAAAAAGTCGCCCCTTCGGGAATGGCTCGACTCGATTCTGTTTGCGGTCATTGCCGCCACCCTTATCCGGTTCCTGACCTTTGAAGCCTTCGCCATTCCGACCCCTTCCATGGAGAGTGACCTGATGGTGGGCGACTATCTGTTCGTCAGTAAGCTTCACTATGGTGTACGGACTCCAAAAACGCCGTTACAGGTTCCGCTTACCCATCAGAAAATCTGGGGCACTGAAATTCCGTCGTTCAGCAAAGCGATTCAGTTACCCATTTATCGTTTGCCGGGCTTTACGAGCGTCAAAAATGGGGATGTAGTCGTTTTCAATTACCCACCACCTAAAACGGGCGAAACGGACTACCCTACCGACCTGAAAACTGATTTTATCAAGCGCTGCATTGGTATTCCGGGCGATGTTATCGAAATCCGGCAGGAGCAGGTTTATGTGAACGGCAAGGTGATGCCTACTCCCGAACGGGCGCAAACTACTTACTTTCTTAAAACAACCGAAGAGCTTGACGAGCGCTTTTTTCGCAAGTACGACATCGTGAATGATTTCAAATCGCCGGAGGGGCCTTTCATCAATTGGCAACCCCTTGCCGTTTACAACGATACCACGAAAACGTATAAACTGGTCGGTTATCGGGTCAATACCACCCAACACATGATTACCAAATTCAGGGGATTCGACTGGGTGAAAGGCATCGAGCCGATGACGGAACCTGCTGGTCAGGTAGGGCCCGGTATTTACGGAAGTTCAGCCTATGCCTGGAATCAGGATAATTTTGGGCCGCTCAAGGTTCCGAAAGAGGGCATGACCATTCCAATTAACAAACAAACGATTGCGGTATATGGCCCTGTCATTGAACGGTATGAAGGCAATGGAAAAGTAGAGATAACTGCCACCAGCATTCAAATCAACGGCCAGCCAATTACGTCGTATACCTTCAAACAAGGCTACTATTTCATGATGGGCGACAACCGACACAACTCGGAAGACTCGCGTTATTGGGGCTTTGTTCCGGCCGACCATATTATCGGTAAGGCCGTGTTTGTCTGGATGTCTATCGATCCGGTCCCGGCCGACGTATGGCACAAAATCCGCTGGAATCACCTGTTCCGATTGATCAATTAAGGATGCCTTCGATGGGAATAGATTTCTCCTGTGTATCGTGCAATGTGCCGAATTAGCCTAGCCAGTAGATATACTTATTAATCATAAATGCCAGAATCACTTAGTGAAATTCTGGCATTTATGATTAATACCAATTGATAATCAGCAAATTACAAACGACAATACATGTAACTTAATAGACCATCTCATTTCAGCCTGAAAATCAACCATAATTATTTTTGAAGTTCAAAAACCCCGATCCACCACCCAAAATCGGGCATTCGGCAACATTCATTTTCTGGCGATGATACTCCGTAGCAATTTCGTCCCAACGAAAAAGCACCTCACTACAGCGGAGTACTACCATGAAAAAAATACTTCTTTTATTGTTTATAAGCAGTACAGCTTTTGCTCAATTCGGCCCTGGGGGCGGTGGACCCGGTGGTGGGCGATTTGGCGGACCAGGCGGCCAGGATGGATTTGGCCAGAAAAAAGAAAAAACATTCATTCCAGGAACCGATACTGATACACAGCCTAAAGGAAATGGTAAGATCTCAGGTATCCTGATGGATTCAACGACCAGCAAACCCGTCGAATACGCTACCATAGCCCTGATCAATACCCAAACCAACAAGCCAATCGACGGTACCACAGCCGATGAAAAAGGACGATTTACACTATCGAAACTGGCTCCAGGCACCTACAAACTGCAATACTCCTTCATCGGTTATAAGAACCGTCTGTCGGCTCCGATTACGATTGCCAAAGGTTCCGAAATCAATGTAGGGGTTATAAATCTCCCCCCTGATGTCCGCACACTGGCCGAAGCCACCGTAACAGGTCAGGCGTCGATGATTGAAGAAAGGGTGGACCGCCTGGTGTACAATGCCGAAAAAGATGTAACCACCAAAGGTGGAGACGCTTCGGATGTAATGCGGAAAGTCCCCATGCTCACGGTTGATCTCGACGGGAACCTGACCCTTCGGGGTAGTAGCAACATTCAGGTGTTGATCAACAACAAGCCTAGTACCATTGTCGCCAGTAGCGTCGCCGATGCATTGAAACAGATTCCGGCCGACATGATCAAGAGCGTTGAAGTCATTACCAGCCCGTCGGCTAAGTACGATGCTGAAGGATCGGGAGGTATCATTAACATCGTGACCAAGAAAACGACTTTACAGGGTCTGACACTTGACGTAAACAGTGGAGTGGGCAACCGCGGCTCGAACCTGGGTTTGAATGCCAATTACCGCACCGGCAAAATGGGATTTTCGCTCAGCGGCTTCGGACGGGCCGAGTACAATGTAAAAGGTGAATTTGAAAATACCCAGACCACCAAAACGGCCAATGGCAACCAGGTTACGATTCAGAATGCCAGTACCCTTACACAGCGGCTGTTTGGTAACTATCAGTTGGGCTGGGATTATGACATTGACAAAAATACGTCGCTGACAGCTAGCGTACGCTACGGAGCCCGCAATGGCACCTCAACGCAAAATGGGCTGCTGACAACCACCTACTTGCCGGGTGTCAGCAATCCCGTTCTGAATTTACGGGACGTTTCAACAAAAGACATTAACGGCAATCTGGATGCCAATGTCACGTATACCAAAACATACAAACCTCAACAGGAACTAAGCATCCTGGGACTTTTTAGCCAAAACAACCGTCAGAATGATTTTACGGCCGATCTGCTCAGCCCAACCGATATGCATACCATTCTGTCGCGGCAGCGGAACGACAACCCCAGTCAGAATAAAGAATCAACCTTACAGATTGATTACCAGACACCGTTGAGTCAGAAAACACTGCTCGAATTTGGTGGCAAAGGCATCCTCCGTCAAGTTAATAGCGACTATACCTATTTTCTGGCTCAAGGTGCCACAGGCGATTACGTTGTCGACAATACCCGGCAAAACAATTCACTGAATTACCAACAGCAAATTCTGGGCGCCTATGCTTCGATTACGGCAGCGTTACCTAAAAAATTCACGCTGAAAGCGGGAGCGCGGTATGAATATACGCTGTTGGATGCCCGGTTTGGATCCGAACAAACTGGCACGCCCATCTCCCTGTCGAACTACGGTAATCTGGTACCCAGTATCAATATTTCGAAGAGCCTGAAAGGGAACAAAACCCTGAAGCTGGCCTACAACCGCCGGATTCAACGCCCTGGGATCCAGTTCCTGAATCCAAACGTCAACTCGTCGAACCCAACAAACATAAGCCAGGGGAACCCCTACTTATCGCCCGAGCTGACCGACAACGTGGAGTTGAGCTTATCCATGCCGTTGAAAGCCGTTTATCTGACCACTTCACTCTTTGCCCGTCGGACCAACAACGAAATCACCAGCGTGCGCGACACGGCTACGGTACTGGTAAACAATGTGGCCCAAACAGCTATTCGGACTAACTACCAGAACGTCGGCTACGAAGATACCTATGGCATGAACGTGTTCGGGAATATCAACCTCTCATCAAAACTCCAGCTCAATGGTGGCTTCGATCTGATGCATGTTAACCTGACCAACAACAACGCAAACCCGATTTATGCGGCCTCAAATTCCGGCTGGGTACTGGGCGGACGGCTCTTCGGCACCTATACCATTGGAAATGGCTGGGGACTTCAGGGCGGTGGTGGTATGATGGGACGCCGGATTCAGTTACAAGGCTATCAGGGTTCGTTTGCCTTTTATAACATCGGTTTCCGGAAAGAAATCGCTCAGAAAAAGGGAAGCATTGGCCTGGTTGCCGAAAACTTCCTGAACCATCCCTTCACCGTTCGTTCGGAATCAAGCTCGTCCATCCTAAGTCAATCGAGTGTCAATAGCTTCTATAACGCTGGTGTTCGGCTAACCTTTAGCTACAAAATTGGTAAGATGAAGTTCGTCGACAGCAAGCGGAAGAAGTCGATTGAAAATGACGATGTAAAAGGTGAAGGCGGTGGCGGCAACGATGGTCAGCAACAGGCAGCCCCGGCTGCTGGTGGTGGCGGTCGCCCTCGTTCATAAGATAGCTTTTGAACACTATAGTTTGTAAACAGATTTGGCCTCATTTCGATGAGGCCAAATCTATTTATAGCCCTGATGGTACTAATTCGTGGCGAGGTTCAGCACCATCAGGCATGTACCTAGCTAGTTGCTATTATTTGTAAAGGTTTTTTTTATCTTTCGCTGATCAATTTCAATTTACTGTCGTCTGGAAGTCGTTATGCGAGTCAGGGATTTTATCGGCTACTTCCTGCTAATCTTAGCTATCTTCTCTCAGGCAACACCTAAAGGCGTAGCGCAAGCTATCCAGAGAGATAGCCTCACTACGCCCTCCGCTTCCATTGCCCAGATCAAATGGTTGCGAAAAAACCTGCAACTAAACAATCGACCACTTAATCCCTTCACTGCCGACTCGCTGCTTCGAGCTGCCCGTCGGCTCAATGATCGCGCAAGCCAACTTGTGGCACTTTGCCAGTTAGCCAGTAGTCAACGGCAGGAAGGTAGTCAATCACAAACGGCCAATACACTCCAGGCCGAAGCCCTATCTTTGGCAGCCCAATTACTCGACGTTCGAGAGGTTAGCTGGGCCCTATCAATGGCAGGAGATTTGATGAAGCAGGATACGAATGCTCGTTTGCTACCTGTCGTCCATGCCTTAAGCATAAGTATGAAACAGGCTGCAGTCAGGAGGAAAGAAAAGCCACAAAGAGGGCGGTTCTTCCAACCGAATAACGATGAACTATCCAAAACCCCTTTCCCGACAGCACGACCTAATCTACCCTCCCATCGATTTAATCCCGAAAAATCCACTCAGTTTACACCACCTTCTTCTATACACTTTACGGAAAGTTGGCTCGATAGTTTGGTCAGGCTAAGTGGTCAACCCTCGCCCGACCTCACGAAATTAACCGAAAAGAAGAAGATCCGGGATTCGAGTCATCAACTGAGTCAGAGATTTGCCCAACGTGGCGATTACGCACAGGCCTATAACTATTATGTACAGTATACTGCCTACAAAGATAGTCTGGCGGCAGAAGTAACGGCCCGTCAACTGGCCGCTATTAAATTCCGGCAAACCAGTCAAAAGAAAGAAGCCCAGATCAAACTGCTGGTCGCCGAACGCAAACTTCGTGAACAGGATGCCCTGCAACAACGTCAGCTATTGTTACTCCTGGTCGGTCTGGCTTTCCTGCTACTAGCCTTTTCGATTACGCTGATCCGATCAAATCGGCAACGTATGCGAACAAACCAGCAGTTACATGACCAGAAAGAAGCCCTTCAACATACCCTTAGTGAGCTAAAAACAACACAAAACCAGCTTATTCAGTCTGAGAAAATGGCCGCACTCGGCGAACTGACCGCCGGTATTGCTCATGAAATTCAGAACCCGTTAAACTTCGTTAATAACTTTTCGGAAGTATCCGCCGAGTTAGTCGATGAGCTTGTAGAGGTTCAGCACGAAACCGGCCCAATCGATGAGTTACAGGCGGAGTTACTAGCCGATCTGAAACAGAACCTCCAGAAAATCACCCAACATGGTGGGCGGGCTTCAGCAATTGTAAAAGGCATGCTCGAACACAGCCGAAAAGTTACGGGCGAAAAAGAGCCAACGGACCTTAACAGCCTGGCAGAAGAGCAACTCCGGCTGACCTATCATACGATACAACGAAACGATTCTACATTCGAAGCCAATCTAACGACTGAACTCGATACGAACCTGGGTCTGACGAATGTAGTACAGCAGGAAATTAGCCGGGTTTTAATCAATCTGTACACCAATGCTTTTTATGCCCTTCAACAGAAACTTGCCTTAAATCCAACCGGTTTTACACCAGAGCTACGAGTCCATTCAGAACGCAGGGGAAAGTATATCCTGCTCTCGATCTGGGACAATGGCACAGGAATCCCTGAGGCAGTCCGAGAAAAAATATATCAGCCTTTTTTCACAACCAAGCCCAACGGAGTTGGCACTGGACTGGGCTTATCGCTCAGCTATGATATTATCACGAAAGGCTACGGCGGCACATTAACTCTATCTACCGAATACGGACAATTCACCGAGTTTACGATTACTCTGCCTGCATCCGATTAACAGTCTTATAAAACGTATATAATTATCAACTTATTTACTAAACCATATACGTCTTATAACATATCTTTGGCAATCGTACACAAGATGGCTACCTTGGAACCGCTAAATTTTTTACCGTTATGACGATTACGTTTACTCCGATTGAACTTCCTTTCAAAGTAGGTGCTACTGTTTATGTCAATCAGGAGCACGGCCAACGGCGTCAGGATGAGAAAGGGCCCACCTACCCTTATTTCGAGGCCCAGATTGAGCGTATTTTCTTCGATGGCCGACTGGAGGAAATGAGTGTGATCGATCAGCCGGTGGATGTCTATGAATTGAAAGTAGCAACCGCCGTATACGAACTTAAGCCAATCGGCCAGTATGAAGATCTGGTCAAAATGCCGCTGAAATTGAAATTACCTGTGAAAGAACCCAAGCTTTTCGGTAGTGAGCAGGAACTGATGGATTATCTGAAGTCCCTCGAGCATATCGAACAGCACGTAATTCCCACTAAGCCTGACCCGGAAGGCGAACTGTCTTAAACCAGTACTCCCGAATACTAATGACAATATCCAGCAGTTGACTGTGGGTAGAGGGTTTCACAATAACGGATTGAGCTCCTAGTTGATAGGCCAGCGACACTTTATCGACATCTTCAACGCCCGTTAGCATAATAACCGGAATGTCGGCCCATTGTCGGTTAATCTTTAGGTTCATTAGAATTTCCAGCCCGTCGGGGTATGGCATATGCATGTCCAGAAAAATCAAATGGGGTCTGGCTGTTGGATCAGCCAATACCTCCAGAAGAATCAGGCCATTGTAAAAAATGCGTAAACGACAATTGGGAATAATTTCATGAATGGCCATTTCAAACAGAATGGCATCTTCCTCATCATCGTCTACTAAATACACTACTCGACTAGGGTCACTTTTGGGTAGAGATGATGTTGTCATAAGTTGAGATTTCCAAAGTATGAATAACTAATTATTCATACATAACTAAAGTGGCCCCTGAACGTCCCTGATAAATTTAAATTTTAGGCCAAATCTATGACATTCTTAGCGATAGACCATATCAAATACGGATAAATAGGTAGAAAGTAACTGATTGGTTTCCGCTACGCGGTTCACAATAGGATAATACCTTCGTATTCGTTTACTGTAAACCGTATAGCGGATTTTTTTCCCTATTATGGAAATTTTGGAAACTTACTGAAGTCAGGTTTACGCTTTTCCAAAAACGCGTCTTTTCCTTCTTTGGCCTCCTCCGACAGATAATAGAGCAACGTGGCATCACCAGCCAACTGTTGTATACCGGCCTGCCCATCCAGTTCAGCATTGAACGATGCTTTCAGCATCCGAATGGCAATAGGGCTTTTTTCAAGAATTTTCCGGCACCAGCTAATGGTTACCTCTTCCAATTGCTCAAGGGGTACAACTTTATTGACCAACCCCATCTCCAGGGCCTCCTGCGCATCGTATTGATCGCACAAATACCAGATTTCGCGGGCTTTTTTCTGGCCAACCACCCGGGCCAGGAATGAAGCGCCAAAGCCACCATCGAATGATCCCACCTTTGGACCCGTTTGGCCAAAGCGTGCATTTTCGGCGGCAATCGACAAATCGCAAATCACGTGTAGAACATGGCCACCGCCAATAGCATAACCCGCCACCATTGCAATCACAGGCTTTGGAATACGACGGATTTGCATTTGCAGGTCCAATACATTCAATCGTGGCACTTTATCTTCCCCAACGTACCCGCCATGTCCGCGCACCGACTGATCACCACCTGAACAGAAGGCTTCGCCCCCTTCACCTGTCAAGATAATTACGCCAACCCGTTCATCCTGTCGGGCTATTTCCATCGCTTCCGACATCTCCTTAACGGTCAATGGCGTAAAGGCGTTGCGCTTATGCGGTCGGTTGATACTGATTTTAGCAATCCCGTCGTAATAGCTGAACAGGATTTCTTTGTATTCTTTAATGGGTTCCCAAGGGTAGTTACTCGTCATAATGATTGAATTACTGAATGATCGAATGATTGAATGGCAAACGAATCGAAGTTCGCAACAATTCACTCATTCGATCATTCACTCATTGAAAATTCTGTTTCATGATACTGCACATCCCACGTATGATCGGCCATCATACGGACCGTGGCGAGGCAACGCTCAAAAGGAAACTTACGACCCCATTCATTGGGTGCCACCATTGAGAGAAGGTCTGTACCATTTTTACGCTGATAAAAATAATAGGTATGCCCAACTACGGGTTCAAAACTCATTTGTGCCGCATAAATACGCTCCGATATTTCGACCCGATTCCGAATGGCCGTAGCCTGCTCAGCCAGCAACTGCATCTGTTTATATAGTTGACTGAGCTGCATATCGGTTTGCTCACGCATGGCTGCTACAGCCCGCCCTGTAATTTTACCTTTGTCTTCGGGTCGAATGATGGCTCCACCGACCGAGTGAGCATAGGCCAGCAATCCTGGCGATTCGGCAACTTTATCCGGTGAAATCGGATTGATGAAAACTTTCGCTTCTTCCATATTTGTTAATTGGGTAACCGCCCGGCAAACGTATTTGTTTGCTGTCGTTGAATGACAAAAAATAACGCATATTTACACCGATGAATCCGGCATAATGCCACAAAAGTACATCAAAACCACTATGGATACTACGTTTCTGCCCTCAGATCAGCCAACAATGCACCGTCAGGATTTTTTTCGGCTGGTTGGAACCAGTATTGGCGCCATAGTCCTTAAGCGCTGTATGATTGGCTGCAGCGATCAGGCGGATGGCTCTCCACCGCCCACACCTACTACAAAAAAAGTTGACTTTACATTACGGCTGGATGATCGGGCCAACGAAAATCTGACCGTAAAGGGAGGCTATGTAATCGCCAATGGAGTGATTGTTGCACAAACTAAAGATGGGCGGTATATAGCTGTTTCGGCCAACTGTACCCATCAAAACACTCAACTGGTTTATAAATCCGTAGAAAATCAATTCTATTGCCCACTCCACCTCTCCCGCTTCGCTACGAATGGCGATGTCATCGCTGGTCCGGCAGTCGTTCCGCTCACTCAATACACGGTTGAGACCAACCTGGCGGCAAAAACCATTCGAGTCCATAATTAAGCGATTATACCAGCTGTGCGCAATCGGGTTAGTTACGGACTCCTACTGGTCGGCGTCGTTGGGTTCGGGCTGGCATCACGATGGCTTCCAGGTCCAGACTCGTTCATCCGGAATTATGCAGGTGATACATTATGGGCATTGATGGTATTTCTGGGTTTTGGATTCCTGTTCCGCCGACGGTCAACCACCACGATTGCACTGGTCGCCCTTCTGTTTTCTGTGTGCATTGAACTCAGTCAATTATACCACGCTCCCTGGATCGATTACCTGCGATCAACCCGACTGGGAGGTCTGGTACTAGGCTTTGGCTTTCTCTGGAGTGATCTGCTCTGCTATGCCATCGGTATTGCAGCCGGAGCCTTTACGGAATTGGCGCTCTTACCTTCTTTAAGTCATTCTAACAATCAGACACAGGGCGCGCATACTTAATAGTCATTTTATACCATGCATATTCTGTCACCGTCCTATTGGCCCCAGCCTGCTACGCCCTATGAATCCGAAGCGCTGGATTTTTGCAAAGCCTGGCAAAGTGGGCAAACAGAATTTGTTCTCCATACGTCGGGATCGACCGGGACGCCTAAACCGATTCGACTGACGCGGGCGCAGATGCAGGCCAGCGCCCGCCTAACCGGACAGACGCTTGATTTACAGGCAGGCGACGCAGCACTGGTTTGCCTGAATATTCGGTATGTGGCCGGTACCATGATGCTGGTACGAGGGCTGGAGCTTGGTCTGCCGATGACCCTCCTTGAACCCTCCAGCAATCCACTAGAACACCTTGACCCGACAACATCCCATTTCGCTTTTACGGCCCTGGTCCCCCTGCAACTACAAACAATTCTGGAACAATCGCCCGACAAGCTTCCAATTCTGAATGGCATGAAAGCCATACTGGTAGGCGGTGCAGCTACCAGTATGGCTCTGGAGAAGGCATTACAAGTGATTACTGCCCCTGTTTTTGCCACCTATGGCATGACCGAAACAGTCTCTCACATTGCCCTCCGCCGATTGAATGGCCCCGACGCATCGGCTATATTCAAGGCGCTTGATGGCGTAACTCTGGGTACCGACGAACGAGGCTGTTTACATATTACATCGGCCGCCACCAATTTTGAGCGTGTCCAGACCAACGACGTGGTTGAATTACTAGATAATCTACATTTTCGTCTGCTGGGCCGGGCCGATGCCATCATCAATTCAGGCGGGGTTAAACTACAACCCGAATTAATAGAGCAGCGAATCAGTCAAGTATTAACCAACTACGGTCTATCCCATCGGGTTATCATTGCGGGTCTACCCGATGAACAATTGGGACAGCGTGTAGTAGCTTTCATTGAACTGATTCATTCTACCCCGTCCGAATCATTTTGGCAAGCATGGGAAACAGCGGAGGCCGACATCCGCCAGACAATCGGTAAATATGTCATTCCCAAAGATGTCATTATTGTCCCTAATTTTGCTGAAACCCCTACGGGTAAAATTGATCGCCGGGCAACCGTCGCCAACTATCTTGACCAATCACCCTCCTGAGGGTTGGTATTCTATCAACATGTATGTTTAAGCACCTTCATATTCGCTATCAGACCGCTCGCTCGTTACCAGCTCCATATGCCTATTTTTACACCCTCTCGGCCCGTCCGGTTAGTAGCAATGCCTTACAGATAGAGTTAGTTATTACCTATCCCGACCGCGACGACATTGACGACGATGAATTACAGGCTGAGGGGTATACCCGCGATGACGATTTTAGCTGGAAAGGTCAGTTGCCCAAAACCTGGCTGGACACGATGACGACCTTGATTCGCAAAACTGAATTGCAGCCGCTGGAAGAGGATTCGCTGGAAGAAGACGACGATTTCTGGAGTATGACCATCGAAGCCAATAATACCCGACAAGGCCAGCCAAACAACATCGACGATTGGCACTATCTGGTCCAGGAACTCATGCAGGCGACCTATGAAATTACAGGTCGCGAACGCCCCTTCGAGCTAACCTACCTCGATCTCAACAGCCGCCAGGGTGATAGTGAAATCTACCTGACAGGCTCTTTTGCGGAACGACAGGTAACGATCCGCAGCGTACAGCAGCGACGTGAACGTTCGCGTACATTCCCCTGGACAACCCTCCAGCAAATCATGAGTAAGGTGTACGCGCATGACTTCTCGCCGGATGATGCACTACTCAAACGCCCAAAGCGGGACGGGCGGTGGTTAAATCTGGGAGGTGAAGAGTGGTATGATATTCATGCGATACCTGCCTTAACCAAAGTCTTCAGCAACTTATAGACCCAGCGCAGGCTACCGCACCCAAACATCAGTAGCCACCATTCCTTTCAGATGGTGCCCCTGCTCCCGTGCTGATAAGTTAGCTGCTGCAAGCACCCGTTGCCAATTGGCTAACTGTCGGGTCGGGATACCCGCTGTCAACCGAAAAAACTGGATCATCATCCAAAGTAATGTTCGTTGCCATCCGATGGTGGTTGGTACAAAGTCGGTAACCAACCATAAGCCACCCGGTTTCAGCACACTGTATAGCTGAGGTACGAATGAGTTTTGTAGAAACGATTCCGAAAAGAGATCCAATACAAAAGGCGTCAGTATCACATCGAAACGGTCTTTATCGGTCAAACTGGTTTCATCCCCCAATCGAAATTCGACACTACCCATAACCGACTGCCGTACCATCCGCCGACTGGCACGGGCGAGCATCTGGGCCGAGGCTTCCAGATAAACCACCCGCTTTGGCAGGCAACGCGTCAATACCTGCTGCAACAGCCAGCCCGTTCCACCACCGACTAGTAGTATTGTAGCCCCTATCGGAATCCGGTTTAGCCAGGTCAGTTGTGCCTGCTGTAGCTTACGACCAAACACAACGAAGGCGAGGAAATCGTAAACGGGTGCAACCGCATTAAAGTTTCCGACAGCCTTCTGTTTGGTTTCCATCTGTTTCTGATTCGTTTAGCCAATTTTAGGTACTCATCTTACCGAGAACGTGCCTGGCTTATTTTTCCAGACCCTCGCCAAACGACAGGAAATCTTTGTACATCGCACATTCGCGAATCATTTCCTGATTGAACGGGCTATGCGTGTGATTGTTGAAAAAGTCTTTGTAATACTGAGCATATTTCGTTTTACGAAGAGCCAGCATTTTTTTTACAAAGGTTGAATCCTCTTCATACACATAGCCATTCCGAACCTGCTCGATGGACTTCTGCAACGAAAAAGCATTGGCTTCACACCGGGCTGCCATATAGGCCGAACGATCGGCCAGAGCGGGAGTATTAGCCGATTTTGCCGACTTTTCGAAATAGGTACGGGCTGTAGTCGTCGTGTAATAGTCCGTGTGCATCAGTTCATCGAAACGCTTTTGTTTCTGAGTGGGATCGGTTGGCGTATCATAAACGGGTGGCTCGCCCCCACTCCAGAACGACTTTGTTACGAGCCAGGCATTACCGTACCAACTCATATTCCAGGCACCACACCCTAACAGATAGTAGAGTTCAGCCGCTTTATCGCCCGAAGCCGATTTCGCCTGCTGTTCCAGTTCGGCCATGCGTCGGGCAAAGCTTACTGGAGTGTATGGATTGTCTTCAGACTCAGCGGGGAAGTTTACGCCCCTTCCTTGCAAACGGGGCATTTTTATGGCAAAGGGATTATGCGTAAAGAACGTTGTGAAAGCATCGTTCTTCCACGTTTTCGGGTCTACTTTGGTAAATACGTCGGCAGCCTCGGCATAGTGATGTTCCATCATAAGTCGTCGGCCAAGGAGCAGATTCAGGTAGTCACTGGTCAGGCCCGACAGTTTTAACAGTCGCTTATCGAAATCAGTCAGGCTGGCTTGACTGGCATAGGCAAGCGTTTGTCGAACGGTAATCGACGGCACCGAATCTTCAATGGCGATCGGGTCGGCAATGCTCGAAAAATCGCCATTCCCCTGCGTTGTCAGCATGGTTAACAGGTACGCTTTCGCCTGACTCGGCCCATCGACATCGGGGGTTTTCGAACGCGTACAACTGGCGAACCAACCCTGTTTAGTCTCTACTTTCTGCTGATAAATAGCCGCAAACTGTTTGCAGGTCGCCACAAACGCGTTGTTCAGCCGGAAGCTCTGGGTCGTATCGAACTCCTCCAGGTAACCAATTAGCAGATGCTCAACGTCGGGTGTCATGACTGATGTTTGAGCAGCCAGCAGCAGCATGCGTTGTAAGGCAATCTGTTTTTTCAGATTCGGATTGCCGGTCGGAAGCTGGGCTGCCTGATCCAGATGCGTTTGTGCCTCTTTATAGTCTTTTCCAATATAGTCCAGGTAAGCAGCAGCTGTGTACCAGAATGCGCCATCGCCAAGCGCCTTATTCTCAGCCGACTCAAGCGCAAACGCCCGAAGTTTATCGAAATAGGATACGGACTCGGCCCGACGGCCAACGAACCCAAGCGAATCTGGCTCAGAACTGTAGGTGCTGTGCATGTACTCAGGTCCATCCATGAAAAAATAATATTCGTTGCGGTTGATTTCCCGCGCCATAACCAGTTCGACCAGTGGATTTTTGGGAGCCAGATGCACGAGTGCTTTGAGCAGATCCAGTGCGTCCTGCCCTGGCTGAATGGCACATAGGGCATAAACGGCCGCTCGTTCTCCATCTGTTTGGGCGTACTGTAGCGCTTCGTCGCGAAACGTGATTCCATATTTTCGCAGGCTCGTTTCAGCAGCCCTCCGGCGCGACGGGCATCGATCAAACACCTGAGCAAATTCGTAAATTGCCCTTGCTGTGTCGCCCAACGCCAGCGTCGCTCCCGCCCGACGGCAAAGTGCCCAGTCGCTTATGAACGTTTTCTTTGGTAAAGGCTTTATAAGCTGATCGTACAGTTGAAAAGCCTGCTTGTAATCAGCCCGTTCGCACGCTAGCTTAACCGCCTGAAACGCATACCGTTCTTTTAAAAAAGCATCGCTGGTCGTTTTATAAGCAGACTTGGCCTCTTCCAATAGTTGCGGCAATCGTGCACTATCGACAGGCGTAGCATCTGTGGACCAGGGATTCGCCTGTCCATTGTCGGCCGACCAGGCGAATTTCAGGTACGATACGGCCTGATTTTTAGACGTTTCAAGAGTTGAGGTCAGCTTCGTAACGGCGTCAGGATCTTCTTTGTAAAGAGCCTTACTCACTTCGGTTTCAGACAACTGCCCCCCGGCATACGCAGCCCAGGCCCGTACATTTTCGTCGATCACCAAGGTATCTTCATACGAAACACCCCATTCAGTATCGGCATAGAGCTGGGGAGAAAACACAAACCCTCGGTCGCTCGGCAGCATGGCAGCCGATTCGGGCTGAAAAAAACTCATAAACTCATTTGGATCAAATGAGGGGCCGCAGGCAAAACCCAGCAGCACAGCTACAGACAAGGCAATTTTACGGAATCGGACGGAGGAGGGTTTGGATGGTTTCACGAGAATAGGCCGCTAAAACGGTAGAATCGAGGTGGTACAAAGCAAATGTAAGGGTCGGGTTTTTAATCTGCCGAAGAACCCGTTCTTTTTCCGTCAGCAGTACTTCGGAAGAAACAGCTTCCGTTCGGAACAGATCGCCCCGGCGGATGGAAAACCCAAAAGCGGATGTATCGCGATTTGCTATAAAACGAACACTTTCTGGCTGGGCAGTCAGAAACAGGCTGTTTGCCAATTTCCCCCGATCCAGATTATTCAAAAACGTTAGAAAACGCCCGTTTCGATACACGACCGTCCAGCGAAACAATGGCATCACCAGGTCAAGGGGTAACGGATAGGTTTTCACGAACGACAGGTACTGGGCTGCCACATCGACATCATAGATAGAGTTACGCGTATCGGCTTGTTTCCAGTCGGCCACGTTGTAGAGCATGAGCATGCCACGACTTACGGGCGGTATTCCCGTCTGGTCGGTGTATTTGATCTGATGCAGGCGAATGGTTGCCGACAGTGGGCAACGTAGCTGATTCGATAACAGATTCAGGAGCCGGAAATACCGATCTCGGGTGCGCGCACTCCAGTCGCAATCGAACTGCACTTCATGAATAGTAATACATTGCTGCTGACAGATTCGCCGGACGGTTTCCGAAATATGCGTAGCCAGATCAGGCAGTCCCTCCGACGTCAGGTTTAACAGTGTCCGATTGGTGATGAACAGGACCGGCACAATATTACCCACCGGCTTTTGCTGAAATCGAATCAAAGCCTTAGGAATAGCCTGGTGGGTTTTCGGGTCCCAATCCACATCGAACAGATGCAGATAAACCTTCTTAACCGTCATTTTTTGTAGCAATTCCAGCTCCGACGGTGTAGGATTATAGGTTGATTTCCAGTGGTAAAAAGCGGTAGTGAGTTGTTTGGGGGAATCGGTCGGTTGGCAGGAAAGCAGAAACAAACTTATTGCAGTCAGGCGAAATATATTTATAAAAAACCGTTCCCAATTACCCATTTGGCGTAGCAATACAATCGTCAATAGAACACGGATTATTAGGATTGTTATAATTTACACCGGTCTTTATCAATCCTAATAATCCGTGTTCTATTACAACTTATCGATATAATTTAGATGGATTCTCCAGATTATTGATCCATTGCCGAACCTCTTCCAGGGTACCCATCATGGTACCGGACTGGCCTTTTACCCAACCCTGATTAGCCTCGGCATCCAACGTTACTTCGCAGGATAGCAAACCCGGATAGAGCCGAAGATGCATCGTAACGGTTGAAGGGCCAATCCAGTTCACACCATCGCCCGACCAAAGATAGTCGAGACTAAACAACGTTTCATCGTCACTCACCCGTATTAAATAAGGCTGATCAATCCAGTGACTCATACGGATTTCATTACTGGCAAAACTTACTTTGTAGCGTTGATCGGGAGAAAAAAATTCATCCATCGGTAGTTGTGTTTGTTGGCAACAAAAATAGTAGGGCCCTGGCGGTATCCTCCACCCCCATTTAGTATCTGGCTATCCTGCCTGAATAGTTGGCACAGAAAGCCAAACCGTTTACACCTAAGCCATCCTGTCGACCAACACGCTACTCAATTTCGGATGAAACGGACCATCAGATGTGTTATCTGATCAACGGAAGGGCAACGACAAAATCGGTTGCCGTTTCCTCTACCGTTGGGGTCTTTTGCCCCAGAAGCTGGTATTTCGACAGAATATTCAATAACCCTTTCTGAGTTGAGTTGACCCGGCTTGCCGATTTACGCTGAAGGGTATTGCTTACCTGTAACCACCCATCCTGGTTGGTTACCAACTGAATTAACAAAGGCCGATCAGCCGAAACGATGTTATGTTTTACCGCATTTTCGAGCAGCAACTGAAGCGTTAAGGGAGGAAGCTTATACTGCAAAAAGCGCTCGTCGACGGTTGTATTCAGGTTTATGCCAGCGCCATACCGGGTTTTAAGCAGGTGATAATACGACTCCACAAAGCCCAGTTCGGTTTGCAGCGTGGTCAGTTCACTCCCATTATTACGCAACAGGTATCGATACACACTCGACATTTCATCCACAAATCGTTCTGCCTGTTGTGGATCATCGGCAATCAGCGACGACAGGGTATTGAGACTATTGAATAAGAAATGTGGATTAAGCTGAGACTGTAAGGCCATCATCTGCACCGCCGACATTTGCTGCTGGAGTTTTTCGGTTATCAGTTCCGATTCCAGCCGTTGTCGTTGCAGCTGTTCGCGTTCGCGAGCCAATCGCTGCTCCACGATAGCGCTTTTTATAGCCGCCCTCCGCTGCCGATAACCTAAAATCAATGTAAAGCAGATAAGCTCGGCCAGTATGCCAAACTCAAAGTAGGTAAGTGGTGCATCCAGAAATGAATCCGGCGTTTTCATCTTCACCCCGACTGCTGTCAGCAGCATCGAAGCGGCCCCGCCAGCCAGAATAAACCCGGAGCCTAGCGCTACATACTTGGGTACGATGCCATTCAGTCGACTGATCCGCCAGACGCCATAACCTGCCAGACCAATCATGAATAGCCGCATCAACGTATGGGCCGTGTCGTACAGAGTCGGATACCATTCATCGACAACAAAGCAAAGCAACCCCATCAATACGACATAGGCCAGAATGAGCCCTTTGGCGAACGTAAACCACCGAAACAACCCCGGCAATCGGTCGCGTATCTGAATCAGCGCGTTCGCAAAATCGAAGTAAACAAAATAGGCGAACATGGGCGCAGCAACCCGCACAAAATACCAGGTACTATTCGAAACGTAGTGATAAATCTCAGCCACCCGCAAACTAAAATACACCAACCAAGCCAGCATATACAGCGTGTAAAGGCCATAGAGACGCTCGCGGTAAATGCCCCACTGCACGATGTTCAGCAACAAAATCGAGCTGACCATACCCGTAAACAGCAGATTCCAGGTGGTAAATGTCATGAAGTACGATCTCAGTTAGGTAAAAGGGCTTAAAATGGCCATTTTCGGCAAAATTCGTCAACCTCTTACCGGATGAACCGGAAGTTCCTGCGCATGAAACGTCATAAAGCAGGTTTGAACTTGAATTCGGTTATTAAAACAATCATCAGGCAAATGTATAACACACTATAGCATTCCGCATAAGGACTTTCGTCATACACACGGCCATAAAAAATGGGCTTTCTGTTGCCGTGCAGCTTAGAAAACCCATTTTCAGTTACAAACTGCCTAAACAGTGGCTAAGCCCCTGCTTTAGTTGCAACTGTTTTTTTGCTCTCTGGTTTCACCACAATCTCTTTTCCAAGCACGTGAAGCGTTATTGGTCCGGCAGAAAAATTTTGCACCGTTACATCGGCCTGTGTGGTCGTCACCTCCAGCAATGCTTCACGGAATCGAATCTTAAACGAGAAAGCGGTCCACTTATCGGGACAATACGGGTTCAATAACAATTGCTGCTTTTCGACCCGTAACCCACCGAATCCTTTCACCACAGCCAGCCAGGTTCCGGCCATACTCGTAATGTGGCAGCCATCTTCCGTATCATTGTTATAATCGTCCAGGTCGAGTCGGGCGGTGCGTAGGTACATTTCGTACGCTTTATCTTTTAGACCCAGCTTTGCGGCTAAAATGCTGTGAACGCAGGGCGAAAGTGACGATTCATGCACCGTCATGGGTTCGTAAAACTCAAAATTACGTCGGAGGGTATCCGTATCGAATTCATCTTCAAAGAAGTAGATCCCCTGCAGCACATCGGCCTGTTTGATGAAACATGACCGCAGGATTCGGTCCCACGACCAGTTCTGGTTGATCGGACGCTGCCCTTTCGGAATATCCGTCACGGGCATCAGGTCCTTATCCAGAAACCCTTCCTGTTGCAAAAACACGCCCAGTGCTTCATCAGACGGCAGGTACATCTTATCGATAATCTGCCGGGCGGTTGCCAGCTCTTTCTCTTCGCGAAAATGAATCCGGTCGATTAGCTCGGCATATTTCGCAGGGTCCAGCCCCTTTACTTTGGCAACCGATTCGGAGGTATACCGGAGCGTCCAGGCGGCAATGTAGTTGGTGTACCAGTTGTTGTTGACGTTGTTTTCGTATTCATTCGGCCCCGTCACGCCCAACATTACGTACTTTTCTTTAGCCTTCGACCAGTTGACGCGCTGGCTCCAGAACCGACTGATGGCAATCAGGACTTCCAGCCCATACTCAACCAGATACTGCTCATCACCCGTGTACCGAACATAGTCGTAGATGGCGTAGGCAATGGCCCCATTCCGGTGTATTTCCTCAAACGTAATTTCCCATTCATTATGGCATTCTTCACCGTTCATGGTCACCATCGGATACAATGCCGCCCCTGCCCGAAACCCTAGTTTCTGGGCGTTTTCGATGGCTTTACCCAATTGCTTATACCGATAGACGAGCAGATTTCTGGCCACTTTCTGATCGGCAGTGGCGAGGTAGAAGGGTAAACAGTACGCTTCGGTGTCCCAATAGGTTGACCCTCCGTATTTTTCACCCGTGAAGCCTTTCGGGCCAATATTAAGCCGTTCGTCTTCGCCGGTGTAGGTCTGATTCAACTGAAAAATATTGAACCGGATACCTTGCTGCGCGGCAATATCGCCTTCAATAACGATATCAGCCATTTTCCACTTATCGGCCCAGGCCTGCTTTTGCTCAAACAGCATTTTATCGAAGCCCTTGCGCATAATTCGCTGGATATACTGCCGGGCATCTTTAAGAATCGTATCCGAATCGTAGTTCAGCGACGATAGGTTAACGCCATATTTATAAATGACCGTTTCCTGCCCCTGCCGACAGTCGAGCGTGATTCGGTTGGCTACGTACTTTTCATACTTGATCGGCTGCGACTGATAATCGACCCGTACGCCGTCCTGCTCAATCTCGACGCACATACCCGTAGCCACATGAAAGCCTGTTTTGCGTGTCCGAAGTTCGATGTAGGCTTCACCATAGCCCGTTTCCTTGCGGACCTCATCCCAAAAGGTTTCGTCATAGTTGGCGTCGCGGTTGCGGATATCGCCGTCGATATAGGGAGTTATGGTGATTTTGGCGTCGAAGTTCAGCGGTTTTATGGCATACCGAATGGCGCCCGATTCATCATCGACGATGGAACAGAATCGCTTGGCCACAACTTGTATTTCCTTACCACTTTTCAGCCTGGCGATAAACGAACGCTCCAGGAAACCTTCCTGCATATTCAGCACCCGCCGGAAATCACGGACCTCGCAATGGGCCAGATCAAGGGTTTCATACTCAATATCGATGTCGATACCAATCCAATTGGCAGCGTTCAACACTTTGGCAAAGTATTCGGGGTAGCCGTTTTTCCACCAGCCTACGCGGGTTTTATCAGGATAATATACCCCGGCTACATAATTACCCTGCAAGGTTTTTCCGGTAAATTTCTCTTCAAAGTTGCCCCGCTGCCCTAATCGACCATTCCCGATCGACATCAGGCTCTCGGTTATTTCGTTATAGTCACGGTGAAAACTCTCTTCAATAATGTTCCAGGGGTCTTGGGTCAAATAGTGTTTCATTCAAATCATAGGTTATTTATTACTTAGAGGGCATTCGGATTCCAGGTAATGTAGCCTAGTTCACGAGCCAACCCGTAGGTATCAGGATACTGAATAATTGCAGTTAGCTGTTCAGTTCCTTTTTCATTTGTATAGTATTTGACTAATGCTGAGGAGTCAAAAAAATAAATCATAGTCTATCCTCGCGTTCGATAATAATAGACTGGCCCATCGAACCGCTAACGTCCTCCAAAACCTTCCGTACGTTCAAATATGCGTTATTCTTAATACGTCGGGGAGGCAATAGACCCTTTAATTCTATAATATACTGTGAAACCTTTGCCAGTTCCGCTTCTGACAGTTGATTCAACTGAGAAGATACTTGTTCTTTAAGACTCATAATCCGTTTTCAGTTAGACTGAGCAAAAGTACCCATTTCTGCTTTAACCCGCATAGCTTGTTTCAGATGCCGTTCGGTATGAGCTACTAACATTAGGAACGCGTCGCCCAGCCGAATCTTGACCCAGTTTCCAAATAGGGTCATGACTTTTTCCCGATTCCAGTCGAGGTAACCAGCTTTATTTAGCAGACTATGCAGTAAGGTTTGTAATTCCATAAATTGCCCGAGTACATCAGCCGGAATCAGGTCAGCCGCTGTTCGGGGACGTACCACACCAGGAGCAGGCAGTTTCAGTTTTACCTGTGGGTCTACCGCAAACAACAGCGCCTTCCCAACCCAATCGCTTTGTAGGGTCTGATCGGTTGGCATTGCCTGAACCAATCCCAGTTTGTCCACTTTATGCTGGATATTCCGAATGTAGAAGCGCTCGGCCAGATTCAGGTGCTGAAGGCATTCAACAATACTCCAGCGATCTGGCGCTGGTTTCCAGCGAAGCTGCTCGTCGGAAAGAGGAGCAAATTCCCGATCCACCGTTTGCAGGATCGTCGAAAGACGCGTCTGAAGATCTTGAATTGTCGTAAGTTTTTGCATAGGAACGGCTGCGACGGATGATCAACCCGAAAATTTAACGAGCAATATATCAATAAAAATTTGTGTTCCTGCCGTATCCCAAGTGTATCGTTACTTATTGCGCTTCCAGCTGTGCCTGTTGAAACAGTTCGATATCACGCTTGGTGTTCAAGTCAATAGCTCCGGCCTCAAACGGCACTTCGGCACAATCATCACGATGCCGAACAATGATCCATTGCAGGCTTTTATCCCCTTCCAACTGAAGCAATTCCGTAATATAGTCCCGATTAAAAATGGCAGGAACCCCGATTTGGGTACCATATCGGCAGGCGATAATTCCTTTGCCCGACTCATTCCGCACCTCCAGCATATGCAATAACAACCCCATCGATACCAATGGCTGATCGGTATGCAAGACCAACACCCCATCAATATCTTTATGCGTCAGATAGAGGGCCGCCAACCCCGTTTTGAGCGACGATGCCTGACCTGTAGACCAGCCGGGGTTATCGATAACGGTGATGGGTAAGCCTGCCAGCTCCGGTATAATTTGCTCGCGCCTGGCTCCCAGTACCACCACCACAGGGCCACGTTGTAAAGCTAGCGCACTCTCGGTAATCCGCCGAATCAGGGTCTGCCCTTTATAGATAAGCAGTTGTTTGGGTTCGCCCCCCATACGAGATGATTCCCCAGCGGCTAATATGATAGTTCCTATTCTCAAGTGGTTTTCTTTTTAGGTCAAGACGAATGTAGGAAAAAGGATTGAGGAGTTAGGAGCGAGTAGTGAGAATAGCGAGCGCGATACAAAATTATGCGTCAGCTATTCTCACTACTCGCTCCTAACTCCTCAATCCTTTTTTACCAAACACCTCGGCCGGATAGCCAACCTGCACCAATGATAGCCCCTCAGCAGGAGCAGCACGACCAGCCTGTCTTCGGTCGCGGGCCAGGATGATTCGTTCAACATCAGCGACGAGGAGCCGCCCCTGCCCTACAGCCAGCAATGTTCCAACAATCGCTCGTACCATACCATGTAAAAAGCGATTAGCCCGAATATGAAATACTAAATCACCATTTGTCTTTTGCTCCCAATACGCCCAGTCGATCTGACAGTTGAACGTTCTGACATCGGTTTTTACTTTACTAAAGCTCTCGAAATCGGTGTGATTCAATAAAATAGCCGCAGCTTCGTCCATCTGGTCTACAGCCAGTAACGGCGTAAACACGTAGGCAAGCCCCTCCTGAAATGGGTCTTTCCGCCGGATGATCTGGTACTGATAATACCGAAACGTAGCCGTGTATCGAGCATGATCGTCGGCTCGAACCGGAAAACAATCATAAACAGCTATATCAGGTGGAATAAGGCTGTTTAACGAACGTAGTAAATGCGGTGGCAACGCATCGTCGGTTTCAAAATGGGCAAATTGCTCACGGGCATGTACGCCCGTATCGGTTCGGCCACTCCCGACAATCGATATGGGTTTTCGGAATACAGTCGAGAGCGCTTTTTCAAGCACTTCCTGAACGCTTACCCCATTCGGTTGACGTTGCCATCCGTGGTAGTTCGTTCCTCGATAAGCCAGTTGAAGGAAATAACGCATAGCCGCAAAAATACGGCCTGGACATTGGATATAAGTAGTAGGGGCTTTGGTATCCGTGAAAATCCGGTGTCCAAAGCCCTACTCCAAGAGGAAGGGCCGAAAAAACGGTACGAAATCAATCGATTGAACGAACTTGTCAATCACCTATCGTACCGGGCACCGCTCATTTACATTTCAAAGCAGGTTGTTGCTTTGTTATACTACCTAACTACTATTCATTAGATAGGGTTTTATAAAACCGGACAAAAAAAGCAACCAATCCGTTCATCAGGCTGACTTTATCCCTACTTACCCCACTGAACTATCAAAGCCGCTCCACTTCGAATCGCATCTCGTCGATCAATTGACGAAGTCGATCCGTATTGGGCGGTGGTGGCGGCATGGTCTGACTAACAAAAGCGCAGATTTCCCAGACTTCCAGCACATCCTTCAAGGCAATTTCCTGATTAGGAATATCAGCCCGGTCGGCAGTCAGTAATAGTGTCCCTTTTATCTTCACCTGATTGTATACACGACGGCAGCAAATCCCCGACCCAGACGAAGGTTGCGCAACCAACAGCACATATTGTTTCCCATCGGCAATATCGAACCAGTTTCGAATAAA
Source organism: Spirosoma aerolatum (assembly GCF_002056795.1). Lineage (NCBI taxonomy): Bacteria > Pseudomonadati > Bacteroidota > Cytophagia > Cytophagales > Cytophagaceae > Spirosoma > Spirosoma aerolatum. The sequence continues at coordinate 3,439,621 of NZ_CP020104.1, read as the reverse complement.
CCGCCCTACCAGCAAGGCTCCGGGAAATACGAAATCATCCCCAGCCTCAAAAGCCCGGTAATGGCCTTCGGGCAAGGTGGGCAGGTGCATGGCGGGCAACCGATAGATGAAATCGGGTTGCTGATACCGCTGTTTGTACTCTCCAAACAGCCGTTGCACAACCACTGGAATACTGGGAGCGATGGCTTGGGGGGCAGCCGCCGGCTGTGTCGACCCAAACGATTCCTTATATACGTTATTAAAGGTCAATGGCTCCTCCGGCCGGGAATTGGGCATGGTAGGCCGCGGCCCCGAAGGCTGGCCAAACAACTCATCAACAGAAGGTTGGGCGGGCGGACTAACTGACCGAGCACTTGGCGTTACAGGCTGAAATGAAGCCGATTGCCGCGACTGGTCCGGCCGGATGGGCGAGGTAATCACCGGCGGCCCCGGCATAGTATGGTCGGTTGTTCGGCGGGGTTCTTCCTGCGTTTTGTAATATTTATTCAGCACCGACGACAGTGGCTGAGGTTCAGGTACCGAAGAAGATGGCTGGGCAAAAATATCCGGGAAATCGGGATGTTGAAATGGGTCGTTTTCATCCGCATCAAGCTTTCCGTCGGTACGAATAGTCGATGGTCGTGAATCGATTGGTTTGGCTGATTGCCCAAGTGGTATACTCAGATTAGGGGTTTCGCGGATTTTCCGTAAATCCTGCCGCGTCAACAATTCAACGGTTGTATTGAAGGCTCTGGCAATTGCCTGCATATTCTGCTGATTCGGGTTGGCACGACCTTCCTCGTAAGCCCCTAATAATGAACGCTTAATATTAATCTTTCGGGAGAACTGCTCCTGCGTCAACCCATTGAGCTTACGTAGGTAGCGGATATTATCACTAACGAGCGACATCCAGTATTGGTGATAAAGTTTCAGCTAAGATAAACGATTCATCCTGTAAATCCATATCAACCATTATTTTGTATTTTTATCGTAAAAAGTAGTCCGTTTACGCTTTTCTGTTTACTGCTCAAAATTTTTGCATGTATCAGGGTCTGTTTTCAAAAAAGGACTAGCGATAAACAGGCCATTGCATCAGTCGGCAGTAAGCTGAAAATCACAAACTAAAATTCAATACCCGTACCCCTATGACCACCCCCGCTCCGAAATTTGATGTGTATACGACAATTCAGTCGGCTTTTGATGCACAACGTCGGCACGCTCCCCAACAGGCGCAAACCACCGTTGAACAGCGTCGTGAGCGACTCCGTCGTATTCAGTCCTGGATTACGGTTCATGAAAAGGAGATCCAGCAGGCCATGTACACTGATTTTCGGAAGCCTTCGGCCGAAGCTATGCTCGGAGACCTGATTCCTCTCCATGCCGAAATCAGGTTTGCTATCCGCCACTTGAATCAATGGATAAAACCGCAGCCACTGCCTACACCATTGCCCTTGATCGGAACGCGTAGCTATATTCATCATGAAGCCAAAGGGAATATCCTGATCATCTCTCCCTGGAATTATCCGGTTTCGTTGAGTATTCGCCCACTGGTACTAGCCCTTGCAGCTGGTAATGTAGTGATTCTGAAACCTTCTGAACTAACACCGCATACGTCTGCGCTACTCAAACAGATGATTAGTGAGTTGTTTCCGCCCGAAGAAGTTCTTGTTATCGAGGGTGATGCAACGGTATCACAGGCCCTGCTTGACCTGCCGTTTAACCATATCTTTTTCACCGGAAGCCCGGCTGTCGGGCGGGTTGTGATGGCGGCTGCGGCCAAACACTTAGCGTCAGTAACCCTCGAACTCGGTGGTAAGTCACCGGCCATTGTCGATGAATCCGCCAATCTAACCCAGGCGGCCGAACAACTTGCCTGGGGTAAATGCCTGAATGCGGGCCAAACCTGCATTTCACCCGACTATGTATTGGTTCATGAGTCGGTCAAAACGCCTTTTCTGAATTTGCTTAAAGAGCGATTGCAAAAGATGTATAGTCCAGATGGCCAGCCCATTGAATCATCCACTAGTTACGCTCGTATTATTAATAACCGCCATTTTCAACGGTTGAAACAAACGCTCGATGATGCGTTATCCAAAGGAGCTACGGTTACGTTTGGCGGGAAGGTCAATGCAGCTCAAAATTTCATGGAACCTACGGTACTGGAAAACGTGACAGATGCGATGCAGGTAATGCAGGAAGAAATTTTTGGCCCCATCCTTCCTGTTATTTCGTTCAACAACCTTGATCAGGCTCTACAAACGATCAACCGACGCGAAAAACCACTGGCACTTTATATTCACAGCCGAAACCGAACCCATACACGCTACATTTTGGATCATACATCGGCTGGTGATACGGTCGTAAATGATACGATGCTTCAGTTTTCAACCATCGACCTGCCATTCGGGGGGGTCAATCACAGTGGCATCGGTAAGTCGAATGGAATTCACGGATTTCAGGAATTTTCGAATCAACGGGGGGTGATGTACCGTGATTTCGGAACGATGAAATTCATCTATCCGCCATATACCGACACGGTAAAAAAACTCATCAATTATATAGTGAAGCTGTTGTAAAGGGTAGAACGGCATTTGCCTTACGCTTACTTTTGGGCAAAAATCCAGCATAGCCGAGTGTCTGACGGTCTCTCTGATGGCGCTCTGCCCAACGTTACGCTATGTCAAGTTCTTCGGTAAATAATCTGCTGGCCCGGGTTGGCCTCGACTGGTTTATTCTGGCCCTACTGGGCATGATCGGTCTAGCAAAACTCTGGCCTGAGCCCGGCATTCAGGATGGAATTTTGTCGCTTTCGGCCATTGCTACGTATGGCGTTTCGTTTATTTTCTTCTTCTACGGGCTTCGCCTGAACATGGATCAGTTGCGGGCGGGGTTACGTAATCATCGGCTGCATCTGGTGATCCACCTGACTACATTCATCCTGTTTCCGGCCATCGTCCTGCCTGTCCGTTCCCTGTTGATGACGCCCGAAACTTCCTTATTATGGCTGGGGATTTTTTATGTAGCCGTCCTGCCTTCCACCGTATCGTCGTCGGTTGTGATGGTATCCATTGCAGGGGGCAATCTTCCGGCAGCCATTTTCAATGCCAGCATTTCGAGTCTGATTGGGGTGTTTATAACGCCCCTCTGGATGAGTTTCCTGCTAACCAGCACCAGCGGACAGTATGATCTGGCGAGTGTCATTGGTAAATTGACCGTTCAGGTCATCGTACCCGTTCTACTTGGCCTTTTGCTTAACAAACGGTTGGGCTGGTTTGCTAACCGCTACAAAACCTATCTGCGCTATGGCGATCAGCTAACCATTCTGCTTATTGTGTATACCTCTTTCTCCGAATCGTTTTCTCTAAATCTATTTGCCAATTACTCATTCAGCGATCTGGCGTGGCTCTCGTCGCTGATGCTGGGCCTATTTTTTCTCGTCTTTGGGCTGGTGTATTTACTAGGCAGGTTGTTGAATTTCTCCCGGGAGGACAACATAACGGCCTTATTTTGTGGCTCAAAAAAATCGCTGGTGCAGGGCAGTGTCATGGCCAAAGTCCTGTTTCCGGCTACAACAGCCGGGGTTATGCTGCTACCGATTATGATTTATCATGCGCTCCAGCTTATCATAGCCAGCATACTAGCCCAGGCCATGGCCCGTCAGACGACAAGTTCGAAAGTCATTCAGAAGTAATTTCAGGGACTTCGACAGATCGAAATCGGCATTCAGCCAGAATGGCCTATAGAGCGATTAAACGCAGGTGCGGACTTTCCCTCTAAGAATCAGTAACGCACAATAAAACAGATACTGATCATGAAAAAGACAATCGCCACCGCCCTTACATTTTTCGCTTTTGCAACTACTGTAACCTTCGCTCAGGGCGTATATTCAAAACCTTTCGACAACCGCGCTCCCCAATATGGAGGCCAACGTTACGACAGGGATCAAGTTCAGGATGAACTCAAAATCGACCGGATCGATGCCATCGTTGGCCTATCTCGCCGTCAGGAAAAACAATTGCATAAGATCGAGGACAATTATGACCGCATCATGCAGACATCCCGCATGAGCCCCGATGGCCTTCGTCAGCTTCAGCTCCGCAAACGTCAGGATATGCTGGCCGTACTGACCTCGGCCCAACGCGATCGGTTGTTTGCCGCCCAAACCAATACCCGCTACAACCGCAATGTGCCTCCTTTTGGCCGTCGCGGCTAATAAGAAGTATAGTAATGGATAATGGACAATGAATAATGGTAGACTATTAACCATTATTCATTGTCCATTATCCATTACTATACTTCTGTATATTAAATTATCGGGTTGGGGATTATCTTTTTAGGGCAACCCGGTAGTTTTGCGCGTTCAGCCAACAACGCCTATACGCTGTGTTACCTCACTCAACGCTACAAACCGATTTTGACCGTCATGCCTTCGGCCCTGATTTTACCTGGGGTACTGCCACAGCCGCTTATCAGATTGAAGGGGCTGTTGACCGCGACGGACGCACCCCTTCAGTATGGGATATATTCAGCAAGCAGAAAGGAAAAATAAAAACCGGCGAAACCGCCGAGATTGCCTGCGAGTTTTACGACCGATACGAGTCCGATCTTTTACTTCATAAAGAGCTGGGATTTAATGCCTTTCGCTTTTCATTATCGTGGCCCCGAATTCTGCCCGATGGGATTGGCCCTCAGGCGGGGGGGCGTATCAACGAAGCGGGTATTGCCTTTTACGACCGACTGATCGACCACTGTCTATCGCTGGGCATAACCCCCTGGATTACGCTGTATCATTGGGATTTGCCCCATGCCCTCGAACAGAAAGGTGGCTGGCCGAACCGAAAGATTGTCGATTGGTTTGCCGAATTCACCAACATATGCACCCTGGCTTTCGGCCATAAGGTAAAACACTGGATTATTCTGAATGAGCCCCTGGCATTTTCGGTACTTGGCTATTTTACCGGGCAACACGCTCCAGGTCGGCGGAGTTTTCGGAATCTGTTGCCTGCTATTCATCATACGGCTCTGGTTCAGGCCGAAGGCGGTCGCATTGTCCGCCAAAATGTACCCGATGCGCATGTCGGCACCACCTTTTCCTGTTCGCCTATTGATCCGTTTACCCCACGCGATCAGGCAGCTGCCACGCGAGTCGATGCGCTCATGAACCGACTTTTCATCGAGCCAGCCCTTGGCCTGGGATACCCTACCAGGGAGTTACCGTTTTTAAGCGGCATTGCTAAAAAGGTTGCGCAACCCGGCGACATGGAAAGGCTGGCGTTCGACTTCGATTTTATCGGCCTTCAGCATTATTTCCGGGCGGTTGTCGAGCAGTCATATTTTATGCCCTATCTCTGGGCAAAAGATGTTTCGCCCCTCCGACGCAATGTGCAGACAATCACCGAGATGGGCTGGGAGGTAAATCCCGAGACTATGTACCGCATCATCCGCCAGTTTGGGCAGTACGAAGGAGTGAAACAAATCTACATTACCGAAAGTGGAGCGGCTTTCTACGATACAGTTCAGCAGGGCATGGTTCACGACCCGGCTCGCGTTAGTTATCATCAGGATTACCTGAAAAGTACCCTCAGAGCTAAGCAGGAAGGCTTTCCTGTAGCAGGCTATTTCGTCTGGACCTTTCTGGATAATTTTGAATGGGCCGAAGGCTATCGACCCCGTTTTGGCCTTGTTTATGTTGACTTTCGGACTCAGAAACGGATTATCAAATCGTCAGGACGCTGGTTTCAGCAGTTCCTCAATGATTAATGTCAGGCATACCGCCCGTAGTTGTCACAAAAACAGGAAGGATCGGTCGGTAGTTTTGCCTTCGAGTTCATTCATTTTTGACTAATACAACCACACAATGGCGTTTCATTTGCCCATTACCAGTCCAGAAAGAGCCGTTTCGGCTATTCAGTCCGGCAATCGCGTTTTTATTCATAGTGTTTCCCAAACTCCGCATACGCTCATTAATGCCATGGTGGCCCGCGCCGATGAACTGCGCGACGTAGAAATATGCCATATGCACACCGAAGGGCCGTTGCCTTATTTGGACCGGCAATACCAGGCCTCGTTCAAACCTAATTCTTTCTTTATCGGAGCCAATATGCGGAAGCAGTTGGCCGAGGGTATCGGCGATTACGTACCGATCTTTCTGAGCGAAATACACCTGCTTTTCCAGCGCAATATCCTGCCTATCGACGTAGCGCTTATTCAGGTTTCGCCCCCCGATGAGCATGGCTACTGCTCGCTAGGCGCTTCGGTCGATATCTCACTGGCGGCTATTCATTCGGCTAAGTACGTAATCGCTCAGATTAACCCACGTGTACCACGTACCCACGGCGATGGACTTATCCCCGTTTCCTTATTACATGCGGCCGTCGAAGTCGATACGCCTATCTATGAAGTATTGCCCGCCCCGATCAGCGATCTGGATCGAAAAATTGGTCGCTACATTGCCGGGCTGGTCGATGATGGAGCTACGCTTCAGTTGGGCATTGGTGGCATTCCGAACGCTACGGTGGCTGAACTCATCCATCATAAACGGCTGGGTATTCATACCGAAATGTTTTCGGATGGTGTTATCGATCTGATCGAACGGGGAGTTGTTACAGGCGAACACAAAGCTGTACTCCCTTATCGGGTTGTTTCTTCCTTCGTGATGGGGAGTCAGCGTGTGTATGATTTTATTAACGACAATCCCGGTGTTGCGATGAAGCAGACCAGCTTCACCAACGATACAGCTATTATTCGGCGAAACCCTAGGGTAACGGCCATCAATTCAGCCATTGAAATTGACCTGACCGGTCAGGTCTGCGCCGACACCATTGGAACGTACCAGTATTCGGGCGTTGGCGGGCAGATGGACTTTGTTCGGGGAGCGACCCTGTCGGAAGGAGGCAAACCCATCATTGCGTTAGCCTCTACAACTAGCAAGGGAGAAAGCAAAATTGTTCCTTTCCTGAAAGAAGGGGCGGGCGTAACCACCACCCGTGCGCATGTGCATTACATCGTGACGGAGTATGGTATTGCCGACTTGTACGGAAAAAATCTCCGTCAACGCGCCCGTGCCCTGATCGACATTGCCCATCCCGAACATCGGGAAGTGCTGGAGCAGAAAGCGTACGAACGGTTAAAATAACGGAGGGGTATCACGGTAGGCCTACCCCAGGTTAATCCATTCTGCCGTGATGGCGCTTTCGGCAGCGACCGACTTAGCAAATGGCATATGGCCTTTAGGGGTAAACAGGTAGAGTTGCCCCCCTCCAAGCAATGCTAATTGATTGAGCAGTTTGAGCTTGGATATTAACCCATCCACCGGGTCGGTTTTAAGGACGACTGTAAAGTAGGATTTCTGCTCAAACTGCTGAGCTGTTACATCGGGAATAAATGTTTGACCATCCTGTTGGCGACCGAAGCCTCCTGGTTTTGGATAGCCATCTATATTGGCCTTAATGTCAACAAAACCACGGGATCTAGCCCAGGCAACTGCCTGGGCAATGTACATCTGTTTGCTCATTTGCAGGATTGAATTGTTTTAAGAAAGTTGCTTATGACTATAACGAAAAGGCCTGTTCCAGCTCAGAAACAGCCCGTCGGATATGCCGGTTCAGATAAACTCGCTGGTCGTCGATAAAGAAAGCCTGTTCATCATCGAATCCAACGGAGAAAAAACAGCCGTTGGCAAAATACCCCCAGCCCTCATTCGTGTATCGGTTTAAGCGATTCGCAGCAAGCTGGCCAGACTTTTCGCCAGATAACCCGGGCAAGCAATCATACATCCAGTTAATCAACGAGGTAATGTCCTGTATTTTACCGTTTACACCCACATCGTCCAAGAAATCAACGCGTTTACCCGCCTGATCTGCCAGCACCAATACGTTGTGGAGCAACTTAATGAGTTGAGTAAATTCTGATTTCCAGGGATAGTTTTCGGATATATTGAGGTTGAATACGGGCGAATTCAACGCTTTATGTATCGCTATTAAATGATTTTTGAGCGGATTGCTATTGGGCTGCATGTTATAGGGAGTATACATTAAAACTTAGGATGGCTCATACGGATAAACTTCGTATACCATTGCCGATGTAGTTCCGTCGGAGAACTGAAGTGTTTTCAGCAGACGAAGAATGCCTTGATTATAATCCGTCGGCGTCTGATTGAAAGCCACATAAAACTGACGATAGGTTATTTCTGTTTCACTACCCGATTTTACCTGCAGGCTCACCTCATAGCCATCCGTGTCAATAGCGCCTAGTTGAGATCCTTTGGGCAGACCCACTTCGTTGAAACCAGCAAACAAGGTAATCGTAAGATCCGTAAACATGAGCAGACTTTCGTTAGCAACTGGCGGTCAAAGACCAAACTGCGGAATTAGGTCGTGCCGTTTAGCGGCCTGTTCCGCAGTCAAATACAAGACCGTGCGTGGCATATCCCGTACTAAATAAGGTTTTTTACTGGCTTCAATCAGTTGATGAGCGGCTAACTGCCGTTCTCTTGACGTTGTTTTCATGCGTTCGTTAAAGATTATTAATTTTTTACGGGTATAATAACACGCACCGGCCAAAGACGATAAAGGTCAAGGCTAACGAAGCTGTTGATGAACAGGTACCAAACGGACCATTGACACAATAGACCCACCTGCGTTGTGGAAGGGATAACAGTTGGGATAGAAAAAAGGAAGGCTAATCTCTCCAGTAAAATGGGTGCGAGTTGCAACCCTTCCGATTGGATCACCTAAAGCAGTGGTTGCCAACCTAACCAGCAACGGGTTGCTCCAGATCCACTTGAGAAAATTTACCCAGATCAGATGCGAGGCAGTAAGGGGATGGGTAATCCAATTGGCAACCAGATAGTCAATCATGAGCAGGGCATTTGACCGCCGGTTAGCACACACGCAACAACGTAGTATTCTTTAAACGCGTTATCACCTAAAAAGATTACAATTTCACCTACTATTTAATGAAATTTATAAATAAGGACAAAAAAGATGGCAATTTCGAAAATACTTTGAAAATCAATAGGATAGTTCGTTTAATACCTGTAGATTTACACAATCTTAATAATTAGAAGAATGCAAATAGGAACCGTTAAATTTTTTAATGAACTCAAAGGATTTGGGTTTATCAGTCCTCAAGACAATCAAGCCGATATCTTCGTTCATGCCTCCGGTCTGATTGATCAAATCCGGGAAAATGACCAGGTGAAATTCAATGTCATCGATGGCAAGAAGGGCGTAAACGCTGTGGATGTAGAAGTAATTTAAGTTGCTTTACTATATACTCAAGACTTGTTAAAACATGCCCAATGGCATGTTTTTTCGTTTTATACCATATTGAAAATGGGGCTGACGTATCTGTTCCTTCAGCCTAACAGCTGGTTAAACTGGGGAGGCTGATCACCAACCCATTGCCAGGCCCCCATACTAACTCCATGATATCTACCTCAAACGAGTTAATGTGCTGGTGAAGGTAAGCTCCGTTTCAGATGAGCCCGTTGTGCCCGTCAGGGGGGCTGCGTCAGCAGTGTCGGGTGAACAGGCTAACGGAATATGACCTTCCGTAGCGAGCATGCCTGACGTTGGGTCAAGACCAATCCAGCCTGCTCCTGGCAAATACACCTCCGCCCACGCATGTAAGTCCAGCGAATTTACCACATCATCGGCACTGTCATCTTTTGATGAATCGTTTAGCCCTACCTGGGCCAGATAACCCGAGACAAAACGGGCAGCTAACCCTAACGATCGTAGTAACTGCACCAATAGCCAGGCCGAATCCCGGCATGAACCAATTGCCCGGCGGAGCGTCACGTCCGCCGGTTGCACTCCCGCCTGAAGACGAACCTGGTAGGTAATGGCCTGGTTAACCTGCTGGTTCAGACCAATCAGAAAATCGAGGGAGTTTTGCCTGGGGTGCTGTTTAATTTGATGGATCCACTGAGTCAGATAGTGTCCCTGTTCCGTAATTTCCAGATAAGGCATCAACGCTTTTTTGAGCGGGGCCTCATACTCAAACGGAAAAGAACTGGCGTATGCATCAATAAAAAAATCGAAGGGATTAATGGGCTCCAGATTCGCAATCAACTGAACACGAATCGTCATAAATGCCACAGAACCCGAAAAATCGACTCGTGTCACAAAATTGCCAAAAGGGTCCTGCATCTCATGCACCACATGGTTGGCGGGTTCAATAGTCAACTGATACGATTCAATCAACGTGCGGCAATGAGCAGCCGGTTTAAGCCGTATCTGTTGGGGTGATAAAAAGACCGGTCCGTTATACTGGTACAGGGTTTGGTGAATAAGCTCGACACGGATGGCCATATGGATAGATAGAGTAAGGGCAATACGTTAAATTTTTTCAAATACCATCCGGTAATGCTCCATCGTTTCCTGCTCAAAACATACTCGGTTGGGGCTAACCCGAAACACAGCAATCAAATCCCGGAAGGCTTTATTGGTTAACATCTTGGGCAGGAGCGAAGCATAGAGCCCATATTTTTGCAGGTCAAACGCACGAAAGCGTTTTCGCCACTGCCCAATGGTTTCAATATAATCTAGTCGGCCGCTACTTTTCGAGATGAGTTTGAAATGAGGTTGCGCATTGCGGGTAACCTGCTCGGCTCCATAGGGCAGCCAAGACCCGGGAAACTGAGCAATCATCAGTGCCAGCGCATAGGAGGGCGAATCTTTGGGTGCATCCAGGCTGATCTCTTCGAAAGGAATCATGTTCTTACCAAAAACCATAGTCTGTATGTAAGCTCTGCCCCCAACGGGTAGTAAGTCATTTAGCCTGGCGAAGAAATCGGTGTAAACTGCGTCCTGCTGCCCTGCCAGGTATTGCTCAACCGAACAGAAATGCTCCATGGCCCCGACACTACTAATCGCGTCAAATGTGCCGTAATCAGCGGGCGTAATCAGGCGACAGTCTTTAATGTCGACTATCAGGCCATTTGCCCGGCAGGCAGTGGCCTGCCCCTGCGAAAGCGTCACGCCCTGCCCCATGGCTCCTCGTTCTTTTACATATTGGAGAAATGGGCCCCAGCCGCAACCCAGATCCAGTACCCGCGAACCGTCCCTTATCCGCAAACTATCAGCAATGAACTCATGTTTCTGGCGCTGTGCTTGCTCCAGCGTTAGTGAGAAATCGCCGTTGTACATGGCTCCGCTGTAATCGCCGGTTTGTCCCATGCTCAAACGGAATATTTTATCAATCGTTGTGTAGGTAAAATCAAGGTCTTGTTGAGAAGCCATACGTTGAGTTGTTAAAAAGAGAATAGAATGTTACATAAATTGTGATACGTCGCTCTAGGCGGGTCGTCCCAAGGTTTGTAACAGGCGAAAATGGGAATAAAGTGCTGAGCCGAAGCTACGATTCTCCAAATAGGGCAAACCAAATTCATGTGCCGTACGTCTGACAATAGCCGTAATAGCCGGATAATGAATGTGGCAAACCTTAGGGAACAAATGGTGCTCAATTTGGCGGTTTAAGCCGCCACAGATAAAGGCCGCCAAGGCTGAGTGGGGGGCAAAGTTGGCCGTCGTGTACAACTGATGCATCGCCCAGGACTCCTGTAAATTACCTTTTTCGTCTGGTACAGGGAACGTGGTACCTTCTACGGTATGGGCTAATTGAAAAACAAGCCCTAATACCAGCCCTTCGGCCAGGTGCATGACCAGAAATCCGATTAGTATCTGCCACCAGGCTAAGCTGAGCACAGCAAACGGCAGCACCAGAAAGAAAACATAATACAGTACCTTGGCCACGAATAGCTTAACATATTCGCGTCGAGGATGTGAGGTTGTATCGTGTTGGCCAATCCGGCTCTTAAAAAACTTGACATAATCTTTCCGCAAAACCCACGATAGCGACGCCAGGGCGTATAGCGGAAAGGTATACCACTGCTGATAGCGATGCCAGGGCCGAAGCGGCTCCTGAGGGTCCAGTCGGACCAGTCCCGGTGCTACTTCAATATCTTCATCATGACCGGGAATGTTGGTAAAGGTATGGTGAACGATGTTGTGGGTAATTTTCCAGACGTAGGGGTTAGCTCCCAGTAGGTAAAAACTTCCACCTAACAATTTATTTACCCATGGACGAGCCGAAAAAGCACCGTGTAATGCATCGTGTGAAACGTTAAAACCGATACAAGCGGCAAACACACCGAGTAAAACGGCTAGTACCAGCATGGTGCCCACTCCAAACTGATTGGACAGAATAAGCCCGTAGAGCAGGGCATAACCTACCAGAAAAAATAGCGTCTTAGCCCACATGGCTCCATTGGCGTGGGGCGAAAGAGCGTGTTCAATGAAATACGCATCGACCCGTCCGCGAACGGTAGTAAAAAATGTAGACCGGTTAGTATTGGTAAATTTAAGTTTAGTTGGCATAAAAAGCTGTTAAGAGATGAGTGGGCTGATCTGTTGAATCTGCCTCGGCAGTGATAAGAGAGAACGGCCTTTTTCAGTACTTGTGGATTCCACGCAGAAGGTCAGGCTCAGAGTACTATAGAGTTGCCAATGGCGCAACTGATCAACAAGGCCTTACGGATTAAAGGCCGATTAAGTGCAACGCGCAATTGAAATTACTCATCGTTATAGTTCGAAGGTGTTCGCTGAACCAGGTCAGTGGTAAATAGGCATTAAACACATCTACCAAGTACCTGGTTGCAAATGACTTACAGCCAGAAAACCAAAATGAGGCCGATTGACCAAAGAAGCAGGGAATATGTGTTCTTTAAAAATAGGCAATAAGAATAATGAGAAAAGAAACCGTAATTTGTTGAATGAGACTGAGAACGTAATGGGAGTAAATGCCGAACAGGCTAAAAGAAGGGCGTCTAAACTGTAAGTAGAAGCTATACGGATACTTACAAAAACAACCAGAAAAGTAGCGAGTGAGGAAGATTCACTTTCTACGTGAATCCATGTTCTAATAGTAACTGGCTAATGGATCGGTTTGTTCATAACCTGCCCAATATATATATCATCTGCACTATATATAAAAAGTCGGTAAAAACGAGGATAGGGAACCGCGTTTTCACCGACTATGTACGAAAAAACTACAGACCGCATATGTTGCGTACCTGGCTAAACTTACAATCAGGCTCTTCGTCCGTCCAGAAGCGAACGTTGGTCAAGATGCATTTTAAAGAGCCTGCGTAACTCGTTTTTGAGCCAATCGACGATCTATTTGATGCTCTGTCTGCCCTCTCCCCTACATCGTTTTCAGCTTGTCGATATTTCGGTAGCTGATGGCGATGGATTCGAGTGGAGGAAGTTTGCAGACATCCTGCTCAACGAAGTAGTGCGTCATACCCGCCGTTTTCTTCTCGTCGAAAATGCGCTGGAAATTGATGGAACCTGTACCGACCGGAGCAAACGCCCGTTCGGCCGTTTTCTCCATATCTTTCACGTGCCAGAGTGGGAACCGGCCGGGATGCTTTTTGAACAATGCAACCGGGTCCTGGTTGGCAAATGTAGCCCAGTACAAATCCAGTTCGAGTTTGACCAGCTTTGGATCGGTGCCACTTAGGAGTACGTCGTAGGGCAGCTTCCCATCCATCTCTTTAAACTCGAAATCATGGTTGTGGTAGCAGAACTGCATTCCAGCGGCTTTAACCACTTCCGCCGACTTATTGAACAGATCGGCAAATTGCTTGTAATCGTCTAGTTTTGTTCGTTCGTTGGGGAACAGGTACGCACAAACCATGTATTGCTGACCCAGAGCAGCCGCATCGTCAACAGCCCGTTTCCAGTCGTTGGTGAGCGTACCCTTCACGTTGGGCATCGTTTTGCCGGTTGTATAATGCCCACTAGGCACGGCCAGGCCGAGATTTTTCAGAATAGCCGAAAACTCCTTCGGGGTTTTACCGAAGAATTTCCCATCAGCATACCCAAACAGTTCAACCTCTTTATAACCAATTTCAGCCACTTTTTTAAGTGTGCCCTCCGGGTCTTTTGCCATCAAATCACGCAAGGTGTACAACTGCAAACCGACTTTCTTGGGCGTCATCGCCAAAGCATCCAGATTGGGCAGAAGAGCTGCCGAGGTTGCCAACGCACCAAGTTTAATAAATTGCCTACGGGTAATGTTCGACGAATGATTCATAATGATGGAGTCGGTTAATGAGAACAGTGGCAGGCTACTTACCTACTCACATAGTGGCTAAAGAAGCAGAAAGTCGCTGTTTACTGTTCTGATTGGCCCTTATTGAAGAAGGGCGACCGTCAACCTGCGTTTAACCTCGCCTACTAAACGAATCGGCGGAGCGTTTCCGCATTCCTTACGGCATTTCCCCCCCCATCATTGTTGAAATAGACAAAAACCTCTTTGCCCATCCTATCCCATTCATGCAGTCGGTCGGCCCACCAGTGGAGATCATCATCGGAGTAGGAGCCACCGTATAAGTACTGTGTATCGGGGCCGTGCATACGTATGTATACAAAAGGCGCGGTGGCCCGCAGAATACAGGGCAGATGTGCCCCACTCATGATGCAATAGGCGGTCTGGTGTTGCTCCAGTAATTGAAAAATGGACTCCTGTTGCCAGCTCGTATGTCGAAACTCCACTGCCACCCGCATCCAATGCGGAATTTGTTCCAGAAAATAAGCCAGTCGATCATAATCACAAGCCTGATTAGGCGGAAGCTGAACCAGCAACACAGCCCGCTTTTCACCCAGTTCATGCCAGCAGGCTTTAATTCGATCCAGCCAGACTTCGGGTGCGTACAATCGTTTGGCATGAGTAAGGCCCCGTGGCGCCTTCACCGTGAGCAGGAAGCCGTCGGGCAAACGCTGCCGCCAACCGGCAAAGGTGGTCTGTTTTGGCCAGCGGTAGAAACTACTATTCAGCTCGACCGTCTGAAATCGTTGCGTATAATACGCCAGTCTGCGATAAACAGGAGTTCCGGGCGGGTATAAAACACCCTGCCAATGCTCATAACTCCAGCCTGAAGTGCCAATATGAAGGCCCATAAAAAACGGGTAAGGATTTTAAAACCTTACCCGTTTGAACGCCCAGCGTGCCAAACTGTTACTTTTTTTTCGAAGCAATCGGTTTGCGGGCCGATGACGGAGCCTGATAGCTGATTTTAAACAAGGTTCCATGCAGGTCGTCTGTCACATAAAGTGATCCATCGGGGCCCTGCGCCAGTCCACAAGGGCGATGCTGAACGGGGCCGGTCGGTTTCTCAAGATCGATGCCCGCAAAATTATCAGCAAAGATTTCCCAGGGGCCCGATGGCTTACCATTTTTAAACGGTACAAAACCAATCATGTATCCTTTATGGATCGGCTGCGACTGACTATGAAAGGCAATAAAGGCCCCATTCCGATAACGCTCCGGGAAAGCTGTGCCGGTATAAAACAGAAGTCCGTTCGGGCCGAGGTGGGCCGGAAACGCCATAACCGGGTTGATTGCTTTTTCTCCACCCGTTTTCTTACCATCACCACCATATTCAGGAGCCAGAATTTTCTTCTTCTGCACTGGATCATAATAAATATACGGCCAGCCCGCATCATCGCCCTGGTGGAGTTCATACATGGTTTCGGCAGGCAGTTCTGCACTCATTTGGGGCGTGTAATACTGCGGATAAAAATCGTCGAATTTCCCCCGACCATGCTGCATCACAAACAGCGTGTTGGTTTTGGTGTTCCAGTCCAGTCCTACTACATTTTTCAATCCGGTCGCATACCGGATTCCATCGCCATAGGTTTGATTCGATGCATCGGCTTTGAACCGCCAGATGCCAGCCGCCGAATCCAGAATGGAACAGGGCGTCATGCCTTTGCCGGTACCCGCTTCCCGGCACGCATCATTGTACGAAGCAACGTTGACATACACGTAATTCTGGTTATCGACAACGATGGATTTCGACTGATCCCGATCTCTCAGGACTAATCCCGAAACCAGCTTTTCGGGCTGATCGGGGCTGATGACTTCTTCGTTAGCGTCCAGCTTGTACCGAAAAATGCTATTGTTCGACGAACTATAGAGATAGCCATTTTTAAGATAGATTCCTGTGCCTGGGTAATCGCCAAACCCAATCTGTTCATCAATCAGTCCGTCTTTGTTGGTATCCCGAAGCCGATAAATCCCTTTCCCGTCTTTTAGTTTCGACAGTTTTACATAAATGTCTCCTCTTTTTGTAATCGCAATGTGCCGAGCTGGCCCCAGGTCTTCGGCCACAATGGTTCCTGTAAAACCTGACGGTAATTTTAAGGCAGGCGGAGCATCACGTTTCTTTTCGTTCGTCGAGCCCGGTTTGGAAGGTTTACTGGGGGTAGGTGTACCGTTACCATCTGTAGCCAGCATAATCGCCAGCAGACATACAATGCCCAAAAAAGGTTTATTCATGGTTTTTGAAAAATAATAGGCAGACCAGATTGAATTGTTGAAGCCACGTTATTAAAAGCGACTTCTCGTCTGGAAATACTGAAATCATCCTTCGGCTATTACCCACAAAAAAGCCGCATCAGTGTTCAACACACTGGTACGGCTTTTACAAAAACTGTACGTTCAACGAATAATCAGGCTTAGACCAGCCCTTTTTTCAATCCCTTAACGGCGTAGTCGGCAGCGCGGGCTGTCAGGGCCATATAGGTTAGCGATGGATTTTGAGTCGACGTCGAGGTCATACAGGCGCCATCGGTCACAAACACATTTTTACAGTGGTGAACCTGATTCCATTTGTTGAGAATCGAACTCTTCGGGTCTTTTCCCATGCGGGCACCACCCATCTCGTGAATGTCGAGACCGGGGTTGCGATGATCATCCCGGACGCGGATGTTTTTGAAACCGGCTTCGGTAAACATTTCCGTCAGTTGCTCCTGATAATCCTTCACCATCTTGTCGTCGTTGTCGTCGTAGACAATGGCTATTTTCAGTTGCGGAATGCCATACGGATCTTTCAGCGTTGGGTCGAGCGCTACGTAGTTGGTTTCTTTAGGAATGGTTTCGCCCATCATATGCGAACCAACATACCAACCACCCAATTTCGGATTGAGGAGGCTCTCTTTCAGGTCGGCCCCTACTCCACTCTGATCCGTGCGCGAACTACGGCCAGCCGAGAAACCAGCCGCATACCCCCGCAGAAAGTTCGTTTCCTGCTTTTCAACATTGCGGAAACGGGGAATGTATGGCCCATTCGGACGGCGGCCATCGGTAGTCGAATCCAGGTCACCATCGTACTCAGCCGAAATTCCAGCCCGGTAATTATGAAACGCGACGTATTTACCTAATACGCCACTATCGTTACCAAGCCCATTCGGGAAGCGATGTGAAGTTGAGTTCAGCAGAATCAGATTGGAGTTTAAAGCAGCCGCATTCAGGAAAATGATGCGGGCATAAAACTCATGCATCTGTTTCGTTTGCGTATCCACCACCCGAACGCCCGTTGCCCGTCCCTTCGCTTCATCGTAAATAATCGAATGCACAGTCGAGTGCGGCCGCAACGTCATTTTACCCGTTTTGGCTGCCCAGGGAATCGTACTGGCATTGCTACTGAAATAGCCCCCGAATGGGCAACCCCGCTCGCAAATGGTTCGATGCTGGCATTGCGCCCGGCCCTGCTGGAAATGAATGGGCTGCGGCTGGGTAATGTGAGCGGCCCGGCCCATAATCACATGCCGATCCTTATACCGGGTCGCTATCTTTTTCTGAAAATGCTTTTCAACGCAGTTCCACTCATGGGGAGGCAAAAATTCACCATCGGGCAAGGTGGCTAAGCCGTCCTTATTGCCGGTAATACCCGCAAATCTTTCGACGTAACTGTACCAGGGAGCAATGTCGGCATACCGGATCGGCCAATCGACTGCGAATCCATCGCGGGCAGGCCCCTGAAAATCGAAGTCGCTCCAGCGTTGAGTCTGGCGGGCCCATAGCAGCGATTTACCACCGACCTGATAGCCCCGAATCCAGTCGAAGGGTTTTTCCTGAACGTAAGGGTGCTCGGCATCTTTCACAAAAAACTGCTCGGTACCTTCGTAAAAGGCGTAACATTTACTGACAATGGGATTCGCTTCCCGAATATCCCGTTTGAGCTGATTCCGGTGCTCAAACTCCCAGGGCTGCATATTCGTCGTTGGGTAATCGGTTACATGTCGAACATCGCGGCCCCGTTCGAGTACCAGCGTACGCAATCCTTTTCCGGTAAGTTCTTTAGCCGCCCAGCCCCCGCTGATTCCTGAACCAATAACGATGGCATCGTAGGTATTCTGAGCCTGGGCGTCAATATTAAAATAAGACATAGTTTATAGGAGTGAGGAGTGAGGAGCGAGAAGCTTGTACGCAGTTTTTCTTGATGCACCAAACCTCCTCGCTCCTGATTACTTTTTAGAAACAGGAACACAACCGTAATAGTGGCCGGGAATAAATTGGTAATGGGTCAGATTCGTCATCACATACTCCGACGTCATATAACCCCGGATGGTTAGTCCTTTGACGAGTCCGTAGAAATCTTTCTGGGCCGAATCGGCTGATTTAGACAGCTGGGTCATCAGGCCAGTACGTTGTGCCACATCGCCCTGGCTGAACGGCTTTCCAAACGATTTCTGTGCCCAACTATCCAGTGATTCAAGCCCGTTTTTGAACCGGTCCTGGGCCGATTTGTCGTAACAGTCAGCTACCATCTTCTGAACAAACTGATGAACATTCAAGGCTTTAGCTCCCGGCGTGTCCGTCGCTGGAATAATGGTTTCGACCATTTCGGCCAGCAATTCGGTCTGCTCGGCAGAGATAAACGGTTGTACTGAACGGACCGATTCAGCCGTCCATCCATTGGCCCAGGCGGGCAGGCTAATCAGCCCTCCAACGGCACCCGCCATTGTTTTTAATGCATTACGTCTTTCCACAGGTTTGCTTACACTACTGGTTGAGTTGGTACTATCTATTCTTGTAAAGATACAACGTAAATGCAATTACTGTATGCGGGTGGTATGTAACGCGGGTGGAAACGCGGAATTCAGCTTGATGGTGTGGGTTTCCAACCACATTACAATGACTCTATTAAACGTTGATTAAATCCAATGCAAACGAACGAGTGCTGCAACATTCTTTGTTGTTATAACGTAAGCATTAGTAGATAAGCCTTTTCGCTTATTCGACTTAATCTATAGAACAACAAAATATGAATTACGTACATAGCGTAACAAAACATCTACTCGCCAACCGCACGTCTTTGTTTCGGTGGTTATTTGTAGCCGGATTTATTGTATCGGTATCTGCCTGTCAGCAAAAATCAGAGGATGTTACTCCGCAAACCTCGGCTTCGACCAGTGAGAACACGACCATCAACGACTGGATTTTACAAAATATGCAGGAAGTGTATTACTGGAATGATAAGATTCCGGCTAACCCTGATAAAACGCTTTCGCCCGACCTGTTTTTCGATTCGCTTCTGAATAAATACGATGCCACGACCAACCCAACCGGAGACCGCTTTTCGTGGATTGAGGAGGATGCCAACACCCTAACGGCTGAACTTAGTGGACAAACAACCACAACGGGTATGGAGTATAATTTATACTTACGGTCGTCGGGTTCTTCTAATGTTATTGCTCAGGTATTGTATGTGCTACCCGGCTCGCCAGCCGCGCTGGCCGGAATCAAACGGGGCGATATTATCTCGAAAGTAAATGGACAGTCGATCACGACCTCCAACTATTCGGATCTGCTGTTTTCAGGAACCAACTTTTCGTTTGGTTTTGCGTCGGTCAGCGGTTCAGCGCTGGTCGATACCGACAAAACCGTCAGCGTAACGGCTACGACGTTCCAGGAAAACCCTGTCTTTCTGGATTCGGTTTATACGGTTGGCAACAAAAAAGTTGGCTATCTGGTCTATAACCAATTCGTCCCAGGAGCCAATGGCAGTGATGCGGGTGAATATGATAGTCAGGTCGATGCCATCTTTAGCAAATTTAAGACGCAGGGCGTCAACGAACTCGTCCTTGATTTACGCTACAATCCAGGCGGCTACACATCTTCATCGGCCAACCTGGCTAGTCTGATTGGCAAAGGCGTTAGCTCCAGCAAGTTGTATTTCCGCGAAGAATGGAATAGCTCGATTACACCTGAACTGCAAAAACAATACGGCTCCAGCTTTTTCATCCAAAACTTCCTCGACAAATCGCAGAACATCGGCGCCAATCTGTCGCGGGTATTCGTGTTAACTACTGAGCACACAGCCTCGGCCAGCGAGCTAATTATCAACGGTTTGCGTCCTTACATGACTGTAACGACGATTGGCACGACGACATACGGAAAAAATGTCGGCTCCATTACAATCACCGACGACAGTGGCAAAATCAAGTGGGGGATGCAGCCAATTGTGTTCAAATCGTACAACAGTGCCGGTACATCGGACTACTCAACGGGTTTTACACCGAATATAGAAGTAGAAGAACCAATCAATCTGCTGCCCTTAGGCGATACCAACGAAGCCATGCTCAAAGCCGCTTTGAGTCAGATTTCGGGCAGTACAGCCAATGCCCGTCAGGCAGTCAGTGAACAGAATTCGTTGTTACAAGTGGGTTCATCCATTCAGCGTAAAGCTGGTGGAAAATCAATGATTCGCCCCATTAAAAATCTGAATTTGTAGGAAACTAATGCCGTTCGCAGTGAAACCACGCGCTTCAGGTTAACATTTTTTAACAGGCGCTATTCCCAACGGCCCTGACATGAAGCGGGTCTTTATGTCAGGGCCGTTGGGCTTTTTTAATCTATTGTTAACCTATCTCTGTATAATTAAGAATTTTTATGAAAGAGACTCATTGGTTAGTAAACCCCGTTTACTGTAATTTTGCAGGAATTAGTTGATACGCTTTGCTACCTGAATCGGCCAGTCAATTCGTTTGTTCAGGACAATCAGGCTGTCGATACCGTCGTTTTTAACGCAAATAGGTGTACCTTTACGTTTTCGTTCGTTTGATCACGCTCGTTTTTCATGATTCATTTACCATTTCGATTTCTTTCGGCTCAAAGCTCCCAGTCGGAATCTGTATCATCTGAGACTCCTTTCTCTACCAACAAGAAGACCTCACGTGTCAACTGGATATTAGGCTTGCTCTGTGCAGGTTGGGCAGGAACACTCATTAGCTGTTCCACATCGGATACCGTATCAACGCTGGGCGACTGGACGGTAAAATCCGAATTAGAAGGTGTGGCTCGCTACGGAGCCGCCAGTTTCGTATCCGGCAATATTGCTTACATGGGCACAGGTGCTGATGCCAGTAACAACCGCCTGAAAGACTTCTGGGCGTATGATCCTTCGCGAAATGCCTGGACCCAAAAGGCAGACTTTGGCGGGGCAGCCCGTAACATAGGTGTCGGCTTTGCTGTTGGTACCAAAGGCTACATCGGCACCGGTATCAACGCGAACGGCGATCGTCTAAAAGATTTCTGGGAATACAATACAGCTACCAACACCTGGAAGCAGGTAACTGATTTCGGCGGTACCGCCCGTCAGGGTGCTATTGCGTTTGCTATTGGAACAAAAGGGTATGTTGGCACTGGTTTCGACGGCAACTACCTGAAAGACATCTGGTCGTACGATCCAACGGCCAATGCCTGGACGAAAGTAGCCAGTTATGGGGGTTCTAAGCGAATTGGGGCTATTGCCTTTGTCATCAACAACAAGGCATATGTGGGTACAGGCAACAACAATGCTATTGTCCAGAAAGACTGGTATGAATATGATCCAGCACAGGATCTGTGGACACAAAAGGCTGATTTCACCACAGATCAGTCAACTATTGCCCGTAGCAATGGTATCGGGTTTTCCATCAATGGTTTAGGCTATATTGTTACCGGCGATGGCACAACGTCCACGAAAGATGTTTGGGAATACAATCCCTCTGCCGATACCTGGACAACCAGAGGTGTGTTTGAAGGGGCTACGCGTTCGTATGGTGTGGGCTTTGCCATTGGTAATAAGGGGTATGTCACAACAGGTCGTAATGGCACCTCTCCCCTTGATGATCTGTGGGATTTTGATCCAACTGTCGCTCAGGTACAATAATGCCAGTTGCCCCTACCCCTACGCAACCTAAACGGTCACGAGCACGTCTTATCCAGCAGGGATTGTTGTTGATACTGGTTGGTCTGGCCTGTTTGACAGTCTATCAATGGTATACACAGCGTGAATCGGAACTTCGGGTTGAAGTGACCAAAACACCGGGAGGCTGGGGCTACGATATCCTGAAGAATAATAAATTGGTTATTCATCAGCCTACCATTCCAGGTCAACCTGGTATGGTAGGCTTTACCAGCCAGGAACAGGCCCAGCGGGTTGGTGAACGGGTGGTTGAAAAAATTAAGCAGACGAAGGCCTTGCCGACGCTGACTAACGAAGAATTACGCCAGTTAGGCGTAAAAATTCCCTGAATTCTTTACATATGCGTACTTTCTGGTACGCCGGTTTGCTCTTGCTGACCGGTATGGTGCTATTTGCTTGTCAGTCGGGCGATCTCCTTGTCGGACAGTCAATCATCAATCCTAAGGAATTGGTGATCCAGTCGGTCGATACGGTGACGGTTCAGACGTCTACGGTTATGCGGCCCGACTCCTTCGTTACCTCTGGCGATGTCAATCTGCTGGTGGGTCGCTGGTCCGATTCGCAGACTGGTACAATGACTGCCCGGTGTTTCGCAGCCGTTAACTATGCGTCCAACAACTTTTCAACGCAAACGAATCTGCGGCTCGACTCAATGGTGGTAGAACTTAACTATGCTTTTGTTCATGGCGATAGTACCTCGTTGTTTGATCTGAGCGTACATAAGCTGAGCAAGGAACTGCTGATTCAAGCCTACTATAACACCAGTACAGTTGGGTATGACCCAAAGCCGTATTTACGGAGAAGCGTTCAGCCGCAGCCGCAAAGCCGGACGAAACAAATCCAGCTTCGTATACCCGACGATCTGGCGCAGGCTTTCTTTGACAAATTAAGTTCGGGTCAGATTACCGATGCAACAACTCTTTCGGAATTCATGCCGGGTTTTGCATTCAACTGTAATTCTACTGCCAATACGTTTGTCGGGTTTACAGCGGCTACGAGTGGGTTACGGCTCTATTATCACACTACCGATCTGGACCGTGTATCTTCCAACCTGCTGTTTCCGTTCTCGTCCATTTATTTCTCTCAGTTAATAAATGACCGGACGGGTACCCCATTAAGCGCGTTAAAAAGTCGGGCCGATATACTCAGCAGCCGATTGACCAATAATACGAGCTTCGTAGTGCCAGGCGCTCAACTGTACACCCGCATTGAGTTTCCTTACCTCAACGACTTTATTCGTCCAGAGCAATATGCCGATCTGAATAAAGCGATCCTGGTTCTTAAACCCGTTCGGAAAAACCTGAACGATAATGCGCCCCCACCAACGCAACTGGCTCTGTATTTCACAAACAATCAGAATGACATTTTGTCGACGGCTGTTCCAGCTGGTATTGCAGGCACAACATCACCATTGACGACGTATAGCTACGACCCAACGGCGATAATTCTGGAAGATGCCTACAAGTTTGACCTTACCTACTACATTGGTCAGGTTATCAAACAAAAAGCCCGAATTCAGCCGCTTTTGCTGGGTGCGCCTACCAGTTCCTATACGCTTAAAGAATGGGTGCAACGGGTAACTCTCGGTAACCAGCAAAATACCAACGATAAGCTCCAGTTGCAGTTATTTATGACGTCAGGCTCTTAATCCTGCTGACTCTATCAACCAAAAGCCCCTGCTAAACTGGTTTAGCAGGGGCTTTTGGTTGATAGTCAAAATTTATTGTCCAAGCACCTCATACACTTTGCCTTTCAGCGTTGGAAATGAAGTCAGATACCCAATCGACGCTGCTTTCGACTGTGCTTTGATCCCTTTTACAGTGACAGGCCGGGCCGTTCGAATGGTACACAGTTCGCCATTAACCGATTTGATGGTTGCTGCCGTTAACCGATGCGCCTTCCAGCGAATACCAACCTCAAACCCACCCCGTGCTTTTAAGCCCGAAACCGTCCCTTCTTTCCAGGTATCGGGCAAGGCAGCCAACAGGTGAATATCGGATAAATGACTTTGGATCAGCATTTCGGCCATACCGGCAGTGCCACCAAAATTCCCATCGATTTGGAAAGGGGGGTGTGCATCGAAAAAGTTGGGATAGGTACCGCCCCCTTCTCGTCCACCATATCGTGTATCTGTCTGGCTCGAATAATTGAGCAATTGTCGGAGTAGTAGGTACGCATGATTGCCATCGAGCAGTCTGGCCCAGAAGTTTATTTTCCAGGCACGGCTCCAGCCCGTTCCGGCATCGCCCCGAATTTCCAGCGTTTTTTTGGCAGCAGCCGCAAACTCTGGAGTAGTGGTAGGAGCTATCTGCCGGCCTGGATGCAGCCCAAACAGGTGCGACACGTGCCGGTGCTGTGGGTCTAGATCTTCCCAGTCTTTGTTCCACTCCTGCAAATTTCCCTTATGACCGATGTGCAATGGGTAGAATTTCTTCCGCTTGTCGATCAGCAACTGGCGGAACTCGGGTTCGATATTGAGAGCAGTACAAGCATCAATCAGGTTCGTAAACAGATCCCACATGATCGACATATCCATTGTGGTTGCGACCGAAATGGGTGACGGCTTTCCTTTGGCATCGATAAAATCATTCTCTGGCGATACGGAGGGTGACACCACCAGGTATCCATCTTTATCCTCAATCAACCAGTCGAGATAAAATAGAGCCGCTCCTTTCATAAGTGGGTATGCCGTTTCTTTCAGGAAGGTTTTGTCACCTGTAAATCGGTAATGCTCCCACAAATGCTGACACAACCAGCCTGCTCCCTGATTCCAGTTGGCCCATTTCGGATCACCCTGCCCTTTATCGCCGACCGGATTCGAGATGGCCCAGATATCCGTATTATGGTGAGCGACCCACCCATGCATATTGTAAAACTCTTTGGCAGTTGCAGCTCCATTTTTAGCCAGTTCGCCAATAAAGCGTAACAACGGCCCATGCATCTCCGACAGGTTGGTCACTTCAACAGGCCAGTAGTTCATCTGGGTATTGATGTTGATGGTGTAGTTTGAACTCCAAGGCGCTCTTAACTCTTTATTCCAGATCCCCTGAAGATTGGCAGGCACGCCCGGTACGCGTGAAGACGAAATGAGCAGGTAACGACCGTACTGACAGTATAACGTCTCTAAACCTGGGTCATAAGCTCCACCGCTGTAACCCTCCAGGCGCTTATCGGAAGGCAAGGCTGCATTAGCATTGGTTATTGTGGTATCGGCCAGTTGAAAGGTAAAACGGTTAAAATAGCCCTGATAATCGGCTATATGGCGATTTAACAGTGTTAGATAGGTTTTTCCAGCCGCTTTTCGGATAATCTCTTCCGCCAGTTTTGCTTCATCTTTCCCATCTTTATCAGGGCATTTGTCGAAGCCATTGAAACTGGTCGTAGCCGCTACCAGTAGCACAACTTCCGTAGCATTTCGGATATGGATTCCTGCTGTGTCCGACTGCATAGCCCCCCCCTGAAGCATAGGTTTAATTCGTAGCTGAAAACGCATCCCTTTACAACCATCCGTATCTTCATATACTACCGGCTGACGATCTTTCGGATTGTAATAGTTAGGTTCAACCTGGGCCGGCGCTTTCCCACGCATCACCCATTCGCCCGCTGGGTAAGCTTTATTCTGCGTACGCAACTGACTACGGGTCGATAGGTCGAAGCTCAGTTGACCAGGTTTACTGGCCGTTAATCGGATCACCAGGACCTGATCGGGAGCTGATGCCAACAGCTCCCGCTTGTATTCGATGCCGTTCACCGTAAAGCGAGTAGTTGCCACAGCTTTCTGAATATCCAGATCCCGGTAGTAGGCCGACGGCGTTGCCCCATTCAGATTCTGCTTTAACAATAGATCGCCTAAGGGCAAGTAAGACTGGGTGTATAGCCCCTGCATATGTTTGACGAGTTCGACAGCTCGATTGTATTCCTCTTTTTCCAATGCCTGACGCACCTGTGGCAGATAGGTGGGTGATTCGGGATTAACCGGCCCGCTTACCGGACCACCCGACCATAACGTACTTTCATTGAGTTGAATAAGTTCGTTATCGGGCTTTCCAAAAATCATAGCGCCTACCCGGCCATTGCCTATGGGCAGGGCTTCGGTCCAGACCTCGGCGGGCTGATTATACCAAAGTTTCAGATTAGATTGCGCCAACAGCGATGTTGTACAGAAAAAAAGGAGCAGATTCAGATAGGTTTGTTTCATCATTGCCATAAAATAATCAGGCTATAAAAAGCAGCAACTGGTGTTTTTATCACGGATTGGCGGAGAGCCTCCCGAAACAAATTGTTTAAAAAAGCTTAAATCCTTGAATTGAGCGAAGATTGTCGCCACGAAAACCCTTCCCGGCTCGTACAGACAATAGTACGCAAAAGCACCAACATACTCACCAAAAAGCCAATTTTGGCTATCTGCTTACCAATTTCATCAAGTAATCAAACTCGACACGTTGTCGGATGATTGTTAAAAAAGACTAAAAACAACGGAATTGAAGCTCATTCCTCTAACCTGCATAAGCGATTGACAAACCTGTACGTTACCTGTTTAAACCGAGAGACAGCGGAGAATCTGAATAACTCAACTCATGCAACGTACACCCGTCAACACGCCTGCCGAAAACAACACGCCTAGCTTACAGGCGCTTTTATCCCAATCCGAAGATGGGTTTTACGGCAGCCTTCAGCGAATATGGAATCATGTACTACAACTGGAAGACATGGGCCTGATCCGTCAGGAAAATGACAAATTTGTGTATGCCTATCGATTCGCCGAAGCCGAACTACAACGTGCGTATTCTGCCCCTCCTTTGCCTCATCAATCACCCTTATTGTAATATGAAGTTGGATTTAAGGTTCGCGATTGACCTACCAGGGAGCAGTCTGAGCCAGCTTCAAACGTTACGGCTTACCATCTGGAACAAATTGTGTATGAAAACCTACCGGAACGAACACGTCTGGGTGGACGTTGATTGCAGCATCCATTTACTACGTCAAACCTGGCTTGGTGTGCCTACCAGCGAACATTTCCGAGACGGCTCACTTGCCATCTTAGCGCTGGCCAAACGACATCGCGTGAAACGGTGGTTAATCGATCTTCGGCCACTCCGGCTGTTCAATCCGGTCGATCTGCACTGGTTCATTGAGCACTGGCTACCTCAGGCTAATTCGGGCGTGGGTTTAACCCAACAGGCACGGATTGCGGTTGTATTAAATGATCCCAATCAATTTGGGAAACTTGGGGCCGACTTAATTTTAAGGGCATCTGGACGGCTCAATGAGTCATTATCCAGTCGTTATTTTGTTGATACCGAAGATTACCACCAGTGGCTTCTTGACGATTAATCGTTCGGCTTTTAACCAATTTTTCACCTCATCAAACCCCTGTTGCAACGGAGGCTATTTTGTCTGCGTACAATCGGTATAAAGCCGAACTATGTACGCTACATGAAAGTCCATACATTACTCTTTTTTATTGGATCGCTACTCTGGATCGGGCTGGCATGCCAGCCTAAATACTCGGATGTAGCCCCCAATACAGGCAGTGCTACCAATCCCGACTGGACCACCGAATCGCATAGTGGTGATGCTCCCCCTAGTTATTCCGTCGCGTTCTCGCAAACAGACGTGAAAACGATGGAGATAACGATGACCGCCGATCAATGGAAGTCGATCCAGACTGATATGGCCGCTAAATCCTGGGGAACGTTTGGCGCTGGAAACACGGGTGGAGTTGGCATGCCGGGCGGTAATCCGGGAGGAGGCTCGTTTGGCGACGATCCAGCGTATGTAGCCCTGCCGATTCGCATCAATGGCAAGCTTTGGGCCAATGTAGGATTCCGGCTCAAAGGTAATTCAAGCCTCGCTACGGCCTGGCGATCGGGCATCTACAAATTACCTTTCCGGCTCAAAATGGATGCGTTTGAAGATACGTATCCCGACATCAAAGACCAGCGATATTATGGTTTCAAAGAACTGAGTATGTCGCCGGGCTTTAGCGATAATTCGTTACTAAGAGAAAAAATAGTAGCGGACATTTTCCGGCTGGCTGGTGTACCAGCGGCTCAAACTGCTTTCTATCGGGTATATATTGACTTTGGTTCAGGTAAAAAATACTGTGGTGTGTATACGATGGTCGAAGTGATCGACGATACGATGGTAAAAACCCAGTATGGCGAGAAAAAAGGAAACATCTATAAGCCCGAATCAACCTTACAAACGTTCGTACAAAGCCAGTTCGAAAAGAAAAACAATGAAGATAAAGCCGACTATTCTGATGTTCAGGCGTTTGTAGCGGCCCTCAATGCAACCAATCGAACCACGGACCCGGCAACCTGGCGTGCGAATCTGGAGAAGACGTTCAATATGGACCTTTTTCTTAAATACCTGGCGGTTAACAACACTATTGTGAACTGGGACAGTTATGGGGCTATGGCGCATAATTATTACCTCTACAATTCCCCCACGAATCACCTCACTTGGATTCCCTGGGATCACAACATGGCCATGAGCAGCACTGCTGGTAATGGAACCGGTGGCGGCAAAGCCGTTTCGCTCGAAATGACCGAAGTAAGTAGTAATTGGCCACTTATCTATGATATAACGCGTGACCCCGTTTACTATACCCGATATAAGCAGTATGTCAGAGATTTTAGGGACAACGTGTTTACGGCAAGCAATATAAACGCCATTATCGACCAGAATTATTACCTGATTGCCCCTTACGTGACGGGCACCGAACCTGAACAAAAACCTTATTCCTACCTGATCAGCACAATTGATTTCACAACGGGAATCATGGCGCTGAAAAACCACGTAACCAGCCGTATCCAGGCCGTCAACTATTTTCTAAAATAACCCTGTTGATTCTCCCTGAAAACGGCAGCACAACAACCTTTCACAACCAGTTCTAAAGCTTTAATTGTCAGTCATCTGCATTCAGTCGACTAAGTAAATTTAACCAGTACACAAGTATCTGGAACTGTGCCACGTTTTAGTAGCAATACACGTATTGGTAATAAAGGAGCAATACATGACGACGTTATATCGGCCATAGACAGTGTATACGGCCCATCACTCTCGCCAGTAAAATACTGAAAATAAACACATTAACCTTGAAACCAATTCATAAACTCAACCGATGGAAGTGATTCGTCTTTTCAGTTACCAAACTGTGAGCTGTAGATAGATAAATTTCAGCATACCCGTAAAAACAACTAATACTAATTAAGAAAACAACGCTTAAGTTACACATACCCGCTCGCTTGTATGACTCGCTTAGAATTTTTAAAATCAATGGGCTTTACAGGTTCGGCCCTGATGGCGTTACTGACTTCCTGTGTGCATGAAGAAGATACGGTAGTCAATGCACTATCCTTATCTGGTACAACCACAACAACCCCATCAACGACTACAACAGGGACATCAAATAGTACCGTTACCAGTGGAACTACCACTAATGGCACCGACCTGATTAGTATAAAAAATCGACTACTCACCATCGACCTGACTTCCTCGGCGGCTTCTGCCCTAAAAACGGTTGGTGGCTATATTACCCAGAACGGTATTGTAGTGGCTCAGTCTACGGCAGGTGTTTACGTGGCAGCAACCCAGACCTGTAGCCATGAACCCAAAAAGGCCATCATGTTCAACAAGACAGAATACTACTGTACACAACACGGCGCCCGTTTTGACCTGACTGGTAAAGGGAAAAACAGCTTCGGCAGTAAAGGTATAACGGTTTATAAAACGGCCACTGACGGCAAAACGCTGGTCGTTTACAGTTAATGCATTTATCCAATTAACAAGCCAACCAAACCACGATGAAAGCCTTATTAGCAGTCGTTCTCTTTAGTTTCTTAACGAACACGATTAACTGGCAGTTGAATTTCGATCAGGCCAAAACCGAAGCAACTCAGACCCATAAACTTATTCTGCTCAACTTTTCGGGGTCCGACTGGTGTGGCCCCTGTATCAAACTCAAAAAGACAATCTTCGAATCGGATGAGTTTAACCAGTTTGCGACCGATAACTTAATTCTAGTTCGAGCCGATTTCCCACGCTTATCGAAAAATCAGCTCGATGCCAAACAGACCGCTCATAACGAAGCCTTAGCCGAAAAATACAACCGGCAGGGTAAGTTTCCGCTTACGGTATTGCTCAATGCCGAGGGCAAGGTTCTGAAAGAATGGGATGGTTACCCGCAATCCATGACGATCTCGTCGTTTATCGAATCCATTCAGGCTGTCCGTTTGGCAACGAAATGAGCGATATCCCTGGCATTCATAAACGCGTACAACGACTCATGGGCAATCGCTTTGAGTTGAGCGTTGTCAGCACAGATGCAACCTGGGCCAACGATTGTCTGGATGCCGCCATTGACGAAATCAGTCGAATCGAACGGCTACTGACCACCTTTCGCGACGATAGTCAGACGAACCAGATCAATGTCAATGCGGGAGTACGGCCCGTTCGGGTAGATGCCGAGGTGTTTGCTTTAATCGAACGATCGCTGCGGTTATCCGCGCTGACACAAGGGGCGTTTGACATTACCTACGGGTCACTGGATAAGCGATTCTGGAATTTCGATACCACCATGACGGCCTTACCCGACCCTAAAACGGCCCGGCGCATGGTTCGATTAATCGACTATCGAAATGTACTTCTCGACCCTACCCAGCAAACGGTATTCCTCAAGGAAAAAGGAATGCGCATTGGGTTTGGTGGTATTGGCAAAGGTTATGCGGCTGAACAGGCTAAACGGATTTTACGGGAGCGAGGGGTAGAAAGTGGCATTGTCAATGCAGCCGGTGACCTGACTACCTGGGGCATGCAACCTACTGGTAAGCCCTGGACCATTGGCATAGCCGACCCCAATCTATCGTCCCACGAAGCATTTTCATACCTGGCTATCAGCAACATGGCCGTGGCTACATCGGGCAATTATGAAAAATATGCCCTGATCAACGGAAAGCGATATGCCCATACCATAGACCCCAAAACGGGCTACCCAGTATCGGGTATTAAAAGCGTTACCATCATTGCGCCGAATGCCGAGCTAGCCGATGCCTTAGCTACCCCGGTTATGGTTATGGGCGTTCGGGTCGGTCTGGACCTGATCAATCAGATGAAGCACATTGCCTGTATTATTATCGACGATTCCGATAGGCTCTATACATCGGCCAATATCCGGCTTATGGCACCCACCGTAACATCTTAACTTGCATAAACCTACGAAATGAATAAGAACCCGTTTCTCAAAACACTAGGACTGACGGTGTGTATAGGCCTTCTCAGTCTAACAGGTTGCACGACAGTCAAAGAATATCAGAAAAGCCGGATCAACGATGCCGAAATGGAATTATCGGCTCGTAAGTCGGAGAAGTTCGAACAAAATTTTTACCTCTATCGTGAAGGAGCCGCCGGCGCGAATGGCGGCAAAAGTGGTGGTGGCTGTGGCTGTAACTAACAAACGCGAACCATGAAAAAAATCTGTATTTCGGTTGGCGTTTTGCTTAGTCTACTCCAGGCGGGGTACGGTCAGTCGACCACACAGCCTGCCTATGAAAAACGTAAACTCAAAGTGGAGGAAATCAACCTGGTATCCTCCTACTATCAGCAGGATGGTAATAACTCGGCCGTAACGGGGGGAATTGGCACGGAAAAACTGACTGATTTTGCCCAGTCATTCGACCTTGTGCTGAAAACGACAGACCAGCGAAACCGTCAGCACACCATTGCGTTCGACTTCAACATCGACCATTACACCTCGGCATCATCTGATAACATCGACCCACTGACAGTGTCATCGGCCTCCCGTAGCGACACCCATATTTATCCGTCGCTTTCCTGGAGCGTACATAACGACAACAATCGCACAACCAAAGGGCTTGCCTTCTCGTATTCAACGGAGTACGACTACAAGTCGTACGGTATCAATCTGAATTTTGCCAAAGCTTCTACTGATAACAACCGCGAGGTTAGCCTGAAAGCAGGTGCTTTCTTCGATACCTGGAAAGCCATTCTTCCACCCGAACTTCGGCCTGATGGCTATGGCTCGGGTGCCCACGGTGATAGAGACCCCATTGATTATAAGCCCCGTAATTCGTACAACCTGAGTGTATCGGTATCGCAGGTTATTAATAAACGGATGCAGCTTCTGTTTACAGTGGAGCCATCGTTTCAACAAGGATTGTTAAGTACGCCATTTCACCGAATTTACTTTCAGGACGGTGGCGAAACTGTTGAAAAATTACCCGGCACGCGCCTTAAGCTCCCCGTTTCTTTCCGACTGCATTACTTCATGGGCGACCGGGTTGTGGTTCGGACGTTCTATCGCTATTATATCGACGACTGGGGTATGCAGGCCCATACGGCCAATCTGGAGGTACCTGTCAAACTGACCTCCTTTATTTCAGTCAGTCCTTTTTACCGCTTTAGTCATCAAACGGCCGTCCGGTATTTTGCCCCTTATGAGCAACATAAACAGACTGAAAAATACTACACGAGCGACTACGACATATCCGGGTTCAACAGTCAGTTTATAGGGATAGGCTTCCGTACGGCCCCACCCGGCGGTTTGTTCGGCATTGGTCATTGGCAAAGCGTGGAACTGCGATTTGGTCACTACTCCCGAACAACGGGCATGGTAGCCAATAGCTTAACCTTACTGGCCAAGATAAAGTAAATAGTTCTGGTAAACCGCAAAGACACTCTGGTGCAGCAAATAAATATACACGGAATAATTCGCTGCACCAGAGTGTCTTTGCGGCCCATTTAGTTCATACAATATATAAAGAGAGTACAACAAGGCAAATCTTTTCCTTTTCATAAAAAAGCAATGTTTAGCCATAAATGGCTATGCATTTAAGATGTAACTTGTTAGTCTATCCAGCCAAAAGCAAGTTAGTGAGCATAGCGAATACAACCTGTGAAGTCGTAAAGTGTGTGAGTGATCGAAGTTTTAGAACGGCTTGTTTATGCGAACATTTACTTATGGATTTCTGTGCTGGCTCTTGATGCTGGGTATGCCGCTGTTGTCACTGGCGACCCACCAGGTTGGTGGTCAGATAGAAATGCAGGCAATTGGTGATATTCCCGGTCACTTCAAGATCATCGTGACCAATTATCTGGAAGATGGTACTCAGGGAATAGCCCGACAGGCAGCAATAGGTAACGTTGGTATCTTTCGGCTGCGCGATAACGCTCAAATGACGGCCTTTACTGTCACCCAAACAGGTGCTAAATCGCCTGTTGTCTATACGAATGCCTTTTGTGCATCACAGCGAAACCTAAACTTTGTCATCTGGGTTTACGAAGCTACTATTCAGCTCAACCCCGGCACGTACACCGATCCACAAGGCTACTACATGTCGTATCAGACCCGGAATCGGAATGCAGGCATCAACAATATCGTCAATCCCGATCAAACTGGGTTTACCTTCTATCTGGAATTTCCTGCCCTACAGCAAAATGGGCAGTACGTCCAGAACTCATCTCCTCAATTCAATAAAATAAACGGTGAATACGTCTGCCTGGGCGACGCATTTACCTTTGCCTTTGGCGGAAACGACCCCGATGGTGATGAACTCCGGTATTCGATGGTAACTCCATTGAATCAGAAAGGAACAGCCCAGAATGCGGTTTCGGCGGGCCCCTACCCCGACATTAACTGGCGACCCGGTTTTAGTGCCACTAATGCCATCCCAGGAAGCCCCACACTTCAGGTCAATCCTCAATCGGGGCAGTTATCGGTAACGGCAACGGAATTAGGATTATATGTTTTTGCGGTAAAAGTGGAAGAATACCGAAATGGGGTAAAAATAGGAGAAGTACGTCGTGATTTTCAGTTCCTGGTCATCGATTGCCCTCCCCAAACGACACCTGATCCAGCGGTTCAGTTCCGTAATTTTCCTAGCATGCGCTCACGAACCATCTGCCTTGGCGATTCGGCCGTGATACAGGCAGCTTTCAATGCCAACTGGAATTATCAGTGGCGAAAAGACGGTATCAATATTACAGGGGCCACCAATTCATCATTAGCCGTTCGGGAAGCGGGTACCTATATGGTCGTCGTTTCACAGAAAACAACCTGCAGTAAAACCGGCAACTCCGACGATATGGTCGTAAAGGTTGTTGGTACGCAGGCGAAGGTTTTTGAAAGGGGGCATTTATGCGCTACAACCGGAACCATTCACCTGACGGCCGCAGGCGATAGCAATGTCACGTATCAGTGGTACCGCAATGGGCAGGCACTGGCAGGCCAAACGACCGATTCCATCGTGGTAGATCAGCCGGGAAATTACTGGGCCGTTACCACCGATCTGACATATGGGTGTAAAGCGCAAAGTGATGTGGCCCTTCTCCAGCGTTCGGCAGCCGTACAGGCCGTGATCCAATCAGCATCGGGGCAGAATCGAATCTGTCCGCAAGAGTCGTTGCAGTTGAATGGTAGTGGTGGAATCAGTTACAGCTGGCAGAAAGATGGGACAACGGTGGGGAGCAGCGAAGCACAATACACTACGAGCCAGCCCGGCACCTTTGTTTTGATTGCAACGGATACCTACGGCTGTACAGGCACCTCCAAACCCGTAACGATCATTCAACTCGACCCAATCGATGTTCGGCTCGATACGATTCCAGAGGTTTGTGGCTCCAATTCACCCGTTTACACCCTCGTGGGTAGCCCAGCCGATGGTGAGTATGCGGGACCGGGTGTCACCGGGAATAAATTTGATCCTAAAGCGGCCGGAATCGGTGAACATCAGGTGACTTACACGGTTAAAGCGGCTCCCGAATGCAAGGGGACGGTAGCAACGCGACTGGCAGTTGTAGCCCCCATTCCGACTATTCAGCTTGCTGATTCGATGGTCACCTACAAAGGCAATACCTTCACGATGAACCCGTTGTATACGGGCAATCCTAACCAGTTTCAGTGGGCTTCGTCAACCTATCTGGACAACCCCAATACGGCTAACCCAACCGTTATGTCGATTGAAGAGGATATTACGTATACGATCGATGTAAAAAACAAAACGGGTTGCGAAGCGAAAGATACTATCCACATTACGGTATATGCCCGTGTCTGGATACCAGATGCGTTTTCGCCTGATGGCGATGGTAAGAATGACACCTGGGAGCTGTTTGGCATTGAGGCTTTCCCCGATGCCATCGTGACCATTTTCAATCGCTGGGGCGAAATCATCTATTCGTCGGACAAGGGCTATACCAAACCGTTCGACGGCACACTGAACGGTTATTCACTTCCAGCCGGTTTGTACGCCTACACCGTTCGAACGGTCCCCGAAAAACCCATCATTCGAGGTAGTTTAATGCTGCTGCGATGAGCTATTATCAACATCAACCCAGAACCGCAGCGTACAGAAAAAGTAGTTGAACTTTGTACTCGCTGCGGCTCTGGGTTTAGTTCTTTCTAAATTTCCTTCTTACTCTTTCGACCAGGTCCCCAGATAGCACGGCCGGGGAAAGCGCCTGTGTGTTCGCCATCTTTCAGGACAATTTTTCCGTTGACCAGTACATGCTGTACACCGATTGAATAATGAAATGGTTCGGCAAAGGTGGCCTTGTCGGCAATAGTTGCGGGGTCGAAAATAACAACGTCGGCATAGTAGCCAGGACGAAGCAACCCACGATTGGGTAATTTATGATTGGTTGCAGGCAGACTGGTTAACCGCCGGATGGCTTCTTCCAGCGAAATAACGTGTTCATCACGGACGTATTTACCTAATAAACGAGCAAAGTTTCCGAACGTGCGGGGATGAACAACACCCACTTCCTTCCGGTCTTCGGCCAGTGATCCGGCATCCGATCCAAACGATACCCAGGGTTGTTGGATTCCTTTTTTTACATTCTCCTCCGACATCAGGAAGTAGGTCGTTTCGACCCGCGTTTTATCGGCTACTATCAAATCCATGACCGTTTCAATCGGGTCTTTATGCCAGATTTTAGCGATTTGGCCCAACGTCATACCGTTGTATTTTTTCAGCGAGTCTACTTCGAACGCCGTCAGAAGGATATTTTCTGGCGAACCCGCCAGGTCGAACATATTTTCCCAGTCCTTCCCCTTCTGCTGTACTTCGGCCTTTAGCTTTTGGCGGGTAGCGGGGTCCTGTAAGCGTTTCCAGCCTGCCATAAACCCACCATTGAACAGATAAGGCGGCAGGCACGACGTAAGTCCGGTGGCTCCAGCCGTGTAGGTATACATATTCGCCGTTACGTTCTGCCCCTGCTGACGAACCCGATTAATCAGGTCGATAGTCGATTGCATCCGGGGCCAGTTCCGCTGCCCCGACGCTTTAAAGTGATATAGTTCGACGGGCACATTGGCCTCCTTCCCAATCTTAATCAACTCACCAACAGCCTCTTCCAGGCGATCGCCCTCACTCCGAATGTGCGCAATGTAACGCCCACCGTAACGACCAGCTTCTTTACAAAGAGCAATCAGTTCATCCGTATTGGCAAACGAATTCGGTGGATAAATCAGCGCAGTAGTCATGCCCAAAGCCCCCTCTTCCATCCCTTTCCGAACAATAGCCCGCATCTGGTTCAGTTGGTCGGGAGTGGGTTTTACATCGGCCTCTCCCAGAATTGCCTGACGCACCTGACCCGCTCCCAGATACGAGGCAATGTTGGGGGTGATTCCTTTATTCTGAAGCTTCGTCAGAAAGTCGCCCAGGGTATTCCAGTCGCAGGTTTGGTTATAAGGCTTCAGGAATAGGCTGACCTGATCCCGCATATCCTGCGTAGCAATTGGCCCCCAGGAATCCTCGCCAAATACTTCGGTCGTTATTCCCTGTTTGGTATCGCTCATCGAACGGCCATCACGTAGCAGTTCGATACCTGTATGCGACAGTACGTTGATAAAACCTGGTGCTACAGCTTTGCCTTTTGCATCGATGACGGTTGTTGCCTTTGTTCCGGCTAATTTCCCGATAGCCACGACCCGATCACCCTGTATTCCAATGTCTCCCAATTTAGGAGATTGCCCCGATCCATCGTAAATCAGGCCGTTGCGGATAAGTATATCGAAATGGCGACTGGTTGACTTGGTTGGTTGAGCGGCCAGTGTCTGTACACTAGCGATGTAAATCAGTAGGAGAAGTGTAACACGCATAGTAGGTTGATTGGTAGCCCAAAATACGAATTACCCAGAAAACTCGGTTAAATCAGTAAGATCGTTTTGATATACATTGTGAATGAAATAAAAAATTCCGGAAAGAAAGTTGCCCATCTTTACCGGAATTTACCTCAATCAGGTTGTATATATCTCTGAGCCGATTAGCTCTGTTTCGTCAATTGGATGTTCAGGACAAGTTTCACATCGTCGCTTACAACGACGCCACCCGCTTCAGTAACAGCATCCCACGACAGGCCAAATTCTTTCCGTTTGATGATACCCGACAGTTCAAAACCGGCTTTGGTCTGACCATAGAAATCGCCCATCTGACCGCCGTATTCCGCTTTCAGTGTTATAGGTTTCGTAGTACCCCGAATGGTCAGATCGCCAGTGACAGTATAGGTATCGTCGTCAACTTTCGTCATGCTGGTCGATACGAATGTCAGTTTTGGGTGATTTTCGGCATCAAA
The DNA here is from genome assembly GCF_002056795.1 of Spirosoma aerolatum. Lineage (NCBI taxonomy): Bacteria > Pseudomonadati > Bacteroidota > Cytophagia > Cytophagales > Cytophagaceae > Spirosoma > Spirosoma aerolatum. The sequence goes on along the minus strand of NZ_CP020104.1, from coordinate 3,402,003 downwards.
GAAATCGGCTGATTTCAGGTGCCCATCCCGTTGCTCATGACCCGTGCTGATGCTGTCAATATCGGCCGAGAAAGAAACTTTTGCGTTGCTGAAATCATCACCTTCGCTTTCTACCGTTCCTTCAAAGGCACCAAACGAGCCTGTAACGGTCGAAATAACGAGGTGTTTTACTTTAAATTGTACTTCAGAGTGTGAAGGATCGATTGCCCAGGTTGTCGTAGTGGCGGTTTCCGTTGCCATAGTTGTATGTATTTTGAAAATTATATGTTAAGGTATTTGATGTATATACATTTAATTTTTCAAAAATGTTCACGTATTTTAAAAATTCTTTTTGTAGCCTATTTTTCAGTGAAAGGGGGCGGGTCTTATCAAGAGTCGTCAGAAATGCTCACCAGCCTAACGATTCTTGACAAGACCTGACCCTAGTTGACCATCTATCGGGTCGAGATCGGCTTATCGGGTGTTTCAGGGGCTTTCGTTAGCTCCATACCCCCGCCTGTTATTTTAGCAACTTTTCCCCGCTGATCGAGGATGAAGCTGATGGCATCTTTGCCGTTCCAGAATTGATCGTATGTAAGTCGAAACGTATCGAAATGCCAATGATCGAGGTAGCCGGTGAGTACGTTATTCATGGACGCATACAATCGACCATCTTTTAAGGTTACATCAATTGTACCATATAAGGGGTCAGTATAAGCCCCTGCGTAAGCCGTCAAGGGCAACGATGGTTTCGTATTCTGGACACGGGAGCTATCGGCCTTACGTTCAGCCTGTTTGGCCTGTTGCTTGAATCCGCGATACAACTGCTGAAACGCTTTACTCCAATCATGTTCAACGCCCAGCCCAAACTCGTCGAAAGCCCGGTACATGAGTGCATGACGCAATTCGGCATGATCGAGATTCCCCTGAATATAAACAGCCAGTTTCTGATCGGGCAACTGGCCATGAATGGCCACCATACCTGTCAGGCTCCCGGTATGAAAATTAACCCGATGGCCACGATAGTCGTGCTGAAACCAGCCCAGACCGTACGTTTTCCAGACCGGTTTGGTTAATAGCTGCGTCGGGTAGAACTGACTGTCGGTTACCAGCGTCTGTGGTTTGAAAAGCTCAGCCCAGGTAGTCGGTTTGAGCAACGTTTTACCTGCGTATCGGCCACTGTCGAGCATACATTGCATCCAGGCCGTAACATCATCGGGGCAGGTCCAGACGGAACCGGCTGGCCCTACGGCATCTACCAGTCCTTCTTCTTTCAGGCTATTGACCACCCGAATGGTATCGTTAATCTCCATATGGGGTTTGGCCCGGTTAGCATCCGATACCTCTTTGAAATGGGCTTTTGTCCGGCTCATGCCCAGCGGTTCGAACAGCCGGGTGCGAATAAACGTTGCCCAGGGCACTCCACTCACATTTTCGATGACCTTCCCAGCAGCCAGATACATGATATTCTGATAAATAAAGCTGGACCGCAGTGAATACGACGGCTTAATCAACCGAACTCTTCGCAGAATTTCATCCGATGGGATCTCCATGGCTGCCCAAAGAACATCGGCATTCCCTACACCCGTGTTATGAATGAGCAAGTCACGTACCCGAACTTCACGGGTGACGGCCGGGTCGTAGAACTGAAAATCGGGCAGGTACTTCATCACCGGATCATCCCAGTGCAGTTTGCCTTCATCAACAAGCATACCCAAACAGGCGGCTGTCATCGCTTTGGTAGTCGAGGCCATGGCAAAGAGTGTCTGCGTATCGACAGCGCCCGGCTTCCCCTGTTCCCGAACGCCGTAGCCTTTCTTGAGCAGGGTTTTTCCATTTTTTACAACCGTAACGGTCAGGCCCGGTACGTTCCAGTCTTTAACGGCCTGCTGGATGTAGGCATCATAACGGATCGCTGGATCAATCGGTGATTTTCTGGATTGGGCCGGAGCAGTTTGTCCACCCAGGTAGAGTAGGCTCAAAACAGCGAGTGCTTGTACTAAGAGGAGAGTTCGTTTCATAGTCGGTTGTTTGCCCCCTAATATAAGGTTTTATCGTTGTGAACTGACCCAGGGAATCGCCGTGCTATGTAGATTTGCTCTCTTCCAAAACGTTGTCAGACAATACAACCATGATTCTTCATAACAAACGAACAGGGCTAAAACGGTTTACCCTCGCGTTGGCTCTCCTGGCAGTAGGCCCTTCGATTACAAGCCAGGCCCAATCAAAAGCAACGCAGATGGGCAACGCGGTATCGGCTATTAAAGAAAGCGACATTAAGCGGGACCTGTTTGCATTGGCGGGCGATCACTTTCGAGGTCGGGAAGCGGGGTCTCTCGATGAACTCAAAGCCTCGGTCTGGATTGCCGATCAACTTCGGGCGATGGGCCTTCAACCAGCCGGGGACGACGGTACTTTTTTTCAGTTTTTTCATATCCAGCGCACTCGCATCACTGAAACCAGTCGACTCAACATTGGTACTCACACCCTTACGCATGGGCAGGATGCATTTATTCTGGCTCCTGCCATTGCGTCGGTTGATGCCCCGCTGGTCTTTGTTGGGAAAGGTACACCCGAAGAACTCGCTAACGTAGCTATCAAAGGGAAAGCGGTAGCCCTGGAATTTTCGGGAACGCCCCCAGCCGAACTGAGTTACCGTCGGTTCCTGACGGGTACCATGAACCGACGGGCCGCCGAACTCATCAAAGCCGGGGCACTCGCCGTTGTCTGGATTTCCAATGCCGATGCTCAATTCTATTTCGACCGCTGGACAACGGGTCTGGAACGGGGTCGGTACGATTTACCCGGCGGAGCCAATACCCGCGTATTTTCGCAGGCGCCCACCGTTTGGCTCCCAAACAGTGCGCTTTCCTGGATCAAACAGCCGGGCCAGCAATTTACCAACGTGGTTAATGTAGAAAGTTTCAGCTATCCATCGGTGAACATTGTTGCCAAAGTTCCAGGCACTGACCCTACGCTTAAGAATGAGTACGTGTTGTTCAGTACACATCAGGATCATGATGGCGTTCGGCGGGCAGTTGCCGGGGATTCGATCTGGAACGGGGCCGATGATAATGCCAGTGGTTGTGTAGCAACGATGGCTATTGGACGGGCATTTGCGCAGAAACCCGGCAAGCGGTCGGCGTTATTTGTTTTTCACGGTGCCGAAGAGCGGGGGTTACTGGGTTCCCGGTATTTTGTCGACAAACCAACCATACCCAAAGAATCCATCGTTGCGGTCCTGAATGCGGAAATGATTGGCCGAAACGCCCCCGACAGTGCCTGTATTCTGGGGCAACAGCCTCCGCATCGCAACTCGACCGATCTGGTTAATGCGGCTCTGGCGGTCAATCAGTCGGAAGCGCATTTTAAACTCGACACGCTATGGGATAAACCTGATCATCCTGAAGGCTGGTATTTCCGTTCCGACCACCTCCCCTACGCCCGTGCCAATGTGCCTGCCATTGCCTTCACCACGCTTCTTCATACCGACTATCATACCCCCAAAGACGAACCCGACCGCATCAATACCGCAAAAGTGACGCGTATTGCCCGCTGGATTTACCTGACGGGCTGGGATGTGGCCAACCGACCGCAACGCGTAAGGCGGGATAAGGGCTTTAAACTGGAACGATAAGTTAATAGTGATTAAGTGGTCATTGGGTAGTCATTGATTAACGTCTATTGTAAATGAATAATTTGCCGTACGACGAATAACAATAAATGACCACTTAATGACCATTAAAGACAATGTTTACGGTGCCCGCAGCACATAGCCTTCGCCAATGACAGTATGAATCAGTTGGGGGGAGCCGGGCTGGTCGATTTTTTTGCGCAGAATACCCACATACACTTCGATCGAATTGCTACTCATAGTGTATTGCATATCCCAGACCTGTTCGGCAATCGAAGCACGGGACACGACCCGACCCTGATTCTGCATTAGGTATTCCAGCAACTGAAACTCCTTGGCGGTCAGATTAATGGGCCGATTACCGCGTTTGGCAGTCCGCTCGTCCTGATTGAGCACCAGATCCCCAACCACCAGCGTTGGTTCTGAATTTAACCGTCCGGTATGACGCCGGGTCAACGCCCGTACGCGAGCCATCAGAATATCAAACTGAACGGGCTTGACCAGATAATCGTCGGCCCCTACATCCAGTCCGGTAATAATATCGTTGGAGGTCCCCAGTGCACTGAGCATCAGAATCGGGGTATCGACCTGCTGTCTACGGAGAATTTCTACCATATCCCGTCCATTTTGCCGGGGTAGATTGACATCAGCAATAATCAGATCATAGGGGTAATCAAGGGCCATTTTTTGCCCCATAAGCCCGTCGGAGGCAATCTGAACATGAAAGCCATTTGCTTCGAGTCCCTTCCGAAGAAAACCGGCTATCGATGCTTCATCTTCAACGATGAGTATATGCATAGTGGTAATAGTTGGCGCGAAATTAGAAAAACTTCTCTACCAACTTGCCAGAAAGGATGGTATTCAATTACAGAAAGCTGTGGATTGATGCAACCAATATGTTCACATCAATCCACAGCTTTCTGTAATTGAATACCGCTTTGCTAACGACGGCCACCGTGGAAACCGCCAAAGCCACCATGGAAGCCTCCACCACTAAATCCACCACCTCCAAACGACCGGGATGCACCACCCCAAGCCTGCGAGTGGTATGTATTGGCGTTAGCGCCCTGATAACGGCCAGGCGATGCTACCCGCGCTGAACCTGCATTGTTCCCATTAACCGACCGGCTGTACTGGCCAGGATTGGTCAGCCAATTGGCACGGGCGTTGGGTATGCCAGACCCAAAGGCACGATGGGCAGCCGACATAAACCCGGCATTGGCCGGTGCCCAGACATGTCGTTCGCCAATGGTACGGACATAGTAATTATTGAAACGGTTATACAAATGCGGGTAGGCGTATCGGCCTGTGGTAAAGAACCAGTTTGAGAAGCCCAGCGACGGTAAACCGAACATGACCATGTTGCCACCAAGTCCAAAATAGAAGCCTGTTCCATACCACCAGGCCGATGGATACCAGAGTGGCGATGCGTACCAGTAAGGATACCCAAACCAGAATGGATAGGGGTTCTGATAATAATACGAGCTATTCACCCAGGCAGGGTTAGGATTGATACCCGTATTGTACCCATTGGCCTGTGCATAGGCCTGTCCAGCCTGTTGCAATTCCTGTTTAGCCTGCGGGTCGTTATTCAGCTCATTCTGATAGGCAGCCAGTTCCTGCTGGTTCTGTACGGATAAACTATCGTGCAAAGCCGTCAAATCTCTGGTAACCTGATCAGGATTAGCGCGATACGCTTCGCCCAGAAGGGTCGTTTTATCGATCTGGTCAGTCAGTTGAGTCAGCACGTCCGGCATGTTGATCAATTGCCGGAAGGCATTCTGCGTTGGAATATCCAGTGGGTTGATCAGGTTATCGAATGCCAGGTCGGCCTGTTGATTCAGATTATCAACCTGCACCAGATCATCGTGATGATGGCGATACAGTTTCCAGGCGGTTTCCTGCAAATCAGCGGGTAAGTTTTTCGTCAGGTCTTTCACCGACGATTCGCTGGTTCCGGCAGGCAGGGTTGCCAGCGCGTGCATCACATCCGGAAACCGGGCGATGTCGTAAAACCAGGCCTGTTTCTTCTGTCCATAGGTCTGAATCCGATTCACAAAGGTCTGTTCACTGTTGGCCCGTTGCTGAGCCAGCGCTGTCAGTACCTGAGGTTGCTGACTGACCAGTAGAATAGATCGACGAACATCGTCGCGGTACGGGGCAATGGCAGAGATAATCGTTTGGTCGGTTACAGGAGCCGATTGCTGTTCAGGTTCGGTTACTTGCGCAAAGGAGGGGTGTAAACCAGCCCCGGCTAATCCAATGGCAAGCAACAACGCTTTGGCGGGGAGTTGAATGAACGCTTTCATGACTGCTAATGAAGGCATTAACTGTCTTCTGTTTCAAATACAATTTGTTGTATTCACGGTCGGTAGTTGAGCCCAATTCCGGCGAAAATCCAGTTGGAATTCAGCCGTCAATGGGACCTCTTGCCGACCATACAAAAAACGTCAGGCAGCCTGAAGCAGGCTTAAAGTGAAGGTTAATGTTTGGTTAAAAATGGCACTTACTGATCGTTAAAATTAGGCCAGGAATTAGCTAGAGATATCCGCAAATGAACGAATGCTGTCCAATTCTGGGCAGTACAACTAAAATTCAAATAAAATCAAAACACTGAAAATCAAGCACATAGCAATAAAAACAGGCTATTGGCAAGTCATTTTTTCTACAAAAGTTGAATTAATAATTTACCATTATTGAACTTATGCAACCTCATCAATTACAATCAAGTTACTGGTTGTTTACTTTACAAAACGGGTTCGGGATTGCTTGTTTTACACTTCTAATCAGTTTACTGTTCATCTATCAATTGCCTACGGTGGCTCAACCGACGACTCAGCGTTTGGATAGCCTCTTTACCGGCTTACAGAACGAACAGCGCCTGAATGGCAATGTCTTGCTTGCTGAACAAGGCAAAATTGTTTACCAGAAATCGTTTGGGTTTGCCCGCGTGAACGATAAATTACTCAATCGAAATGAAACCCGTTTTCAACTGGCGTCTATTGGAAAAACGTTTACAGCCGTTGCTATTTTACAACTCTACGAGCAAGGCAAGATCAAGCTTGATGACCCGCTGATCAACTATCTTCCTGATTTTCCATTCACCACAATTACCATTCGGCAACTACTCTCCCACACATTCGGGTTAGCCGACCTGCAAATTTTTGAACCCTATTTTCTTGAAAATCCAAAGCGAATCCTGACGAACGCGGATGTTATACCCGCTCTTAAGCGATTTGGCAAACTTCAATTCGAACCGGGCGAGCGTTGGGAAGGAGGCCCCGACTATGGAGCGGCACGCTTTCTCATAGCCAAAGCAGATACAACTCAGTATTCGTTTTCACCGGCAGAGCTGGATTATGCCGGTCGTCAATTTCTGCTACATGGTGATACGAATCAGGCTTTGGAGACGCTTAAACTTCTAACATTCACCGAACCTCAGGCATGGCAACCCTATAACAGTTACGCCGAAATTTTACAACAAAGTGGCAAGAGAGCAGAAGCTATTCTTATGTATCAAAAGTCGCTGCGTTTGAATGCTGATAACAATCGACTTAAACAGGTCCTTAATGAGCTTCTAAATAAAAAATAGACAACCGCCTGATCAACGAGTAGTTACGCAAACGATGATGACTTCCAACCAGCAAAAAAACCTTCAGAAAAGCATACTAAACCAGCCGTATTCCTTTCTCTTCGAGCACGATTTTTCGTTCGCGATAAAGGGTTCCGATGGCTTTTTTGAAGGTTTTTTTGCTCATTTCAAGCGCTTTATAAATCTCCTCGGGTGGGCTATTATCGGTCAGCGGCAGAAACCCGTTCTCGACTTTCAGGAGCGTCAGGATGCGCTGGGCATTGGGCTCTACGTTCTCAAAACCAGCCTTTTGTAAGCTTACATCGACCAGGCCATCGTCGCGAATGTTTTTGATGTAGCCAATAAGCGGATCTCCCGGTTGTACGGTTCGGAAAATTTCATTGGCGTAAATCAGCCCCTTGTAGCGGTTGTTAATGATAACGTTTACACCCAGATCTGTGGTTTCGTAGGCCAGTAACTGCACTTCGTCGCCCTCCTGTAATTCACTGACATCCGGGTCCAGAAACCGGCTTACCTTGCTCGATGCCACCAATCGGTTGGTACGCCGGTCCAGGTACATGAACACCACATACCACTCCCCAATCTGCATGGGTCGGGCCTGTTCGCGATGGGGCACGAGCAGGTCTTTTTCCAGCCCCCAGTCCAGAAAGGCCCCGGCACTGGTTATCGAAACCACCTGCAATGTGGCAAACTCATTACGCTGGATGGCGGGAGTTAAGGTTGTAGCTATGGGACGATCTTCGGAGTCGGTGTACACAAATACATCGATATTATCGTCAATTTCCAGTGTTTCAGGCACGTATTTGTTAGGCAGGAGAATATCATTGTTAAAATCCTGCGTTTTCCGATCCGACAGGTCCCCAAGAAAAAACCCGACACTGGTTTGCCGAAGCGCCGTCAACGTATTTATTCGTCCGATTTCAATCATAAGTCGCTACCTACCTCCTCATTCATCGAGCAACGGGTAAGGCAGCCGAAAGTTAGGAATTTTTAACAGGGCCATCACCCTTTTTTCTGCCAAACGGTTCAACTTTATACGTCAGTACGATTTTATTGGGAAGCCACTGACTGCCAGTAGCTTTCGTCGGCAACACCTTGAAAAATCCTATTTTACCAATACGTCGTTTCCTATATATGATTGATTATCAAGGCACTAAATCAAACCCACAATCGTTATCACTCATTACCATCCTGAATTTAGTCTTGTTAAAGCGTCTTGGATTTTCAGTTTTAATGGCCGCGTTTCGCCCGGCTGTTGCGATTGCCGCGAAATTTATTCCTATGAATGCGAACCCCGTTTCGCTCCTGTCCAAAGCTACTGTTGTGGCCAAATCCGATGCTACGGCATCGCGTCATTTTCGACCGACAGCAGAAACGTTCTTAAACCCGGCACTGGCTAACGCCCCTGACCTGCCCTTACTTGATGTAAATTTTTGCGGAGAATGCTTACCACTCGATCAGTCGGATGTGGTGGATCGGTGGAAGCACGTCTTTACGTTGTTCCGTTCCCATGCCAGCGACCTGGGTAACTTACAACAACGTGCCGACTCGTTTTTCCCAATCATCGACCCAATTCTGGCGAAGTATGACATTCCTGACGATTTCCGCTACATTCCCCTGGCCGAAAGTGCACTCCGACCCAGGGCGGTTTCGCGGGTTGGTGCGGCTGGTTACTGGCAACTCATGCCGGGCACAGCCCGTGACCTGGGTCTGAAAGTAGGCAAACGGGTCGATGAACGATTCAATGTCCAGAAAGCAACCGATGCTGCCTGTCGGTACTTACGAGCCCTTTATTCCCAATTGGGTTCCTGGTCGCTGGTAGCGGCTGCGTATAATGCGGGACCGGGCCTAATCAAAAATCAGCTCAAACGGTACGCACACCGGGATTACTACCGAATGAACCTGCCTCGCGAAACCCGGTACTACCTCTACCGGGTGTTGCTTTATAAAGAAGTTATGTCGCGCCCCAATGACTACTCCTCGTTTCTGTCACCAGCCCCCCAGACAGCCTACCGGGCCTGGCAACCCATTGGCTTTCAACAGGCAGCCTAATTCGTTTCTATAAACTTTCTGGAATTGATCAGTCGAAGCGCAACAGGTTGTTGCGCTTCGACTACTTTTGCCAAAATAAAACCACGGCTCAACAAATCAGTTATATGGGTATACGTAATCCTAAGTTTCTGATCAGCCCGCTTTGAGTTGTCAGATTTGGTAGGGTTCTCCTGATTCTTTGGATTCTGAAGGCGTCAACAGAAACATCAGATCCCTTTGAGTCAGATACCTTTGGCATAAACCTAATTTTCCACCAGTTGAATGCAATCGGACGCCAATAAATCCCAAAAGGCTACTGGCCGGCCTGTCACTACACGAAAGTTAGACCAGCTTTTTTTGAATCTGGGCGATGTGGCCGCTTTCATTGGGCGCTTCTTTAGGGAAGTGTTTGTTCCCCCCTATGAATTTAAGGAGATTATCCGCCAATGCTACGAAGTTGGTTATCGATCGCTCCTGCTGATTTCAACCACCGGTTTCATCACGGGCATGGTATTTACCAATCAGTCGCGACCATCGCTGTCGGAGTTTGGCGCTACCTCCTGGCTCCCCTCGCTCATTGCCATTGCCGTTGTTCGGGCCCTGGGCCCACTGGTAACCGCTTTGATTGCCGCCGGTAAAGTTGGTTCAAGCATCGGTGCCGAAATCGGTTCGATGAACGTTACCGAACAAATCGATGCTATGGAAGTGTCGGGAACGAATCCATTCAAATTTCTGGTCGTAAGCCGTGTGTTAGCTACCTCGTTTACCATTCCGCTGCTCACGATGTATACCGTTTTCGTGGCGTTGATCGGGGCCTTTCTCAATGTAAATGCCAACGAGCAAACGAGTTTTACGTCCTACATTCAGGAGGTTTTTGGGGCCATAACCTACCTCGACATTTTTTCGTCGGTCATCAAATCCATTGTGTTTGGCTTCACCATCGGCATGGTTGGCTGCTATAAAGGGTATCACTCTTCCAAAGGAACCGAAGGAGTCGGTAAAGCGGCCAACTCGTCGGTAGTAACCGCCATGTTCCTGGTATTTATTGAAGAATTACTCTCTCTACAAATCGTATCCGCCATTCGGGGCAGTTAAACAATTTAGAATGATTGAATGATAGAATGATTGAATTAATAATGGGCGACAGCTATTCAATCATTCTATCATTCAATCATTCAATCATTAAACTATGAGCGAAAAGAAAAATGAACCCGTTATTGTAATCGAAGGATTGAAAAAGTCCTTTGGCAGTTTGCACGTGCTGCGTGGGGTTGATTTAGAGGTGAATAAAGGTGAAAACGTGGTGGTACTGGGCCGTTCGGGAACGGGCAAATCGGTTCTGATCAAAATTATGGTAGGCCTGCTTAAACCTGATGCCGGGAAAGTAATTATTCTGGGTGAGGATGTGGAAACCTTACGTGGTAAAGAACTGGATGAGTTTCGCCAGAAGGTAGGGTTTTCGTTCCAGAGCAGTGCCCTTTACGACAGCATGAGCATCCGCGAAAACCTGGAATTTCCGCTCGTACGAAACGTTCGAAACCTGAGTCGTGGAGAAATTGATAAAGCCGTCAAAAAAGCGCTGGACGATGTCGGCCTGTCACAAACCATCGACCAGATGCCCGCCGAACTGTCAGGTGGGCAGCGGAAACGGATTGGCATTGCCCGCACACTGATTCTGAAGCCGGAGGTAATGCTGTATGACGAGCCAACGGCTGGGCTGGACCCGATCACCAGCGTGGAAATCAACAACCTGATCAACGACGTGCAGGAGCGGCTCGGTGCTACCTCCATCATTATCACCCACGATCTGACCTGCGCTAAAACTACCGGCGACCGAATAGCGATGCTGCTGGATGGCAAATTTGCGCGCGTGGGAACCTTCGATGAGGTATTTGCCGACAAAGACGAACGCATACAGCAATTTTACGATTACAAATTTGTGGATTGAGGTTAATGATTGAAGAATTTAAACATTTTACGGGCTTCACCGATTACACTAATTGCATATACTACACCACTTTCACTGACTCCACTTATACTAGAAATGAGTACTGAATCGACAAAACGCTCCGTGGTCGTAGGCATATTCGTCCTACTGGGCATTATTATTCTGATCGCGGGAATATTTGTACTGGGTGGCCAGCAAAAGCGCTTCACCAGTACCATTCGGCTTATTGCACTTTTTAAAGACGTTGGCGGCCTGAAAAACGGGAATAACGTCTGGTTCTCCGGTGTCAAAATTGGTACAGTTAAACGGATCAGCTTCGTGAGCAATTCTCAGGTAGAGGTCGACATGAATATTGAGGAAAGCTCCAAGCAATTCATTCGTAAAGATGCTTCGGCCTCTATTAGCTCCGACGGGCTGATCGGGAATAAAATCGTTGTGATTGCCGGCGGTACAACACGCCAGCCCGAAGTTGAAGATGGGGATCGCCTAAAAACTACCGAGGCCCTGAGTTCCGATCAAATCATGGCGACCTTGCAGGAGAACAACAACAACCTCCTGAAAGTGACCAATGACTTTAAAGAACTGGTTGGTAATCTAAGGCGAGGAAAAGGTACTGTAGGGGCTGTTCTGACTGACTCGATCGTTGCCGACAATTTCAAGCGGGCTATGGTCAATCTGGAAAAAGCGTCCGACAATACCGTTCGAGTGACGGGCTCAGTGGCGCAGTTTGCTGCAAAACTGAATACGAAAGGAACCCTGGCTAACGAATTAGTGACTGATACAACGGTATTTCGACGCCTGAGCCGGGCCGCCACCCGATTCGAATCGACGGTAACTGCTGCCGACCAAAGTGTGGCTACTTTACGGCAAACATCGATCAACCTGAATCGGGCATCGGATAAGCTGAACAATACCAACAGCCCGCTTGGTATCCTGCTGACCGACAAGGAGACAGCAACCAATCTACAGGTAACGCTGCGCAACTTAAGTAAAGGTACGGAGCTACTGAATGAAGACCTGAAAGCCGCCCAGAGTAATTTTCTGTTGCGTGGCTTCTTCAAGAAGAAAGCCAAAGCCGAAGCGAAACAGAAAGCGGATAGCACAGCGGCTGCTAGTCCGAAGCCATAATAATATACTCTTACCTCTAAAAAGCCCGAAGGGGACTCAGATTCGATCTAAGTCCCCTTCGGGCTTTTTAGAGGTAAGAGTGACGTATAAAACTATAACTCGTTCTGTACAGTACTGGCTCCACTCACTCGTTGAGCAACTGCGGGTTTGCCACGATAACGAACAGCGCTGGCTCCACTGACCTCAACGACCAGACTGCTGTTTACACTTACGTTCGCTTTACTGGCTCCCGACAGTTCCAGTCCAGCATTATCGACGGGGTAATCGAACGCCTGTAAGCTCGAAGCACCGGACAAATCAGCCGTCAGGAACGTCCCTTTGCCAGTCATCCGCAATACCGAAGCGCCGGATAGATTGATCGTTGGCCGGGAGGCCTGTATATTAAACTGGCCTTCAGAAGCGCCCGATAACGTAACATCGAACCCATCCAGATTTGTAAAGCCCGTTACCGTTGACCGAACGGCGCCCGAAAAATCTACTCCACGCAGACTGGGCATCGTAATTCGGAACGTGGTAGCGTATTGGCGATTTCGGGCTACGCGATACTGCGCTTTGAGTATACCATTGCGCGTATACACCTCCAGGTCATCCAGATTTCGTCGGTCGCCTTCCACCGATATGCTATAATCGGTTCCCTGCTGAACCATAATAACAAAAGCACTTCCCATATCCAGTCGATCAAAATTGGTGAGTGCGTAGCTTTGCTGAGCCATCTGGTAAGATCCAACATCTTCCCGAATTAAGGAGCAGCCAGATAAAGAAAGAGCGATGGTAACGAGCGAAATACCTAAGAATTTTGTGCGTGTCATAATCTACTTGTCGATTTACAGATTTTGGAGCTATTCAGGTTGTATTCATAGCTCATTTAGCATCATGACAGTCATACATGCCTCTCCCCCTATGTGACGACAAAAAAATTTTCACTTCCCCAACTCCCTCTCTTGTTAATAAGAGAAGGGTTACTTGCGCAGCCATCACTTTTGTATAGATACACGCTGTTATAGGCCCTGAATCCATCTGTCAAAAGAACCGTAAGCCAACCTGCAAGCCAAGCCAACCCCAATGACGCGCATTACTGTACGCATCGGCACGGTCAGAAACTAACAGGATTTCGGGTTGTAGTAGCGGGATAGGTCGGTCGTCGGTACTGAAATACCAGTTGGCCGATGGCCCGAATGCCAATGCGATGTGGTTACTCAATCGAGTTTCAATCAGGGTGTTCAGTCGAATGTGGTTGTTCCAGCCGCGTGGATACGTTCCGTCGAAATAGAACAAGTGCTGATCAATGAGTTCGAGGTTGAATAAGGTGGCTCTCGACAACCGAAAGGCGGTTCCTAAACCATAGCCAGCACTAAGTCGGGGACTACCTACCCGGTCGAAACTGTGCCCGGCGGTCAGTATGTTGTACAATCGCTGCACGCCCGTTCGTAGGGTTACATTCAACAGATTGACCTCATTAGCCGCTAGTTCAATACGTTTGTATCCGCCTTTTCGGACAAAACTCAGGAGACCAACAGGCACGCTGCCCGCTGTATCGGCCAGATTGATCAACCCAATCTGAGGGCCTTTGGTTACTCGGTGAGCTACGTTCAGAATACCACTGATCTGTGAACCACGCACATCGCCACGGGCTACGTTGATTAAGCCAGCCAGTTGCAAGCCATTGACCGAACGACCCGCTACATTAATCAATCCGGCAATCTGAGCACCCTGAACTTCCTGATTAGCATAGTTGATCAACCCGGCCACCTGCGCTCCCATTACCGAACGCCCGGCCGTATTGACCAGACCACCCAACTGGGCACCTTTTACATAGTGATTCGAATAGTTGATAAGCCCCCCTGCCTGAACACCATCGATATGCCCCCCAACGATATTGGCTAAACCAGCGGCCTGAAACCCATCGACGTCGGTTCGAACCAGGTTCATCAAGCCTCCAACCTCAAACGCCCGAACCCCAAACGAATAGCCCATGAGCACGTTGACCGAAAAGCGGTTGCTGATACGTCCGCTCAAACGCCCATTAGTACCAAAAAATGGAACAAACGACACCTGCCAATCGCGGTAAAGCGTGTCACGGCTCAGGTTTATATCGTGGATGGCCTGTTGTGCCGATACAAATAGTTTCGAAATCCCAGACCACCCTTTATCGATAACGGACTGTGGTTGCCGGGCCGTTGAATCGACCATTGGCGCAGGTGCTTCGACCGCTACGGAGGCCAAGGGTGGCTCTACCGAACGCACCGTATCTTCGCTTACACGAATCGGTAAAGTTTGAATCGACGATGAGGCCGTAGGAGGCAAAGGGGTCATGCGGATGTTAACCGCGTGCGAAGTCCGGGATCGAATCAGTACCGTTTCGCCCAGGTAATCCTGTTTACGAACGTCCAGCCGCGCATTGGCCAGCTTTGTCGGTAGCTGTAGTTTGTAATACCCAAATGGATTGCTGACCGTAGATGCCAGCGTAGTTTTTTCGAAAATACTGGCTTTGGCAATCCGTTCGCCGGTTTGTTCGTCCAGAATATAGCCATCCAGTAGAAAACTCTTCGGGGTCGACTCAGACGGATCGGCACGGGCCAGAATGACGTGGTTTCCGCGTGATTTAAACGAAACCCGGTTCATAAATACACGGCTCAGCACTTCCCGAACGGGTGTGTTCGTGAGTCGTAGCGTGACCGTTGTAGTACCATCGATACGGGTGGGGTCGTATGAGAATTCAAACCGGCCAGCCCGGCTGATCTGACGAAGGGCATTGTCAAGCGTTGCATTGCGAATATCCACCGAAATGACCCGATCCAGTGGGGGTATCGACTGAGCCGACAGGCGGAGGCTAATAACGAAGCAAAGGAGAAAATAACGCATTGGATTTACTAACAGTGGTTTTACGACAAGACAGCCATCTAGTCGCTTACCCCTATTTATCGGCATCCGGCACCGTCTAAAATTATTGATTTTCCTTCGTGGCGAACCTGTAAACCAAGGGTTTCAGCCGTTACAGCTACCACTTCATCCAGCGACATTTTATCGAAACGGGTTTTCAGACGGCAGTTGTCCAGCCGGGCATTGGCTAGTTGCACATCCGAATTGTAGAACTGATTAATGGTCTGTACTACGCTGGCCAACGGCTCATTATCGAATACTAGCAGGCCGGTCTTGTAGGCAAAGGCATTGGGGGCTAGCTGTGCTGCCCGACGAATAGTATCGGTCTCCTCATCAAACGTAGCCTGCTGATCTTTTGTCAGCAAGACGGCTTTGCGGCCACTCGAAAATCGCACTTTACCCGTTTGAACGGCTACACTGACATTGTTATCATAAGCCCGAACATTGAACGATGTACCCAGCACCTGCACGACCGTCGGACGGGCCTGAATACGGAACGGTCGGTTTGGGTCGGGGGTTACATCAAAAAATGCTTCGCCATTCAGGGTTACATCACGTTGTTCATCAGCAAAAGCGGCCGGATAAGTCAGGATGGAGTGTCGATTCAGTACAATCCGAGAGCCATCGGGCAGTGTTTTTCGAAGTTGTCGATCGCCCGTAACCAGCGTTACTGTATGAATAGCCGGATTGTCGTGACCCATGTACCGAAACTGATACACCAGCCAGCCCAGGCTCACCACCAATGCCAACACTGCCGCCACCCGATAGCCAGTCTGCCGCCAAAGACTATCCGGCTCTGTTACCTGATTAGACAGCGACTTGATTGCCGACCCGGTTCCGGCACGCCCATCAATGATCTGCATTCGTTGCTGAACCGATTTCCAGGCCGCGTCGGTATCCACATCCGGTTGCTCGAGGTCTGTCATTGTTCGGCCTTTCTTCGACGCACGTTGCCCTTGTTTAGCAGCATTCCAGATGCGTTCAAACTTGGCAAAATCGTCGTGCGTAGGTTCGGAGATACCCGCATTGCGGCTAACAAGCCATTGCCGTACCCGCGCCGATTCAGCCGGATCCGTTTCACCGGCCAGAAACTTGCCCAGTAAGGCATCGTCGATAGGTTGTTGATCGGCCATGGCTTAGATAAAATGAAGAGTGGACAATGAAGAATGAAAAATGGTTAGTAAGGATACCATATCCGCTTCGCTCAACTCGCTACCAGGATTCAGTATCCACTGTCCATTATTTATTCCAAGCGCCAGAACGACGGGCAAATACTCACTCAATTCAGCCCGTAAGATACGCAGGGCTTTGCCAATCTGATTCTCAACGGTTTTAATTGATATGCCTAATTGCTCTGCAATTTCCCCATACCGAAGCTCTTCGTACCGACTTAGGGTGAACACAAGTCGGCATTGTTCGGGTAATTTCTGAATTGCCCGTTGAATCTGGTGGGCCAATTCCTCACCAATTACCCGCTGAGCAGGCGATTCAGCCGTCTCTTCACCGATATGATGGATATAGTCCCGGTGCTCATCACGAACGGCTGCATGCTTGAGTCGATTCAGGCAACGATTATGAACCGATCGATACAGGTACGATTTGAGCGATACGGAAATGAGTAGTCCTTCGCGTTTTTCCCAAATAGCCAGAAACATGGCCTGTACTTCCTCTTCAGCTTCGTCAGGATCGGGGAGTAACTGACGGGCATATCGGCACAGCGACGCATAATGCTGCCTGAAAACAGCCTCAAAGTCGCGTTCGCTACCCGACCGGATAGCCGTAATGACATCCTGCTCGGTTGGTGGCACTGGTGTAGTATGATAAATGACAGGAGACTGCAAAGCTACCATTTTCGGCAAACATCCGGTTGTTCCACCTTATGACAGTTAGTAGCCGGTCGACCCCTACGCCATTTTAAAATAATTTTTCTGCAAAAACACGATAGACATAGTTTCCGTCATTACCCCTCCATCGCACAGACAAAAAGGGTAACACCAGCAGGATATGTAGCCTGGGGCAAGATAAGCGTAGTCCAGTACGGTTGCCCCTGATCATTGATTTTCGGCGGTGGCCAGGTAGGTTGAATAGGCAGTAAGCTTCGATTCGGTTACGCCCCTTGGATTAGCCTGAGCAGATGGATACAGTTGACTCAGCCACCACTGAGCGGCATAGTGAAACCCGACCATCGCCACTACAAACAAAACCATGAATAAATACTCCTGAAATGGATGGGCGGCTCTAGCCAGTAGAAATAACATAGCTATGGCAGGTGGATGAATCGACGAAACGGCAGCCATCAGGCTAACAGCCAGTATAGTCATGGCCATCAATCCGAATAGATTATTTCCAAAAAATACGTACTGGAACAAACCCAGATGCCCCACCAGTATATAAGCAACCAAAACCGTACGAGGCTGTGCAAAAACGCCCTTGGGATTGGCTGCCAACAGTATACAACTAGCCGCCAGCGGGGGAACCAATGAGAAATGGTGCACCGCTAGGGCGACCAGAAACAGAATTTCAATCCCCAGAATGTATAACGCCCAACGAATAGCGGTTTGCATAATGAGGGCGTTTAGGAATTCAACGAGGCATAAGACGAGGGTTTAGCCGACTGCTCAGACCGAAGCGTTGACAGCCACCAGAAAAACAAAAACCCACCTACAACCGTACCGAAGCTGATCAACACCACAACCGTTGGAGGACGTAGGGCGATCAATGCACCGATATATTGAACCACAGTGGTGATGTACAGGAATTTAGCGATGGCTTCCCGCGTCAGAAAATTAATAATGTAGGCACCCAGCGGTGCCATTAGAATCGCTACCGGAATCGCACACATCCAATACTGAAAAGTCATCGGCTGAAAATCCTGCAATACGAACACATGCAGCAAAAAGCCAATGATGGTATGGATGGTCATGATTATGATGGACGTAGGGGTAGCGATTTTCTCACTGGTTGAATAGTAGAGGGTAAACAGGCAAAAGGTGAAAATATTGATCCCATCACCAAAAATGGCCGTGATGATACCGCCAATGAACGCAAATACCAGAATGCGAGCTAGATCGACTGCCTTCAACGGGCCTAATCCCTTGGTCGTGACTCGATCCGTTTTGCGGTTCGCCAGATACAGGGCAAACGCAAAGCTTAGCCATAGCGACACAAAGAAAATCTTTGTCATTGGGCCGCTAATCAGCGGTACAATGAAGAAAGCGCCAAACAACAGCCCTGGAATACCGCCAATGGCTACCGTACGAATAGCCCGCCAGTCGACCGGAATTTTCAGGCTGATAATCAACAGACTGGCAGATGTCATCCCAATACTCTGTATGGCAAATGAAAAGTTGCGGGCTACGGGCGGGGGTAGTTTGAGCAGCAGCGTAAACACCGGGAAGGCAACCGCTCCTCCCCCTTCCGATGTGGCTCCGGCGACAAATGATCCAAAAAACATAGTTATGGGCGCGGCCCAATGGTCGTTATAAAACGAAAAACCGTTTTGCGTAACCATGTAAACCAGCCAGATCGGCATCACAAGAGCAAAAAAGAGCAAGTATGCGGTGGGTAACCGTTTCATAAACGCGGCATTTTAGTAGTCCCTAAGCACTATTTTCATGCCAAGTTTAGTGTCAGTTTTCCATCCCATTTAATTTACACGAAAAACTAATCTATTCTGCTAGGATTAATACAATGTCTACCGATTGCTTACTAGCTGTTATCTCCACTGAAGTTCGTTTTTACATAACAGACCCGGTTGGCGATAGCCTGCAAGCTGAAACTTTTTGACGAGGGTCATAGGGGTCTTGTTGACGTTGGCTGTCAGGAAAGCGAACCATCGTTTTCCGTTCCATCATGCAACTCCGCTCACCCTTCACGCTTTTAGCCGTTTTTCTGTTTTCGTTTTCTCTCCAGGCTCAATCATTAACACAGACCATTCGAGGTACGGTCGTTGACCAAAGTCTGCAAACACCCCTGCCGGGTGCTTCGGTAGTTATCATCAATTCGTCGCCCGTTAAAGGAGCTAGTACCGATGCTACGGGTCAATTTCAACTTGCGCACGTTCCGGTTGGTCGTCAGAGCCTGCAAATCAGTGTTGTTGGCTATAAGGTGGCGACCCTTCAAAACATTGTCGTCGATGCCGGGAAAGAACTGGTTCTGAGCATTTCCCTCGAAGAAGCGGTTAGCCAACTGGGTGAAATAACTGTCAAACCAAGCACTGAAAAAGACAAACCGATCAACGAAATGGCTACGGTGTCGGCCCGAACGTTTTCGGTGGAAGAAACGCAGAAATTTGCGGCTGCTGTCAACGACCCGGCCCGTATGGCAACGGCCTATGCGGGTGTGGTCGGCGCCGACGATGGAGGTAATTACATCATTATCCGGGGTAACACGCCCAACGGACTACTGTGGCGCATGGAAGGTGTCGAGATACCAAACCCGAACCATTTTTCCAACCTGGGTACGGCAGGAGGAGGCATTTCTATCCTCAGCGCCCAATTGCTGGCAAACTCGGATTTTCTGACCGGGGCTTTTCCGGCCGAATACGGTAATGCACTTTCGGGGGTATTTGATCTGCGCTTACGCCGGGGGAATACGACCAAACGTGAATACACCTTACAAGCCGGCCTATTGGGCATGGACCTAGCTGCTGAAGGGCCCATAGCGAAAGGTTACAACGGTTCGTTTCTGGTCAACTACCGCTACTCCACCCTCGGTTTACTATCCAAACTGGGCGTTAACATCGGTACAGACGATCGTGTATTTCAGGATTTATCGTTCAATGTCTATCTGCCAACCCGAACGGCTGGAACATTTACCCTGTTCGGTTTTGGCGGATTGAGTAGCAGCAAAATCAACGCCCCTGCCGATTCCTCAAAGTGGACGAATGACTACGATCGTTATAACGAAGATTTTCGATCCAATACAGGTGCGGCTGGGATTACGCATACGCTGCCCATCGGGCGAAAGGCACTGCTAAAAACCGTTTTCCTAGTGTCTGGTTATGAAAACAGTTTCCGAAACTCGCTTCTGGAACCAGCCAACGGTTATGCCGCTTCGGACCGGAACGATGCCGCCTACACCATTCAAAAGCGGATTCTCTCGTCAGCGCTGACCTATAAGCTCAACGCTCAACACACGTTTCGGGCTGGCCTGATTGGTACCCAACTGTTCTATGACCTGTACCAAAAATCCTGGGAAGCCGAACAACGTCAATTACTGACACGGGTGCAGGTCAATGATCAGACGCAGACGTTACAGGCGTTTGGTCAGTGGAACTACCGAATTTCGGAACAACTAACGGTCAATGCCGGCATGCATTATCTCCGGCTGGTTCTAAACGGCTCATCGGCCCTGGAACCACGGGGTTCGATCCGCTGGGCCTTTTCACCCGATCAATCCGTTAGTCTGGGCTACGGCCTGCACAGCCAGATTCAGAACCCAGCCACTTATTTTATGCGTCCAGCCGATTCTTCGGAAAATCCGACCGGAGCCTCCAACCGGACGCTGGGCTTTACCCGCTCACATCAGTACGTACTGGCGTATGACCGACGGCTGACCAGTCGGAATACGGACTCACCACTACGACTGAAACTGGAAACGTATTACCAGCATCTATTCAACATTCCGGTTAGTGCTACCGAAAGAAATGCGTTTGCTATCATCAATCGTTTTGATGGATTTACGGACCAACTATTGACCAACACCGGCCACGGTCGAAACTATGGTCTGGAACTGACACTGGAGCAATTCTTACTCAAAGCGGCTTCGGGCAACACTTATTATTTCCTGCTATCGTCATCGCTGTATAACTCGGAATACCAGGGTTCGGATGGTGTATGGCGCAGCACGCGTTGGAATGGTCGTTTTGCACAAAGCCTGCTGGCAGGAAAGGAATGGGTATCGGGCTCCAATGTCTTTGGGCTGAATCTAAAACTCAGCTACTATGGCGGCTACCGCGACACTCCTATCGATCTGGCAGAATCGAAACGGCTCGGCGAAACGGTTTACGTCGACAATCAGGCCTTTACCGAACAGCTACCCGCTTATTTTCGGCCCGACCTTCGGCTAAGCTGGAAGAAGAACCGCCTTCATTCGACACGCACCCTTTCACTCGACATACAGAATGCCGTAAACCGGCAGAACATCTACGGACGCTATTATGACCCAGCTAGTGGCACACTTAAAATCAGCTATGGCAGTGGCCTGATCCCTATTCTTAGCTATCGGGTCGTGTTTTGAGCAACGTAATCATCTAACCGGGAAGCCTGATGATAAACTCTGTCCCTTCTCCTTCCCGGCTTTGAACGATTAGTTCACCCCCATGCCCTTTGGTAATTATATCGAAACTTAGGCTCAAACCCAGTCCGGTACCTTCTCCCGTAGGTTTCGACGTAAAAAAAGGATGAAAGATTTTCGCTTTTATCCCCTCTGGAATACCCGCACCGTTGTCCTTCACCCGGATTTCAACGTACCCATTTTGCCGTCGAGTACTCACCCATAATACGGGTTGGTATTCGGCAGTAGAAAGGGTACGTTTTTGATTCATGGCATAGAATGCGTTGCTAAACAAGTTCAATAGTACACGACCTACATCCTGAGCAACGATAGTAATCACCCCTACAGTATCGCCAAAATCCCTTTCGAGCTGACAGGTAAAATCTTTGACTTTACTCCGATACCCCTGAAAAGCCAGATTCAGGTGTTCTTCGGTTAGTTTATTCAACTGAGTAGGTGCTTTCTCGCCCGTCGATGTTCGGGAATGTTCCAGCATCCCCCGTACAATGGCATCGGCTCGCTTTCCATGATAATTGATTTTTTCGAGGTTCACCCGTAAATCGCCTATAATTTCGTCTGCGTATTGCTTATCGGCTTCATTGAGTTGCTGAAACGGCCCCTGATCCAACTCATCAATAAGCTCCGTACTCACCTCAGAGAAATTAGTAACAAAATTCAGCGGATTCTGAATTTCATGGGCTATACCTGCCGTAAGTTCGCCTAAGCTGGCCAGTTTCTCGCGCTGAATGAGTTGATTCTGTGTCGCTTTCAACTCGGTCAGCGCAAGCTCTGCTTTTTGCCGTTGCACACTGATTTCGTCCCGTTGCTTTTTAAGGATCACATTGGCTTTTTGCTTGATTCGGTTGTTACGGTAGAGTATAAACGCAATAACGATAAAAGCCCCAATGGCCCCTACGAGCAGGTAAATGGTAATCCGGGTCCGATATTTTTCTTCCAACCGCTGCTCATCCTCATGCCTCATTTTTTCATTAAACTCGATGTTCTGAAAGTTTTTAATTTTTTCCGTGTTAACCAGAATGTCTTTGGCAGCGGTTGCAATTTTTAAATAAGCGACTGCCTGTCGCGGATCCGCTGACTCGTATATATCGGTCAGTAAGGAACTGGCTTTAACGATATTAAGCTGCAATGCGCTCCGCTGTGCGACTGTCAACGATTGGTTAGCATAGAAAATAGTCGAGTCCTTCTGGCCCATTTTGTTAAAGACATCGGCCATTTCATAATAGGTCTGACTTAATACACGGGCATTTTCTGACGTCTTTCCGTTTTCGACACTTAACCGGAAATACCGCAGGGCCTCTTTGTATTTCCCTAACTGGCCATACACATTTCCCAGATTCATCAGTTCGGCCTGCCGATCGCTCGTTTTGAGTTTTACGGCTTCCTGATAGGCTATGGTTGTATACTTGAGGGCAGAGTCCAAACGGCTCTGCGAAATATAATCATAGCCCAGATTGGTCAGTACAATTTGTTTTAAATCACTATCATTCAATTCGTCAGCCAGTCTAAGTGCTTTTTGCAAATAGTGGATTGCCTGCGTCCAGTTGTTCTGCTCGATGTAGAGGTTACCGAGGTTATTATACGTTCGAGCCAGTGCGTCCTTATCCTGATTGGCTTCTGCAATGTTTATGGACGTCAGGTGGGCCTGTAGTGCCTGATCGAAATTGCCGGTAAGCCGAAAAATTGTCCCAATCCGGTTCTGAATACGGGCCTCTCCTCGGGCATATCCAATACGTTGTGCCATCTGTAAGCCCTTTCTGGCACATTGCATGGCTTCAAACGGCTTTGCATACATCCATGCCCGACTTAACCGATCAAGGGCCAACACTTTGCTGGTATCGGGGATGGGCCTGGCCAACAGGTTTTGTAGACTGTCGGCTAGGTTTATCTGGGCAAGCGCTGGAACCGAAACAATTGACAAGCCAATGAGCAGGAAAAGAGGCTTCATAGAAATATGAGTTGGCTAACAAATATATATATTCGTTGCACATTGATTACCAGACAGAACGACTAATCAGACAATCCTCCTACCTTAACTTACTCGATGAAACGTATTGCTTTAGCTTTCTACTTTTGCTGCTGTACGGTCGCGGTTTTTGCTCAGATCCATTTTCTGGACCCCAGCAAACCCGCTCTTAACAACTCAACTGACCTACTGTCCAATCTGCAGCCCAGGCAACAGCCAGTAATCCACAAAACGCCAGTCAGCCAGCCCCTCGTACATATCATTTACGTGGAAGAACAGAACGAGCTGGAGTTTGCCCGTGTCAATATGGAAAACGACAGCCTGATAGCACAGGTGATAAACAAAATTGCTAATGGATTATCCTATCAAATCCAGAACTGGCGGATTCCCAAAGACCATTTTACCAGCCAGACCCTCAAAGAAACCGTTTCGTCACTCCAGACGACCCCGAAGGATATCATCATCGTCTATTTTTCAGGCTATGGCATCAGTCCGTCGGCTCCTACCGCTAAACTGGCCAATTGGCGACTGGACGACGTTACCGAACGCGGCCTGGCAGTCAGTGAACTGGAAACATGGCTGAAGACTCAAAAAGCACACCTTAGCCTGATTCTGGCCGATTATAAGACTGAGACTTCTCTGAAAGAAGGAACAGTGGCCGGTACGGTTATCTATACTGTAAATCTGGAGCGGGAAATCCTCAAACGGCTTTTCATACAAAATTGCGGGGTTGTCCAGTTCGGTAGTTCGTTGAATCCAAAATCCAGGTATATGGGTAGTGGGGCTGCGGGCACCCTCTTTACGAATGCCTTCAACAAAGCATTCCTCTCCATACTGGACAATACTCGAACCACCGAGCTTTCGAGAATTTCGTTTCAATGGGTACAGGCCATTACCGAGATCTATATGCCGGATAGCAAACAAAGCACTATTCTCGACATACACCCGTGCAGCGCTCAGCAAAAAATATCGTCGAACCCAGTGGCTATACAAGCGTCGGGTACGAGTTCACGGGGAGCCCAATGGCAGGGGTTTCGAGTGGACGAAGACAGATATAACCAGTTGCTGCAGAAACCCATTTTCAAGCTAAAAACCCCAAGGGTTGTGGATTTATCGAAGTACACCCCACCCGTTGTCGATCAGGGTCAAGAAGGGATGTGTGTGGCAGTTGCTATTGGCTATTATATGCGTTCAACACTGGAAGCAATAAAACTAAACCTTACCGATAAAGCAGCGATTCGTAAACACAGTTTTTCACCGTCGTATCTCTACAATTTTATAAAGGATGCCGGCGACGCTAATTGCTCGTTTGGGATTTTTGCCGAGAGCGCTCTCGACTTTTGCCAAAAATATGGCCTGGCCAGCTTTTCAAGTTACCCGGATATCAATGCCTGTCTGGGAACACCTGATAATAAACCAGATCCAAATTCAAAAATACTGGACTATGTGAAGGTGTTCAGTATTACCGACGATAAAGCAGACAAGATTCAGGCCACGAAACAGGCTTTGGCAGAACGCTCCCCAGTGGTGATTGGCATGGAATTAACCCCTTCGATTGGACACCTTTCGTTTAGTCGGCTCTTTTTTACCAAGCTCAAAAACTCGGTTATGCAGCTTGTTTCGTCGGATACGGCCCCACCAGCCATCCAATGGAAACCTGATTTATCGAATACGCTCGATTTTGGCCATGCTATGTGTGTAGTAGGCTATGATGACAATATGCTGGGTCAGGGCGCTTTCAAATTAATTAATAGTTGGGGAAAGAACTGGGGGGATGGTGGCTTCTTCTGGATAACCTATGAGAACTTTGCCCGATTTGCCAAGTATGGCTATCAGGCTTATTTACCCGCCAACAATAGCGCAGTTGTTTTGTCGGCCGATGTATCGCTTTATCACGCCTTATCGCCTACTACCCCGTTAGCAGCAACAACCACCCAGTACGGTCGTTCGGTCAAAGGCTATACGCTGACTAAACCACTCTCTACTAGCACATCACTAAGGCTAACGATTAAGTCAACCACTCAATCATATCTATACGTATTGGCAGCTACTTCAACCGACAGTGTAATCACGACGCTCTTCCCAGCAAGCACATTCGCTCCGCTTGTATCAGCCAATACACTCATTGATGTTACGAAAGATTCATTGCTTACGCTTTCGGGAAACCCTGGAACGGAATACATGGTGTTTATTTTCTCCAACGAAAGACTAACTAACCTCGACGCAATTCGTCATCAGCTCCAGACACAGCCAGGCACATTTCCCGAACGGGTGGGCGCTGTCTTTAATAAGGCAGGCCAACTGCTTCAACGCAATAAGTTAGTCTACAAAGCGAAAAAAACGGGCTTCTTTTGCTATTCAGACCCTTCCATGAAAGGGCAAGCCTACACCGTTCCTGTATTGATACGTATAAACCACGTAAACAAACTACGACTTTGACGACCGTTTACCCAGAAAGTAGCCAATAATAAGGCCAATCGCTATGCCAATCAGGATTGAGTATAAATCGACACCAGACCAATGTTCTTTACCTGTATCCTTCCCAACCCCTCCACCATTTTTCACTTGTGCAAACCCATTTGCAGCTACTAAAAATAGTGTAAAAGCGGACGTAAAACGTTTGTTCATGGTGATTTTTGTTAAGAGGTTCGTTTAGGTAAATGTAACAAATACGCCATTAATGTACTGATTATTACCCAGAAAATGCACTTACACAAAATTGCATACGGATTTAAAGCACCAGATGGGCCGACTGTACGGGCTCTCCATAAAAAATTGTGGCCTGTCGGTCGAAATCTTCAGTTGAGTCGGTGGTCAGAAAGGCGCGTTGTGCGTGTTTACTGCACTGGGTTTCAATTTCAGGATGGCGTACCAGATAGTCTGCCAAGCTTTCAGCCACAATACCACCCTGGCTCAAAATAGTAGCGTTGGCCGGGGCATACTGCCGGATTTTTTCCAGCAACAGCGGATAATGAGTACAGGCCAGCAGGATTGTATCAATGTCCGTTGACTTTAATAGTAGCCGATCAAGGTGTTGTTTCACAAAATAGTCGGCTCCGGGATGATCGTACTCACCATTTTCGACCAGGGGCACCCACATGGGGCAGGCTTCCTGAAACACCTTTACAGTTGGAAACGCCTTTTCAATTTCGACGACATACGACTCCGAGGTAACCGTTCCACGCGTAGCCAGAATACCGACGCTGCCCGTTTTCGAGTAGTTTCCAATGACTTCGGTCGTCGGTCGAATCACGCCCAGAACTCGTCGTGCAGGGCCATCTGGTCCGGGTGCCAACGTTGGCAAATCCAATTGCTGGATATTCCGTAACGCTTTGGCCGATGCCGTATTACAGGCCAGAATGACCAGTCGGCACCCCCTATCGAACAGATGCCGGACACACTCCAGCGTGTAGTGATAAACGGTTTCGAACGAGCGGGTACCGTAGGGGGTTCGGGCATTATCGCCCAGGTATATGTAATCGTATTGAGGAAGCGTTTTAACGATTTCGCGTAAGATGGTCAGGCCACCGTAGCCGGAGTCGAACACGCCAATCGGTTGCGACGATGGAGTCATTACTTTGTACTGGCTTTCTTTTGTGCTTCGACCAGTAACTCATCCAACGTCTTTCGGGTATGCACGGTTCCGCGCAGAATAACCGTGTTGATGGCCTGGGTAGCCTCGATAGTAGCGGATTCTGCTAAGGCAATGGTACGGCTGATGGTCAGCGTAGGTACGACAAAGGTGCTATTTTTAGCCATCCGCCCATATACCGCCATCGCCGTTGCTTCATCGAAACGCTGCGTAACCATGGGTGAAGCCACACGGACCGTAAGCGTACCGGCTCGTACTTTTTCCGCTACCTCTTTATCACGTGAGGAACCAGCCTTGAGCAGGTAACTCAAGTGTTCGTAAATATCCGGCTTGATGGCGTTGTCAGTAATCTTCACAAAATCGACCTGCAGCCCTTGCAGCGAATCCAGTATTTTATCGACTTCGGCAGGTGTGCTCACTTCAATATCGCCCACCCAGCTCGATTTGTAGCCTTACGCCCACAACCGTCTTACTATGGGTGGCAATCAGTTTCTTTGTCAGGATAGTACCCGTTCACCCATCAATCAGAGAGCCCGGCTTGATCAACGCCACCGACGTTCTGTTACTGCGCAAAAACGGCAGTGGAGGAAATCAGCTTAACAAGAAGGTTAATGAAAAGCATCGCAAATGGGCGAAGATTAATGTAGCCGAAACGATCATTCAACTGAGATCCACGAATGAAATAAAACACAGATGCACAGAGTAGCTAAAGAGAGATTCACAACGATTTTCCTATTTAGCTACTCTGTGTATCTGTGTGTAACAACAACTAACTTACCCAAGCAACGCCTTACCCTGCGCCAATGCGGCATCAAGGCCCGACAGGTCAGAGCCACCAGCCGTTGCGAAGAAGGGTTGCCCTCCCCCACCACCTTTGATGTTCTTTGCCAGTTCTTTCACTACCTGCCCTGCATTCAGATTCTTGCCCTGAATTAGCGAGTCGGGAAGCATTACTGCCAATTGGGGTTTTCCATTAATATCTGCCCCAAGCACTACCGCCAGGTTATCAACTTTGGCTTTCAGGTCGTAGGCCAGTTGTTTTAGGGCATCGGCCGATGGAACGTCTACCTTCTCAACAAGGCGCGAGTGACCCGGTCCGGCGTTCTGGTTAACGGCCTCCACTTTTTCCAGCAACTGATTCTTCAACTGCTGCACTTTCTCGTTTTGTAGCGCTTCGACCTGTTTTTGTAATGCACTACGTTCTTCAAGCAGCGCCTGGACGGCTTTCACGACATCTTTCGGGGCTTTGAGCAGTTCTTTTAACTCCGACACCACAGCCATCTGCTCGTTGATCAGCGCTTCGGCCCCAGCGGATGTTTTGGC
The DNA here is from genome assembly GCF_002056795.1 of Spirosoma aerolatum. Lineage (NCBI taxonomy): Bacteria > Pseudomonadati > Bacteroidota > Cytophagia > Cytophagales > Cytophagaceae > Spirosoma > Spirosoma aerolatum. The sequence goes on along the minus strand of NZ_CP020104.1, from coordinate 3,373,636 downwards.
TTCTACCCGACGAACACCCGTCGATACAGACCCCTCGCCCGTAAACTTGAAAAGGCCAATATGACCCGTTGCCGGTACGTGCGTACCACCGCAAAGTTCAACTGAATAGCTCGGATCGAAGGTAATGACCCGAACGAAATCACCGTATTTTTCACCGAACAAAGCAGTTGCTCCCAGTGCTTTTGCCTGCTCAATGGGAACATTCCGTTTTTCGTCCAGTTTAATGTCTTCCCGAATTTTCTCGTTCACAATCCTCTCCACTTCGGCCAGTTGCTCGTCGGTCACTTTGCTAAAGTGCGAAAAATCGAACCGCAGGGCATCGGGGCCAACGTACGACCCTTTCTGGGCTACATGCATACCCAGTACTTCCCGCAGGGCTGAATGCAGCAGGTGTGTAGCCGAGTGGTTGCTGGCAATTAGTCCACGACGCGCTGTATTGATAACGGCATAAACTGTATCAGCTTCGGTCAGCAGATCGTCGATCCCATCGACATTCTGGACAATGTGAATAACCAGGTCGTTTTCTTTCTTCGTATCCAGTACTGTTAAGGTACCAATCTGATCCGAATCCTTGAACAGTTCCAGCACGCCCGTATCACCAATCTGACCACCCGATTCGGCATAGAACGGGGTTTTGTCCAGGACAACCTGCACCTGGGTTCCCTGCTTGTTCTGAATTTTGCGGTACTTCACAACCTGAGCGTAGGTATCGGGCTGATCATACCCAACAAACTCCACTTTGTTATCCAGTTCGGTCAGTTCAATCCAGTCACCAGCCGACGAGGCTGCATCTTTCCGCGAACGGGCTTTCTGCTCCTGAAGCGCTTTCTCAAAACCAGCCTGATCGATTTGTAAACCTTTTTCACGGGCAATCAGGGCCGTTAAATCGGCCGGGAAGCCAAAGGTGTCGTTCAGTTCGAAGACCGTTTCGCCTGGAATTTCAGCTTTCCCATCAGTAGTCAGTTGCCCGATGATCTGATCCAATCGACCAAGCCCGGTTCCCAGCGTCCGCAGAAACGCAATCTCCTCTTCACGAATCACTGTCGCTACGAAATCACGCTGGGCGTTCAGTTCGGAAAATACATCGGCAAACTGCATGGCCAAGGTTGGCACCAATTTGGTCATAAATGGCTCGGTCAGACTCAGATACGAATACCCGTATCGGATAGCCCGGCGCAGAATCCGGCGGATTACGTACCCCGCTTTGGCATTCGACGGTACCAGACCATCGGCAATGGCAAACGACACGGCCCGAATATGGTCGGCTATGACGCGCATGGCTACGTCGGTCATGCTCGTACCAGCCTCATATTTTTTACCCGACAGTTCTTCGATCACGTGAATCGTTCCCGAAAACACATCGGTATCGTAGTTCGATTTTTTGCCCTGAATGGCCATACACAACCGCTCGAAGCCCATCCCTGTATCGACATGGCGGGCAGGCAGCGGCTCCAGCGAACCATCGGCCTTACGGTTGAACTGCATGAATACCAGGTTCCAGATTTCAACAACCTGTGGATGATCGGCATTGACGAGTTCTTTACCCGGTTTCTCAGCTACCTCTTCTTCCGAACGCAGGTCAACGTGAATTTCTGAACAGGGGCCACAGGGACCCGTATCGCCCATTTCCCAGAAGTTGTCCTTCTTGTTCCCGTAAATGATCCGGTCTTCGCCCACAATGGGTTTCCAGAGGTCGAACGCTTCCTGATCGAACGGAACGTTATCTTTCTGATCGCCCTGAAACACAGATACGTACAGCCGATCTTTCGGGAGTTTATAAATGTCGGTTAAGAGTTCCCACGCCCATTCGATGGCTTCTTTTTTGAAATAATCCCCGAAAGACCAGTTGCCGAGCATTTCGAACATGGTGTGGTGGTAGGTATCGAACCCCACATCTTCGAGGTCGTTGTGCTTACCCGACACGCGGAGGCACTTCTGTGTATCGGCCACCCGCTTCGACGGGGGCGTACCATTACCGAGGAAAAAATCTTTAAACTGCGCCATCCCGGAGTTGTTGAACATCAGCGTCGGGTCGTTTTTGGCAACGAGTGGAGCCGAAGACACAATCAGGTGGCCTTTGGAATGGAAGAAGTCGAGAAAATGCCGACGTATTTCGTGGGAAGTCATCTTATTAGTTAATGTCTTTAGGAGCGAGGAGCGAGAAGTGAGGAGCCATCCGGGGGATAAGGCATGACCGAATGGCTCCTCACTTCTCGCTCCTAACTACTAACTACTTTTTTGCAAAATTACGGAAAACGTTGCAGGTTTGACGGAACGTCAGCAAGTTTGTCGAATGGAAGGTTCAGGTAAGCTTTATTATGGTATTAAAGAGGTAGCCGAGCTGTTTGGCATTAATGCCTCTAAGCTGCGGTATTATGAAAAGGAGTTCCCTACCCTACAACCCAAGAAAAATCGCTCGGGCGACCGCATCTATACGCAGGCCGACATCGACCAACTTACAGAAATTCTGGATCTGATCAACAACCAAAAGTATACCTTACCGGGTGCCCGTGAGTTTTTGAAAGAGCGGGAAAACCGAAAACAGGAAAATGCCCGCTATGTAGCCAAACTCAAAAAGCTCAAATCGTTTCTGGAGAAACTGCGGGATGGGCTGGCGAGTGAGGAGTGATTACCTCATGTTCTTACCTGCTTTCCGCAATTGTTCCGACCAGTTATGCATACGTTCTCCGTGGCTAACCGATTTCCCTTTATCAGGATTAGCTAATAACCAGTTCTCCCAATCACCCTTATTGGAAAGCGTTTTTTAAAACCAGCTATTGTAGTATCGGGAGCCGATTTCTCTTTGATGGAGTAAATAAACTTGAATAAAGCGGATTGTTTCTTCACCGATTACCGAAACGTAAATACCAAAAATTTAGATTTCAAACTGAATCCAACCAAATACTCAAACTCTTCTGTTCGTTCAAAATCATTATAAAACGTGGTCGTATTGTAAAACACGTCTTCAATATCTTCAGTCGTAATACATTGGCTTCTGAGGCCGTCCAGGTTCAAAAATGAGTAGTCGAAATAAAATCGGGGACTGTTTATTAACGATCAGCAAGCAGGGCATTAGTCAACGAGTGTGCATAATTAGGCGCACACTAAGTCACCAAGTTCGGAATAATCTGTAAAAAAGCAGATGTTTGTAGGCAAACAAGCCCTTTCATCTGTGCCCACCGATACCCAACATCAGATTGCCCTTTCCTTTGTTCCCGGCGTTGGTAGCATTCTTATTCGTCAACTGATCAGCTACTGCGGGTCTGCCAGCGAGGTTTTTCAGGCTCCTCTCGGCCGTTTGCTGAAAATTCCCGGCATTGGTGAGGTAACAGCCCGGGCCATTCGCAAACCGGATGCTCTTACTGAAGCCGAACGGGTAATGAACCGGCTCGAAAAGCTAGGTGCTTCGGCCCTCTTTTTTACCGATAAAGCGTATCCCGCCCGTCTCAAAACCCTTTACGACGCCCCTGCTCTTCTGTATATGCAGGGAAATGGCGATCTAAACGCTCCCCGAACCATCGGTTTGGTGGGTACCCGGCAGGCTACTGACTATGGCCGACGGATTACCAACGACATGATCGAGGCTCTGGTCCCTTACGGCGTCAATGTGATTAGTGGCCTGGCGTATGGTATCGATATTGCCGCCCATCGCGCCAGCCTGATACATGGCTTATCAACATTCGGTGTAATGGCCAGCGGCATCGACATCATTTACCCGAATGTGCATCAGAAAACCGCTCAGGAAATGCTGGTTCAGGGCGGTTTGCTTACGGAAAGTCCACCGGGTACTAAGCCCGATGCGCATCTGTTTCCCGCCCGTAACCGAATCATTGCCGGATTAAGCGACGTCGTCGTTGTAGTAGAAGCGGCCGCCAAAGGTGGAGCTTTGATCACGGCCGAATACGCGAACAATTATCATCGGGACGTATTTGCAGTGCCTGGGCAGTTGAATCAGGCGTTTTCTGCTGGTTGTAATAAGCTGATACGGGAAAACAAAGCGCAGATTTATACCAACCCCCGAGACCTCATCGAGGCCCTCAACTGGGATAAACCCCACACTCCTCCCGGCGAGCAGTCCCTTACTAAAGTAGGCTCTTCATCATTACCTCTGGATATAACCGAGGAAGAGAGTCAAATCCTTGCCCTGTTACGTCAGGCGCAGTCTATTCACGTTGATGAGCTAAGTTGGAAAAGTCAAATTCCGATGGGCCGACTGGCTTCTCTCCTGCTCAACCTTGAATTTCGGGGATTTGTGCGTTCGCTTCCCGGCAAAAAGTACGCAGCAGTTTACGTGTAATTATCTCTGGTTTTACTGCCTACGCTCGATCCATATTCAGCTTGGTTGACAGACTACTTTCAGGGATAGGTACAAGGTTCGAGACATTTAATCACCTTCAATTTATACACCTTGGCTGTATAGTACAACTTTATATGTATATGATGTCTATTAAAGTGAAGGATTATTTACTTATACATGAATTATTTACCAATTTATCATTAGATCATAATTTATAGTACCTACCGTAAAATTAATTTATTGTTTTTTGACACAAAAAACAGAAAGCTTAAGCCCGCTTTTTGTTTACAATATCGAGATTTCATAACCATAACAACTATCTTTACAAACCAAAATAACATTATCTTTTAATTCCACTGGCAAGCTTTGTACGCATATGAAAAAAGTATACCACGTTTTAGTGATTGAAGATGACTCGTTTATTCGAAAGGTATTGCGGCAAACATTAAAAGATGATTTTGAAGTAACCACTACCGAAAACGGGATGGAAGGGATGGCCTGGCTGGAGGAGGGGCACCCCGTCGACATTATTCTATCGGATATACAAATGCCGCATATGGATGGCAAAAATCTGATCAGTATGCTCAGAGCAAGCCCAGTATTCAGAAAACTTCCCATCATCATTTTATCAACCTACGCCGACAGCGATACCCGAATTGCCTGCCTCAAACTGGGAGCCGATGATTATATCATCAAGCCCTTTAACCCGATGGAGGTAAAAACCAAGATTATGACGGTTTTGCGCCGGGTAGAAGCCAACAGCGTAGGGCAACCGAATGCTGATTGATAAGAACCTGTCTGACAACAAATCATGAAGGCTGTAAGTGATAGTACACAACCCTTTCGGGTGCTCTATGTTGACAACGATGACCGACGCATTAAATCGTTTCAGCGAGCATTCCCTTCGCCCATTGAGGTCATTGGCGTAGCTGATGGCTGGTCAGCCATTTCGTATCTGGATGACAAAGAGGCCGTTGACTTGATTCTGTATAATGACGATTTAAATACGCGCGGCTTCATGAACGCCTATCAGGCGAAGCAAAGCCGAACTAAAATACCCATTATTTTACTCACCGATCAGGAGAAAATCGACCTGACAGCTGCTCCATATCATGGATTTGTGATAGATGCATTTCCGCAGAACTATTCGGAGGCAGCTCTGAAAATCCGGCTGAATTACCTGATTCAAAAACGAGATTATCAGCGTAACGGCCGAGTTGTGCATAAGCCGGTATCGGTACGAATGCCAATTGGCAAACGCGTTTTCGATATTCTACTTTCGTTTACCATCCTGACCCTGATTTCTCCCTTATTGCTCATTGTAGCCATACTCGTTAAGCTCGATTCCAAAGGCCCGGTTTTCTATAGTTCGAAACGGGTTGGGATGGGATTCAGGATATTCGATATGTACAAGTTTCGTACCATGAGTACGGGGGCCGATAAGTTACTGGCGGGCATGGCGTCGCAGAACATGTACAATAAGGTGGTGGAGGATAAACAAGCCGATGAACTGTGTGATGAATGCAAACTCGCCAATGGCCCCTGCCAGCGTCCGCTCTATCTGGATCAGAAACAAATCTGTGAACTTCAGTACCACCGCGAACAGAAAGCGAAAGCCATGTTCAGCAAGTTTAAGGAAGACCCCCGTGTGACCAAACTTGGCAAAATTCTTCGAAATACGAGTATTGACGAACTGCCCCAGTTATTTAATATCCTGAAAGGTGATATGTCCTTTGTTGGCAATCGGCCACTTCCGTTATATGAAGCCGAAAAACTGACCAATATTGGCTATGCCCGTCGGTTTGCGGCTCCAGCTGGACTAACCGGGCTCTGGCAGGTAACCAAACGGGGAAAAGCGAAGGTGTCGGATCTGGAACGTATCCAGTTGGATGTACTCTATGCCAAACGGTACTCCTTACGTACAGACTTAATTATTTTGCTGAGAACCTTAAAAGCGGTATGGCAGAAGGAGAATGTGTAGAAGCAAGGCCGCTGATTTCACTGATTACGATCAATTACAATCAGGCGGCAGTGACCTGCGATCTGTTGGAATCGACTCGGGCGTTGACTTATCCACGCTACGAAATCATTGTCGTCAACAACGGATCGAAGGATGATCTTGCCGAACGAATTGCGCAGGGCAACTACCCCCATGTAAAATACATTGACAGCCCTGATAATCTTGGATTTTCGGGTGGCAATAACCTGGGTATCCGATACGCTCAGGGTGACTATTACTTTCTGCTCAACAACGATACCATCGTTACGGCTGATTTACTGGAACAGCTACTGGCTCCCTTTGCGGAGAACCCAGCCGTTGGGGTTGTCTGTCCAAAGATTCGCTATTACGACCAGCCGACCATCATTCAGTATGCCGGTTATCATCCATTGAATGAATATACCGGACGTACCTGGGCCATTGGGCTCATGGAGCTCGATCAGGGACAGCACGACAAGCCCGGCTCCACCTGGTTCGCCCATGGAGCTGCTATGCTCGTCAGTCGGACAGTGCTGGAACGAGCGGGCTCACTCGACGACAGTTTTTTCCTATATTATGAAGAACTGGACTGGTCGGCACGCATCCGACGGGCTGGCTTTACCATTTATTATCAGCCTAAAGCCCTGATCTACCATCGCGAGTCGATGAGTGTCGGCAAGATGAATCCGATGAAGGTATACTACCATACCCGAAATCGGCTCTGGTTCATGCGTCGAAATGTGGACGGGTTTCCGTTGCTGGTTTTCTATATGTATTTTTTCTGCATAGCCCTTCCCAAAGCCCTAGCCCAATATACGTTACGATGGCAGCCTGCTTACCTCAAAGCGATAAAGGATGCCGTCATCTGGAATTTTACACATACGCCAAGTCCAACAGCACCCGCACCGTTGTCAGCCGTCGTTGCGGGCTAATTATAGTATTCGAATGGAACCATTGATATTGATTTGTATCGGGCTCGTAGTCTATACATATCTGGGTTATGGGTTACTGGTATGGCTACTGATTCGGCTTCGCCCGCCACGTCCATCCGTTGCCAGCCTGTCGGATGAGTATATGCCGGAGGTAACGTTGATTGTACCGGCCTACAATGAACTCGATTGCCTGCCTGCCAAGGTAGCTAACTCGCTGGGGCAGTCGTACCCACGGGAGCGTATCCACTTTCTGTTTGTTACCGAGGGATCGACTGATGGATCGGATGAATATCTACGATCAACTTACGGCGATACCATAGCTATTCTGGGCGGCACCGAACGGCGAGGCAAAGTAGCGGCAATGAATATGGCCATGCAACAAGTAAAAACGCCCATAGTGATTTTCACCGATGCCAATACACAGTTAAATCTGGATGCGGTTCGGAATATTGTTCGGCATTTTCGGGACCCAAAGGTAGGCGCCGTGGCTGGAGAAAAACGGATTCAGACTACCGACAGCGAATCGGCTGCGGGTTCGGGCGAAGGCATTTACTGGAAATACGAGTCGCAGTTGAAACGCTGGGATGCCGAACTCCACACCATTGTAGGGGCCGCAGGCGAGTTATTTGCCGTTCGGACGGAACTCTATGAACCTGTGTCGCCGAATACCATTCTGGACGATTTTATGATTTCGCTCCTTATCGCCGGGCGGGGTTATCGGGTTGCCTATGAGCCCGATGCGTATGCACTCGAACGGCCCTCCTTCTCGATCATTGATGAACAGAAACGAAAAATACGCATTGCAGCTGGTGGTTTTCAGTCGATTGTGTGGCTAAAACATCTGCTTAATCCGTTTCGGTACGGCGTGCTCACCTTCGAGTATGTTTCCCACCGGGTGATGCGCTGGGCTGTTACGCCCCTCTGTTTGCCTCTTATCTTTCTGCTGAATGCTGGATTGGTCATCCAGGATGGATGGAATTCGTTTTGGGGCTGGCTGTTTATCGGCCAAATTTTATTTTACGGCGCTGCCTGGCTTGGCTATACGTTGGAAAAACGTCAAATACGCTTGAAGGCCGCTTTTATTCCCTTCTATTTTACGTTTATGAATATTTGTGCACTTGCAGGTTTGGTTCGCTATTTGCGGGGCAATCAATCTGGAACCTGGGAGAAAGTGCGCAGGGCTAATGCCGTAGACGCACTTACATAATTGATCTGATAGTTACTCACTCGTTATGGCGCAGTCGGTATTTTCATTGAACAGTCCAACATCTGGCCAAGTATGGCTTTATAGCCTCCTGGGAGGCCTATATACCATTGGTGTGGGGTATCTGATCAGTAAGATGGGGCCAGTTGGCGGAGTGATGGCTTTGATAGCCCCAGTCGCTTTATTAACGGTTGTCATGGTGTTCAAAGAGCCCAAATTCGGCCTCTTTCTGTATTTACAACTTAGTTTTCTGATTGGCTGGTCACGGTTCATTAATGTTTCTATTCCTATTGGATTATTAATTGACGGGGTGCTAGCTCTAACGCTATTAAGTTTATTCGTTAACGGCCAGCGAATGGAATGGCACCGCTTACGCAGTCCTACATTCGTTCTGATTGCCATCTGGTTTACCTATACCCTTATTGAGCTGCTCAATCCTGAAGCGCCGTACCGTCCAGCCTGGTTCTTTCATGTCCGGCCTTTTTCGATGCACTGGTTCATGGCAGGTCTGGCCGTACTGGTTTTGCCCATTACCCTCCGCGACATCAAGATTCTGGTGTATTCGTGGCTGGGATGGTCGTTTCTGGCAGCCTTTTGGGGCTTTAAACAACAGTATCTTGGCCTGGAACCAGCCGAGCAAAACTGGCTTAGTCAGGGAAACAATGCCTTAACTCACGTATTGTTCGGACAGCTTCGTAGCTTTTCGTTCTATTCCGATGCCGCTCAGTTTGGGGGCGAAATGGCCGGAGCAACACTGGTGGCGGTGATTTATAGTTTCGAGGAGAAGAAGCTGATACCCAAACTGATATGTTTAACGTTGGCGCTCACCTACTTCTGGGGCTATGCTGTATCGGGTACACGCAGTGCACTGTTCGTAATGCTGGCCGGGTTTCCATTCTATCTGTTGCTTAAACGGGATTTTCCCAAACTGATTATTGGAGCCACGCTGGCCGTACCGCTGGTTCTGCTTCTGCTATATACCAGTGTTGGCAGTTCGAACTATCAGGTGCAACGGATGCGTTCGGCGCTGACACCCATGAACGACCCTTCGTTTATCCTTCGTCTGCAAAACCAGGAAAAGCTCAAACGATACTTGGCCGAGTATCCGTTTGGTGCCGGAATTGGCACATCGACCGACATGGGGGCACGGTTTTCACCCTGGCACTGGGCGGCCCAAACACCACCAGATAGCTGGTATGTCGAACTATGGATCGAAACCGGCCGGGTTGGACTTACCATCTACCTGATGATGGTTGTTGGCTTAGTGCTTATCGGTGTCTATCAAGTCTGGCAACTAAAAGACCCCTGGCTGGTGAAAGTAATGTATGCTTTCCTGGCGGAGTTTGTCGGCATTGCGGTAATGGGATACTCCAATCCTGTAATGGGGCAATTTCCGACCGACACCATGATTTTTATGACGACGATCCTGTTTACTACCTGCTATCGATGGGATACACCGGCTTCCGAGTTAAGTCCCAACCCCGATTCAATACTGTATTCAAACCCCACGCCCGACACCTATGAAACAGTTTGATAGCATCGTTTGTATTTCACAAACCTCCTGGAAAGGCGATTTTCAAAAGGCTGTCGTCCAGCTTATGACGGAGTTGTCGGCCCGGCATCGGGTGTTGTTTGTCGACTACCTGTACACGATTAAAGATCTGGTCACGGGTCGTAAGGAAGTATCGACGAAGGAGTTGTTGTTTGGCAACCCACTGACCAAAATTGACAATCAGGGTGGCGAAGATTTGTACGTCTGGTCGCCCCCTATTATTCTTCCAATCAACTGGATGGACGACAGCGCTCACGATCGGGTTCTGCAATGGAATATCAATCGACTAGTAGGGCAACTCCGAACAGTGCTGAAAAAACTGGGCATGCATCGACCATTGGTGATCAATGCCTATAACCCGGTTATTGGGTTGCCAATGCTGGGGAAGCTCAACGAATGCGCTACGTTATACTACTGTTTTGATGAAATTTCGGCGGCTGGTGAATGGATGAGCAAACACGGTACCCGCTATGAGGAAGCCTACATCCGGCGGGTAGATGCCGTAGTGACCACTTCCGAGACCCTGCGACAGGATAAGTCGACGCTTCAGCCTCAAACGTTTTGTGTAAAGAACGGTGCCAATTTCGATCTGTTCAACCAGGCAAGGCTTCTGGCTCAGCAGCAACCACCAAAAAAACCAGTTGTAGGCTACCTAGGCTCAGCCGATAACCGGGTCAACATCGATATTATGGAATACTGCGCCCGTACCATGCCGGATGTAGACTTTCAGTTTATCGGTGAAGTACACGAGCCTCTGTTAATCCAACGACTGGGGCACTACCCAAACGTAACGTTTATTCCCCCTCATCAGCCCGTCGATCTGCCACCCTTACTGGCCCAGCTTAGCGTCGGCATTATTCCGTTCGTCTGTAATCGGCACACCTATACCATTTATCCGCTGAAAATCAACGAATATCTGGCGGCTGGCTTGTCCGTTGTATCGACGCCCTTCTCGATTCTGGACGATTTCGATGGGGTAATCGAACTGGCCGATACACCCGACCAATTTGCCCAAGCCCTTCGACGTGCCCTGGCCGACACCAGCCCCTCACGGGTACAACAACGGGTAGCTATGGCCCAGCGTAACTCCTGGCCCGAGCGGGCGCGGGAATTTGAAGGGGTGATCCAGCAGATGCCTAAAGCCTGGCGACAGGAACAACCGGTATAATCGTATGTCAACTTTATCCACAGATTTTTTCAGGATTCTCCAATAGCATGAGATTACGCACAGTACACCAATTTAAGCAGCCTCTCTTCTCCCTTGCCAGTACGGTAATTTTGGGGATGCTCGTACATAGTGCCGGGTATGGCCAGGGTAATCCAGCAAGCACGCCTTCTGCAACACAACCCGCACCTACTCCATCGGCTGCTGTCACCGCCGACAGCTTGACTTTCGATTTCAACCAGGACATTTCAGTTCAGCTTATTCCGTTTGAGGATATGTTCAAGCTGGCACTAGCTTATTCACCCACCATCAAATTTGAAACAGCGGTTGCAGCAGGTTCGCAGGCAGCTTACAACTTATCAAAAGTACAGATCCTGCAAAATCTGACAGGATATGGCAATTACTCATCGGGCAATCAGGCTATTCTGTCAACGGGTACGAACGCCAGCGATCAGTTGGCTCAGATTTCGAATGGCTATCGGTATGGCGTCAATGTGGCGATCAGTATTCATGAACTCTTCGGCCGACCCCAGCAGATTCGGTTAGCCAAGGCCAACTACGACGCGACGGTTGAACGTAAACGGCTTGCCGAAATTCAGTTGCGACGCGACCTGTTTAACCTCTATCAGGATCTGCTCCTCGCCCAAAAGATTTTGCAGATTCGATTGCGGGATGATCAGGCATCGCTGGCGGCTTATCGGATTGCCGAAGTGGAGCTTCAGAAAGGAAAAATTGCCCCTGAAGCGCACGCGTTCAATAGCAACCGATACGCTGAAACCCGAGCGACGGTCGAACAGGCCAAGACCTCGTTCATTAAAGCTATTTATGCACTTGAACTATTCGTTGGAGTGCCTATTCGTCAACTGAAACGTGTGTAAGCTATGACTTTCCAGGAACTTGGGCGGCTTTTGAAGCAGCATCTCATTTGGTTTATTGTATTTCCCTGCCTGGGAGCCGGAGCCGTTTATTACTTCATGCGGAATGAGGTTAAAACGTACAAAACCAAGGCAACACTATATACGGGCTTTACGTCGGGTTATCGGCTGAATTCGGCGCGGGAAGGCTTTCAGGTCGATTACTCGGGCATTAGCAACGCTTTCGACAATGTACTGACGACGCTTAATTCGAATCAGACGCTCTATCAGGTTGGATTACGGCTATTGGCTCAACACTTGTACCTAACCAAACCCACAGAGCGCCAGCTTTCGGCAGCCAGCTTTCAGAAATTGCAGCAGACGATCCCTGCCAGTTTGCGCCAATCGCTGACGAAGACGGGAAACCTGGACTCAACCCGGAATCAGCTTGACCGACTCGCGCAAAGTTCAACCGACAACCCTGTTCGGGCGTTGCTCGCCAAATCAGGGAATGATTACTCGGCCGAAACCATTAGCAAAAAGCTCAAAGCATCCCGTCGGGCGGCCAGTGACATGCTGGATATGGAGTATGAAGCGGATGACCCGGCTATTGCCCAGCAAACGCTCGATCTGGCCGTTACGGAGCTGAATGAACGGTATACCAGCTTGAAACGGGGCGAAACAGCACCTGTATTGACCTACTATGAAGCGAATGTTAAGGCCGCCAAGCAAAAGCTGGATCAGGCAGAATCCAAGCTAAGAGCGTTCAATGTAGCCCATAATGTCCTCAATTTTGAAGACGAAATAAAGACTCGCTCAACCACAAGAGAAGCACTGGTCGATGAATATAATAAGGAGGTAATGGCTACAAAAGGAGCCAAAGCCGCTATGGATGCCCTCAACCAGCGGATGTCAGGGGGAGGTAACTTGTTAAAGATAAATACCCAATTAACGGACAAACAAGCCGAACTGACGGCGGCTGAATCTCAGTTGATCAATGCCCGTACCAATGGCCAACCCCAATCCGTACTGGACGCGCATCAGGCTAAAATCAATCAGCTTTCGAATGAACTGAAACAGATTGCCCAGAACTATTTTGCCGCCGACAACACGGCCGAATCCGTCCCTAAACTCAAACTGGTGAACGAATGGCTGGACAAAGTGCTGGAATACGAAGGAGCGGCTGCCCGGATGGACATCGTTAAAAAACGACTGGATGAATACCAGGCTGAATCGTCGGCCTACCCACCGCTGGAATCGGAACAACGGCAACTAACCCGCGATCTGGATGTAGCGGAAAAAGAATACCTTGCCCTGGTTCAATCGCTGAACGAAGCCCAAACGCATAATCAGGATATTTCGCTGAAAGGGGCTTTATCGGTCCTTGATCCACCTGTTTTTCCGCTAACCCCCCAGGCCCCTAAGAAGTTGCTCTTTATGGCCATTGCTGCGGGGGCGGGGCTGGTCATTGCCTTATTGCTGGCAGCTTTCCGTGCCTGGGCCGATAAACGGATCAATTCGCTGTCGCAGGCCGAACAACGCCTTGGCAGCCCAATCATCGCCCTGTTTCCCACTGTCAAAAAATTCGCGGCCAACTCAAAAGCCAGTCGGGCGGCTACCAGTATGTTTGAACAACTGGCCAATGCCATCAACATTACCATTGAGCAACGAAGCAATCCATCGTATCCACCCATCATCACCCTGTTCAGTACGCGCAGCAAACAGGGTAAAACCTGGTTTGCCCACGGGCTGGCCCGTATCTATGCGGAATCGGGTGAGCAGGTCGCGTACTATTATCCGCAATTGACCAATACGGACCAGAAGTTCGAACAGGAAGGTATTCATTTCTTTCCCTATGAACTACACCCTAACTTCATGAACGTCCGTGAACCCGAAGACCTGCTGACGGGCGATGATGCCATGATTGTGACCCGATTCGATAAGATCATTCTGGAATTACCCCCACTGGTCAGTAGTTCGATTCCCCTGCATTTGGTCGGTAAGAGTGCCGTTTCGCTGATGGTCCTGACGCTCCATACATTATGGGGTCGCCGGGATAAGCAACTGTTTGCGCTCTACCTCAAAGCGGCCCGGCAACCTGTACTGGTAACCCTGAATAAAGTAGAAGAAAGTAATCTGGATGCTCCAAGCCTCAACGACATCAAACAAGGGTTACCGCGTACGCAAAACGGACCGGGCATTCCAGGACCGTCTTCTAAAAACCCAAAGCTCCTTAACCAATAGGCGACATGAGTCATAAGCAGCAGGCTATTAGTGGTGGTAAGTGGATGAGCATTTCCACGGCTTTGTCGACTCTGTTTCAATTTGGGCAGGTGGCCGTGCTGGCGCGGCTATTGGAGCCGTCGGTATTTGGTATTGTCAGCGTCAGCACCCTTCTGATTGCGTTTTTTAACATTTTTGCCAATCTGGGCTTTTCCAATTCGATCATTTATAAACAGGAAGATGATCAGCAGGTACTGTCCACCATTTACCTGCTGAATCTAATCCTAGGACTGGTCATTGGTGTCGTCGTATTTTTTAGCTGGCCGTTGGTAGCTGCTTATTACAAAGAGCCGCGTCTGGAAGCTGTCATCAAGCTATCGTCGCTGTACTTTATTATTGTATACGTGGGTCAGATTTATCTGTTCCTGCTTCAGAAAGAGTTACGGTTCAAAGCCGTTGCCACCATCGATATGACGGGTACGATCGTAGGCACCGCCACAACCATCCTGCTGGCCTACAACGGGTTTGCAGAACTGGCGCTGATTTACGGGCAACTGGCGCAGCAAACGGCCAAATCGGCGCTTCAGATGATTTTTGGAAGTAAGTATTTCAGGCCCACCCTCACCTTTAACCTGGCCCTCATCAAAGACCACCTACGGTTCGGACTCTATAATGTGGGCGATGGCATCGTTGGCTTCATCCAGGCTAATTCGGATAATATTCTGGTAGGTGGTTTGCTGGGCGTGAAGCCACTTGGGTATTACACCCTGGCCTCTCAATTGGCGGTTTTTCCGATTGCCCGACTCAATCCAATCGTACTTCAGGTGGCGTACCCAATTCTGGCCCGGTTAAAAGGTGACACCGATGAGTTAAAAAAATCCTATCTGACGATTCTGGATCTGCTCAGCTACGTCAACCTACCCTTGCTGGCCGGCCTGTTTATTACCGCCGACAGCGTGGTCCCGTTGTTTTATGGACCGGGCTGGGAACCTACGATTCTATTGATTCGCATTTTTGTCTTTGTCAGCATTTTCACATTCCTGAGCAATCCGCTGTTTACCCTCGCCTTTTCAAAAGGGAAACCCAAACTGCTCTTCCAGCTCAACGTGGCCACGTTGTTCATCAAAATCCCGCTCGTATATGTGCTCGCGCAATACGGGGGCGTCGTAGGAATTGCGGTTGCCTTTATGCTGGCCACACTGGCCAACATGCTGCTCAATTTCCGAATTGTGCATTCGCTGATTGGGCCATTTTTAAAAGAATTTGCACAGGGCATTGCCAAGCCTGTTGGATTTTGCCTACTGATGGTAGGCGCTATTACGCTTTACAAATCATTTTTTGATTCAATAAGTGTGCCTCATACCATCGTACAGATTGGGATAGGTGCCCTGATTTATATTGGCCTTACCCTACGCTTCAAATTCCCACTCGCCGAATTAAAATCGCTGGGAAAAGCTGCGTAAACCGAAACTTGACTCTAACCCTATGGAACGGCTTATTTTAAAATCATTGTATGTAGTTGCCTGGCTGCGATACCCGAAGCTCCGAAAAGACCTGCGGTATTTTGTACGGGATAATTACTACTGCAAACTGGTTCAGGGCCGTTATGCCATCCGGGATTATGCCCTCAAAAAGCAATACAAGGTCATTAGCTATCAGGGCGAATTCGACCAGGAAATCCGCTATGTACTCCCCTTTGCGTATTGGCACCACCTGAATGGAACCCTGAAAAAGACCATTTCTGCCAGCAATACGAAGGAGTTTTATTTTTTCAGCCCTGATCACGAAGAACGATTTACGAAACGAATCTGGACGGAATCGTATGCCCATTACGACGTTCCGAACATGACGCACAGCTATACCTACAGTTTTCGGAAATGGGTACAGGTGCCGTACAAGACGCATTACCGGAACGACATTTTTGTGTTCGATAAACCGATTCTGGTTATCGCTAATAAATACAATATTGAGTGGGACCAGCCCCCCATCAACTACCTGGACATTCCCACCCTCGACCGGATCATCAAGACCTACGGGGCGAAATACCAGATCATTTACAACCGACCGCTTCCAACCCAGATCGTTGGCGACAATAGCGAAACGATGTCGCTCAACGAGCATAGCTGGTTGCGGGAAAACCACCCGAATGTACTGCTGATGGATGATTTGTTTGCCAAATACCACCCAGCGGTCGTGAACAACTATAACCATCTGCAACTCATGATCTATGCCAACTGTAACCACTTCATTTCGATGCATGGGGGTACAGCCGCATTAGCCAGTTGTTTTGGCGGAACCAACATCATTCTGTCGAATCCAAATTGGGGTCATGAGCATGCTTTTCAGGAATACAAAACACTGTTTCCGAAGTTATCGGGTGCAACCATTCTGCACGCCCGCGACCGGGAGGAGCTTTTGACCCATTTGAGCACGCATTACTGATTTATTAGGCATAATACCGCACATTACCCTCTCCTGCTTTTGGTAGAGGAGTGAAATGACGTGCGTGAGTTCTTTTTAACCACCGTTCCTTCGTTTAACTAAATGCACGCAAAACAATGGTTATCAGCAGAGTAACTAGTGGCCTTGGTAATCAGCTTTTTCAGTATGCGGCTGCCCGTAGCCTTTCGCTGAGAAATAAAACGTCGTTTTACGTCGATCTGAGCTACTATTTGTATGAGTACCCAGACGATACGTCGCGGTCGTTCAAGCTGGGTTTCTTTTCGGTTCCCTACCGTATCCTTCAGGAATCGCCCGTCGAATATGTATCGAAGTCGACGAAGCTGTTCCCCAACCGTACGTTACGACCCTTTTTTCTGTTTTTGAAGGAGAAGCAGTTTCATTTCGATCCAGCCATTTTACAGGCCCATGCCGGATGTGTTATCATGGAAGGGTTCTGGCAGTCGGAGTGCTACTTCCGGGATTATGCAGACAGTATTCGTCGTGAATTACAATTGAGCAAAGCCCCCAGCGCTGAATTTGACGGCTACCAGCAACAGATTCAGGGAACGTCCGTTCCGGTATCCGTTCATGTCCGGCGGGGCGATTACGTTAACCATCCCGAGTTCAGCAAAACGTTCGGCTTTGTTGGGCTCGACTACTATAAAACGGCCATTCGTCATCTGACGAAGGAAATCAAAAATCCACATTTCTACGTCTTTAGCGACGATAAAGACTGGGCCAGGGAGAACCTGCCCTTACCAACCGATAGCGTCTTCGTGACCAATACCGGGCCGAGTGGCGACGTGGCCGATCTGGTCCTAATGAGCAAATGTCGCCATCACATCATAGCCAACAGTTCATTCAGTTGGTGGGGAGCCTGGCTCAATCCAGATCCTGATAAGTTGGTGATTACCCCCAAACACTGGTACAAAAACCAACCCACCTGGAACACCAAAGACCTGCTTCCGCCAGCCTGGGTTTCCCTTTGAGCCAGTCAACCACTAACAACCTCCCAAGACTACGATGAAAGTTTTTATAGATCACCAGAAGTTCACCACCCAGAAATATGGCGGAATCAGCCGGTACTTCGCCAACATTATCGAGGGCATCAAACAAAGCGATTCGATAACGTATCAGCTCGGGGTTCTGCACGCTAAAAATCACTACATAAAAGATGAACCCCTGGCCTTGAAAGGCAGCCTAAGCGATAAAATTTTAAGCCGAAGCGAGAAAGCCGACTATATGCTGAATCAGTATTACTGTGAACGACTACTGAGTAAATCGGAATTCGACGTTTTTCATCCCACCTACTACGACCCTTACTTTTTTAAACAACTCAAAAAGCCACTGGTCGTTACCATTCATGACCTTACGTACGAGCGACTGCCAGAATATTTCTGGGCCAAAGATCCACTGACGTACCAGAAACGACTGAATATTGAACGGGCCGATGCCATTATTGCCATCTCGAACACAACTCGTAACGACCTGCTTCATTTTTTTAAGGTCGACCCGGCCAAGGTATCCGTCATTTATCACGGCATCGATATCGATACACCCCTGCAATTTGCCCCCATTGCCAATCTACCTGAGCGCTATGTACTTTTCGTGGGTGACCGAAGCGGCTATAAGAACTTTTATCTGTTCATGAACGCCATTAAACCACTGTTACTCAGCGACCCAACCTTACAGGTAATCCTGACAGGGGGAGGGCGAGTTGAAATAGCCGACGAAGAGTTTCTGAAACGGCTGGGGCTCACGGATCGGGTACGCCATATCAACGCAACCGACGAGCAGCTCAATTCACTCTATAAGAACGCTCAACTGTTTGTGTACCCTTCTCTTTACGAAGGATTTGGCCTACCCATTCTGGAAGCCTATAAAGCACGCTGCCCCATCCTGTTGAGTGATACAGAATGTTTTCGGGAAGTGGCAGCCGATGCTGCTGTCTTTTTTAAAGCGACCGACCAGGACGACCTGACCAGCAAGCTATCCAGCACATTAGCCGATCATGCGTTACGGGCGGAATTAGTGGAACGGGGAATGAAGCGGCTGGCCGATTTTCCCCTGAAAAAATCCATCGACGCTACACTCGATGTCTATAAATCATTGGCCTAATTATACATTCTAAACGTTGCGCAGCATGCGGTTTCGAGCGGTTGATACATTTCGGGGAATGGCTGCCATCATGGTCATTTTTTTCCATCTACAACACCTCTCCATCCTGAAAGGCAATGACTTTGTTGCCAAAAGCGATCTATTCGTCGATTTCTTTTTTGTACTGTCAGGCTTTGTGATGACGCATAGCAACTATGCCAAAATTACGGACCTGTCGAGCATAAAACCGTTTGCCATCAAACGGTTCAAACGGCTCTATCCACTTCATCTGTTCACACTGCTACTGGTTCTGCTGTTCGAGCTTTTCCGCTTCGGTGTCGATCGGTATGTAGTCAGGTTATCGAACCCGGTTTTTGGCCCCGACAAATCGCTTCCTTCGTTCCTGGCCAACCTCACCCTGATCCAATCGCTGAATCTGTTTGACACGACAACCTGGAACGGGCCAAGCTGGAGTATCAGTGTTGAGTTTTACACCTACCTCCTTTGGGCGTTGTGCCTGGTTGTTTTTCGCAAGAATCTGTGGGTCATGTGTACCCTTTGTTTTGGTCCGATTGCCTGGTTTATTGTTCGCCATCAGGGCAATATCATTTACAATTACGACTACGGATTCGTCCGCTGCTTTTATAGTTTCCTGATCGGAATGCTCACGTATCGACTGAGTCGTCACTGGCAATCGGCAGGTGCCCGATGGGTTTTCTCGGTGGTCGAAATTCTTCTGCTGGGAGGTACTCTATTGGCTGTCAGTAGTTTTCATCATGCGGAGAGCTGGATGATGCCTTTCCTGTTTGCCCTGGTCATTCTGGTATTTTCTCAGGAAAAAGGTATTGTATCGACGATACTGGCAAATGATCGGCTCGAGTTTCTTGGTAGGCTTTCGTATTCGTACTACCTCAACCATATGGTTGTTCTGAACGTATTGGACCTGATCATTTTCCGGGTCATTAAAGTGCCCGCTACTTCGCTGGGCGAATGGTTGTATGTGCTCCTCTGCCTGATCGGTGTTCACCTGTTGTCGTTGTTTACCTATCGGTATGTCGAACTGATTCTGCAATCAGCACCACCGAATCGAACGCCCAGATCAGTTCCTCAGCCTACCTCAGTTGGATGATGTAAGCGTCTGAAAAATATCCTCTGTTGACATACCTAACTGCTTTATTTTATGGACTTGTTAAACGCCCCTGACTGGATCAATCAATTCAATTTTCCGTATAAGTCGTTCGAAGAAATTCCGCAATCGGTATTCGATTCGATCAACAAAGACCTCGACCTGATTCAAAAACCCGATCCACTTGTGAGCATCGTGGTTCCGGCCTGGAACGAAGAGGTCAATATTCTCCGCAGTATTGCCTCACTGGCGAAACAGAAAACGAACCTTCCCCTGGAGATTCTGGTGGTGAATAACAACTCGACCGATAATACCCAGAAAACGCTCGACAGCCTGCATATTCGATCCGCCTTTCAGCCAATACAGGGTTGGGGGCCAGCCCGGCAGATGGGTCTGGAGCAAGCCCGTGGCAAATACCTGCTCACCGCCGACTCCGACGGCCTATATCCTCCCGATTGGGCCAATGAACTGATGAAAGTACTCCAGCAGCCCGGTGTCGTTTGTGTGTACGGTCGGTATTCGTTCATCCCATCGCCTGGTTTTCCCCGCTGGAAACTCACCATGCTTGAAACCATGAAAGACACGGTTGCTGAACTGCGTCACCTCAAGCGCCCTCATTTGAATGCCTATGGAATCAGCCTGGGTTACGTACGTGAGTATGCCCTGAAAGTTGGGTATGTGATGCATAAAATTCGGGGCGAAGACGGGCGGATGTGTTTCGATCTGATGAACTATGGCACTGTTAAACAGGTAAAATCCCGAAAAGCCCGTGTCTGGACAGGTACCCGAACCCTCGAAAAAGATGGCAGTTTCTCACGTACAGTCTGGCTAAAAATCGGAATCGAACTACGCCGTTTTCGCAGCATGTTCGTTTCCCAAGCCCCTCACGACACCAAAACCTCAACGAACAACTAGTTTCATACGCTCTCATGGCTGCGCTCCAGTCCGTTTTCTGCTGGATAGTTCTTTCGCTGCTGGTCCTGGCAACAGATCTGCGTTGCCAGGCGCAATGCAGTCAGGGAGCTATCCTTTGTGAAACGTTTGGAGCTGGTACACGAGGGGCTTTACCCGACGGACAGACGAAATTCACCTACAATCCAATAGCTTGTCCTGAAGATGGCGAATACAATGTGATGGATACAGTATCGGGAAGCTGTCACGGACAAGCCTGGCATTATGTCGCACAGGATCATACCGACGGAGATGTGCGGGGTAATATGTTTGTGGTTAATGCCTCCTATCAGCCCGGTGAATTTTACAGCCAGGCCGTTACGGGCTTATGTCCAGGTGTTACCTACGAATTTTCGCTCTGGGCCCTGAATTTAAACAAGGTGATGCAACCAGGCGCCTGCGATGGCTATAGCCTCCGTAACCCGATTATCGTGATGCGGATCGAACAGACCGACGGTACACTCATCCGGGAAGTTGTCCAACCCGCCATTCCACGCACGACCTCACCAACCTGGGTTCAACTGACCATGCAGTTTGCGATTCAAACCAACAAGAGTGATATTATTGTCAAACTGGTCAATCAGGGACTTGGCGGCTGTGGCAATGATCTGATTATCGACGATATCGGGTTTCGCCCTGTACACCCGGCTCTCTCCATCCAATTTGCCAATACGACTGGCACTCAAACTACGGCCTGTGCCTACAGTGCCCTAACGCTGGAGGTCGGCTCGGCCACTGGCTATCCTAATCCGGTCTATTTATGGCAGCAAAGCCGAGACAACGTAACCTGGACCGCCGTACCGGGTGCGGGAAATGCCAGTTACACGATCAACCCGGTCCGGGCCGGTCGTACTTACTATCGGCTTCATAACACCCAGCCGATCAACGAGGCTGCCGTAGGCCGATCGCAATGTTCAGCCGAATCGAACGTACTTATTGTCGACGGCACGCCCGTGGCAACGGTCGACCTGGGCCCGCCATTCATTCTTTGCGAAGGCGCTTCGGTTGTATTCAGTGTTCCTGATACCCTGCCCCCAAATGCGCGTTTCGTTTGGTCGGACCAGAGTACTAATCGGCGTCTAACTATCACAAATGCAGGCGTTTACTGGCTGGAAACACGACTAAATGCCTGTCCCTACCGCGACTCCGTTACCGTAGTCGTTCAAAACTGCCATCTGGAAGACACCTACATCCCGGATGCGTTTACACCTAATGGCGATGCCATGAATGATCAGCTTCAGATTCGTCATGCCGGAACGTTTCTGGCCTATCAATTCCGAATATTTGATCGGTGGGGCAGCGTGATTTTTACCAGCAAAGACCCCGAACACAGCTGGGATGGCACGTATTTGAGCCAACCCTGCGAAACCGGCTCCTATGCCTGGACGTTCGACTATAGTATACGAACCATAACCAACGAAGAACGTCGTGTTTCCAAAAGTGGCTGGGTATTATTAATTCGATAAACATCCATTCCTAAGCATCTTACATCCGCATACATTACATCCATGAAAAAAAACTACAACTTCTCCAATGTTAGCCTTCTGGTTACTCACTACAACCGCAGTCAGTCGCTGGAGAATCTATTACAAACCTTCCGCCAACTTGATTGCCACTTTGGGGATATTGTCGTATCGGATGATGGCAGTAAGCCGGAACATCAGGCTTATCTGAAGACGCTACAGGCCAAATTTGGTTTTCAATTGATCACAACACCCGTTAATAAAGGGCTGGGCAACAATATCAATAAAGGACAGGAAGCGGTCCGAACGCCCTATACGTTATACGTTCAGGAAGACTTTGAACCTACACCGCTGTTTCCTGATCGGCTAGTCGAATCACTGGCGATTCTTAACCATGAGCCTCAGTTCGATATTATTCGGTTTTATGCCTATATCCGCTATCCATTTCTGAAGCCTTACAACAACGCCTTTTCAGAAATGTTTATGCCGAACTGGTCGTTGAACTATAAAAAATTATATGAGTATAGCGATCACCCACACCTCCGTCGAAGTTCATTTCTGGAGAAGTTTGGTAAGTATATAGAAGGTGTTCACCCCGACAAAACGGAGTACCGAATGAGTATTGCCTTCATCCAGAAAAAAGGAAAAGGGCTGTTTTACAACAATTTTACGGAGCTATTCTACCAAAAAAATAGTCAGGAGGAGCCCAGTACCATCAGCCGTAAATTCTGGACCTTCAGTAAGAATCCGGCAATTGCCACTGTCCGCTACCTATATCGACTCATTAAAATCAATTACGATATTCGTTTTTTACGGCTTTAATCCATGTCCCGATAAGTCGGGTTTTCCTCTTTTCGACGATGCAGTATACCCGCCACTTTTCGCTCGAAACGGGGCATCATAAACGTGGCCAATCGAATATTGGGATCAAAAATCTCTACAGAATACGTTTGCAGGAACGCATTCAGCACGATCACGAAATTCAACTCCGCCAAATGCTGACCAATGCATTTTCGGGGGCCGTTCAGGAACGGGACGTACGTATACGGCACAGATGGTTCAGCCTGCCATCGTCTGGGCTCGAATTGATCCGGATTTTCCCAGAAATCGGGATGATGATGCAGAGCATGCAGTAAAATCAACGCTTCCTGCCCCTTGGGTATCGTTATACCATCAACGGTCATCGATTCGCCAAATCGGCGGGCAACGGCCATTGTGACGGGATAAACACGCATTATCTCTTTCATAAACTGGAGGGTGTTGGGCAACAAACGAAAATCATCACGGGTGGGATAGCCTCGCTCACTGGTCACGGTACGAAGTTCGTTACGTAGGGTTTCAGCCAGAGCGGGCCGTTTGCCGAGTTCGTACAATGCTCCTGTTAATACATAATCCAGCGCATTGTAGGCTCCATACAGATGATTCACTTCATTGGCTATTTCAGGCGCCGAAAAGCCTGCTTCCCGCATGCGATTCAGCCAGTTTAGCCCTCTACTATCGCCCCTTTGTGGTTGGCTCATTAACGAATCAATCTGTGTGTAAAGCTGCCTTTTTTTACGAATTCGCTGCCACTGAGCCTTCAAAAAGCGGGGCAACCGCACGAGTTGCCGCTTCCCCATGCCAAAATCATCGAGTCGGCTTCGCGTGTCCATGTAATGAAACTTGAAATCGATCAACGTACGACCCAGTTGGCGAGCACCGGCCTGGTCGGGGTCAAGCCCACAGCCTACCTTCAGAAACAACGAGCTGTTGAGATTAACTAGTAACGCATATAAATCCTCAAAGGACAGATTTTCCTGCCAATGGGCTATATGCTGCCCAATCTGCTGATGCATGCACTCGGCATACGAATCGACATTTGCTTTGGTAAACACCGGCATAACGGCCCGCAACCGTTTCTCCCAAGCATCACCATCCATAAACAGAAGACCCGGTGCTATCGGAATCATCCAGGAAGCGTATCTATAGATACTGGATCGACGTTGCGTATGCATCCGATCCATCAGCAGGGCTTCAACCAGCCGGGGGTCGCAGGTGACCAGATTACCCTGATACAGAAAATTTTTCCCGTACGCTTGGGTCAGTATTACCCAAGCCTTATCCCGATGCTGTTCAAGCAGGTGTTGGGCTTCTGCCACTGTTGGGCCAGGGGGAATACCAAACCGATTCGTTTTCATACCTGATTATATACAGTGAGTTGAGCTGGTACCGGACCCGCAAACCGGGGAATCAGGTAAGGCAAAATGGAGGGGTTGTCTGAAAGAACCTGTATATCGAACCGTTGCAACAGTGCATTCAGGGTAATTACAAAATGTAGTTCGGCCAGGTGTCGGCCGATGCATTGCCGGGGACCGATCAGAAACGGCATATACGCCCGAGGTTCACGCAAAGGCCGATTCCAGCGGTTAGGGTCGAAAGTGGCCGATGAGTCCCAGAAATCGGGATGAAAATGCAGGGCCTGAATCATAATCATTACCTCCCGATTCTTAGGCAAAGAATCTTGGTTTATCGAAAGTTGTTCTCCAGTTCGTCGCAGAATCGCAGCCGCTACGGGATAATATCGGAATACCTCTTTCATAAAATTGGTGGTGTCGGGTAGGTGGTCGAAATCAGCACGCGTAGGGTAAAGTCGCTTCCCGAGCACCTGTTTAAGTTCGTTCCGAATCCGTTCAGCCCAGTCAGGCCGTCGGCTTACTTCCACCAATCCGCAGGTAATCACGTAATCAATCGCACTGAAAGCCCCATAAATATGATTTAGCTCATCACTAATCTGCGACAGCGAAAACCCAGCCTTACCCAGCAGATTGAACCAGTCCTGACCCTGACTGCCCGTTTGCTGCCGTTTCTGCATAATCTGACTGACCACTTGATTCAGGGTTTGAATCAGTCTCTTCAGCTGGTATCGTTCGCGAAGAAAAGTCGGTATAATGCGTAGCTGATCGAGCGAAAAGCCAAATTCATCCAACCGAGCCTGAGAAGTCATAGTCTGTTGTTTGTAGGTCATCAGCATATTGCCGAAACGCTGCGTCAACGAATCGGCAAGGTCGAGTCCATAGCCGACCCGAAGCACGACCTGCAACCCCAATTGTGTAATCAATACGAACAAATCGGGTATCGGCATCCCTGGTTTCCAGTCCGCCAAACAGTTAACGACGGTTTCATGCATACGACTGGCATAGGAATCGACGGCCGATTTCGTAAACACGGGCATCACCGCCTGAACATGTTTATGCCATTCCTCACCTTCCATGAATAACACGCCTGGTGCTCCCGGAACCAGCCGCGACATCAATTTATAACCTTCCGAGCGATACTGGGTATGTGTCCGTTGCATCAGCATGGTCTGAATCACGGCAGGATCGCAGGTAGCCAGTCCGCCCTGATAGCTGAAATTGTTTCCATATTTCAGAACTAAGTCCACCCAGCCCTGTTGCGGATTCGAATGAATCAGTCGTTTTGCCTCGCGGGCACCAGGCCCTTTAGCAATACTCGTCATACTTTTTCTCTACGTTACGGCTTACGAATGAACCCACCAACTCCGCTACATCATAAACGGCCCGATGCGCTTCGGCAACCGCTCGCTCCCGATAAACCGGGTTGGTAATAATCTGCTGAATAGCCGGAACAATCTCCCCAACATGCCGGGCAAGAATACCGACCTGATGCGCCACCAGCCAGGCTTCATTCCCACGTTGCACCGGTCTCATCCCTTTACTCTTCAGAGCGATCAGTGGCGTTTGCGTAATTAATGCTTCCGTAATGGTCATGGCTCCCGGCTTTCCAATTGCAAAGTCGGCTAGGTGTAAGTATTGAATAGGCGTATCGGGCAAGTAGCCAAGCACCTGCTTTGGATACGGCGTTTTCAGGTTTTGAATGGCGTTAAAAACAACCTTATTCCGACCGCACAGAAAAATCAAATTAATGCGAAGGTTAGCCTGGGCTACGGCTTCGGCAATGGTCTGAAGATGAATGCAGCCCTGCCCACCAAATGAGATCACCCCGGTAGGCAAATCCGGGTCCAGGCCCAATCGAATGCGTTCGACTCGCTGACCCATACTAGGTATTTCATAGCAGAGGGGATCAGCGACCATGCCTGCTACCCGGTAGTTCCGGGCATCTGGTACGCCGGCTTTCCGGGCCTGCTGGTATAACCGATCAGTGCCGTTCAGGTAATACTGATCAACGCGGGGAGTAAACCAGTACCGAGGCTTCACTTCCTCAAAATCAACCGGAATGGTTATGCAAACAGCCGATGGATTGATCAGTCGGACACTTGCATACAGAGCCGGGTTGTACATGGGTGTTACCGATATAACGACATCGGGAGGTATTTCCTGCCAGAATGAACTCAGCTGCCGGATACCCTCCTGCCCCAACAGATCATGAAAAAGCAGCGACAGGTTAATCTGCCCTCCCAGATCAAATACTTTATCCCGCTTCAACTGCCCGTTAAATCGATCAATGCCGTATCGGGCAATTTTTCCAAACCGTTTATGCCGATCAAACAGATCTACAATATTAATTAGACGAACCGACCAGTCAGGATAGCGACTATCCAGGGCCCGCTTCAGCCCTACAGCGGCCGATCGATGCCCCGAAGCTGCATCAAAATAGACAATGGCAACTTGTTTCATAACCAAATCATTCATACCGGATAACGCCCGTTGCCAGGCTTAGTCGGCCATGGCATAGAGTGTATAAATATTCATCAACCGATGCAGCTGCCAGTCTTCCTGATCGACAATGGTTCGAAAACCTCGCTGCTGAAACAGGGCTGTCAGGGTAGTGACCCGATTATCGAGATCATGCACTTCGATGATAAACTGCCTGATTTTGGGCCAGTCGGCATCGTTGATACCTCGCACTACATCCAGTTCACTCCCTTCTACATCAATTTTCATCACATCGATCCGATCAATATTCTGCTCACGAATAATGTCTGAAATGGTTTTGAGTATACAGTCAATCTGTTGTTTACGCAGACGTTGTATTACGCTTAGTGAGAGAATCGGGATACTAAGCAAGCCAAGTACGGGCAAGCGCAGGTACGGGCGAGCCAGCGAACGGGTAAGCCAGTTAGCCAGGGTAGTCGGTAGTTGCCCAACTCGGGCCATATCGCCAATCAGCGCCTGCATCCAGGCATACGCACTGGCCTTCTTCTGCGAACTATCGGCGATTGCCCCCGGATACATACTGGCCGTCATGCTAAGCGACGGCTGAAATGTAAACCGGGCGGTTCCGGCCCGATCCGACAGCCCAATGTTGAATAACCGGGCGTTCACCGTTGAAAAAAGAAGCCGTGCATTCTGTTGCAGTACAGCGTATAAAGCAGGTATTGGCTCGAATGCAAACAGCTTTAAATTCGGGTAAGTCTGCGTCAGAAAAATGGAATACAAACCAATGTTTGCCCCGACATCGAATACACAGTCGCCATCGGCCAGGCGGATACCGTGCTGTTGGTACGACTGCATGGCAAAAATCTCATGATACAGCACATCGGCTTCGGTCTTATTCAGGGCGGCCACGCGTAAGCCGTTGGGTAATTGAACTTGTTTCATTGTCAACAACTTATTGGTTAAGTGCGGATTCGGCAGCAGGCTCAGGCTGTCTTTCGCTAATCAGCCAATCGCCATTTTTCGGATTTCGCTGAAGATCAGGCAGATGTTCCTCACCAATATCGGTAAACTGCTGGCTTATAAACGGTATCAGGTCTAAAAATCCAGGCAATCCGTTTCCCGATTGATGAACCGAAATCTTCAAAAACAACCGAAACTTACGCGCCTGAAAAACAAGGGTATCGAACCAGAAAAGTCCCAGATAATAAAAGCTGCGCTCCGGCTCAAACTGTACAAGATATTGGGTAGCCCTCGTGGGGTTATTGAACACGTCCGAATAAATAGCCTGCCCCTGTCCAATTAGGTAGTGCGTAAACAGGCAAAGCTGAAAATACTCGCTAACAACGAGTTGAGGTTCAGCCATATCCAAGAAAAACGGTTCAAGTTTCGTGAGCAAGGCCAAACTAAGACGGCTGAATAGCTGCTGAAGCTCCAGTAGTTCCTGCCAGTTGTACCGAGTTCGTAATTGCGCTACCGTTTGGGGCATCGTGGCCCAATTTAACCCGCTTTCGTTGGCCAATGGTATAAAATCGTTCCAGAACTCTGCCAGATTGAATTTCAGATCAGTCTGTATGTGTGTCCAGATCGCATCGGCCTGCGCCTGTTGGGCACGAGCCTGTAATGCCTGAATACGCGGAGCCCGACGTTTCCAGTGGATGGCATCCGGGTGAAACAACTCAGGTACCGGATACCGTAGTTTCCATAGCCGATCCTCCCGTTTCGTCGGCGGCTGATGCGTTCCGACAACTATACGGGTCCACCAGCGGCCTGTTCGCCGACGCTCGGCCAGCGTAGTGGGCTGAAACCGATAAAACGTTATTCGTACCGCCTGGGGTGGCGCTCCTACCGGAAAAGGGCACACCCGAAACAGCGGCCGAACCAACGGTTCATCTTCCAGTAGCCGCTGGACCAGTAGCTGCACCCCACTCACGGTCGAGAAATCATAGGGGTTGCCACACCCAAGAGTCGACCAGCCAAAGTTTGCATCGTTTGAGCCAAATGATTCGTAGAAAATCCCATGATCGAGTCTGGGGTGATAGGGTGCCACATACCGGGGTGGGCTCGTTTCGGTAGTGGTCATGTACCGATAGGTATATGGAAGCCAGGTATGCCCATCTTGAGTGCCTTCAATGACCGGCACCCAACGAATCGCAGGACTACTCGTGGGCGGAAAAACGCCGTAGGCAAGAACCAGCCGAAACCGATTCAGCACTCGATAAAAGCGCAGTAACGCCTGAACAACCGGCACCCGAATCCGAATGAATACCGGCCAATGCATCCAGGTATGCGAACACCAACTGTTAAAGGGCAAATTCAGTAATCCGCCCACAGCTAGAATTACCAATAGGCCATGCGCGAGCCAATGACTGGCGACTCTCGCCCATGTAGTATCCCAAACCCACGACTGGGTATCCAGCAGGGCTATACAGAGCACAACCGTCAGTAGATTAAAAAAACCAAAATTGCTTACCAGTTGAATCCCCACCATGAGGCAGGCCGTAAACACAGCTACGACCAAGCGGGTATTACCGGGAATGAAAACACCAAATGGCAATATGATTTCGGTAAAAAACACCAGCAGAACAACCCCCTGAAATACCCATTTAGGCAGTCGGTACATGTACCATCCCAGGTAAGCGGGCAAGGGTATATTGATCAAAAAGCTATGAAAATAGCCGCGATCCCGCAGACTCCCCCGATGAATTTATACTTACCAAATCCAAAGAGCACCCGAAAAAATAACCAGCGATACGACCAGGACACTATTGGCAGAGGCAGACTGGCAACCGCTACAGTTGGTAACGTGGGCATCGTGGGCAGAAAAAGCCCCAGAAAACCCGCTTCGAGCAACAGACAATCCCATGGATAAGTAAAACCCAGCGCCAGATCGAAAGATAGGTAAACCAGCCAGCAAATCAATAGGGCTGGGCCGGCGAAAGGGCCACCATAAACGACCAGCAAAGCCGTTGCTGCCCCTAATAGGATCAACCCCCGCATGAACCGATCACTACAGTTCAGCCATAGTAGGGTCGGGAAATACAGCCAATGTCGCCAACCGGGATAATCCAGCCGGATACGGGCTAATTTCTGCTCGATGGGTGCTATGCCCCTACGGCCCGCCAGTGGCAAAACCTGATGATATAACTGACTGATCGCGATAAAAAATACGGCGCCTAACCCACGACCAAACAAGCCCCAGACCAGCTCAGGGGCAGGCAGCTCAACAAAACGTAGTATTGTTGACACGACGTTGGACGATAACTAAGGGATTAATAATGACGCTCCAGCACGTACCAGCTAAACGCCCGCAGCCTGATTTTCACATCCGAATCCGGGAATAGATCGTCTAGTTTTTGCCAGGCCTCCTCAACCAGATTTTCGGCCTGCTGTTTGCAGGCTTCAATGGCTCCGCAGGCTTCCAGGTTGTCAATCACCTGACTAATTATAGCTGGATCAGTTGGCTTCTGACGAATGGTTTCCCATAAATCGCGACGAGCAGGCCAACCCAGTGTGCCCAATGCTTTGGCTACGGGTAACGTTATTTTACCACAGGCTATGTCTTCCCCCCGATGCTTCAGGTTATTTTCAAAACCGCGCAGATTGAGCACATCGTCTATAATCTGGAACGCCAGCCCCATCGACTCAAAAAACTGCCCCAATACCCTGGCCTGTTCGGGTGTACCATCGCCCATGATGGCTCCCAACTGTGCCAGCGAACTGACCGGAGCAGCCGACTTTAACCGATGCACGGATAAAATACGCTCCTCCAGCACCGCCCCCCGCCCATAGCCGACCACTTCAGGCATGAGTGCTTCAAACCCATCAATATCAATGGCCTGACCGGCATGGGCCGCCCGCATGGTTTCAAAATACAGGGTGTAAAGTTTAAGCTTCTTGGCGTCGGAC
Organism: Spirosoma aerolatum; assembly: GCF_002056795.1. Classification (NCBI taxonomy): domain Bacteria; kingdom Pseudomonadati; phylum Bacteroidota; class Cytophagia; order Cytophagales; family Cytophagaceae; genus Spirosoma; species Spirosoma aerolatum. The sequence continues at coordinate 3,342,830 of NZ_CP020104.1, read as the reverse complement.
AGCGTTGAATCGACCAATAGTTCGCCCAGAAAATAACAGGCATTTCCCACGTTGATGGCTGTGGCTTGCCCATAGAGCATATGACACGATGGCCCACCCCGCCGAATCACCGACTCATCCTGCACATCGTCGACGATGAGCGATCCCGTGTGGAGTAACTCTGGCCACGCCAGCCAATTCATGTACTGCTGCGAATTCCCACCGACCAGATCCAGACAGGCCAGCGCTGCATATGATCGCCAGGACTTTCCTCCACGATCAATCATCTCCCGTATCGGTTTCAGCAATACCCGACTATATTGCGCCGGATCGAGCCCGTCGACAAAGTGCGGATTCCCGCTACCCGCCACCAGCTTTTTCAGTTGCTCATCGGTAGGCGACAGTGGCAACAGGGCTTCAATTGACTTTCGCGTTTCTTTTGTAACGGCCTTAAAAAAGTCGGTCAGTTTTTCTTTGAGGCCAAACCCACTACGCTCAACATACCCTAGCCCAACGATCGGTTCACCAGCAAAGGTGCCGCTAATTGAAACGCGTCCTTCCCAGAAGGCTCGTTTAGAAATGATGGTATTAAACTCCTGCGCTGGAAAGGCCGCTTCGGCAAACAGACTTATATTCGCTTCAGGAATGGTCAGTTGCCAGGTTGTCGGGTAATCGGTAAATGTCCGTGAACTGGTCCAGGTTTTCAGCGGCTGAAAGCTAAAGTCGTCGTACTGGCGCGCCTTCCCCTTCGGATCGATCAATACAATCCAGCGACCACAACTAGCTCCATCAGCATTGTTATCAAACAAATCGTAAGCACTGATCTGGTACCCGTTGACCAGTTGAGCCGAAATCCAGTTCCAGGCAATTTTATGTTCAATTTTCGCTTCAGGCGTATCGTTGGTCGGTTTGCCAAACTCGTGATCATACCAGCCACTGGCACTAGCTACCTCAATTGTTTGTCCATCAATCAGGAGTGCCCCTTCTACGCGGCAATGCGGCATAAAATAATAGAACATATCCTCACCAGCCGTTCCACGTACAACGCCATCGTCGCCATGCCGAACAGGAGCGGTTTGTGGATGGAACGATAGCGTTGCCCCTGTTCCTTTGTCAGCATTCAGAAGTGTGAGCAGGTAACTCCCATCTGCCTGTTTTTGAAATTGATTCCCATCATAATCCAGAAACAGACACTCTTCATTCACCTGCGCTTCTTTACTGAGCAGACGGTCGGGCAAGGGGACATTCCCTTTCACCAGCACTTCACGAAGGGCCCGTTGCAATAATGGATCGGTCGTGTCCTCGCCTTTGTCGATGGTATTCAGGCCAATTTTCGGCGCAATAGGATCAACCAGCGAGTCCGTATAATACCGCTGCGTGCTCACATCACTGATTGCCCAGGTTAACGAATGAGCATACTGGTATTGTTGAGTTTGCTCATCACGGCCAATGGCCATGCGGAAGAACGAAGCGAACAGTGAACATTGTCGATGATCAGCCAGGGTTAAATGGCTATTCACATACCACCATTCGATGGTTGATGAGGCATGCGGACGGTCGTGAATCTGTAAATCGATGCCCCCCGGTGCAGGCCAATCAGCAGGATACAGGAGCGAAGCTAATGTAGGAGCGGCAGTAGAGGTTGTTTGATCCGAAAGAGTAGTTTTGGGCGAAGCCATACAGGGTTAAGTAGAGATCGTTGAAGGTAGTTTTAACGCTGGTAAAGAGATTTGCAATTTAATAAAATACAAATGAAAGAATGTTCAATACAAACAACTAACCAAATAATTTATCAATCATTTAACCATAAACAGTACAATCAACAGTAAGCGCTAACCACTAATATAACTTATTTCCAGCTTACCTACTGCTCAGTAAAAAACTTATCACCTTTAGTTCACTTACTGAGTATTTTTACACACTAAATAACCCACAGAACAAGCACAAATCACACAAAAACGCTGGATTCAGCCCAACGGGTAATCCCGAATGTGCCCAATCCAGCGTCGTAAAATACCTACTCTATAATTAATGAACCCGTAACACTTTCTGCTGAACGCGTTCGCCATCCTGCTTGACCTCCAGGATATATACCCCAACGGCAAGTTGAGTCAGATCTAATTTTTCGGAGAACCGATCGCCGGTTTTATGAATTTGAGTCGTCTGCTGAATACGACCTTGCCCGGCATCAAACAATGTCACATCGAGGGGAGAGTTGCTGATCCGCTCTACATCGATACTCACATAACTGGTTGTTGGATTGGGATAAACGCGAATGGACTCGGCCAGGCTTTTTTCTTCTGAATTGATGTTGGTGGCCACCCGCGCATTAGGAGCTGCCGTACCAGCCATCACGAACATGGGGGTTTCGGTTACAGTCAGTTGAAGCTTGCCCTGATTCGTATTGACCGTTTGTAACTCCATGTCATTGCTGCCCACTTTCGGTCGATAAATCTGCGCCTGTGTGGCCGATCCTAAATCGAGCGTGTAGGTCGCCGTACGGCCAATTTCGTCCGGTACAACCAACACGTAAGCCGATTTGCCGTCTTTTTCGTACCGATCAACAAAGGGGTCGCGAGCGAGTGTCTCTTTATAGGCGTATTCGCCAAACAGTTTATTGGTCTGATACAAGAAATCGGCAGCAGGCCGACGGGTCAGGTTATCGCCATTGGCCAGCCCTGAGGTTCCGAACATACCACCCGATCCATTATCGTCGTAAAGCTGATAGAAGAACAATTTCTCAATGCCCTCCCGAGCGTAGAGCAAAGCCGTCCGCAAAATCCAGTCGCCCTGGGTTTCGAGTGCCGACTTATTACCAATCGGAATTGCACGCAGTGGGCTACCCTGATTCACATCATAGCCAGCTTCGGTAATCCAGACGGGCATATCATAGGATTGCAGGTGGGCTGTTTTTCGGAAATCCTGGGCAATCTTGTTGATCGGTGCCACTTCGGGTGCCGCTCCCCGCGTCGATGTACCACTCTGCGACGAAGAAGTATTATCGGCATACATGTGGTAATTGATGATGTCCCAGCACAGGTTAACGGTACCATCTGGATTATAGCCCCGGTACTGCTTACACCAGTCGATCATGCCTTTCACATAATCGGACCCGGCCGAAGCAGACGCCAGCCCACCAATCACTACTTTTACCGACGGATCGGCATTTTTCACACCTACACCCGGCCCCATGGTGTTTTTATGCCCATCGTAGAACGCCGACAGGTTAGCAGCATATTCACGGGCCGTCTGATAAGCTTTACGGCCCTTCCACCATTTATCACGTTCGTTATCACATTCGATATACTTGATCAATCCCAAACCAATTTTGATGGTGTTTGGCGTATCGCCCGTCCAGCGCGGGGTAGTATTGACGCTTAACAAAGCCGGATTGACATTTGGATTGCTGCCGTACCGGGCCATGTATTGAAATCCAGCCTTCGCCTGTTCGATGTAGGAATTGGGGTCCGTAAAATCTTTCCCATAACGCACCGGCACGTTTTCGGCATCACGCTGGTCGCTGGGATACGTATTCACCATCCAGTCGGGCAAGGTTTTCAGGCAGGCCAGTACTTGAATTCCCTCGGCTTTGCAGCGTTCGTAGATCGCATCATAGTTCCAGCCGCCACTCAGGGTTGGGTTGTACGAATAGTCGCCCTCATTGGACTCCAGCTTATTCCAGTCCATATAATGCCGGATGCCCGAAAAGCTTTTCACCACGTTCATCTTCGCTTCGTTGATCTGCCAGGGCGTGTTACCATCCTCAAAATTCCATTCGTAGGCATTTACCCCCAGCATATCCTTCAGTTTCACGGCTTTGGCAGGTACAGGTGTCGGAGTCTGGGTTGATGGCGTGTAGGAGCCATATAACTCCATTTCTGTGGGGAACGCCCCATAGGTGTTGATGACCAGATAGCGGGCATTGCTTATCGGTACATCAAGCTTGAATTTGGCATCGCCGGAGGTAGACCGATTCGGATAAGGGCCTACCCAGGCAGCGTACTGATCGCCCGTGAAGGTAGCAATAGGAATCCGCTGCCACTGATCAGTAATAATCGACACCGTCATAGGATTATCGGTGAAGATGCCCGTGAAGTCATAGAACTTTATGCCCTGGATGGTCATTGATTCACCTTGCAAAAGCGGATAATACGCGTCGTAATTGGTGAGCACTTTACCCCAGCCCGTTTCTACGTTTACATCGGTGATACCATCGAACAAGCCATCAAGCCCGTTGCTCACGTTATTGAGCTGATACCAGCGCTTCGGATCGATGGGTATTTTCTGGCCGAGCGTGACGGTCGGCGCGGTTACGGTAACCGTCTGGGTTACATTAGCAGCCGCCTGGAACGACGTTGAAGCCGCCTGCGAGGCTGTAATAACGGCTGTACCAGCCCCAACGACCGACGCTTTCCAGACACCCGTTGCGTTCGATACCGATACCACGGATGGATTGGATGACGTATAGGTGATGGGCGTTTCGGTATTGGTACTTGTTGCAGTCAGATTAAAATCAGGATCACCAACGGCTTTGTTGGGTAACGCAGAGAAGGTAATGACCGCCGGGTTCGTTACCGTTCCCCCTTGTATCACATTGAACCAGTTGAAATTCCAGGTACCCGGATTCGTATAGATGCGCAGCACCTGACTTCCTGCCGACAATGTTGCTGTCGTACTAATAGTCATCCAGTTTTGCCAGCCACCCGTACGTGGAACATCAACGCTCCCCAGTGTAGTACCGTCTTCCGACCTGATAAAAATGATGCCATTGCCGTAGCTATTGGCCACGCGAAACTGAAAGGTATAGACACCGGCCGTAGGGACATTGACGTTATAATCCATCCAATCGCCATCGTCAATGTATCCCAGATTCTGCCCACCCCCATCGTCGGAGGTTGTTTCGGGACGTACATCGGTAGCAACATCATAACTTTCGGCTTCAATCTTTGCAGGCAGATTTCGACTTCCTGAAGCCTCGAACCAGTTCAGATTCCAGTTCCCTTTCACCACATATAACCGAAGCGTTTGGCTACCGGCCGTCAGACGAACCGTAGCACTAATGGTCTGCCAGCTTTGCAACCCACCCGTACGGGGCACATCGACCGACTTCAATACCGTACCATCGGCCTTGCGGAGTTCAAATTTAGCCCCATCACCCCAGCCATTGGCTACCCGGAACCGGAACGAATACACCCCATCATGATCAACGCTCACGGCGTAATCCATCCAGTCGCCATCATCAATATTGTTAACGTTTAGTGCCCCTGTAGCATCAGCGGTTGTTTCGGTCAGAACGCCCTGCATGGCAGTATAGTCCTCTGCTTCCAGATGCCCAGGTATTGAGTTACCGTTCCGAATAACATTGAACCAGTTGAAATTCCAGGTGCCGGGATTCGTATAAATGCGCAGTACCTGACTTCCCGCCGATAAATTAACGGTTGTACTGATAGTTACCCAATTCTGCCAGCCGTAGGTTCGCGGCACATTTACGCTTCCCAGGGTAGTACCATCTTCTGTTTTGATAAAAATAACGCCATTGCCATAGCTGTTGGCTACCCGAAACTGGAACGTATACTCCCCAGCCGAGGCTACATTGACGTTATAATCCATCCAGTCGCCATCGTCAATGTATCCCAGATTCTGCCCACCGCCTTCATCAGTCGTCGTTTCGGGCCGTACATCACTAGCCACATCAAATGATTCCGCTTCAATTTTACCCGGCAAATTCCGACTGCCGGAGGCTTCGAACCAGTTGAAATTCCAGCTTCCCCGCACAATGTATACCCGTAACGTCTGGCTACCGGCTGTCAGGTGTACCGTAGCGCCAATGGTCTGCCAACTTTGCAACCCACCTGTACGCGGCACATTTACTGACTTTAGCACCGTACCATCGGCCTTGCGGAGTTCAAACTTTGCATCATCGACCCAGCCATTGGCCACCCGAAACCGAAATGAATACACCCCCGTTTGAGGAACACTCACCGGGTAATCCATCCAGTCGCCATCGTCCATATTACCGATGTTCTGTCCACCACCATCATCAGCAGTTGTCTCGGGCTGAATACCCTGCATAGCACTGAAATTCTCCGCTTCAACATGACCTGGCAAAGCGACTTCGCTCACCTGACGATTGAAGAGAAGATAAGTGTACGCATCGAGTGTACGGCTTAAAAGAGACGCAATTCCGCCGGGTCTTGAAAGTACCGCCGTTGTTACCGTCAGAAAGGATAAACAAACGAGAAGTAGAGTTTTTTTCATGTGGGAAGGTTGCTTTTAAATTAACGCATTACGGAGGCTTTTACTAGATTGAACAAGTTGACGATCAGGAAGTAATGCCGTTTAAATGACAAACCGCTAAAATACGACATATTTTTCATATATCAACTTAAACTTAGCGTCTTTGTTAGTTTCACAAAATCAATTATTCACTACTTATTTACCGTATAGCAAATTACATAAACATGTAAGATACACCATTTCTTATTTATATTTTTTTTGTGTTATTTTGACCCTAAGCGATAATATCTTTCAATACCTGCTCATGATAGCATCTTTATATTATTTTATTCTTTTACTGGTTACTGGCTATCTGGTATTCAATGTATTCTACCTTTTCCTGAGTGCAGTGGCTGGACGAATTGGCCGGGCCGATGATTCGCCTATTGAGCAGACGACTCTCCGTCGTATCGCTGTATTAATTCCTGCCTACAAAGAAGATAGTGTAATCATAGGTTCTGTGTTGGCCAATCTGAAGCAATCGTATCCATCCGACTGGTACGACCTGATCGTAATTGCCGATTCGTTCCAACCCCAAACTCTGGAACAGCTCTCTACCTATCCGATCAAAATTATCCCTGTTGAGTTTGAACAATCGACGGTTCAGAAATCAATTCGCTACGCCCTGAATGCATTGCCGGAAGGTTATTACGACATCATCGTCATTTCAGATGCTGATAATCATATGGCTACCGATTTTTTACAGCGCATCAATCAGGCGTTTGAAAAAGGATGGAAAGCAATTCAGGGACATCGCGTGGCAAAAAATACCAATACGAGCGTTGCCATTTTCGATGCCATGAATGAAGAGGTAAATAATAATCTGTTTCGGGCAGGCCAGCGAGCTTTAGGCCTGTCGGCCACATTAATCGGGTCAGGCATGGGATTTGAGCCTACAGCCATGAAACGGGCGATGAATCAGATACAGACGGTTAGTGGGTACGATAAAGAGCTCGAAATGCTACTGCTGATAGATGGCATCAAAATTGGCTATCTGCACAAAGCGTTTATCTTCGATGAGAAAGTTCAGAATATAGCGGTTTTCGAACGCCAGCGCACCCGCTGGACAGCCGCCCAGGTGTATTTTATTAAAGAATACTTTGCCATTGGTATGAACCAGCTAACCCGTGGAAACATACATGCCTTCAACGCCTTACTGAAATCCCTCCTCCTTCCCCGAACTTTGTTATTGGTGGCGGTTTCTCTGCTTTTCTTCGTTAACCTGATTATTTATAATCCCCCCTTATTGGCTTTCTCGGCCGGGTTGATTGGTGTCTTGTCGTTTAGTCTGGCCATATCTATTCCCTTGTATTTATGGCGCAAAATCTCTTTTAACGACTTTATGGTGTTGCCGCAACTCATCCTGAGTATGATGCGTACGTTGCTAAACTTTAAGCAGGCGGGCAAAAAATTCCTGCATACACCCCACACTGAAACCTCTGAATCGCAACAGGAAACGGCTTAATTGGAATCGAAAATAATTTCATATAATTGCCATAAAGCCAGAGGCCTTTCAAATGAAAGGCCTCTGGCTTTATGGCAATTATTGTATGTATTCCGTATTTAGCTCGTCAACCGGGCCAATTCTTCACGAATTAGGGGCGTTGCCTTATCCAAACCAAGCTTAAACTGATTCCAGGCTAGCTTTATTTCTTCTGGATTGCGATCAGTTTTGGCCTGAGCTTCTATACTCCGGAGTTTACCTTCCAAAGCCGTCAAACCAACCATTCCGACCCAGGGCAGCATTTTATGCGCTGTTTTAGCTACCTCTGCCCAGTTTTGCTGATCGATTTCGCGTTCTATTTCCTGAAAATCCGGGAATACTTCATCCAGAAATAGCTCGAAAAGGCTGGCTATCTGCTCATTATCACCATCATATAACTCGTTCAAACGATCATAGTCGATAGTATGCAAACTAGCCGAATTAAAATTTTCCATGGTTAAGAACCTTAACTAAATAAAAAGAAACTTGTCGCCTACCGATCAATTACCGGGAATACGCTGGCTATATTTTGCAATTTTATTAAATAAATCCTTAGGATTAAACGGTTTGGTTACATAATCATCCATTCCGACATGCACCGCCCGGTCTCGATTGCTAAATGTTGCTGAAGCTGTCAAGGCCACAATTGGGATACGGGAGTTCAATTTTCGGATTTCGGCAGCAGCCGTATAGCCATCCATTACAGGCATCTGCAAGTCCATTAGCACCAGATCATAGTTATTGGCTCGACACTTATCCACGCCTACCTGGCCATTCTCGGCGGTATCCACTTCGATACCCCATTTATGCAAAAACTTCAAAGCAACCTTAACATTAACCGGATAATCCTCAACCAGCAGGATATGTAGTCCTTTCAAGGTTTTATCATCCACCGCATCGGGAACAGCTAGTGTGACCGCTGCTGATTGGCTAATCGGTAAGTTCAATATAAAGGAGAACGTGGCTCCTTTACCTTCCTGGCTCTCAACCCGAATTGCGCTTCCATACAATTCCAGCAACTTTTTGGTAATGACCAGGCCCAATCCTGTTCCTCCAAACTTACGGGTAGTGGCTGAGTTAGCCTGGGTAAACATGTTGAAAATGGCTTCCTGCTTATCGGGAGCGATACCGATGCCCGTATCCTGAACCGATACGAAGATTGATGCCATTTCTTCGGTACGGTTCTCCAGCGCCAGTTCGATGGTGATGGTTCCATGATGCGTAAATTTGATTGCATTGGAAACCAAATTAGTTAGAACCTGACCGATTCGGAGTGAATCGCCAATCAGTGCATTCGGAATATCATCATCGATCATTAAGCGAATCCGATTACCCTTCTCCTGTGCTTTTGCCTGCTGAGCCCGTTTGATATTTGAAACCAGTTGCTTGAAATCGAACGTGGTTTCTTCGAGTTCAACTTTTCCGGCTTCGATCTTGCTAAAATCCAAGATATCATTGATCAAAGCCTGCAGATGTTCGATCGAAAACTGAAGCGTTTTCAGGTTCTCGACCATGGTTGGTGGCACTTCTTCCTGAAGCATCAGATACGTCATACCGACAATTCCATTGAGCGGAGTTCGGATTTCGTGGCTCATCATGGAAAGGAAGTCCGATTTGGCCTGGGTTGCTTTTTCAGCTTCATCCTTAGCCTGTCTCAACTCAGCCTCAATGGTTTTTCGATACTCGATCTGCCGTTGTAGAAAATTAACTAACCCAACGAGGTTGTCGTTATCAAAGTCAGCAATCGACTCCCCTTCAGGAACTTCGATCAGCACAATGGCTTCCATTAATTTTTCGACCGACTCCCGACGCTGGCTCACTTCTTCTTTCAACCGCTGATTAACTTTCGAATATTCCCGATCGTTTAATAACGCCGAATGTTCCAGAAGTTCATTATCGCGGGCAAAGTTCTGATAGGACTCATTGACCGACTGAATAAACTGCTGCAGGTTTTCATTTTGAAGGCACTCTTTGGTCAAATGCCGATTTATCTGACGTACTAATGTTTTATGTAGCGATGCCTCATTCATTACTTACTGCTCCGAAAAAATGGTTATGGTCATGGTTTGGTTATGCAGTTCGCCCGGCGAGTTAGGACCTGCCGGAGCAATTTCCCCATATGCATAGAAGCCAGTAATACAGGGTTCACTACCAAAAATTCCGCGAGCAACTTCTACTTCCTCTTCTGTACGCTGCCCCAACACCAGCTTTCGCCCTACACAGCTAATCAGTAAAGCGAGTTCGGGGGTGGAGCCCAGTTGCGTTAATGAATTTTGGGCAGCCGTTGCTGAAGCTTCCACCAGACGGTCCAGATTTGGCCGCATGAACCGAACCGTTGACCCTTCAGGAATATCGCCGGCAAAGATCATACTTTTTGCCGATTCATCGATAGACAGGATCGTTCGGACGAGCGGCCTCGACTCTGGCGTAATCTTGATCGACAAGGGAAAGAGTAGGGCTGTACCGGGTAATCCATCAGCATACTTACCTAAATAGTCTTTATATAAATCCAGCGCACTCCGATCATCGATCTGGTATAACTCATTGTATGTCGATTTCGTGACTTCGCGTTCCGGACCGAAAACATCCCATCCTCCCATGGTTCCATGGCCAATTTTTAACTCTTGGCCATACAGGCCGATGCCTACTACTTTACCCGGTTCGGGATTCTGGTTGGCTCCAACCAAGGTCCGCTCAAATCGGTCGGCATCGCCTGCCAGGCCACCAATTACAGGCACCAGTCTATTCAGACATCGATTAGCCGCTCCAGTAAGCTCACTGCCATTAACGACGCCACCGTCAGAAATAAGAATAATTCCGGCCAGTTCCTCGCCATCGAGGGCTTGTGCGACCTGTTCTCCAACCCGTCCACTTTCTTTATGATTGCTGATACCAAACTGTACGGTTCGCACCATCGACTTTTCAAACCACACAGATGTTACCACCAACGTATCATCATAAACCTTATCAGCTAAAATTTCGCCGGATGTAGAATTAATAACAATCTGGGCATTTGGATAAATTTCCCGTAAATAACCATAAGCATCAATTGTTTCCAACAGTTTCCGTCCTCCGAAAGCTAGTACTAATTGTGCCTCTTCGGCTAAAAAATCAGGAGTTTCAGAAACTGTTTCCCAGTTATTCGCTGAAAATCTGGATTGCCTTATTTTCATATAGATGAATCGGTAAAAAACACAATAATAGGCTATTTTGCTTACCTACAAAACTACTAAAAAAATTTACTTAATTTATTTAATAAACAATAATGTTAATACTTATTTACCCATATAGCCGTATAATAAACATTTGAAATCCTGTAACCAGTATCGTTAAAAAATACGCTTATATATAGACCTAATTTTTATCCGTTGCTGCTTTAAATTATAGCATATATCGGATCAGATTTAATCAGTTTATTTCTTCCGTTTTATACCATGAGCTCTTAATCTTCTTGGTCTACAGTGTAACCAGTAAATTTCAACATATCTGACTTTTTTAAATAAACTCCAAAACTAATTCAACTAAACTAATCTCGATGTATGGGCAAAGGCGACAGAAAAACTCGGAAAGGTAAAATTTCTATGGGTTCGTACGGCAAGACCCGTCCGCAAAAACCCAAGCAATCAGGAGATATAAAAACGACAACCCAGTCTCCCTCTAACAAGTAATTAATGTATAAAAAAAGCCCTCACTATCGGTAAGGGCCTTTTTTAACATCGCTGGATTGATAGTCCCTATGCTTTTCGGGTATTAGGCTTCGCTGAAGCTGGTTTAGGCGCTTCTGCCGCAGGGGGTACTATAACCTCGCGTTGGGCCATTGGTTCAGCAGGTCGACTGCGGTTTTCATGGAAAATAACGAAGCCAATCAATCCAATTAAGAGTAAATTGCAGATCAGGTCAATCATATCGCCTGTTTTGGCCAGAGGTGGATCGAACCGGAACTCAATCGTATGCTTACCAGCCGGAACCCGCATCGCCCTCAGCGTATAATTAGCGCGTAAATGCGGAGCCGGTTTGCCATCTATAAAAGCCTGCCAGTCTTCTTCGCCCCGGTAATAAACTTCCGAAAACACAACCAGTCCATCCCGAATGGCATTGGCTTCGTAGATGAGCTTGTCGGGCCGATAGTTCGTCAGTTGAATCGTACTGCCTGTATGGTCCATCGTTGCGGGTAAATTGCCCAACTGAGTGGAAAATCGCTTATCAATAACGGCGGAATCGCGTGGGTTCAGGGTTTTCATAGCAGCCATCTCCTCATCGGCGTTAGCTACCTGCTGTACGTTACCAACAAACCAGGCTGCGCCGAGCACTTCAGGATTGGGGATCACAATAGGGCCACCCTGCTGCTGAGGATTTGCCGGATCAGGCTGGCCTTGCTGAATAACATATTTTGCATTCAGCATATTGAGCAAATGCAGTGTATTGGCCTGGAAAGCATAATTGATCAGCTCATTGTACCGGCGCAACCGGGTCGTGTTATATCCGCCGACTGATCGATGGAAGTAGGAGGCCCGGTTACTTTCCATAAAAGAACCTGTCTGGTCAAATACACGGTATCCCAACGATTTATCCTGAAGAATCTGTTCATCAGCAGAAGTCGGTTCAAAAATGGTTGTCACCTGCGATTTGGGAACAAAATCAGCATTATTCAAAAACCGTTTATCAACGGCAAACAGGTCAAAAATTACGACCGCCAGCAGTAACGGATAAAATAACGCCGGTTTGATTTTATTCGTGATAAATAACCAGACAACGCCAGCCGTCAGTACAATCAGGATTACTGATCGGAATGCATCAGAACGCATCATACTCTGCCGGTCACTAATAAGAGGTGCTAGAAAGTCTTTTGCGGCATCACCAAAATACCGCGATAAGATCATAACATCATTGGAGGTCTGGAACGTAAAGAAAGCTCCTCCCATAAGGGCCATCACCAGGGCGAGGCCCCCAGTAACACCGAGGCTAACCAGTAGTGGCTGACGCAATTGAGCAAAGGTTAGTTTTTCATTAACAATGGTCTGAAGCCCCAACGCGGCTCCAGCAGCTAAAAACAACTGAGCCAGGCAAAAGGCCATTGTCATAGCCCTGAACTTGTTAAGGTACGGTAAATAATCGAATAGAAACTCATTGAAAAACAGCAGGTTTTTCCCCCAGGCCAACATAATCATCAGAAGGGTAGCACTCAGCAACCACCACCGTATGGAAGTCCGAATCACGAACATGCCCAGTACAAAGAGAAAAATTAAAGCCGCACCGGCATAGGCAGGTCCGCCTACCATCGGCTGATCTCCCCAATAAGTTGGTGCCCCCAACTCGGCCAGTTGTTTTGCTGAACCCGGATCTACCCCTCTATTAACCATTGCTTTGTAGAATTCAGAGTCGGTGGTAAGCCCTCCTCCCGAAGCTCCTCCAAATGCACTTGGAATGAGTAGGGTTAACGTTTCTGCTTTACCATAACTATAGGTAAAGGCATACTCTTTATCCAAACCCCCTTTCGATTCACTGGTGGGTGTTTTTCCGTCAGGGTTTGTTGTTTTTGCGGTTAGTTCCGACTTACCGCGAATGGTTTCTTTCGTATATTGATTCAGCACAAGTAGTCGTTTGCCAAAACTTCCTGCTGCTATTGCTCCAACTACAGCCAACGTAGCTAGCCCCAAGGCCAGTTGGCGCCCCTTCCCATTCCTGACCAAAGCAATCCCCTCAATAAGGATGTACAGCCCAACTGTCATGAAGAGATAATACGTAATCTGGATGTGATTCGCCCCTAATTCCATCGACAGAAAGAGGCCTGTCAGGGCAGCACCCAACCAGTAACGGCCACGCAGCGTCAGAATAATGCCGGCCAGCATGCCTGCCCCATACCCCAGGGCAAAAAGCTTGGATACGTGACCTGCTTCAAGGCTGACAATACTAAATGTACCTAATCCATAGGCAGCTGCTCCCAAAGCTGCTAGCCAAGCATTACAGCCTAACACAATTAATAAAATATACATACTGAGCATCACTACGAAAATGATACTCGCCGTATTTGGTAATATATTAATCACTCCCATTACAGCTTTATATACCAGAATATAGGGGTAATGAAAATCAATCATATATCCCGGCATACCGCTGAAAACAGCATCAGTCCAAAGTGGTTTTTCACCAGTCTGTTTAGCGATTTCCCGTATTTCACGAGCAGCAGCCGACGCTTCCTGCACATCATGCATCGAGAGGGTTTTACCCGATAAGACAGGGGAGAAATAAAATAAGGTAAGGACAAATAGCCCTAAAACGGCAATCAGATGAGGCCGCAGGCGTTGAAATCGGGTTGGTTGGCTCATAAAAACAACTGATACGTACGTCAAAGATACGGCTTTGTGCTAAAACGGATAAGCTACAACTGCATTGTTATAGAGAATCAAAGCTGGCCACAGAAACGAACATTAAAAATAGGTTAAAATAGCCGCCGTTTAATCAATTTTGTACTTTATTAAGTTAGCCAATAGTCTATGGATAATACCGCCTAAGTGGATTATGCTTTTTTAAAGGGTAAATTGATAAATTCTTTATTATCAGCCGATTAATAAACTAAATAAATCAGCAAATGAAAATATATAAAGTATAACTTTTCCGCTAAAACAGACTCATACTGACGACAGCATGGTAGTTTTTTTTTCAATAAAAAGTAACCGGTTATTTCTCCATTAGTCTAAAAATTTGAAATCTAACCCATAAGTAATTTTAACTTCATTACAAATGAACGCCAGGTATCATTTGCTGATTGTGGATGAAAACCCATACGTGGTTAACATTCTGGTCGAAACGCTTAGCAAAGATTTTAAGATTACGATAGCCAATTCTGGGCAGGAAGCTGCCCGATTGCTAATTCAAGGAAATCGCTTTGATTGTGTGCTAACGGAGCTGGATCTGACTTTTTTCAATGGTCTTGAATTAACCAAACTTATTCGAATGAGTCGACTGGCTTCGCAAACACCAGTGGTCATTCTCTCTAACATATCCGATAGCGCAACCCGGATTCAGTGCCTTGAACAGGGTGTTGATGCATTTCTTTCCAAACCATTTAACCCGTTGGAAGTCAAGGCCAAACTACATGCTTTACTCCGGCGGATTGAATTACCAATCGAAGAAATTCATCGGCAGCTTATGCCCCTGACTACTGACACTGGAACCAAATCGTTCTGGCATCAGAAGTCGCGACTTTTGTCGATGCTCTTTGGTAATTATCCATTGTCCCAAAGCGCATAAGTTTATTTCTTCGGTCTTTCTATCCCTAGAAGGTTTCCATCCCTCTTTACGATTCGTATATACCCAGCGGGATAGAATTTTTTCAAGAATAAACATAGATTAACAACGCCAGAAGTTAAGGTGTCATAAAATTTTCCAGCCTTTTCAAACGGTACATTAGGCTACCCAACCCGATAATGTCAGCCTGTCAGCTACCATACAACCCACATTCAACGTCCGTTTTAGAAACTAAAATGTTAAACTCTTGTGTCTTATTGGTCATGCAGGACGATCTGATCGCCAACCGCATTGCTACCATAGCAGGCACAACCTGTTCTGTTATCCGGTTCCGGGATGAGAAAGATGCAGAACAGTGGCTGACAGATAGCCAAAAAGTAGACTTAATCATTGCCGATACCACTACTGGGCAAGCGATGTCTGTTATTGTTCGGAATAAAGCAGACTATCGACTGGTCCCTTTTCTCGTCACCTGCCGTCTTGGTAAAACTCAGATTTTACATACTGCTCTTATTACCGGAGCCACAGATATTTTGATTATTAATGAAGAAAATGGTCGGCTTGAATCAAAAATAAATTACTACCTCTCGCTAAACAACCAGATACGAACCTTCCTTGATCAGGGGACCAACATCAATTCCTTTACCCATCCAAAAACTCCCTGGTGGAAACGGATTATCGATATCAGCGTTTCACTGGTTATCCTGATTTTATTGTCCCCTCTGATGCTACTCGTAGCGCTGCTGATATTTCTGGACTCCAAGGGTCCGGTCATCTATAAATCGAAGCGGGCAGGTGCCAATTTTCATGTATTCGACATGTATAAATTTCGCACAATGCGCGTCGAAGCCGATCAATTATTAAATCAACTTGCCGATCATAATATCTATGCCCCCTCAACAGGTCAGAATACTTCAACAAATGATGTGGAACACCTTTGCAGTGCTTGTCGAGCACAGGGGATATCCTGTCAACGTCTGCTTTTTGATCAAGACAAACCCATCTGCGAAAAAGCGTACTTACAGGAAGCGAGGACCTCAGCTAAATTTATGAAGTTTCGAAACGATCCTCGCGTAACTCGGCTGGGAACGTTCCTCCGCAATAGCAGTATCGACGAATTACCGCAATTGTTCAATATTCTGCTGGGCGATATGTCGCTGGTTGGTAATCGACCATTGCCGCTCTATGAAGCTGAAAAACTTACTTCCGATGAATACGCCAAACGTTTTGCAGGCCCAGCGGGTCTGACGGGCCTATGGCAGGTACAAAAACGAGCTAAAGGAAAAGGCCCTATGTCGGACCGAGAGCGAACCTTGCTCGACATTGAATATTCACACACGTTTTCACTAAAAACGGACCTCCTGATTATCTGGAGAACCTTTTTCAGCTTATGGCAAAACGAGAACGTGTAGAAGAGGGAGAAGAGCAGCCTTGTGTGTCGATTATTACGATCAACTACAACCAGGCTGAAATAACGCGGCAATTTCTGGAGTCGGCCAATACGCTGAACTATCCAAACTTTGAAATCATAGTTGTCGATAATGCCTCGATACAGCCGTTTGAAACTACGATCGACCAAACCCAGTTTCCTTATCTTCAAATTGTTCGGAGTGAAGAAAACCTTGGTTTTACCGGTGGTAATAATTTAGGTATCCAGGTAGCTAAAGGCGACTATTATTTCATTGTCAATAATGATACGGAGTTATCACCGGCCATACTTGACGAACTACTGAAGCCTTTTATGGCCAACGATAAGGTAGGCGTTACCTGCCCTAAAATTCGTTTTTTCGATGCGCCACAGTTGCTTCAATATGCTGGTTATAACCCGATTAATATGTTTACCGGGCAAGCAACTGCCATAGGATTCAAGCAAGCAGACAATGGGCAGTTCGATCAGCCCCGCCCTACCTACTTTGCCCATGGCTGTGCCATGATGGTCAGCCGAAACGTGGTGGAACAGGTAGGACGATTTGCGGAGCGTTTTTTTCTGTATTACGAAGAACTGGATTGGTCGCAACGCATTCGGAATGCGGGCTTTCTCATTTATTATCAACCATCAGCTTCGATTCTGCACAAGGAATCGGTATCGGTTGGGCAAAATAGTCCTCTACGAACGTATTATCTGACCCGAAACCGTATCCTGTTTATGCGACGTCATTGTTCTGCTTTTCAACGCCTGGTCTTCTTTCTGTTTTTCAGTGCGTTTGTTTTCCCAAAACATGTTGGCACTTACCTGCTTTCAGGTCGGCTACGACATGCCAAAGCGTTTATTGATGGTGCCATCTGGAACTTGACTTCACCCAGTATCTCGCCAGTGTAGTCTGACAAGTAAGCCAACACGATTAAAGCTATCCCAGACAAACCAACCTATTTTTTGAATCAGACGTAATAATTTTATGAATCTGTCGGCAACAACGAACCACCCCTTCCAACTGATCAATCAATGGCGCAATAAGCCTTGGTTTTTCACAGTAGTGGGCGTGTTGGTTGCCGTGGTTGCAGGCTGGCTGGTTGGCGCTTGGGGTATTATGGGGGCATTGGTAACGATAGGGGTACCTATTGTTCTTATCGTAGGCATTAGCGTTCTGCTGGAACCCAGAATTGGTCTATTTTTATATATTCAACTCAGTTTTATACTGGGTTTCAGCCGTTTTCTGGAAACCGAATTAGCTGTTGGTACCGCCTTGGATGCGCTGCTGGTACTTACGCTACTAAGCACCTTTCTGAACGGCAAACG
This sequence comes from Spirosoma aerolatum, assembly GCF_002056795.1. Classification (NCBI taxonomy): domain Bacteria; kingdom Pseudomonadati; phylum Bacteroidota; class Cytophagia; order Cytophagales; family Cytophagaceae; genus Spirosoma; species Spirosoma aerolatum. The sequence goes on along the minus strand of NZ_CP020104.1, from coordinate 3,325,107 downwards.
GATGGACTGGAAACGGCTTCGTCGCCCTGTATTCTGGCTACTGACGACCTGGCTTTCCTTTACTATTCTTGAATATTTCAATCCAGGACACCCATACCCGGCGGCCTGGTTTTACGGTGCCCGGTCGCTTTCGCTAAACTGGTTTCTGATTGCCATCGTTGTGCTGGTAGCGCCGATCACCAAAAAAGACATTCGCCTGTTTGTGGGATCCTGGCTTTGCTGGTCGTTTTTGGCGGCCTTATGGGCCTTTAAACAGCAATACATTGGTCTGGAGGCTGCCGAACTTCGCTGGCTGGCTGCGGGAGCTGCCAAGCAACATATTTTGTGGGGTCAGTTGCGTAGTTTTTCGTTCTACTCTGATGCTGGCCAGTTCGGTTCTGAGATGGCTGGGGTTACACTCGTTTGCATTATTTTCTTTTTTGAAACAAGCTCATGGACTAAGCGCTTCCTTTTACTATTTCTATCCATTATCTTCTTCTGGGGCTTTGCCGTTTCCGGTACACGAGGAGCCCTATTTGTTATTATAGCTGGATACCCCGCCTATTTTGTTCTAAAGCGAAATCTGGTATACATCTTACGAGGGCTCATGGTTGCCCTGCCCGTATTAGCCTTCCTCTTATTTACCCATATTGGTGATTCGGTCTATCAAATCTGGCGGATTCGTACGGCTCTCCGGCCGACTCAGGATGCTTCTTTTCTGGTTCGGCTGGAGAACCAGCAAAAGTTGCAACAGTATTTAAAAGACCTGCCTTTTGGAGCAGGTATCGGCACTACGTCGGGAAATGGACAGCGTTTTACGCCCAATTATTTCGCAGCCCAGATTCCAACCGATAGCTGGTACGTTCAGGTCTGGATTGAAACCGGCATTGTTGGCCTGAGCGTATATCTGGCGTTTCTGGCCTTGATCGCCTTCATCGGAACCATTAAAGTGTGGCAACTTAAAGACCCATGGCTGACCTCAGTCATGATTGCTCTGCTCGCTGAATTTATCGGCATCTGCGTCGTGAGCTATACGAACCCAATTCTGGGGCAGTTTCCGACCAGTACAATCGTTTTCATCAGTTCAATCTTATTTACTACCTGCGATCGCTGGGACTCACTTCCTGAAATCAGGTCAACGGTTCATTCTACCCATAAGCGCTATTTATATGAGAATCGGAATAGAAGCACAACGACTCCTTCGCCCGCATAAACACGGGATGGATATCGTAGCGCTGGAAACTATTCGAGCGTTGACGAACTTTAAGGAACACGAGTTTATCATTTTCGTCAAACCCGACGCTGACCGAAAAGGCTTGCCCAACTCGCAAAATGTTCAGTTTGTTGAATTGTCTGGTGGTCCATACCCTGTTTGGGAACAATACACACTACCTAAGGCAATCAACCAATATGGCATTGATCTATTACATTGTACAGCCAATACGGCCCCTCTTAATTGCTCAGTCCCTTTACTGGTGACTCTCCACGATATTATTTTTCTAGAGACACAACCGTTGATGGCCGGGAGTTGGTACCAGCGGTTCGGTAATCAATACCGACGCTGGAATGTCCCCCGGATCGTTCGTTCCTGCGAACGGATTATTACCGTGTCTAATTTTGAACGCCAGCGTATTATTGATCATCTGCACCTTGACCCCTCCCGGGTGGTAGCGATCTGGAACGCGGTAAGCGAACAGTTTCGGGTAATCAACGATCAGGAGCAAATCGACAATGTTCGGCAGAAATATAAATTGCCTAAGGAGTTTATCTTTTTCCTGGGCAATACCGATCCTAAAAAGAACGTACGTGGTGTTCTGAAGTCATTGCTATTGCTTAAAAATCAGGGACAGTTAACGTTACCGGTTGTTATTTCGAACTTACCTGCTTCGGCCCTGAACGACATTTTGACTGAAATTGGTGGGCAATCACTGGTCGACGACATCATTTTGTGTGGCTATATACCCAACTATATCCTGCCGTTCATTTATAATGCCGCCACTATTTTCCTTTGTCCGTCGTTGCGGGAAAGCTTTGGCCTCCCCATTCTGGAAGCTATGGCCTCTGGTACTCCTGTGCTCACATCAACTACCTCATCAATGCCAGAGGTGGCTGGCAATGCGGCTCTGTTAGTCGATCCTACATCGGTGGAGGAAATGGCCGACGGTATTAATCAACTTATACTGAAACCATCTTTACGGGCCGACTTACGCAGAAAGGGATTACAGCGCGCAACGTTATTTTCGTGGGAAGCAACAGCGGGCAAGTTACTCGATGTGTATGCCCAGTCGGTAAGCACACCAAGCTTAGTATCCTGAATGCAGTATGAAGTATTAACGAACCTTCCTTACCATAAGTACTCATGAACGTTTTCTCTAACCCAGGCTGGCTCAAACCTTACGAATATCCATACGAAAGCCTCGATCAGGTTCCTCAGTCGGTATTCGATGACATAAATGCTCGTTTAGACAAACGCATCAGTCATAATCCATTGGTTTCAATCGTCATTGCAGCTTACAATGAGGAAATCAACCTGATTCGGGCTATCGGCACTTTATCGGCGATCGAGACAAAGATTCCATTCGATATTATTGTTGTTAATAACAATTCGTCGGACCGAACGCAGGAAACGATGGACAAGTTGCATATTAAACGGCTTTTTCAACCAATTCAGGGATGTGGCCCGGCACGTCAGCTAGGTCAGGAGCATTCGACCAGCCAATATATCCTACTAGCTGATGCTGACTGTTTGTATCCTATAAACTGGCTTGATGAAATGATGAAAAAGTTGACTCAGCCGGGCGTAGTGTGTGTATATGGTCGCTATTCGTTTATAGCACCACCTGACATTCCACGGTGGCAGTTCTTTGTTCACGAGACCTTAAAAGATGTGATGGCTGAAATCCGGCATCTGAAGCGCCCGTATCTGAATGCCTATGGTATTAGTATGGGGTATGTGCGCGAAGCGGGGTTAAAAGCAGGATATATTACCCATAACACGCGTGGTGATGATGGCCGGTTATGTTTCGACATGATGCAATACGGCCGGGTAGTTCAGATGAAAACTAACTCCGCACGGGTGTGGACTGGCCCTCGAACCATTCTTCAGGAAGGCTCGCTCGTACATGGTCTAAAAACCCGAATTGGCAAGGAGTTAAAACGCGCTTTTACGTATTTGTTTCCACATCCACCTCACGACACAAAAACCTCGCACAATTAAGTAAAAACACGTATAAATTACCTACAAAATTACTTATATTTCCCTATAATTTATCACCCCTTAATCCACCCATTAACTGCAACATCTTCCTCGTCCACCGCGTACCTAGAAAAACCACCATTCCATAAATAGGAAGTTTCGTTTGCAATACATGCAACAATTTGACAGCATAGTCTGCCTCGGTCAGACAACCTGGGAAGGCGATTTCCAGAAGGCAGTTGTGCAACTTATGACCGAATTATCGGCCCGGCACCGAATACTTTACGTCGACTATCAATACACATTGAAGGACTGGGCAATGGGCCTCACCGGGCGACACGGCATGCCAGTCCGGGAGATTATTCGATTAAAAGATCCGCTTATTAAAAAGACGTTTGCCAATGGCCATGAGGTCCATGTCTGGACTCCTCCCCTCATGCTACCGGTCAACTGGATGCTGCCTAAAGCGCATGACCTGCTCGTACAGCAAAATGTGAATCGGTTAGTAACCGGACTTCGGCGGGTTATGCGACAATTAGGCATGAACCGTCCGTTGGTTATCAATGGGTTGAATCCCGTTTTTGGCCTTCCAATGCTAAAGAAGCTGGATGAGTGCGCTACGATATATTATTGTTTCGATGAAATCACGATCATCAACTGGATGCGTCGCCACGGTAGCCGCTACGAACCCGATTACCTTCGGCAAGTCGACGCGGTAGTAACCACCTCCGAAACCCTTCGCCAATCGAAGTCGGTCTTGCAACCGAATGCGTTTTGTGTGAAAAATGGGGTCAATTTCGAGTTATTTAATCAGGCATACGAGTTAGCGCAGCAACATCCGCCCCAAAAGCCGATTGTGGGCTATCTGGGTACGGCCGACAATCGAATAAACGTCGATATTGTTGAGTATTGCGTTAAAACCATGCCCGACATTACCTTCCAGTTTATTGGGGAGGTTCATGAGCCTCGCTTAACCAGTAGACTAGCGGCATACCCAAACGTACTTTTCACGCCATCGCGTCAACCGGCAGAGCTTCCTTCGTTGTTAGCGCAGATGCGGGCAACTATGATTCCATTTGTATGCAATGACCACACATACACCATTTATCCCCTCAAAATCAATGAGTATTTAGCCGCCGGTTTACCCGTCGTGTCTACTCCTTTCTCATTGCTAAATGACTTCGACGACGTTATCGAATTGGCCAACAGCCCGGACGAGTTTGCCAACGCCTTGCGTAAAGCCCTGGCGGATACGGATCCTGAACGAGTAGCTAGTCGAGTCGCCATGGCAAAGGCCAATTCGTGGGCGCACAGGGCCGAGGAATTTGAGACCGTTATAAAACAGGTTCCAGCCGCCTGGCAGCCAGAACCTGTTTTATAACGACACAATCTACTGGAGATCGCTTTACTACCGAATTAGCAGCCTTTTATAAAAGACCTTTTCGCATTTCTTTCACGGCATGGTCGGCAGCTCGTGCCGTGATGGCCATAAACGTTAGCGAAGGGTTTTGGGTCGACGTGGATGTCATGCAGGCTCCATCAGTTACGAACACGTTTTTGCAGGCATGCAACTGGTTCCACTTATTGAGCAGTGACGTTTTCGGGTCTTTACCCATCCGAACGCCACCCATTTCGTGAATATCGAGGCCGGGCGCTTTGTCGGGAACATCGTGGGTCTGTATGTTGGTAAAGCCCGATACGGTTAGCATTTCAGTCATTTGCTCGTGGAAATCCCGAATCATTTTCTCATCGTTGTCGTCATACGCCACCGAGATACGAAGCAGCGGAATACCCCATTGATCCGTTTGATTCGGATCGAGAGCCACAAAATTGCTTTCCTTTGGAATGGTTTCGCCCATCATATGTGACCCCACGCGCCAGTTACCGTATTTGGGCTGCATTAGATTCGATTTTAGCCCCTCACCCATACCCGACGTATCGATATTCGTCATGCGGGATGATCCGAAACCAGCAGCATAGCCCCGCAGAAAGTCGGTTTCCTGCTTAAATACATTACGGAAGCGCGGTATATAGCTGCTGTTTGGTCGAATACCTTCGGTCTTCGTATCCTGAAATCCTTCATGCTCAGCCGATATAGTCGTACGGAAGTTATGAAAGGCTACGTATTTTCCTAACAGGCCATTGTCGTTACCGAGGCCATTGGGGAAACGATGCGAGGTCGAGTTCAGCAGAATTAAGTTTGAGTTCAGGCAGGCCGCATTGACAAAGATGATACGAGCGTAATAGTCCGTCATCTGTTTGGTATGCGCATCAATCACCCGCACCCCTGTAGCCTTATTCTTCTTCTCATCGAAAATAATCGAATGGACAACCGAGTCGGGTCGCAAGGTCATTTTTCCCGTTTTGGCGGCCCAGGGCAAGGTGGAGGAATTACTGCTGAAATAACCTCCGTATGGGCATCCTCGCTGGCAAAGGGAGCGGTTTTGACACTGGGCTCTCCCCTGCTGATAATGAATCGGTTGCGGCTTGGTCAGGTGTGCACAACGACCAATGATGATGGGCCGCGTACCGTTGTAATGTTTGGCCATCTGATCGGTGAAGTGCTTCTCAACGCACGATTGTTCGTGCGGGGGCAGAAACTCACCATCTGGTAATTGTGCCAAACCATCTTTATTGCCCGAAATCCCGGCAAATTTTTCCACATAGCTGTACCAGGGGGCAATATCGGCATAGCGAATGGGCCAGTCGACGGCAAATCCATCGCGAGCTGGTCCGTCAAAATCATAATCAGACCAACGTTGGGTTCCCCGCGCCCACATGAGCGATTTACCGCCAACCTGATAGCCGCGAATCCAGTCGAAGGGTTTCTCCTGAACGTAGGGATGTTCGGCATCTTTCACAAAAAAATGGGTAGCATCTTCCCGAAACGCGTAGCACCGACTGGCAATCGGATTAGCCTCTTTCATCTCGCGGGTTAGTTGTCCCAGATGCTGAAATTCCCACGGCTGCATCATGGTAGTGGGGTAGTCCGTAATGTGTTTTACATCCCGGCCACGCTCCAGCACCAATGTCCGTAAACCTTTGCCTGTCAATTCTTTGGCGGCCCAGCCGCCACTAATACCTGAACCCACAACGATGGCATCGAAGGTTCGCTCATTAACCGAATCTATATTGAAATAAGACATGATACCGAATGAAAAGAAATGATTAACTATAACACACTATCGGCTAGCGTTTTCGACCGTTTTCTGGACAGGCACGCAACCATGATAAAAACCAGGTGCCATGTTGAATTTCTCGACATTGACCAGGTAATATTCCGAATTCAGATACCCCTGTATGGTCAGCCGCTTGGCCATATCGACAAAGGCTTTCCCCGCCGGGTCAGTAGCAGCGGCCAGTTGGGTCAACACGGCTACTCGTTGGGTTGGATCACAGTCAATAAACGGCTTGGTATACGCTTGCTGGGCTGTTGTATCGACCAGAGCGAGTCCTTGCTGAAGCGTTGTTTGCGCGGCTGGGGCGTAGCAATCCCGGATCATGCGTAAGGCAAACTGATGGACTTTCAGCGATTTAGCCCCCGGTGTTGTGGTTTCGGGAATAAATGTCTCAACAATTTCTCCCAATAGCGTTTCGTCATCGACCGATACGATGGCTACAGAACCCAATGAATCAGGGGTCCAGCCAGATGCCCAGGCCGGAAGGCTCACCATCCCTCCTACCGTTACGGCTAAATTTTTTAAGACAGAACGTCGTTGCATAGGTAATAAATTGATTAATTCAATGGTATCAGGAAACCCGCTGACCAATCCGATCCAGCAAAGCTTTGGTAGCACGAATGCCTTCGTCTTCGCTAAGCCGATTGCCGGAATACTCGATACCGATATAGCCTTTGAAGGCGGGTGTTTTTTCTTTTTTTACAATTTGAAGCAACCGATCGTAGTCTATCGTTACTTCGTTGCCTTGTTCATCAAAATCCCGCGATTTTGCGCTGACGCCCTTGGCAAAAGGCATCATTTCCTGCACGCCCAGATAGCGGTCGTATAACTCAGTATCGGTCAGTTTAAAATTATCGAAATCGGGTAACGTACCCGCATAAGGATTATTGATCTGCCTGATTACCTGTGAGAGCCATTTCCCATCGGATGAGTAACCACCGTGATTTTCGACAATGACACCAATCCCAGCCTTGCGTCCATACTCAGCCAGCCGACCTAAACCGTCGACACTGCTTTTGGCAATTTCATCGGCAGTACCTTTACCACGCAGATTGACCCGAATGGAATGACAGCCCAGAAACTTAGCCGCATCGACCCACTGATAGTGGGATTCAACCGCCTGCTTCCGTTTGGTCTCATCCAGATCGGCCAACGGCCCGGCAGTATCGACCATAATCAGTACATTTCGAACGCCCAGATCTTCAGCCCGTTTCTTCAATTCACTCAGGTAAGCCTGATCATTAGCCTTGTCTTTAAAGAACTGATCTACATATTCAACGGCATTAATCCCAAAATCTGTCTTTGCTTTTGCCGGAAATTCCATATTGGTTAACTTACCAGCCTGTAAGGTTCGGTGCAGAGACCATTCGGCCAGCGAAATTTCGAAGAACATCTTTTTGGCTGAAGCGGCCATGAGGCCTTCGGCTGACCATCCGTTTAGCAGACTAACTCCGGCAGAAGTCACCCCAGCCTGTTTAAGAAAATCACGACGGGTTGTGCGCATTGGGTTGAGTAATTAGAATGAACAATGTACAGTGCTGGTTTGACAATTCCTGTCAGGCATCGCCGGGTATAAATTGAATGGAGGACACGCGCATCAGAATCTGGTTATCCCTGGCATTGGCATTTTTAAAAACAAAGTAGAGTTTATGAATCCCTTCGACACCAGCAATACGGGCTTTGACAGGTGCAGGTCGCGGCACTTGCCCAGCGTGCGAACCCACCGGTCGCGTTGGATCCCGAATCTCTATAAAGGCCGTTTCACCAATTAATTTACCCGAAGGCGAGTCTAACCGAATCTCAATTGTACCGCCAGCCGCATCGACTTTAGGGGATGCCTGCACGGCAAAATCTACCTGGCTAACCCCCGATAGATCCATATCGTGATACCCCAGATAAGCGCCCGAACCAACCACATAGAAAGCTTTTCCCTGGGCTGTGATCAACTCCGTTTGCTTCGATTCGTCGGCGGTTTCGGGGGCCACCGTTGGGTTTCGCAGAAAAATCAGGCTTTCTGAACTACTGGCTGGTATCAGCGAGGAGCCTCTGTCGGTATAAGCAGCCCGCAATACAAACGATCCTTTGGTGCTTTCGCCAGATGGAATATCCATCGTATAGCTGCCTCTGGTGGGCAGCATTTTCACGGTAGCTTTTTCGTCCGACAGGCTTAGAATATAGGTTACAATCTGAGTGGCTTCGGTCATGGAAAGGCCTGGATGAGGACTCATGCTCGATTCGCCCCAAACTCCCTTTCCTCCGGCTATAACTTTCTTCGCCAGTCGCTCCGGCGCACTGTTGTCGCCTTTATATTTTGCGGCAATCTCTTTGTAAGCAGGCCCAACCGAACGGGTTTCTACGGAATGGCAGGCCTGGCAATCGCTACCCGCCATTAACTGTTTTGCCGTTGAAGCCAGCATAGCCGCAGCGTCGGCATACCGATGACCAGCCACCAGTTCGACTTTATCGAACCCGTCGGGGACATACTGAATAGTAACTGCAACCTGGCTAGGCGAAATACGACCATCCATCAGACTACCGTCTTCTTTGTCACTCACATCGACTGCATACTCGATTGTCTGGCCCGGAAAAAAGAATGTCTTATTACCACGTGTAATGGAAAACGCTACTACAGGCGACTCATTTCCGGCCTTCAACTCCAGTGACTGGCTATTCGTAGCACCCTTTGGGTCTTTTACTGTTAGGGTTGCCGTATATAAGCCCGGTTGTTCGAGTGTAAACGCCGGATTGGCCTCGGATGATGTTCTGGATACTCCATTCGATGAGTTGACTTCCCATTGATATAGCAAGGCATCGCCATCGTAATCCATTGACCCTTTGGATGATAGTTTCACCTGAAACGGGGCGGCTCCACTCGTTTTGTCGGCGGAGACATGAACAACGGGTTTACGATTGCCACCATTGTATTCGATCTTTACTAATCGGGCATTGTCGTTTCCACGAAACCAGTTGCTCCCATATTCAAGCAGGTAGAGGTCGCCACTGGCCCCAAATTTCATGTCGATAGGGCTATCGAAACGTTCATTGGGCAGGAACCGCTCCATCGATACATACTTGCTCTGCTGATCCATGGTAACGGCCATTATCCAGCCCCGGATGAAATCGGTGATAAACCATTTCCCTTCGTAATAGTCGGGAAAAAGGCGCTCAGCGTTTTTAAAATCGGCTTTATGAAAAATTGGCCCACCTACAGCACTGCGCCCTCCACTACCCATAATGGGGAACTCCCTGGAGGCTCCATATGAATACCAGATAAATGCCCCCTGCGCTGGCGGTAGTTCGTTCAGCCCGGTGTTATTGGGTGAATTATTAACGGGTTTAGCCGGATTAAACCGTTCGCCCGATTGGCCGGTAGCAAAGTCCCGATCCCAATAGGCAGCATTATCGCCCACAAAGTAAGGCCAGCCGAAATTTCCTGCTTTACGTGCCTGATTGAAATCGTCATAGCCATTCGGACCAACGCCCACCGAATCGCGCATGTCGGGGCCCACTTCCCCCCAATACAAATACCCGGTTCGGCTATCAATCGACAAGCGCCAGGGATTACGCAAGCCCATGATGTAAATTTCGGGGCGGGTTTTCGCTCGGTCCGACGGGTAGGTTCCTTTCGGAAATAAATTCCCGGCTGGAATGGTATACGAGCCATTTGCCGTAGGTTGAATGCGAATAATTTTGCCCCGCAGATCGTTGGTATTCGCCGATGATTTCTGTGCGTCCCAGGCTGCCCGGCCAGGTCGCTCATCAATGGGCGTATATCCCGTTACCCTTGGGCTGGTATTATCGCCAGTAGCCAGATAAAGATTGCCCGAACGATCGAAAACCATACCTCCGCCTGTATGACAGCATTGCTCGCGCTGGGTAGGAATTTCGAGCAGTACTTTTCGTGACGACATGACCAGTTCATCTCCCCGGAGTTCGTACCGGGCCAGAATGTTTTTGGGGTCATCGCCAGCAGGCGAATAATATAGATAAAGCCAGTGGTTCGTCTCGTACTGCGGGTCCAGAACAACGCCCAGAAGGCCGTCCTCTGCTTCGGATACAACGCCTTCCTTACTGGTGTATTTTGTGCTGACGGGTATTGTAGCGATCAGGTTAATTTTTCCGGTAGCGGGATTGTAGATATGGATTTGCCCCTTCCGCTCGATGAACAATACCCGACCATCGTTGAGCATGGTCATGGCCATTGGTTCGTCCAGTTTATCCGCAATCACTACTCTGGTAAATCGATTTTCTTCGGGAGGCAAACCAGTATCCACTGGGCCAATCAACAGCCCATGCTCAACTGACGAGAAGGCCAAGAGGATAATCAGGACAATGATAGACAGCAGTAGCGAAGGAAGCTTACGCATGAGACTCTGGGTAAAAGGTAACAATTACTTTAAATAGTAAAATTTACCATTCCTCAAATTTACCCATTTTCGCGAACAGATACTACGTATTTAAGCGACCATAACCCATTAGCCACGCCTAAAAAATCGGCTATCGAGCGTATAAAATAGAGGTCCTTTAATCGTGCCTGGGTAGGCCACCGCTGCCGTATACCCCTCTGCCACCCAAAAGCTGTTTACCAGCCAGTCACCTGAACTCCCAATTACCAGACTATCGACAGAATGGATACCGTCCAGCGAGGGGACCCGCACAAAATCTTCATCAACGCCTTTTGCCGTTGCCTTGACCAGCGCTTCTTTCCTCGTCCAGATTGTATAAAATGCGTTAACGCGGTTAAGGCTTTTATCGACAAACTGCTGCTCAGACTTACTAAAACTCTGAGAAACAATACCCTGAAAGTCAAAGCCCTGAATGGATTTCTCCAGATCGACACCAACCCATACGGTACTAATAGCCACCAGAACCCAATTGCCAGAGTGGGATATATTAAACTGCCAACCGGGCGAATTAGTAAATACTGGCTTTCGGTTCATGCCTTCGGTCAATTCTATACTGGCAAGCGGCTGACCAATGTAATTTCCAAGCAACCGTCGAAGTATACATCGACCATACGCAAAACGAAGCTGATCCTCCTGCCGACGGAAACGTTTCGCCCGCTCGATCTCAGCAAACGAGAGTTCACTCAATAATTCGTCTAGCTCTATCTGACGTGGCCATTCAAATCGAAAAACAGCCAATGGATCCGTATAAGGGCAGACCGTCCAGTCTTCCCATTTTGTGGATGACAGCGTTGTACACCTGATGACAGAATCAGTACTGCTTCGATTCAACACGAATCTATTAGTTTATAAAATCCAACAATTTATACACAATAAAACGATACAATCCTATAAATGGTGACCAAAAAAATAGAATACTGTCTTAATAGGCAGGTATGATAGGTGCGGCTCGCAAAGTTATCAGGAATAGCCATCGGCTATCCATTACGTTACGCCTTGCAATCGGTCTGATTGCCTGTTTCCTCTATGCCCGCCCCCAACTGGTTACGGCACAGCAATGCGCTAATCCCGCCGGCGAACTGGTAATTGACCAAACATTTGGCGTAGCAGGTAATCCCGTTTCGATTGCCAATCAGACTACTTATGAATTTGAGCCGATCGACTGTCCTGGCGATGGACAATACGCAGTTTTGTCCTCGCTCGATGGTACCTGCTTCAATTCAACCTGGTATGCCGTCGATCGGGATCATACCTCCGCAAGCATACGGGGGAACATGCTGGTGGTTAATGGCGGAAATAAACCGGGCGTTTTCTACCAACAGGCCGTTTCAGGGTTATGCAAAGGAACGTCGTACGAAGTTTCGTTCTGGGTCATGAATCTGCTTCGTACCGAAACCTGCCTGAATGCACTGATCCCGAACTTATCCATTAGCATCGAAACCTCAGAAGGGCTCGTCATTCAGAGCCTCACCATTGGTCAGATTCCACAGACGGATACGCCCACCTGGCGCCGTTGCTCAGTACTATTTACGGCTCCAACATCGACCGAAGATATTGTTATCAAATTAATTAACAATCAGGGGGATTATGGTTGCGGAAATGATATGGCCCTCGACGATTTCCAGGTGCGACAATGTGGTGAGTGTCCCGATCAACCCGAAACCGTTTATATCCCTGATGCCTTTAGCCCAAATAATGACGGCATGAACGATCGGCTGGCTTTTTTCACTCAGCTCAGAACTTCAAATGCATTTAGTATCCGAGTCTTCAATAGGTGGGGAAATTTAATTTTCAGCAGTCAAAATCCAGCCGAAACCTGGGATGGCACCTTCAACGGATCGCCCTGCCCTGCCGATACCTACACCTGGATCGTTACCTATCAATCCGTTACTCTACCTAAACGAGAAATTAGCCAAACCGGCCGCGTTTTTCTGTTTCGCTGAGCGACCGCACACATACCAGTAACTCAAAGAAAGCCCATCAGGTGTTACATGAAGAAGAAAAGAAAGTCTTAACATAGAAATCCGTTACGTTATGAACGTCAGATCAGCAATTATTATCCAATGAGACCTGGCTGTAACAATTCATCAACCAGTACGACTTGCTAACCCATACGATAATAAATGAGTAATACACAAAAGGCAATGAACGGGGGAAAGTGGATTACCGTTTCGACGGGCATCGCTACCCTTTTTCAGTTCATACAAGTGGCCGTTCTGGCTCGCGTATTAGCGCCTTCCGATTTTGGTATTGTCAGTGTAAGCAACCTGATTCTTGCCTTTTTTCAGGTTTTCGCGAACCTGGGCTTTGCTAACTCCATTATTTACAAGCAGGAAAGCGACCGCAATGTGTTATCGACCCTCTACTACCTGAATTTGCTGGTGGGGTTCGTGATTTTCATTGTTATTCATCTTAGTAGCCCATCGATTATCGCTTTTTATCACGAACCCAAACTGGCGCAGGTACTCAATCTATCCTCGTATTATTTCGTGATTGTGTATTTCGGGCAGATCTATATGTTTTTGCTTGAAAAAGAGCTTCGGTTCAAATCGGTTGCCATCATCGACATTACGGGTTCGGTATTAGGAACAGCGGTTACGGTTACGCTGGCCTATAATGGTTACCATGAATTATCGCTCATCATCGGATCGCTCGTATCACAAACAACACGATCCATTTTGCAGATTGCGTTCGGCCTAAAGTTCTTTATTCCCAAATTGTACTTTAATATTTACACGATTAAAGAACACCTCCGCTTCGGGGTTTACAACATGGGCGATGGATTCCTGGGCTACGTTCAATCGAATACCGACAATATTTTTCTGGGCGGAATGCTGGGCGTTAAAATGCTGGGGTATTATACGGTAGCTTACCAGCTCTGTGTATTTCCGATCATGAAACTCAATCCGATCATTCTACAGGTAGCCTATCCGATTCTGGCGCGCATGAAAGAAAATACGTCTGAGCTTCGGAAATCGTATCTGAAAATTCTGGACTTTATCAGTTATTGCAATTTACCCCTTCTGGCAGGTCTCTTCATTACGGCCGATACGGTTGTTCCATTGATATATGGCCCAGGTTGGGAGAAAAGCATCGAACTTATCCGAATTTTCGTATTTGTAGGCGTTTTTATCTGCCTGAGCCACCCACTCTATACCGTAGCCTTTACGAGAGGGAAGCCCAGTCTGCTATTTTACCTTAACCTGGGAACATTGATTGTCAAGATTCCCTTAGTGTACCTATTTGGTACATACTGGGGGGTTATGGGCATTGCCATCGCCTTCCTGCTGACTACCTTCCTGAATATGCTTGTGAATTTTGGCATGGTCAACTACCTGATTGGCGACTTTTTCGGGGACTTCCTGAAAAACATTGCAAAGCCCATCACATTCTGTCTGATTATGGTGGCAATTATCAGTATCTATAAAATGCTTATTGGGTATTCGGGGCCAATCAATGCATTCGCCGAAATTGCTATTGGGGGTGCCATTTATGCCGTTCTCACACTGGCTTATAAGCTTTCCTTCGACCAGATAAAAGCTTACCGACAGGGGCTTCTGTAAAGCACTTTTATCGGAGTTACTGAACTGCTTTTTCGCCTTTCACTAAAAAGGGCACATTGGCAGTAGCTACGTGTTGGTGAGTGTCGTAAACGAACACAAATAGCCTGTATGCACCTGGTTTGGAAGGCAGTACGAATTGAATGGCGTTTATAGCCGTTGAGGTAATCAGACCATCAATAGTCTGGATTGGCGTATCAATATAATCAGCGGTTAGTCGGGCAGCCGGTTTTATTTCCCAATGATACGTCAGTGAGTCGTTATCAGCGTCGGTAGCCAGTACCTGAACCTGATGAACGCGTTCTGCTGCTGACCATTGGACACCCATTTTAATAGCTCCATCGATGCGTATCTGCCGAATAACAGGTGACTGATTATCAGGCACACGTTTCGTCCAGAGTTCCTGCATGAGCCCAACCAGGGAAGTTTCCCGACCTTGTTCATCGAACATACTAAACCAAGTATGGGTATCCTCCTGCTTACTGCCCCAGTAAAACATATACGACCCTAAGCAATTGGGAGGCCGGGAACCAATGTATTGCGGATAGGTATGCCTGACAAATTCGTACTTCTGCTGACTGGTTGGTTCGATAGCGGTTTCCCAGGGCGTATGCGGCTCTTCCCAATAACCTTTAGCCCCAAACTCTGAGATTAAGTACGGCTTAGTCCACCCGCCTTCTTTCAGGTACTGGGTAACTGATGAAATGGTACCATACACATTAAACGAAAGGATGTCGATCTCAGGGCATCGCTCACGAACGAGCCAGATAGCCCGGCCACTATCGGGGGCAATAGCGGTTGTAACCGGATGATCGGGATCAAGTTCATGAATCATGGCCGCAATGCGGTTGACCTCATCGAAAACCCCAAAATTATTGGCGTCCTGCGCCCACTCGTTCCCCACGCACCACATCAACAAAGCCGGGTGATTACGATATTTTAGTACCGTTTTTCGGATCTGTTCGAATTGCTGATCAACTGCCTGTCGATCATGATAATCGAAACCATCAGCTTCTTTAGCTACCCAAATTCCAAACAGTACGGTAAGGTCCAGCCGTTGCGCCTGCGCTAAAATCTGATCGGCGTCGAGGTCGTCCCAGATTCGGATCGAGTTTCCTCCACAGGCTTTCAGACGTTCAAAATGGCTCTTACCACCCGCCCCCTGAATAAAGTAAGGTTTCCCATTTCGCAATAACTCATACGATTGCCCAGTCCAGTGAATAGCCGTTGGCTTAACTGTCGAGGAAGTTTCATTGTTAGGAGCCGTTGACCCATGGCAACCCGTCAGTAGATGGCCCGCCAGTAGACTGAATACTAGTAAACCCGTACGCATCAATACAGTATCAAAATTTATCCTTCCTCTATTTTGACTCAGGATAACTTTCAAAGTCATAAAAGATACGAATTACGTCATACGAATACAAAATCACGATCTGTTATTCACTTGGTTACCAGACCGTTGAAAAACCAAATTCGTGCGGCACCATTCGAATCTAACCCATATGAACTGGCTTACTCATCTTCACCGTTCGCCGAACGCTGCCTATAACTTTGCCTATAAGCCAAGCGACAGGCAGCCTATTCGGATTTTGATCATTGCCGGTCTCTTTTTTATTGTAGCCTTTTTAGGCGTGTATCTACAACCGGGAAATCGGGGCTATGGCTGGCTGTTTGGCATGTTAACCGTATCAGTATTCTTCAAGCTCTTCCGACTACTCCACGAATGGTACCATTACTGGCAGGTGAAACCGTTGGTTGTGCCCCCCTCTACCCGGACCTGGCGAGTCGATGTATTGACAACCTACTGCCCCGGCGAACCGCACGACATGGTTATCAATTCTCTGCGAGCCATTCAGGCGATCTCTTATCCGCATACAACATACCTCTGCGACGAAGCCAATGACCCTTACTTACGACAGATTTGTGCAGAATTGGGCGTACGGCATGTTACACGCACCGACAAAAAAGACGCCAAAGCTGGCAATATCAACCATGCGCTTCAGCAGGCCACTGGCGAAATATGCCTGGTGATTGACCCTGACCACGTACCAGCCCCTGATTTCTTAGATCACGTTTTGCTCCACTTCGACGATCCGACTATTGGCTTTGTTCAGTGTGTACAGGGGTATTATAACCATAAGGAAAGTCTGGTTGCCTACGGGGCAGCCGAGCAGACGTATACGTTCTATGGCCCCATGATGACCTGTATGGGGAATTATGGAACAGCCCAAGCCATTGGAGCTAACTGCACGTTCCGAAGAGATGCGCTCGATTCCATCGGTGGTCACGCCCCCGGTCTCTCCGAAGATATGCATACAGCAATGCTGCTACACGCCAACGGGTGGAAATCAGCCTATGTTCCCATGCCTCTCTCCTATGGTCTGGTACCGGATACATTATCGGCTTATTTTAAGCAGCAACTTAAATGGTCGAGGGGTACGTTTGAGTTGCTGGTTACTACCTACCCAAGAATCGTCAGTCAGTTGTCATGGCGTCAGCGGCTTCACTACCTGACGATGCCGTTGTATTATCTCCTGGGAATAGTCCAATTCCTTGATTTACTGATACCGATCATTTCGCTGGTGACAATGCGGCTTCCAGTTCACGTGGATCTTCTGTTATTTGCCACGGCCTATCTTCCCCTACTGCTCACCGCATTTTTAATCCGGCAGTATTCGCAACGATGGTTGATCGAAAAGCATGAAGCGGGCTTTCATATTTTTGGAGGTATTTTAAGCAGTGGAACCTGGTGGGTATACGTTTTGGGGCTGATCTACACCATTTTCCGTGTCGAAGTTCCTTACCTACCAACCCCCAAGCGCGACCAGCCCCGGAACAATCTTGTGCTGTGCCTCCCTAATCTGGTAATGATTCTATTGACGCTGGGTGCTATTGGTTACAGCATTTATCATTACGGCCGGTTTGCAGTCAGTAATATCTACTCCCAGCTCATGATAGGCTTCGGACTACTCAACGTGGTTATTCTGTCGCTGAATGTGCTGATCGGTCAGGAAGTCTGGCTGGCCCGTATGAAAACATGGATAGCCCCCCGAATTTCGTTTCAGCGACCTGTTTTCTGGCCGTTACGAATTGCCTTCTGGCATGTTCGGTATGGTCTTTATCGCTGGCTTCGCTTTTCAGCCATTCCCTTATTTGTCGTCCTACTGATTGCCACAACCGGCTTGGTAGCGTATACCAGTCGTAAAAAAACAGCCCGGCTTCCGTTCGATCTCCGATATGCTACTACCCAATCGTTTTATTATGGACTGGACCCAGCCAGGGACAATGTTCATAAATCAATTCCTGTGCCTGACAAAGTTATTGTTCCCCAACACTTAGCATGGTCCACTACTGGCAAGCATGCATTGAACCAGCCGAACTTGTCGATAGCGTCCCGTCAAATACCTTTGCTCTATCTGGAGCCAACCTACACTGGGCTTTCAGAAAACTCAGAAAAGGTTTTGCAATCATTTCTGCGTAACATCTGCCAAGGTACATACAATGACCAGCTGCTGTCGTTTACCAATAACCTGAAACGTAATAATCAACCCCTACTCATCTGTTTTGCCCCAGAATTTGATGATACTACGTACCAGTGGGGCACCCGACAAGAAACAACCCTTAAACTGTATGAGAAGGCCTGGCAATATCTGGTAACGTTTTGTCGTCAGCAGCAATTGACCAACAGCGTATGGGTGTGGTGCCCCACTCAGCCATCAACCATTGTCGATTACTACCCTGGGGGGGCTTCAATTGACTGGATAGGGCTTAACATTACCAATAAGCCGCTTTCGAACGACGACAGTCAGATCCATTCCTTTGCGGCCCTGTATCAGTTGATGCACAATACAATCCGGTTACATATAGACTACAACATCCGCCAAAAGCCCATTTTGGTAACGCATTGTGGTACCCATACATCGGGAGCAAAGGAGCGCGACTGGTTGCGTAACGCCCTGACTATGGCCACCGAACGGTATCCTGAAGTACGTGGCTTAGTTCTTACCCCACAACAGGCTGATGAGTTAAAAAGAAGTCATTAAGGGATCGTTAGCGGCAAATAAAACACGGATTTTCAGGATCCATATGATCAGTGTAAATCATACGAATCCTGAAAATCCGTGTTCTACTGTCTAGCCGTTTTATGCCTGATCGAGTGCCCGTTGCAGGGCTTCAGCAAAGGCTTTATCATTGGGAGGCAGGAGCATCAGTTGATGATCGCCCGGCACACTATGCACGCGTACCCCTTTTTTAGCATATTTTTTCCAGCCCAGAAACTTACTATCATCGACAAAGTAAAGACGAACCTGAGCCTTAAAAAGGTCGATAACACCGTCGTAGGGTTTCATGGTATAATGCGAAAACGCATACTCATGCTTTTCGATGATTTTATTCAGGTGTTCCAATCCCACTTCTGGTTCTGGCTCCTGACGCAAACCCATTGCTTTTAGCAACGCATCGATTTTCCACTCAACATATCCCTGCTGGTATTTGAGCGTCTGAATAGGTTTCTGGATCAATGACCTGGTGAACCAGATTAATTTCGGGAACTGGCGGAGCACTTTCCGCATCAGCCAGTCGCCCATCGAGCGATTCATATCTGACTCCTGTGCATTGGTGTCGAACATGGCCAGCATTTTCACCTCTTTCCCCATTGCTTTCAATTGCCGGGCCATCTCCAGCGCCACATAGCCACCAAACGAATAGCCAGCAATTGCATACGGACCATTGGGGTTTTGTTCCAGCACTTCGCTCAGATAGAAAGCGGCAATGTCTTCCATCTTATCGAGCGGCTCATCTTTTCCATCCAACCCTTTTGCCTGGAGGCCGTAAATAGGCTGCTCAGGGTCCAGATAGCTGATCAAGCTACTGAAATTTAACAGATTTAGACCAATTCCATGAATAATGTAAAGGGGATCTTTATTACCTTCTGGCCGGATGGGTACCAGCGACGTCCAGGTTGTTGGCTTTTCATTCGTCTGTAAAAGCTGTGCCAGTTTTCGAACTGTCGGATAGGTCAGTAAAATGGATAAGGGTAGTCGCTGTCCGGTTTCCTTTTCCAGTTGGGTCATTACCTGAACGGCAATCATCGAGTGCCCACCCAGTTCAAAAAAGTCGGTATCAATATCAATCTGATCCAGCATCAACGCTTCCTTCCAGATTCCCACAATCAGTTTTTCCGTTTCGGTCGAAGGAGCAATATGTGTTCTATATTCCACGGCCAGCATGGAAGCAGGCTTAGGCAGCGCATTTTTGTCAATTTTGCCATTTGGTGTAATAGGCAACTGGGCCAGGCTCACAAAATCTGTCGGGACCATATAGGAAGGCAGATTTTCCTGCAATTGCCTTCGCCACATCAGAATCTGGTTCCTGAAGGCGTCTTCGCTCAACGGCGGATTAGTCACCAGATAAGCAATCAATCGTTGGTCACCAGGGCGATCTTCACGAGCAACGACCACAGCTTCACTCACCCCTTCCTGAGTGACTAGAGCATGCTCTATTTCGCCCAACTCAATCCGGTAGCCGCGAATCTTCACCTGCTGGTCGATACGCCCCAGGCAATGGATTTCGCCATCGGGCATAAACTTACCTAAGTCGCCCGTTCGGTACATGGTACTTTTTTTCGACGTACTGAATGGGTTCGGAACGAATTTTTCCCGCGTCAGCTCAGGACGGTTCAGATAGCCTCGGGCAACCCCATCGCCAGCAATGTAAATTTCGCCAACACTCCCTTCGGGCAACCGATTCAGGTGTTCGTCCAGAATATAGACCTGGGTGTTCTGAATGGGCCGTCCAATCGTAATAATCTCGTCGCTGGCCAGAATCTGCTTTCCGGTCGAATAGATAGTCGTTTCGGTTGGGCCATACATATTCCAGAGCGATCCACAACGAGCGGTGAGTTTCTGAGCCAGGTCTTTCGACAAAGGCTCTCCACAGCACAGAATCTTCAACGGCAATCGTTCCTCCCAACCAGCCGCGAGCATCATTTTATAGGTGATTGGGGTAGCCTGGATGAGGCTAACCCCAAAGGTAGAAACAGTCTCTAGTAGTGCCCGGCCATCTTTTGTCGTTTCGGAATCGGCCAGTACCAACGTTGCCCCTACCAGAATGGGCAGGTATAACTCAAGCCCGGCAATGTCGAACGAAACCGTTGTGACAGCCAGCAGTTTATCGTCTTTTGCAATACCTGGCCAGCTTATCATGCTGTACAGCAGATTGACCAGGTTATGATGCTCAATAAGAACGCCTTTGGGTTTTCCGGTCGAACCTGAGGTATAGAGAATATACGCCAGATCGTTTCCGTTTACCTCAATTGCCGGAGCCTCTTTGGGATACTGGTCAAGTTCATTCAGAAGGGTATCCAGCAACACAACCTTCGTCTGGTTCGCTGGCTGGCCCAAAGTCGGGTACGTTGTATGACCGGCCGAATGGTATTTTTTCGATGTAATCAGCAAGGTGGCTGATGAGTCGGCCAGCATAAACGCAATACGGTCATGCGGATACTCCGGATCAATGGGCACATAAGCGGCACCAGCTTTCAGAACAGCCAGTAAAGTAATGACCAGATCGGGCGTACGATCCAGAACAACCCCTACTACGGGCGTACTCCCATTGACTCTTGTTCCTAAACCCTGCTTTCGAATAGCCTGCGCTAGCTGGTTAGCCCGTTCATGAAGCTCCCGATACGTAAACGTTTGTTGTTCCGTTTGCCGGGTAAAGACCAGCGCCAGTTTATCCGCAAACTCATTAGCCGTTTGCGCCAGTAACGAATGTAACGAAGCCGTATTTGGGTAATTTGCCGCCGTATCGTTCCAGGTGGCCAGCTTTCTGCTCTGATCATCCTCATCGGCCAGCAGAATATCTTCAATCTGAATGGATGGATTCTCAACAATAGCTTTCAGAAGCCGTTCAAACTCGGCCATCATCCGGTCGATAGTCGCTTCTTTGAACAACTGAGTATTGTATGACCATTCAAAAACGAGAGCCGATTTGCCGGTTGCGGCATCACTTATGTTCAGAAAGAGGTCAACGGCACCAAACTCCCTCGGATTGCTGATAAACTGATAATCAAGCCCGTGAAAATCTACCCCATTATCGAGCCCCATGTCGACGTTGAAGATGACTGGAACCAGCGGAACCCGAGAAGGATCGCGAACAATGGGTAGCTTTTTCAGCAGACTGCCAAACGTCAGTCGTTGGTGTTCGTATGCATCGAGTATGCCTTCCTTTCGTTGCTGTAAAAACTCCAGAAAGCTCAGTTCAGACCTGGGAAAGCTGCGTAGTGGCAGCAAATTGACACAATGCCCCACCAACCCCAGGTAGCCGGTTGCTGACTGCCCGGATGTGGGTAAGCCTACCACAATATCATCCTGGCCCGTTACCCGGTGCAGAAACACCTCGAAAGCAGCCATTAATGTGGTAACAAAACTAGCCCCTGCCCTGGCGCCCATTTTTTTCACAGCCCCAGCCAAGGCATCGCTCAATAGATGATCGCGTCGGTCAATGGAATACGTTCGTAGCGCTGGTCGGGCGAAGTCGGTAGGCAACTCCAGAACGGGGATTGTACCGCTATACTGGTTGAGCCAGAATTTTTCGATCTGCCGATACGCTTCGCTTTGCTCAAACTGGTGCTGCTCAAGGGCGTACTGGCTATAGGTCGGGGCCTCAGGTAAATTGGGGTTGCGGTGCCGGGCGTAGGCGGAATAGAGCGCACTTAGATCCTGAAGTAAAATACCTAACGACCAGCCATCACACACAATATGATGCCCTGTCAGGGTAAAATGATGATCGGTATCCGACAATTTGATCAGGCACACCTTAATCAATGGGCCGTTCAGCAGATCGAATACATAGCGTGCATCCTGCTGGACATAGTCTGCAATAATCTGTTCCTGCTCAACCTTCGATTTAGCGGCACAGTCCAGGTAAGTCAGGGGAATAGATACCTCATCGAAAATGCACATCTGCCGCCCATCAGCACTAAACGCCGAGTGTAGCGCTTCATGACGGCGCACCAGTGCTTGCCAGGCTTTGTCGAAAGCAAGTTGATCCAGTACCCCATGAAACCGCAACGAAATCGACTCATTGAAAGCTCGGCTGGCATCGTCGCCACCGAGTTTACAGGCCGCCCAGATTTCGATTTGTGGCTCCGTTGCCGGAGCCAGACTCACGATTTGAGGTCCCTCAAATGGGTTAAAATCAACTTCAATCAGGTTTACATTCGCAATGCTTTCCGCCATCCGTCATTGATTTAATTCAACCTGGAGGTATTTCCCAGGCTGATCTGGATTAGGAATAAACCAGGCAGGGTTACCCTGCCGATCCCGGCCTAATCTGGCCCCAGGTGCTGGTGGTGTATGTCTGTTATGAGTTATCCCAACTATTTCTGAATTGAATGTGCTTACTCGATCGGCTTTAAAAATGCCAACCTCGATCAATTCCTGTATACTATCGGTAAAACTTCGAATAATAGCATCGATTTCCTGCTCGGTATGCGCTTCTGTTAGGAAACAGGGAAATCCATCCCAGATGTGAATGCCTTTATCACGCATCAATGTAAACAACAATTCACCGTATGCTACCTCTTCTTTAAACTTAATTTTCCATAATGAACCAAAGTTAACAACAAAAAGGGGAAGTTTCCAGTTTTCCAGCACAGCATTCAGCCCATCGGCTAGTCGGGTTGTTTTATGAGTCAACTGCTGTTGTAAAGCGGGGCCTTCCGTTTTCATGTAGGCTAGAGAGGCTTTAGCAGCTGCCAGAGCCAGCGGATGACGAACAAACGTTCCGGCAAAATAGGTTACCCCAACCTCCGGCACCGACGCATCGCCGTATTGCCAGAATCCGCCATCCAGCGCATCCATAAAGGCACGCTTACCAGCAATAACCCCAATTGGTAAGCCAGCCCCCACTACTTTACCGTACGTAGCCAGATCGGCTTTAATGCCGAAAAGGGCCTGAGTTCCACCCGGATGGGTTCGGAAACCTGTAATCACTTCATCGAAAATCAGAGCCGTACCCGATTTCTCTGTTATGCTCCGTACTTGTTTTAAAAATTCAATCGGTACAAACTCGGGGCGCCGGCTTTGAACCGGCTCAACCAGCACAGCCGCTAACTCATGGGCACGCTCGCGAATGATTTTCAGACTATCGTCGGTACCATACTCCAAAATGAGCATATTCTGAACCGCTTCGGGCATGATTCCCGGCGCGGCCGGGAACGACTTCATCTTTTTGGTTCCTCTCACCAGAACTTCATCCACAATACCATGGTAAGATCCCGAAAAAGCAACGATAAGCGACCGCCCTGTTACCGTTCGGGCGATGCGCATGGCTCCCAGTACCGCTTCGGAACCCGTATTGCAAAGAGCCGACCGATCCGTTTTGGTCAGTTCACAAATGAGCCGGGTTACCTCGCCTGCCAGTTCATGCTGAGGGCCTACTTCAAAACCAGCTTCAATCTGATCGTGCAACACCTGTTTAAGCCAGTCAGGCTGGTAACCGAACATATTCGAGCCAAACCCGTTCAACGCATCGATGTACTCATTCCCATCAATATCCCATACTCTGCTACCTGCTGATCGGTTAACTACTATTGGATAAACGATTTCCTTAGTGAGTGGCCGAAAACCTGTTACCACGCGTGGGTCGGCCATATGTGCCCGATTTTGCTGGGCATACGCTTTACTTTTGGCTGTTTTGAGGGTATACTGTTCCGTAAACTGCGACAGAAACTGCCGCTGTTTGGGAGTAAGTTCCGAAGCCTGCCGTTCAATCCGGGCCGTTGCGCCGAATGGTTTCTTCAGTTCAGCTTTTTCCTCTGGTGTCAGGTCAGGGGCTTCCGTAATTGAGCTTCCATTCTTTGCCACGTTTCCATTAACCGACATTGGCTGGGGCGTTGACGCAGCACCAGGTTGGGAGGCTGGCGTATTTCCTGCTTGTAGTAGTTCAATCTGTTTGGCAAGCAGTTGCAGTTGCTGGGCTATAAGATCCAGTGCAGGATTCGCCAGAGGAGTTCCATAGTGACCATTCAGCGCAACTGGCGGTACTGGAGCAGCAGTTGGAGTTGGTGCAACAGGTTGCGGTTCGGGGGGCAATTGCTGGTCAATAAAGTCGGCCAACAGTTCAGGAGACGTATACGTACTGGTTAACTGACGGAAGGTAATGGGCAAGCCAAATTCTTTTTTCAGGGTTAGAGCCACTTGGGTCAGCAACAGAGAATCCAATCCGATTTCCAGAAAACTGGTGTCGGACGCAACCCCATCCATTTCAATACCAGATGCCTCTTCCAGCAGTTGGTTGATTTGGCTGATCAATGTAGATTTTCTCATAGTTTTTGGTGTGGTTATTGGCAATACGACGGTCGACCGATCGGGCAAATCTGCAACAGGCCGCTGATCAACAGGCACATTACCAACTAAACCGACATGTTTATTTGTATGTAAAGAGGGGTTTTCCGGCCAGATTTCCACCGGATCGAGCCAGCAATGCCTTTTATCAAATGCGTAGCTGGGCGCGCTAATCTTTATCCGTTTCTGATGCTTATAAAAGGCCTTCCAGTCTGGTTCCAAACCATTCTGGTATAATTGCCCTAGGGTAGTCAGCAATGACTGGCAGGCCGCTGGCCCATCGGGCAGATTGGCTAATCCGGCTAGTACTGGAATTGTCTTTTTTCCAACCTGCTGCCGGGCCAGTGTCGCTGTCACGTGTCCTGGGCCAACTTCCAGCAGTAATGGGCTATCTAAAGCAATCATCGTATCCAGCGCATCAGCAAATTGTACGGTCGCACGCAGGTGATTCGCCCAATATATAGGATCGGTAGCCTGGGTATCTGTAAGCCAGGTTCCACTTACCGTCGATACAATCGGTTTTTTAGGCCGATTCAGTGAAATTTCACTCACGACGTTGCCAAATTCACCCACAATGGGTTCCATCATACTGGAATGAAATGCATGACTCGTTGCCAGTGGCTGATTAGGAATTTCCTGTTCGTCCAATAACCGGGCAAAATCAGCGATATCTTCATCTGGCCCTGCTACTACACATAATGTATGGCTATTTATAGCGGCCATAGAAATCGTTTCGGGCATCATCCCGGCAATTAGTTCGGCAGGTTTACGCACCGACAACATACTACCACGCGGGCGTTCGCTCACCATACGGCCACGCATGGCAATGAGCCTGAGTGCATCCGCCAACGAAAAAATACCGGCCAAATGAGCAGCCACAAATTCACCGATACTATGCCCACAAAACACGGTCGGTACAATCCCCCAACTCATCCATAATTGGGCCAGCGCATACTCGGTCACAAACAGGGCAGGTTGCGTATAACGCGTATTTCGTAGCCGCTGTTCAGCCTCCATATCCATCGATTCGGGATACATCACCCGACGAATATCAAGGTCAAGGTAGGGAACCAGCAAGTTCGCGCAGGTATCGATAGCCTCCCGGAATACAGCTTCTGATTGATACAGCCAACGTCCCATATTGAGGTATTGAGACCCTTGCCCAGGAAACAGGAAAACCACTTCATCAGGCCGTTGGACAGCTTTTGACAGGGATGATTTTGCCTGCTCGGTCTGCAATTTCTGCTGTAGTTCGGTCGCTGTTGCCGCAACTATAAAGCGTCGATGACCAAAGCTGGCCTGAGTCGTCTGCAAGGTAAAGGCCAGGTCGGCTAATGCTGTATCCTCTACTTGTTCAACCGCCTGTGTCAATTTTCGGGTATATGCCTCCAGACTGCCGGACGATTTAGCTGACCAGCTTAGCAACTGTACCGGCCGACCTTCTGCAGATTGGGGCCTTTCAACGCCAGATTCTTCCAATATGACATGCACATTGGTGCCTCCAACGCCGAATGAGCTCACCCCGGCCCGACGAGGCCAATCGCCCACGGGTCTCCAGTCGACCAATTGGGTATTCACAAAAAATGGCGTACTGGCAAAGTCGATAGCGGGATTGGGTCGGGTAAAATTGATCGATGCCGGGAGTTGTTCATGATACAGCGCGAGTGTCGTTTTGATCAGCCCGGCCACACCAGCCGCCTGAGTCAAATGCCCCATATTGCTTTTGATGGAGCCAATCGCACAAAACTGCCGATCAGCTTGCTCACCAAAGGCCTGGATTAACCCTTCGATTTCGATTGGGTCACCCAATGGCGTAGCTGTTCCATGCGCTTCTACATAACTAATGGTTGCCGGGTCGATAGCGGCATCGGCTATAGCCATAGCGATCGCTCCGGCCTGCCCTTCTGAGCTGGGAGCCGTAAAGCTTCCTTTACCCCCCCCGTCATTATTCACGCCAACCCCTTTAATGACCGCGTAAATTGTATCGCCATCGCGAAGAGCCGCTTCCCGGCTTTTCAGTAATACAACGCCTGCGCCATCGCTAAACACGGTGCCCTGTGCATCAGCATCGAACGATCGACAATGCCCATCCTGGCTTAACATAGCACCTTCCTGATATAGATGGCCACTATTGATCGGCGATGTAATACTAGCTCCCCCCGCCAAAGCTACTTCGCACTGACCATTTCGGATGCTCTGTACAGCCTGCGTAATCGCCAGCAACGAAGTTGAACAGGCTGAATACACGCTCACAGCCGGGCCTTTCAGATTGAGCTGGTAAGCGGTTCGGGAAGCTATATAATCTTTCTCGTTCAGGGTCATCACCTGAAATGCACCCACCTGATCAATCAGATCTGTATGCCCTTGTATATTCTTCTGGTAGTATGTATTATTCCCACAGCCCGCAAATACCCCAACCCGACCATCGTAATGATGAGGGAGATAGCCCGTTTGTTCCAGTGTTTCCCAGGCAATCTCCAGAAAGATTCGTTGTTGAGGGTCCATGAGCTGCGCAACCTTGGGCGATAAGCCAAAGAAGTTCGCATCGAACTGATCGGCCCCGTCAATCACGCCCCTTGCCTTTACGTAAAGAGGGTCAGCTTTCAGACTTGCCGGAATTGATGGGTCCAGTTCGTCGTCCGTAAAAAATCGTGTCGTTTCTTTACCCGCTTTGAGGATCTCCCAAAGTTCACCAATCGTACTCGCCCCTGGAAAGCGACCCGCCATGCCAATGATAGCAATGTCCGAATCATGCGTTGACGGAGCCGCATTTTGTTGCTGATTTTTAGGCAAACCAATCGTTAATGGTGACTCTTCTTTGGGTTGCAGATAGCTGGCAATACCGGCAACGGTTGGAAATTGGTAGAGTTTGGTGATAGGTAGCGTATACTGCCGCTCTTTCAGAAGCGCTACCGTTTTTTGAGCCAGTAGGGAATTGCCGCCCAGTTCAAAAAAATTATCATCAGAACCTATCTGATCAATTTCCAGCAGCTCTTCCCAAACCTGGGCAATGGTCCGCTCAAGAACAGTCCTGGGTTTACGATATGCCACCGTCAACTCGGGCCGTTTCCGTTCCGGGGCTGGCAATTTCTTTTTATCGACCTTGCCACTCGTTGTTTTCGGCAACTCATCCAGCCACACGAAAGCGGAGGGCATCATGTAGTCAGGTAGTTTTTGTGCCAGCTGCGACCGAACTTGCGACGTAATCAACTGACCGTTAGCCGAAACCAGATAGGCAACCAGTTGCTTTTGCCCCCCCTGCGCTTCACGTGCTACGACCACAGCCTGCCTGATACCCGGTATCTGATTGACCACTACTTCAACTTCACCTAATTCGACCCGATGCCCACGGATTTTCACCTGATCGTCGCGACGACCCAGAAAATCAATGGTTCCATCCGGTAGTAATCGCCCCAGGTCCCCTGTGCGATAAACCCGTATCGATCCCTGACCAGGCACATCCAACTGAATGAACTTATCACGGGTCAGCCTAGGCTGGTTCAGGTAACCTTCGGCAACACAGTCTCCGCCAAAGCACAATTCGCCAGCTTCACCCGTGGGCAGAATAGTCAGGCTATCATCCACAACAAACAGACGTACATTGTCGATCGGATAGCCAATACCAGGCAATGCAGGCCACGTGGCAGGGTCGCCGGCGAGCGTCAGTTGGGTAACCACATGGCATTCGGTAGGGCCATATTGGTTGAACAAAACACAGGTCGGGAGCGCCGAAAAAAACTGAGCGATCTGCGGGGTAATTTTCAACTGCTCGCCTGCTGTCATTACCTCCTGGAGTTGCTTCGGAAACACCTGCGTACGGACGGCGGCCTCAGCCAGATATTGTAGGGCCACAAATGGCAGAAACAATCGGTTGATTGCCTGTTCATCAATAAACTGGAGTAGTGCATTGAGGTCCAACCGGAGCGACTCATCGACCAGCATGAGTGTACCCCCCGTTGTCAAAGTGGCAAAAATCTCCTGAAAAGAAACATCGAAGCTGAGCGGGGCCAGTTGCAGCGTCTTCGTCCCAGGCCCTGCCTGCGAGTGGTTGGCCTGCCACGCGAGCAGGTTCACCAGTGCTGCATGCCCCATGCAGACACCCTTCGGCTTACCCGTTGAACCGGACGTATAGAGTACATAGGCAATTCCCCCCTGCTGAACCGTTGTTGATACATCCAGACGTATGTAGTCCGCAATGACCTGGAGACCTAAACTTGCAAATCGGGAGTAGTCGGCACCCACCGCCAGACAGGTTTGAAGTTGGGCATCACTGATAATTTGTTGCAGACGCGCATCAGGGTAGGCAGGGTCGAGTGGCAGATAGGCTTTCCCGGCTTTCAAAATACCCAGAACACCAATCACCATATCCAGATTACGAGTCGTACTGATTCCAATAACCGAATCCGAAGGAGCAGCCTGTACAATAGCCCGACATACGTCGTCGGCACGTTCATTTAGCTGCTGATACGTCAGATTTTCATTCCCGAAAATTACGGCTATACGCTCCTGATCCGCCTGAGCGACCTGCTCAACGAGTTGATGAACAAATTGAGGAGTAAGGAAACTCCTGCTTAAAGTACTATTCTTATGGGCACTCATAGCTACTCAGGCAATTTCCGATTCTATGTGTTCTGTAGATAATGTGGGTATCAACTACAGACTTAAACCTAAACAGATTGTGCGCTTTGCTTAGCAATGGGCCTTAAAACCAGGCCATTGCTAACGTCTTCCATGAGGGTTATTTCCTACACGGAGTATTGTTTCTTGCTGATGCCTACAGCGCATTTCGCTGAGAATAGATCGAGTTTTCCTGAGCGGGCGGTAATGGCTGAATAGCATCAGCCCGACCGGGTACGTCGACATAATCACCCTCAACCCGGTTCAAGACCGTCAGAATTGGTTGATTGGTTACTCGTACGTACATACTCAGCAGTTGTTTCTCGGCCCTTGCCCATGGGCTGTTCGCATCAATTATAAGTAGGGATAAAGCGCTGCTTTTGAGCAGATAAACTGGAATTTGGTTATTTATTAGGGCGGGCAATTCAAGGATAATACGATCAAACTGAGAAGGCTCAAAGCCCTGCGTATAATCAAGCAGGTAATCAATACCTGTAACATTCATAAAGTCCGGGCGAACCGTATAAGGGAAATTGGTAATCCCCCGCTGCTGCGAACGTTGCTCTTTACCGGTTACCCGGGGGTAACAATACGCAATCCGTTGATCGGCATTTTCGTAAAGCTGATTGAGACCGTTAGCCACCCAGGTTTTCCCCTGCTTCGACCGAATACTAAACAACGTAATGATCGGTGGATAAGGCTTGGTGGTATTCTGTGAAACCTCAATGTTGATGGCATTGAACAGTTGCTCAAACATACTCCGAGATGCCATTGTTGCTTTTGTGAAAACCTGGGGCTTTCGAACCGTGGGAAAGAGAGCCGATACCGGCATACCGATCATTTCTTCGGCCTGTTCTGGCGACTTGATTCGCTTATCCAGCCAGAAGCGGAGAGCCGTCAGCAACAGCGCAATAAACAACCCAACTCCGAAGCCAATAGCTACCAGTTGCCAACGCTTGGACGGTTGAGGAAGTAGCGGAAAATCGGGAGCGTCTAAAATCTCCAGGGTTCCGCCAATCGCCACGTCCTGCCGACGGGTTTTCGACTGATCTACATTCTGCAATAGGTCGAAGTACTCTTTTTCAGCTACGGTTAAATCCCGATTCAACTGGCGAAGCTGCGAACCCAATGGACCATACTCATTAGTTTTGGCATCGTATTCGTTCATCCGCTTCTTATACAACTCCAGCCGGGCCGACGATTCTTCGTATTCCAGCGATTTGACCAGTCGATCGTTAGCTATGGTTTGAGCCGGAATCGCATCGGTTGAATTAGTAGCGGCATCGTATTTCTGAGCGCTGACTTTCAGCTCGTCCGATGCTTTGTTGACCATTGCCTGCAACTGATCAATGGTTGCTTTCGACTGCCCGTATGCTTTGGCGTTGGCGAGTTTATTTTCTGCGTCGGCCAGTTTCTTTTGTTTTTCACTCAAATCGTTGTTCGCTGAGCGAATGCTTCCCTGCTGCCCCATCCGCTGATTGAGGGCATCCAGTGATGCTTTGGCCGCATTTCTTCGCATCAGTTCCTGATTGTACTCCGTTTGCAGTGCTTCGCGCGAGGCCGCTACGTTTTTGGCCTCTTCGTCGTAATCCAATACCTGATGGTTTTCGCTGAAATTACGCAGAGCGGTTTCAGCCTGAGCAAGTTTTTCTTTTGCCTTCTCCAGTTTCGATTCGTAGTACCCAATTACCGAGTTTGTTTCGGATGTTTTGAGCGTTGCATAGCGTTGGTTCAGAAATTCAATCGCGTAGCGTAAGGTACGTTGGGCTACCCCTGGATCGTCCGTTTCGTACTCCATCTGGAGCACATCATTTGTGTTTTTACGGGGGGTTGCTTTGATATTTTCACCTAAGTGCTGAATCGAATAATACGAATCCGATTTCATCAATAGACTTTTGATCGGATTATCGTACTGTGATTTGGCCAGGCTATCAACAGTTCGTCGTAATAGTGCGGAATCAGCAGCGATAAAAAACAAGTTTTCCCAACCCGGCGTAATAGCCTTGTGTAATTGCTGAAAACCAGCATCGCGTAATACCAGCGTGTCGGGATGTTGTAGCCTCAAATGGTCGGTGAGCAAACTCACGGCCACTTGAATTAAGGTTTCGCGCGAGTTAAGAGTGGTAAGGATATTATCTACGGCGCTGGCCGACCGATCCTGAAAGGCACTCTGCCGATCGGAGAGCAATGAGTAGCGAGAAACTAGCCCAGTGTAGAGCGTAGCTTGTGATTTATAAACTTTAGGCTGATTTCGAGTAACAATAAAAGCTGTTCCTGCCGCCACAACCGGAATAAGAATGAACCAGAGCAAATGCTGTTTCAGCAGGCGTAAAAATACTTCAATTGTCATACCCTTTCCCTTAATTACGTTTCAAACGCTGAATTGGCATTCCCATTAATGCTTCGAAATAGCGTACATTCTTAATGAAATTGCCTTTTGCCTGTTCCGATGCTGTTTTAGCCTGTACATACCGGCTGGTAGTAGCGGCCATAACATCGGCTGTGATTCTTCCTTTCTGAATATCGGCCTCCCCTACCCGTAAGGCTGTCAGCGAAGCCTGCTCATCAATCAGAAGAATCTTCAACAGTTGCTGCGAGGTAATCATATCCTGATACACCCCGATCAAATCGCGCTTTAATTGCAATTCAATAGTTTCTTTTTGAACCACAGCGGCTCTATAATTAGAATAAGCCTGCCGAACCTGATGTTTGCGCCCAAAAAGTTCATAAAGTGGAAGCCGTACATCTACCCCTACGCGATAGCCGTTGGTAATTTGTCCAATTGTTCCCTGACCTGGCAGTTTAGAATCCCCCGATGAAACCAACAATTGGTTACCCCCTGAATAGTTAGCAAAGCCTGACACGTTTTGCAGAATCTGTAACTTCGCCACTTCGTGTGCTTCGCTCAATGAATTGGCTACTTCATTCTGATACTTGATCAAGGGCGAATGCAATACGGCAATTTTTACCAGATCTTCGAATGGCAACAATTGCCCGGCAACATCCTGATTAATATCCAGGTACAACGTATCATCGGCAAGCCCCGATGAAGCGCCGAACGATACCAATCCCCGAACATTACGGTTTTGACCGAAACTTGTTGTTACTGAAAGTAGCCCAATGAGAAAAAATAGACTAACTCGACAACTTATAATTAAACTAAAGTTTACTAAACGGCATGCCATTTTGAAAAAATTTACACAAGTCTATCTCCTCAGCAATTCTACTAACAAGTCTACAATTGTCTTATTCCGGCAATTTATTATATATTATTAAGCTAATCTGTATCATTTAACGGATTCGCTTTCTTTTTACCCACTTTAGTAGGCTATTTATCTCTTTTGACTCCTTAATTTGGGCTTTGTCACACATCGGCTTCATCCTTATCCCAGGCAATCCAGGCTAGGGTGTCTGGGCATCAGGCGAACCCGTGTGGGGGGTGTGCATAAAGCGCTTAAAGGCTTTACGAATATTAAGTAAAGCCCTTACAAAACTTAGCAGCAATACAGGAATAAATAAAAATTCGCGTATACTTACTCGTTTCCATAAATAAGCAGGCACCGACATAATTAAACTGGCACTCATCACCAGCAACAACACAAGTGGCGTTTGCCAGAGGAATGAGTAAGGCGTTAGTAAACCGATTAATAAGCCTAAAAGCAGTAATCCCAGTAAAAGAATTTTTGGCAGAATGATAGCCTGAATAATCTTGAGGCCACTGGCAATACGCCCCTGTAGAATTTCACCTATCCCTTTCCAGAAATAGAATTTTATGAACTGCCACTGAGCCGCTATCCAACGAGTACGCTGATTCTGAAATACTGCCCGATGGGCTACTTTCTCATCGTAAATGTAGGCATCTTCGAGGTAGGCAATCTTACAACCACTCAGTACAATATTGGTTTCCAGCTCTTTATCGTAGCCTCCCATGGTATGTTGAGTTGCCATGGCTTCTTTCATCAGCCTGGGTTCAAATGCCATCCCCGAGCCAATTGTAGCCGATGACAAACCTAATACCCGGCTTCCTTTCCGAAAAATGTGGTTGTTTATTTCTTCACTAATGGCGTCCAGAATGGCAACACTGGTATTACTATTTTTAGCAACCCGATGTCCCTGAGCCGCTCGCCATCCCTGTTCAAAGGCCCTGTTGATTCGACTCAGAAAATCAGGTGCCATATGGTTATCGGCATCAGAAACAACAAGTATATCGTATTGATCAAGTGGCAACTTCGATAAAGCGGCATTAATAGCCTTTGCGACCGTCGATACGTCGAAAGAGACTTCGAGTACTTTGACTGGAAATGCGGCTAACTGAATGAGTGTACGTGGTAAAAATGAATCTGCTATGACAATAAGATCGAATTGATCGGCAGGATAATGTTGCTTCAAATTTTCCGTTACCGACTCAATAATAACGGCATCTTCTTTATAGGCAGGAATCAAAACTCCTATTTTCCTAAACGTAATTGTATCAGACGATGGACTAACATCGTCTGCTTTGCCTAAGCGACCTGCTATAGCAAATACGGCCCAGTACACTACGTTCAGTACAATATACCCTAAAAAAATACAATAAATTGCGTAAATAATTGACATAAAGTAAGTGTCGAGTTCATACTGCGCAGCTATTGCTTCAGAATCATAAATTAACCTCAACTGTTCTCCAACCTATTGATGGGAAGAGCCCATTTCTTTAGTTTGGCAAAATCCCGCCCATCTACCCTTTACTAAATTCACATATAATGTAGACCTGCAGACTCAACATAACTAGGCTCATTAAAGGATAACCCTTTCATCTTTAAGACCACCGATTCGTTACCAAGTCACATAAAAAGACGCAACCAAAATGATTTGCGCTCCGTATATATGGGCATGCGCTACATTGTTGTTTTCGCTCAGGCAGAAATAGGCTACGCGGTGGGGTTCGATAACTCCGCCGATGCAGTTGATTTTTTGTATTGGGGTTACGAAGAGTATGACTTACTACCCTATGGTATCTTCGATGTACTGACGGGCGAAGTATGGCCATACGAACACCGGGGAGCGCGCGTGGTCGATGTTGACGACGAATTAATCAGCCGAACAGCAAAAGACTATTTAAAATCAGCTATTCGGCAAACGAAATAGCCCTGTAGGGAGTATTAGGGACTATATAGACTGGATCACTGGCGAACGTAATCCAGTCGTTTACACCAAAAAGCCGACCCTTAGTGATTGGGTCGGCTTTTTTGACCAAGCAGGGCAAGCTATACGGCCAGGATATCTTTCTCTTTAGCCACGAACGTCTCGTCGATGCGGGCGATGAATGCATCCGTTAATTTCTGAACACGCTCCTCACCAACTTTAACGGCATCTTCCGAAACCCCGTCTTTTACTAGCTTGCGGATGTCTTCGTTGGTATCTTTACGGATATTGCGAACGTTTACTTTAGCGACTTCGACCTCCTGTTTTACTTTTTTGACAAGGTCGCGACGACGCTCTTCCGTGAGCGGTGGAATGTTTAAGCGAATAAGTTCTCCGTCGTTGCTCGGCGACAATCCGAGGTTCGAATTACGGATGGCTTTTTCAACTTCGCCGATCAGTTTTTTCTCGAAAGGCTTGACAGCAATCGTACGTGCATCGGGCGTCGTTACGGAAGCTACCTGATTTAGGGGCGTCATAGCCCCATAATATTCTACCTGAATACCATCCAACATCTGGGGTGACGCTTTACCGGCGCGGATTTTTGTTAACTCGATGGCCAGGTGCTTGAGAGCCTTTTCCATCGTGTCCTTTGCATCATCGAGAAATAGCTCGATCTCTTCCATATAGTTTTTAATTTTGAATGAGTGAATAGTTGAATGACTGAATAATCGTAGCGATACATATTTAATCATTCAACTAGTTAATCATTCTATCATTACAATTTAGTCGTAACAAGTGTACCGACACTGTCGTCACCCTGAATCAACCGAAGCAGACTTCCCTGATTGTTCATATTAAAGACAATGATCGGCAGATTATTTTCCTGACAAAGTGTAAAAGCTGTAAGGTCCATCACGCTCAATTTCTTCTCGTAAACGTCATCGAAGGTAATCGTCGTATACCGAACAGCCGTTTTGTCTTTCATTGGGTCGGCCGAATAGATACCGTCCACTTTGGTCCCTTTCAGGACGACATCTGCTTCTACTTCAATGGCTCTTAATGCGGCCGTAGAATCAGTGGTGAAGTAGGGATTCCCCGTTCCAGCCCCAAATATAACTACCCTGCCTTTTTCGAGATGACGCACAGCCCGGCGACGGACGTAGGGTTCACAAACCTGCTCCATTTTGATCGCCGACATGACACGGGTATACATACCGTGCTTCTCCAGCGAACTCTGAATAGCCATTGCGTTGATAACTGTTGCCAACATACCCATGTAATCCCCCTGCACACGGTCGATGCCTGATCGCTCCCCTGAAACGCCCCGAAAGATATTCCCTCCACCAATGACAATAGCGACCTGCACCCCCAGATCAACAATTTGTTTAATTTCTTTGCTGTATTGTTCAAGCACGATCGGGTCTATATTATACCCATTAGGCCCAGCCAATGCCTCCCCACTCAGCTTGAGCAGGATGCGTTTATACTTTGTCTGTGATGTCATGAAGGGAAGTTTTGCGGGCAAAGATAGGAAAAAGGGAGTAAAGGGAAGAGTAGAGAAAAAGAGAAAAGGTCTGAGATTTTACGGGGCGGCTTCATTTCTCTGATCCTTTGTTTGTTTTACCAATTCGACCTTCCTGACTTTTTATGCCTCCTGCCAAAGTGTCTTTATTCGGTCCATATCCCGTTTCATAGCCGTAAATACTTCATTTTTAGGTATTGATATCGTGGTATTTCCATGCTCAGCCCCACCGATTGGATACTCTATATGGAGTGTGATGGGTACATTTACAACATGTTTTTTCAAAAAGGCAAAGTACGTCTTAAAATCGACCATGCCTTCACCAAACGGCACGTCCTGTACCACCCACTTATCCCCTTTTTTCGCCCAGTGAAAATCTTTAAGCGTAATGGCTTTAATCTGCGGCCGGATCAATCGAAGGCCATTTGGCCAGGCAGTACCACCTTCGACCGTAGCATGTCGAATGTCGTATTGTACGCCCATATGCTGAGGGTTAGCTTTCCTGAGAATTTCCCATATCTCCCAGATGTCTGATCCGACCAGTACCCCGGCATGATTCTGGTAGCAGCCAATCAGGTTCAGGGTTTTATTTAGTTCTGCCAGCGCCTGAATCTGATTCTGATAGTGTAGAATGGAATCAGGCAAGGAACGTTTCTCTTCGTATTGGTACCATGCCATTCGGTACGTCTGAAACCCAAGTTTGGCGGCTGTTTTCAGAAGACGTTGATCGGTAGCCTTCGTCGCATCGCCAACCGCAGTGGTCATCAGTCGAGGGGGAAGTCCTGCCTTTCGAAGAGCTTCAACGGCTTTTGGCAAATCATCTTCCACACGCTCTGGACGCACATGTCCGTCAGGCCGTACGGTCAGATCTACACCCGCAAAGCCCATACTGGCGGCCGCATCTGCCATGTCCGTGTAATTCAGAAACTGCAGATGTTTCGAGAATATATGGATCGGTGGCACCACAGCATCATCGCTTGGAACGTACGGAATAGACTCCGCAATGGTTCCGGGCCATACCGGCAATATTCCTGCGGCTAAAGCGGTCTGAGTCAGAAAACGGCGACGGGTATAGTGAGTATCCATACCTACTAAATACCTACTCAGGAAAATTCTACCAATACCTGGCCCTTCTCGACCCGATCGCCTTTGGCTACCCGGATGGTTTTGATGCTACCGGCACCAGGTGATTTTAGCACGTTTTCCATTTTCATTGCCTCCAGAATCAGCAGACTATCGCCTTTGTTGATGGCATCACCCGGCTGTACGTGTATCCCAACGATCAGTCCGGGCATCGGCGCTTTCAACTCATTTACTTTCGTGCTGGCGGCACTACTCATGCCCATTTTTTCGAGTAATAAATCGAAGCGGTCTTTTAGCTGAACCTGATGGATATGCCCATTAATTTTTAGGGTTACCGATTTCTCCTTGGTGTTCAGGTCCAGGATTTCGGCAGTGTAAGAACGATTCTGATGAAGAATATGAAAGGTTCGATCGGATAACTTAGCTAAGTCCCAGACGAATGGCTCTCCATTCAACAGCGGACTGCCTGACATAAAATCAATCGTGAAGGTGTTTTCATCGGGTAGGGCAGCGGTGTACATAACAGGGATTCGTTTTTACGGTTGGCGTTGGCAGACACATCATCACACCAGACACTACAAACATCAAACTTATTTATTCACCAGCCAAATTCCCAGCAGGCAAATACCCATACCTGCAAACTGCACGGCATAAATGGTTTCGCCATCCAGTACACCCCACATTAGCGCCACAATGGGAATCAGATACGTAACCGAAGCCGCAAATAAAGGGGATGCCAGTTGCACAACTCGGTTGAAGAAAATAGACATCAGCCCGGAACCAAACACCCCAAGCGTGGCCAGAGCTGCTAGTGACCAGTTATTTTTTACGTCAACGACCCGGCTCAGAAAATCCGTCGGGATAAGCGTAAGCAGGGCAATGGGGCCCGCAAAAGCAAACAACCAGGCCGTCGATACCAGCGCTGGCAGATGACTCAGGTAACGTCCGATCAGGTTTGTATTCAGACCATAACAGATCGTAGCCAGCACAACCAGCAGCGCATACCCATTAAACTGAAAAGAACCTGTAGCACTGAAAAATACCAGCAGCAGCGAACCGGTCAGCCCCAACAGAATACCCGCTACCTGTCGGATTCGGAGTGGTTGCCCGAAAACTAATCCACCCAGAATCAGTGTAAACAATGGGCTAAGCGAATTTAAGGCACCGGCCAAAGAACTGTTCAGATGGGCACCCGCTTCGGCAAACAGAAAAGCAGGAATTACAAAGCCAACAACACCCGACGCAAGCAAGGCCAGCCACCGATGCCGAACAGCTACCCGAACATCAGACTGACGACTTTGCCTTATCAGAAAGGGAAGAAAGAAAACAAAGGCAAACACCAATCGACCAGCCGCTACTTGTTCTGGTGGAAAAGCTCCCAGGCTACGCTTAATCAGAATAAATGAACTGCCCCAAACCAAAGCCAGCGCACCAAGCAATACCCAGGCCATCAATGGGCGTTTCTGCAAGCGTAAAACAGGCTCTTCGGTAGTCATGTTTTTCTCCTACTACTCACTCCTATTACTAGGCTAAAAGAATCTCTTCGGAATAGTAGTCAGCGATTTCATCCAGCACCGCACTTACTCCGCTATAGGAATCGGTGGTCACCAAACGCATTCGATAAGGTTTGAAGTCGGGTAGCCCTTTAAAATAATTGGCGTAATGACGGCGCATTTCGAAAAGGCCAACAATTTCGCCTTTCCAGCGAATTGAGAAATCCAGATGCTGACGACAAACCGCTACCCGATCGGCAATAGTCGGTGCCGGAAGATGCTGACCAGTTTTAGCAAAATGCTTTATTTCATTAAAAATCCAGGGATAACCTATACTGGCGCGACCGATCATGACGCCATCGACACCATACCGATTCTTATACTCAATCGCTTTTTCGGGCGAATCGATATCGCCATTGCCAAAGATCGGAATATGAATACGTGGGTTATCTTTTATCCGGCCAATGAGGGTCCAGTCGGCTTCGCCCTTATACATCTGCGCCCGGGTTCGTCCATGAATGGTCAGCGCTTTAATACCCACATCCTGCAACCGTTCGGCAACTTCACCAACATTTTTTGTTGAATCGTCCCAGCCCAGGCGGGTTTTTACCGTTACGGGCAGGTGCGTAGCCTTAACAACGGCTTCGGTCATGCGCGCCATTTTAGGAATATCCTGAAGCAGGGCTGCTCCTGCTCCCCGGCAGGCGACATTTTTCACCGGACATCCGTAATTTATATCGATCAAGTCTGGACTGACCCGACTGGCAATACGAGCACACTCACCCATGGTTTCAACGTCCGACCCAAAAAGCTGTATACCGACAGGACGCTCATACTCAAATATATCCAGTTTTTGAACACTCTTTGCGGCATCCCGGATTAAGCCTTCCGACGAAATAAATTCCGTATACATCAGATCGGCTCCATTCGCCTTGCAAACCGCACGAAACGGCGGATCGCTGACATCTTCCATGGGAGCCAGTAGCAACGGAAAATCCGGCAGTTGTATAGTACCAATCGTGACCACTCTGGTATTGATTTATAACATATAATAACAGATTTACGATTTGTAGGCTTATTTGGTTCCGTTATTTGCCAGGCCTGATGGTCCATGCATCGTCATTCGTACCCCATACGTCCTTATATTTACACAAATTATGCAACCCGTTCACCCTTCAGAGACCTCTACCTCCCGTCCTCCCACGCTTGGCGGCCTGATTATGCTCGTCGGTTTTATCCTCCTGGGAGGTGTTGTAAGTACGTATTTACTATTCGGCCTACTGGCTATGACCCGTGGGCTGGATATCGAGAAAACGCAGGATTATCTGCAGTCGCTGGCCGCCAACCCAACATCGGTGCCGGGTAGCTGGTACGAACTCATGCTACTCCAGGCCGTCAATCATATGGGCACGTTTCTGCTGCCTTCGCTGGTGTACTGGTATTTTATCGAGCGCCGTTCCTGGAATCAGTTTAATAATCGCCCTGTTTCGGCTGTGGTAGGCTTTAGTCTGGTCGTTCTGATTGTCCTGGCGTTTATGCCGTTTGATGGACTTATCATCGAGTGGAATCAGAATCTGCACTTACCCGAAACGCTGGCTCCTATTGAGCAGTGGATGCGCGATCAGGAGAAGAAGCTGAACGGACTCACACAATACCTGACTACCTTTCAATCGACAGGGCAGTTACTTATTGCGATACTGGTAGTAGCCGTTATTCCGGCTATCGGCGAAGAAGTTCTGTTTCGGGGAATTCTACAACGTAACTTTATCTACTGGACGCGGAATGTACACGTAGGCATCTGGCTGGCGGCTGCGCTATTCAGTGCCATTCACGTACAGTTTCTCGGCTTCTTCCCACGTATGCTCCTGGGAGCGCTGTTCGGATACCTGTACGTATGGTCAGGTAACCTTTGGGTACCAATTTTAGCCCATTTCGTCAATAATGGGTTTACTGTATTCATGGTCTATCTTTATCAGCAGAAAGTTACCTCTATGAACATCGAAAGTACAGAATCCGTACCGATTTTAGGCTCGCTGATAGGAGCTATCGTTACGACTGGGCTATTATATTATTTCAGAAAAAATAATTCCGTACAAACGTAAAGACGCCACACCTGGCGTCTCTGGTGCGTCAGCAGCAACCATCTGGTCATGAGGGACCACACCTGGCGTCTCTACAAGTCAACAATTAGAATGAACGAAAATTGGGAATCCATATACGCAACCGTCCTTCCTCACCGGGCCGAACTGGCGAAAGCGTTGCTCCTGGAACACGATATTCCGGCAGTTATTATTAATAAACAAAGCAGCAGTTATCCGAATATTGGGTGGGGAAAAGGTGAGGTTGAGGTTCATGTACCAGCCAAGGATGCCATTCTGGCCAAAGTTATTTTAGAGAATGAAGCAACGTTTAGCTAATATGACCAATCTTCAGCAGCGAGTGATTGCGGCTGTAATTGGAGTTCCGTTTATTTTATTCATGATCTGGTACGCTGATTGGACATTTGCCCTCCTGTTCTGCGTGATTAGTGCATTGACCCAACGCGAATTTTATCGGTTGTTGGGGCTGGATGGTTTCGAGCCCCTTACTGCCTATGGCACGCTGGTGGGTAGTATGATTTGTGTACTGGCTTACTTTATCGAAACAGACCAGATCGGTATGGGCAACTATTTTCTGATCTGTCCGGCCTCGTCGATGATCTTCCTGATAAAGCTTTACAAAAAGCGCGATATGAAACCATTCACCAATATTGGTTTCACCTTTCTGGGGATCATCTACGTTGCTATGCCCTTCGCCCTGCTTATTATTCTCGCTCTCCGAGGAGGAGGCTTCCATCCGATGATTATCACTGGATGTCTTCTTTTACTGTGGGCCAGCGACATTGGCGCTTATTTCGCTGGGACAAAGTTTGGTCGGCGAAAATTATTTGAGCGGGTATCGCCCAAAAAATCGTGGGAGGGGGCCCTAGGTGGGGCTGCTGCTGCTACCCTTATTGCTTCAGGTCTGGCCCTATATGCCACCGAGCTACAACCCTGGCAATGGTACTGCGTAGGAACCATTATCGTCGTAACGGGCACCTATGGCGATCTGGTTGAATCATTATTCAAGCGAAGCATTGCCATTAAGGATTCGGGAAGCAGTATTCCGGGGCATGGTGGTTTTCTTGACCGTTTCGATGGGCTTTTGCTGGCAGCGCCATTCATTATTACATTTTTAAAGCTGTTCGCCTGACGCTTGACAGTTTATAAAAAGTCATCTGACTACAAAAACGCCCGGTTTCAAGATGAACCGGGCGTTTGCGTTTACCGTAACTGTACTTCTTACTAAAAAAGGTGTATGAATTCGTAATGAATTAGATACCTGATCGCTTAAAAGGTAACGGTTTTCATCCTACTAACTTAATTATTTCCCCAGCCTCCCCTACCCAAAAAGCCAATTTACTTAGTTGTGTGATGTACAGTCAAAAGGATATCCATGGGTTTGTAATTCTACCTAATCAGGTACGAGAAAAACCCCATTCAAATACCGCAGAATGCCCATTGCCAGACATGTACGCATGTATATACATTTACAAACCTCTTGAAAAACAGAAAAACTTTCTTTTCGGCTACTCAAGTTCAAGCGTCTTAAGTAGTAAGCCCGGCCTGACTAACCGGGCTTTTTTAGTTTACTCCCCTGAAGGCAATTCCTTCAATTTCCACTCAGTTATCAGGCTTGGCTATACCGACTATGTCAACTTCATTGGTAAAACTTTATGATTTAAAAATTCTTAAAAAGCTCTTCACATTACATTCATTCTCATGTGTTATCGTCCAGAATGGGTAAAT
Source organism: Spirosoma aerolatum (assembly GCF_002056795.1). Taxonomy (NCBI): domain Bacteria; kingdom Pseudomonadati; phylum Bacteroidota; class Cytophagia; order Cytophagales; family Cytophagaceae; genus Spirosoma; species Spirosoma aerolatum. The sequence goes on along the minus strand of NZ_CP020104.1, from coordinate 3,282,772 downwards.
TTGTCAGGCAAACTTTCTTAAAATTCGGGTAGTCGAAACCATATACTGCCTTTTCCTCGTTTACTTTGTAGTTTATTTGGCGAGTCTATGAAGAAGTCATTGACGTTATTGGTTCTGATTATGGTGCTAACTGCCTTAACGGGACTCTATTCATCCGTAAAGGCCCAGGGACAGGACCGGCAGGTAACGTTCACTGGCTTTATAACGGGAGGCAAAACGAACGAACCTTTACCTGGAGCTTATATTTATATTCCGAAAGCTGGGCGTGGGGTTTTAGCGGCTCCTAACGGCTATTTTGCTTTGCCTGTATTTCCGGGCGATAGCGTTATTTTCAGTTATGTTGGTTTCCGTACTCAGTATCATATTATTCCGAGTCGCTTAACCGACCTTACGTATTCGGCCGTTGTGGCGTTGCAGGAAGATGTAAAAACTCTGGCAGAAGTGAAGGTGTATCCGTATGCTACAGAGGAGCTATTCAAAGAAGCGTTCGTCAATCTGAAACTACCCGACGAAAAAGAGCGCGAGAATTTAGCTAAAAATACGAGCCCAGAAGCCATCATGCGCCAGGCAGCTACGATGCCTATGAGTGCGCTGGCCAACCACCAGAACTTCGTCAATCAGCAGTTTTTTGGGCGTGAGTCCCTTATTGGGCGTAGTTCGGCCACGACGTTTGCCTTTACCAACCCATTTGCTTGGGCTAACTTTATTCGATCCGTTAAGCGGGGGGATTTTAAGAACAAGGAGTGGCGCAACGAAATCAATAAAGCCCCCCGCGAAAACGTCTCCCGAAAAGATATTTTACAGGACAATAACAACTAGCATTTAGGGAGAACTCTACTGCCATTAACCCTTCCAGGCTTTCAGTTGTAACCCGGTTTCGTCAAACACGGCATAAGTTTTGGCGGCTACCCACTCACCAAGATTAATATACCGGCTAGAGTTGTTGACGGTCAAATCCAGCGGTAAGTGTCTGTGCCCAAAGATGTAATAGTCATGGTGCGAGGCAGCCTCTACCTCACGAGCGTATTGCATAAGCCATTCACGGTCTTCGCCCAGGAATTGCTCCTCCCCTTTCTTCTGATTGCTGATTCGGCTTCGGCGCGACCACGCCTGAGCCAGTCCAATACCTAAATCAGGGTGGACCCACCGAAAAAGCTGCCGGGCCAATTTACTCTCAAAGACTGTTTTCAGCCGTTTATAAACAAAATCACCGGGGCCAAGTCCATCGCCATGCCCAATCAAAAATCGTTTACCACCGATTTCATACCGCCGTGGTTCCCGATAGACGGGTATCCCCATTTCCTTAGTAAAGTAATCATTCATCCACATGTCATGATTCCCGGTAAAAAAAATGATTTTTATCCCGGAATCAGTCAATTCGGCAAGTTTTCCCTGTAGCCGAACGAATCCTTTGGGAATGCTATGCTTGTATTCGAACCAGAAGTCGAACACATCGCCTACCAGAAAAATCACCTCTGCATCGGTACGGATCGTATCGAGCCAATCCACAACGGCCTGTTCGCGTTCACGGCTTTGACTGGGAGAAGGTGTACCTAAGTGAAAATCAGAAGCAAAATAAGCCTTTTGGCCGGGGGATAATAAAATGGTTTCGATGGCAGACATGGAACAGGTATATTCAGTCACAAAACTACGCAACGAACACCGATCTCCCTCATTTGCGGTATCATTCGGGTGGCTGACGGTAACAGAACGGATCAACTTTAGACAGCGTGCTTACCACGCAGAGTGGGTTAAAGCCGATTGCACTCATGCAAAAACATAGGCATCCTTAAGATGGTATTTAAGAAAACGCTAATTTTGGCTTTTCTCCAATCATACCATGAAACTAAAGTCGCTGATAGTTGCTTTACCTGTACTGTGCTTTGCCTGCAGTAACCCTGGCTCAGACACTTCCGATCCAGCCAGCCAAATGGATGCCAGCCCAATTTTGGCCAAAAGACCTACAGGCCTCGCTGCACTCACCTCTGATTTTAACTACGACGAACCCTGTAACATACTGGGTGAAGAATATGTCCGCCATACGTTCAACCTAGGCGAAACCGTCAAACTGGAAGAAGGGCATGAACACGGTGGCTGTGATTTTGCCTGGGAAGGCAGTAAAGTTGTTGTATCATTTGGTGGGGCAAGACCTTACTCGTCAACGTTCCTGGCTGAGTACCAATTTGATAAGATGTATCAGGGAAAACCGGACGCACAGGCTGCGCCCGTAGCCGACGTACACGAGCAGGAAATGACCAACAGTTCGGAAGGTACGAATCCCGAAGCCATGGTTGCCGACTCAGCCGTTTCGGAGCATCCTGCTACCGAAGATCATCAGCCTACTCATGGTGGCGTTACTGCAGCAACTCCTCACCTGACGGCTCCTGCTGTTAGCAAAGGTAATTTTGAAGCGGTACCGAATGTTGGGGATAAAGCGGTATGGGACGCCACAACGGGTGCCATGCACGTACTGTACAACAACCACATCATTAACGTAACGGTTGAAACGAAAGATAAAGCAGAAGTTAAGAAAGAACGGGCAGCTTCGTTAGCCGAAGTGATCATCGAGAAGATCAACGAAAATGAATACGTTCGTCGCTTATAACAGCCATGTTCCACATTAAAAAAGGGAGCCTAAACAACTTGGGCTCCCTTTTTTAATGTGGAATCTCAAAATCGCCACAAGGCATTAAAGCGGAATTTGCTCGAACACAACGGCAGGTTGATCGCCATTTTTGAAGGCTTTCCGGGGCCGGATGTTGAGCGTTTGGAATAACTGCTGGTCCGCATCTTCGTCCGGGTTAGGCGTTGTCAGGAGTTTATCACCGGCAAAGATGGAATTGGCTCCGGCCAGAAAGCACAAAGCCTGCTCTTCGGTATTCATCCGAACGCGACCAGCCGAAAGACGTACCATTGCTTTCGGCATGATAATTCGGGCAGTAGCAATCATCCGAACCATTTCCCAGATCGACACCCTTGGCTGATCTTCTAAAGGCGTTCCCTCTACCGGCACCAGCGCATTGACAGGTACAGATTCGGGATGTTGAGGCAGCGTAGCCAGTGTGTGCAACATACCAATCCTATCCTGATCCGACTCGCCCATCCCGATTATACCACCCGAACAAACCGAAATTCCGGCCTTACGGGCATGGCTCAGTGTGTCTAAGCGATCATCGTAGGTACGAGTTGTGATGATGTCGCCATAATATTCTTCGCTGGTATCGAGGTTATGGTTATAAGCATACAAGCCAGCATCTTTTAGTTTCTGCGCCTGACTTTCGGTCAGCATACCGAGCGTGCAGCACACTTCAAGCCCCATTTCGTTGACGCCCTGTACCATTTCCAGTACTTTATCGAAATCACGATTATCACGCACTTCACGCCAGGCTGCTCCCATACAGAAACGCGTACTTCCGGTATCCTTAGCCCGCTGTGCTGCCGTCAGCACTTCATTGACCTCCATCAATTTATGCACTTTCACATTGGTATGGTAACGAGCTGCCTGCGGGCAGTAGGCGCAATCCTCAGGGCATCCACCCGTCTTGACAGAAAGCAGTGTACATACCTGTACTTCCTGAGGATCATGATGTTGTCGGTGAACAGTAGCTGCCCGGTAAATTAAATCCAGAACAGGCGAATTATAAATGTCGGCGATTTCAGCGCGGGTCCAATCGGTACGAAGCATGTCGTTGGAAATGTATTGATTCGAGATGTAACGTGAGTTCGACAGTAGAACAGCAATCCATGATCCATAGTATGCCATTCCCGAATTCAGCTTATGCAGGTAAAAATAGATGCTTCGGTCGAACCAGACAACTTATTTCATCCCAAACAATACCCTCATTGGCTTAAATGGGCGAATCAGTATGGCATAAATAGCGATACAGGCCCCTAATGAAGCAAGACTTACGGCAAGAAAACCTGTGTAAACGCCTAAGGTAGTCCGGGTCAGCACATAATAACCGATAAGAACGATCACGGTCTGGTGCAGGATATAAAACGGATAAACCGCTTCGTTTAAATAAGGCAGCAACGGTTTACCCTGCCAGGATGGGTTACGATTCAGATACAGATACCCATAGGCAATAGTAGCCAGCACCAAAAACCAGGTCAAGGCAATCCATTCGAAGCTAAACAAGGTCGTAAGTAGCCTGGAGTCATCAATGGTATCCATACTGGCAAATACCCGTACGCTGTACAGGATTGCGGTTAACAGGAGTGTAGCCATCAAATAATAACGGCGCTGCTCAGTAAGCATCTGCCAGAACTCCCGCCGACTGATAAGTACATAGCCCAGCCAGAATAGTAGCAGATTCTTCATAAAATACGCCCAGTCGTTTACCAGTGCGTGTGTTTCGTGCGGAAAGAAACCGCCCAGTAGTACATCATTCAGCCACAAGATACCAACCAGCCCCAGTGCTCCACCGGGTTTGGCGATAAGCCTGCCAATTCGGTCGATAAACCGCTGCCCGCTTTCACTTTGCAACCAGCGGAATACGGGGATACTAAGCAGCGAATACAGAAACAGATAACATACGAACCAGAGGTGATGCCAGCTAAACGCGCCACCTTTTCCACCATCCTGATAAGGTTGGAACCGAAATACTTCGGGATAGAAATCGATATAGCTCCCTGTAAAGCGGCCTCTAAACAGCCATTCGATGTAAATCTGGGGCGGAACGATCACAAGCATACCGAACACCAGCGGAACAAACAACCGCTGGACCCGCTCACCGGCATAGGATTTAAACGATCGTTTTTTCAGGGCGAAAAATGTACCAGCCCCTGAAATAAAAAACAGCAGGGGCATTCGCCACAGATGTAGCCAGCGCATCACCTCTTCCATCGGCTGGCTATGTTGAGCACTTTTAATATGCCATCCCCAGGACACGTAAATCATCCCAGTATGGTAAAAAAGCAACGTCAATATGGCAATAACCCGCAGCCAGTCGAGGTCATACCGACGCGTTACAGAAACAAGCTGAGTTGCTGCAATGGGTTGAGGTTTCATGGGTTTTTAGTACTTAGTGATCATTACATTGTCCTTGATCTTCGTTTGAGCAAAAGCAGAAATGACAACTAATGACTATAAATGACTTAAGGTAATTTATAAGCGACTACATAATCACCGAGTTTTGTCCCCAGCTTTCCGTGTCCACCAGCCGCAATCACAATATATTGCTGACCGTTAATCTGATACGTCATAGGGGTTGCCTGTGCGCTGGCAGGCAAGGGCACCTCCCATTGCAGACTGCCATCGTCCGTTTTAAAAGCGCGTAGGTGCCCATCGAAACTGGCAGCCACGAATACCAGGCCACCCGCCGTTGAAATCGCTCCACCGAAATTCAGAGAACCCCATTGCTTTGCCTCTGGGTATTTCCCTAAATCCAGCATATAGCCCAGCGGGATCTCCCAGGCCATTGTACCTTTTTGAAGATTGAGTGCAACCAGCGTACCCCAGGGTGGCGGGGTCTGCATCAGCAAACTACCGTCATTGGGTTGAAACAAATAGCTTCGTTTCATTACATAGGGTGTACCTGCCTGCATGCCCGTTTCGGCCCGTAGTAATTCCTCATTGTTTCGGAGGGAGCCGGATAGCTCTTCGCGCGGTATCAAACGGATCAATGCAGCCAGACGATTTACGTTGGTAATCAATAAACCAGATGAGGGGTCATAACACATACCACCCCAGTGAATCCCGCCAACATTGCCGGGGGTGATAATACTTCCCTGAAGTGAAGGCGGTGTAAATGCCCCATCGTACCGATATGGCTCAATCCGACGCTGAGCGGCTGCTTTGTCTTCTGCTGTTGGCCCCCAGGCTTCCAACTTCTGAAGTCCCAGTAAGGGAAGTGTTTTAGGGAAAGGCTGTGTTGGGTGAGCTTCCTCGCCCGGTACCGTTGATTTAGGTACAGGTCGTTCTTCAACCGGCAACAGGGGGGCACCTGTTTCCCGATGCAGGATAAACACATGCCCCATTTTGGTACCGACCGCTACGGCTGGCACTTCTTTACCATTCTGTTGAAACGTAAATAACAGAGGCTGTGCAGCATTGTCATAATCCCATAGATCATGGTGGACGGTCTGAAAATGCCAGACAACCTTACCCGTCGACGCTCGTATGGCGACAATCGAACTGGAAAATAAGTTTTGTCCCAGTCGCTCTCCGCCGTAATAATCCGGGCTGGGGCTGGTAGTCGGCACAAAGACCAGGTCCCGTTCAGGGTCCGCCGAAATCATCGACCAGGCATTGGCAGCGCCCGACTGATGGGCATAAGGCCCTTTCCAGGTATCATAGCCCGCATCCGCTTTCGTTCGGGGAATAGGGTCCCAACTCCAGCGCAAAGCCCCAGTAATGGCATCGTAGGCTCGTACGACCCCGCGTTCATAATTGAATCGGTAGTTATCGCCCATCGACGAACCGACAACAATGGTGTTGCCAATGACCGCCGGGGGCGAGGTAACGCTGATTATGCCAACGCCCTGCCGCAAATCGACACTTCCCGACTTTCCGAACGAAGGAATGGGTTTACCCGTAGCTGCATCCAGTGCAATCAGTCGCCCGTCGAGTGTGGCTACGAATATTCGTTTACCGACCCCTGTCGACGCTCGTTTGTCGCTGGGTGCAGGCCAGACTGAAACACCACGCGAGGTAATCTCGGATAATTCCTGACGCAGGTACACTTCGGGGTCATAAACCCATTTTTGTTGGCCGGTAGCGGCATCGATGGCAAAGACACGTGAGGTGGGCGTACTCAAAAAAAGCGTTCCATCGACCATAACGGGCGTGGCTTCAAAAGCCGCTTTTTCGGCAGCATTCGTTCCTTTATAGGTTTCTAATTCGCCCGTCCGAAACGTCCAGGCCTGTGTTAGCTGCTTTACGTTAGTGGTATTGATTTGCTTTAGCGGAGAGAATCGCATCCCTCCCCCATCGTTGCCATAAGCAGGCCATTCGACCGTATTAGGGATCTGTGCGTTTACGACAAAGAGACTACAAAGCGATACGGTAAAACCAAGCAACAGGCTTTTTCTAATAGCCCCGCCAAGGGTTGCATGAACTTGCATAAGCAGATGTGCTTTTTGTGTTGATGAAGCAAAATTGCACTCATCATGTCTAAAAAGGCCTATCTGCCGATGTCAATGAAGTTCTTGCCGAACGGCACGCAGTTTTTAAGCCTTCTGTTCCACAACTTTTGCCCGGTATTGAGCTGGCGTCAGGTTCGTTAGCCGCTTAAACGCAGTATGAAAGGCGGAAGGCGAATTATAGCCGACCCGCTCCGCTATCTCTTCGATTTTGAGATGGGTGGTTGTGGGGTCCTGAAGTAGTTGCTGCGCTTCACGCACCCGATAGGAAGCCAGCAGATCAAAAAAACTTTGTGCTAATCGATCGTTCAGAATTTGCGAGAGATGATGCGGAGTCGTGTTTAGTCGCTGGGCCAGTTTAGGCAGGGAAAGATCACTTTCCAGATAAGGCTTTTCGGCCTCCATCAACCGATTTAATTTTAACAACAAGGTTTCTTCAAGCTCTTCCGATAACGCTGATTTTTCGTACTTTTTCTTCGGTTCAACCGATGCGCTGGGCGATTCGTCGACGATAATCTCTTTCTCCTGAAGCGCACTTGACCTCTGCATTACCAGCAGCGATGTAGCGTATATCGTGAGGGTTAGATAAGCCGCCAGAAAATGATCGCCCATATCTTCATGGTATGTGGCTTTAACAACACCGATCAGCACCGGAAACAAAATCACCAGCGCCGATACGTTTCGCGCCATCACCATAGAAACCGGCGCTTTTCCTAATAAGGGCAGATTGGCCCGTTTAAAGGCCTTTCTTACTTCCAGCAAGGCCAATACGGTGTATATCAGACAACTTAACAGTGTTAACTCGTTGATATAATCACGCAGTCCCGTAAAATCGTCGTGCATATAAGGCTCAACATGCACAAACGGCAACTCAGGGTGGAAAGCGTTTATGTATGAATTGTATTTGAATTCGGGGGGCTGAACAATCCAGGTAATGGCATTCACCGACCAGATGGCGGCTGGCAGCAAGTGCCAGCCCCAATGCCGGGGTAGTCGCGAATTTAATTTGGCATAAACAAAGAAATAAAACAGCGGTGCCAGGGCAAAGTTGAACAGTTCACCATAATCGACCAGGGCCAGCATCTGAAACATGTAGTTCGAATATTCCAGCCCAATTTCCAGCATGATCGCCGATACACTCAGCAGGTATAAGCCAAAGCACCGATTAGCCAGACTCTTCCGCCGTTGGCCTGTCAGAAAAAAAATACCCAGAAACACTCCCTGTGCTACGCCCAGAAAGATCAGAAACGCAAACAGGTCAAGGCGAATGGGGAGCGTTTGCATCATAAATGACAATTACGTAATGCAAGGTAAACAAAAGGCCCGTAAGGTTTTCATCCTCACGGGCCTCTTCTATAACTGGAACGGCTATTTTATTTATCGAATATCGATTTCAAACGGCAGGCGCATCTGGATTCCCTGCATCATTTTGAGTTTCTTCAAATAGGCTACATAAGGAGCCAGCTCACCAAGCTGAGCCTGTACTTTGGATTCTTCATCACCCGAAAGCGAATTCATCAGTGATTCAAAAAACTCCTTTTTACGAGGCTGGTATTTCAATCGATAATCACCGTCTTTAAGCTTCGCCGACTGAGCAGCCAGCTTGATGGCATCATCTAATCCACCCAGCTGATCGACCAGGCCGATTCCTTTACCCTGCGTACCTGTCCAGACACGGCCGCCTGCAATAGCCCGAATGCTGTCGACAGGTAGTTTGCGGCCAGCCGCTGCCTTACTCGTAAACTGGGCATAAATTCGCTCGGTGGCCCGTTGCATGGCCTGCTTCTGAAAGGGTGTCATTTCGTGCGTAGCCGTTGGAAAATCAGCGTTCGTGTTGGTTTTTACCCGATCATACGTAATACCCAACTTGTCCTTAAAGAAGTTTTCCGTATTGAACAAAAGAGAGAATACGCCAATTGAGCCCGTGATTGTATTCGGCTCGGCCACAATCTTGTTACAGCCCATGAGCATGTAATAACCGCCCGAAGCTGCATAATCGGACATCGAGCCAATGACAGGCTTCGCTTTCTTAGCCAGTTCAACTTCCCGATACATCATGTCCGACGCTAGGGCGCTTCCTCCACCAGAGTTTACCCGCAGCACAATGGCTTTTACTTTTTCGTCCTGACGAGCTTTACGGAGTTCTTCCACAATAGTCTCCGAACCAATGGTATTATCGCTACTTTTTCCAGAATGGATATCGCCCGACGCTACGATTACCGCAATGCGATTTGAGCCACTTCCTTCCGAATCGGCGCCCGTTTTTTCGGAATCTTCGTACTTACTCAGCGAGACGTAATTGATTTTCTTTTTCTCATCCACGCCCAGTTGTTTGCGAATTACTGCTTCCAGTTCATCCTGATACCCAACATTGGTAATCAGTTTAGTACGCAGGGCATCCTGTGGGGTCTGAATCGTCAGATTATCGGCATACCGCTTGAGTGAATCGACCCGGAGTGCACGACTTTGTGCCACCCGAACCAGCATGTGATCGTTGATCGAATTCAGGAATGAGGTAACCTGACGGCGGTTAGGCTCACTCATATCCTCCCGAATAAAGGGCTCAACAGCACTTTTAAATTCTCCGACCCGGAAAATTTCGGGCTTCAAACCCAATTTATCGAGTGTACCTTTAAAGAACGAAAGTTCGGCCTCCAAGCCATTCCATTCCAGTTCACCGGTAGGTGCCAGATAGATTTTATCAGCTACCGACGCCAGGTAGTAGCCTTTCTCGCTCATCCCCTCTGCATAGGCATACACAAACTTTTTCGACGCCTTGAAATCAATCAGTGCATTCCTAATTTCTTCGAGAGACGCCCAGCCTGCCGCCGGTGTTTCGGTTTTCAGATAAATACCTTCAATGTTCTTATCTTCCTTGGCGTCTTTCAGGGCCTGTTTGAGTTCAATCAACCCGATAGCGTCGCCTGTTGAACGGATCGGGCCAAAATCGCCAAACGGATTATTACTGCTCCGCTCCTCAATGGGTTTATCTAAATCCAATTTAAGCACTGAATTAGATGCCACGGATGTCTTACTGTCGGATGAGGAAAAAGCGGCCCCCAGCCCGATTAGCATTAAAAAGCCAACGAAGGAGAAGAGAATCAATCCGACGATGGTGGCTAAAACATATTTAAGAAACTGCATCATGAATAACTTAACCGTTGTGTGTCGCTACACTAATTACGCAAAAGTAACGTCTATTTGAGGCATCTAATTGAAAAAATGTTGAGTGCACCATGGAGTGGATAAATGGCATAGGGCAGAGGGCGTATGGCAAAGGGGTTATGTTCGCCCCCAAGTCATATGCCCTCTGCCCTATGCTGTTAAACGATACGCTACATCAACTTATAATCGTTGATAGATGTTTGAATAACTTCCCAGGCTTCAGCCTGTCCATACACATTAGCCAACTCCATAGCAACGGGTTCATCGGGCAATGTTTTATAGGTAAGGAAATAATGGCGTAGTCGCTTCACAACAGCTTCCGGCAATTGCTCCAGCTCGGTATACTGCCCGTACATGGCATCTCCTTTGAGCACGGCAATAATTTTGTCGTCGGCTTCCCCTTTATCGATCATACGGAATCCGCCAATGGGAATAGCCTGTAAGATCAGGTCGCCGTGGGTGATTTCCCGTTCGGTCAGTACACAGATGTCGAGGGGGTCACCGTCGCCCATGCTAACCACTTTGCCCGATTTTTCAGTGGCCAGTTTAGCAATCTGATCTCCACAGTATGTCTGGGGAATAAAGCCGTAGAGAGCAGGCAATACGTTGGAGTATTGTTGAGGACGATCTATCTTCAGAAAACCAGTGGTTTTATCAATTTCATATTTAACGGTGTCGGTCGGGACAATTTCGATAAAAACCGTCACTTGTTTGGGTGCCAAATCCCCAATTGGAATACCATGCCAGGGGTGTGCTTTAAAATTACTCTTCATTCGTGTTGTATATATAGATTAATTAATCAAGTCGATGAATACTGGGTAATGCGATGGATACTAATTTGCAGTATCGACCCTTTGACCATAGTACAGTATCCTTTATCAGACGGACGTTTTTTGTTCTGAAAAGCCGACTCGTTCGGCCACCATTTGATCACCTGAGCGATTCAGGCTCTGACGAACCAGTAATTCACCCAGAAACCCTGCCAGAAACAATTGAACTCCCAAAATAATAGCCACAAGGCCAAAAAAGAAAAGCGGATTGTCGGTCACGTTCCGAAACTTGACGCCATTGGCAATGTTAATTAATTTCTCAACAATCAGCCAGATGGCCAGCACCGAGCCGATAAAGAACGACAATGTTCCGAATGTACCAAAAAAGTGCATCGGCCGTTTGCTGAATCGGTGGACGAACGCAATGACCAGCACATCCAGAAACCCATTTACGAACCGTTCCAGGCCAAATTTAGTGGTTCCGTACTTCCGGGCGCGGTGCTGGACCACTTTTTCGCCAATTCGGCTAAACCCATTCCAGTTGGCCACAATGGGCAGGTTCCGGTGCATATCGCCATACAAAGCAGGTGCAATGGTTTTGACTACCTTTTGCCGGTACGCTTTCAGACCGCAGTTGAAATCATGCAGTTGAACGCCTGAAATCCAGCGCGAAACGGCATTGAACAATTTCGTCGGCAAGGTCTTGGTAATGGGGTCATAACGTTTCTGTTTCCAGCCCGATACCAGGTCATACTTATCCTCGGTTACCATCCGGTACAGTTCCGGAATTTCGTCGGGACTATCCTGCAGATCGGCATCCATGGTGATCACAATCTGACCACGTGCCGCCTGAAAGCCCGATTGCAAAGCCGCTGTTTTACCATAGTTCCGGTTGAAGCGTATGCCCCGAACATTCGGGTTTACGCTCGATAACTGTTCGACAATCGTCCAGGAATCGTCGGTACTCCCGTCGTCGACAAACAGAATTTCATAGGTGTAGTGCTGTTCCGTTACAACCCGAACGATCCAGTCGTGTAGCTCGGGTAACGATTCGTCTTCGTTATAAAGTGGAATCAGAACGGTCAGTTGAAGTAATTCAGTCATTGGATTGAGGCCCCGTTAATTGACTAATTAACGACCTAATTTTAGGTTTCAGTTCAGCCGTATGTTTTGTGATGATTCGTCAAAGAATTTCCGGTCGATTTCCGTAATACTCATGAACAAGAATAGGGCGGAGTTGGATAATAGCGCTCCAGTCAATCGAATTATCCAACTACCGAATCTCATCTGTAACGTGATAAGTTGCTTCGCCAACTATCTCTAATGCTTTTACTACGGCAAATGTAATCTTCAAATCGGATGCAAATGCATCAAAGGTCATTCCTGCTACAAATTCATCGACTGATTCTAAAGCATCCAGACTATGTTCAAGTCGCGTCCTGTTAGGCAGTCTACCTTTCATAAATCAACTGTTTATCCTGATTTACGAAAGGAATGACATAGTTAGACAAAGCGCCTTCGCAAACTAAATCAACTTTACGATTAAATGTCTATTCCAAATCCATCCACCAATGAACATACTCTAACCCAATCGGCTCAGAAAAATCCCGTTCCAGTAATACATCAATATCGCTGGTTGCGTCTTGTTCGTTTCGGGCAAATGATCCAAACAGCCAGGCGCGTTCAACTGGTTTATCAGCAAAGTAAGCTCGAAGTGTTTGAACAACCTGCCTTTTATCCATATCAGCCTTAGGTATCTCGGTTTCTTCTAAACCCAGACGACACAAATATCGTCGTAAAGAAGCATAGATTGTCAGAATATCAGATAAAAGTCCTGAAGCAGCTTCCTGAACTCAGCAGTATAGGCCACCCCTGACTTACTTTGGGGTTTGTGTTCATAGATGGTCAGGGTTTCGTCGAGCGGTTCAGCGTTTACGAATGAGAATCCGCTTATAACCCGAAAGAAAGGCTTTTGCTCATGGTGCTGTAACGAAAGTCGTCTGAAAGGGTGTAAACCAAACTTTTGAGCCAACTCAGCCAGCTTGCCAGCTTCGTAAGGCGGCAACAATACCCACCACTGTCCATCTGGCTTCATCAGTCGAACAACAGCTTCAACCAACTCACCAAACGGTAGTTCATCCGTATGCAACGCCCGATTGACAGCCGCATCGGACGACCGAAGATGATTTGTGTAGAAAGGTGGATTGGTCAGAATTCGATCATACATATGCTCACTCCAAAAATCCTGAATCCGGCTATGAAAGACAGCTACTCGCTCCGCAAACGGACTGGCAGCACTATTTTCAGTAGCCTGAGCAAACGCATTTTCATCGATTTCCACTGCGTCAATCGTTGCCGTCGGATTCCGCTGGGCTGCCATAAGTGCCAGCAACCCCGTTCCTGTACCAATATCCAGCAGTCGCTCCCCACTGGCATTGTTCACTGTCCCCCCGGCTCTTTCACCTACATCGGCATAGGCACCCAGCACACAGGCATCCGTACAAACCTTCATGGCGGTTCGTTCCTGGTGAATGGTAAATTGCTTGAAGGCGAACAAGTTGATATAGGATGTTTAATGTAGGATATATGATATATGACTAGAGCATACCTCCTACATCATATATCCTACACTCTTTGGTTACTTCCGTCCAAAATCGGCTGGATTTTCGCCCCAGACTGTCGTTTCCCATTTTAAGACAGGATTGGCGTAGCGGTGTGTCTGGAGCCAGGTTTCAGCCCGATCGAGGAGGTCGAATAGTTCGGCATTTCGGGCGGTTTCTTCCAGCTTGGTATTGGCTTTCTTCTTTTTTACCCAACCGATCGCCGTTCGGGAATCGGAATAAACGGGAATGTTGCTGCCTTTTTGATGCAACAACGCCAGCGCGTGGACAATAGCCAGAAACTCCCCTATGTTGTTGGTGCCATCAAAATAGGGCCCTTTCAGAAATAACCGCTGCCGGGTGGCGAGGTATATGCCCTGATATTCCATATCGCCTGTGGCGGTGTTCCAGGCCGCATCAACCACCAGACTATCCAGAATGGGCTCTCCTACCAGTTCATCCCGCTTGCCCTGTTTTACAGTACTTTTGGGTCCCTGCCCCATGTGGAGATGGGGTTTCTCCTTGTATGCTTTCAGCGCAGCCGGTTTGCTATCGAACGATTTAAACAAGGGCTTGGCAAAACCATCGGTCTGCGCTTTGGCCTCCTCCCAACTGTCGTATACACCCGGCTTTCGGCCCTGCCAGACTACATAATATTTAGGCTTTTTCTGAGCCATTGATTCTCTGAATTCAACGATTAAATGAGGTAATCAACCGACCGGGCAAAGGCCTATTCACTACAATTGCCGATCAATAATCGTCCAAAATAACGCGTTTCTTTCCAATAGTACGCTCCTTTCAGATGGTTTCCACACAAATTCACCCCATAGATTTGCTTATAAACTGACAGTATACGAACCCTGCTGGTGATTGATCGTATCGAGTTCTACAAGGCCCAAAACACCTTTATCTGCCATTTTCACCTACCGATAGCCAGCTTTTTTGATTCGCCTGATCTTCCCGTCGCTTTTGGTCATGATATACATTTCCTTTGTAAACCGATCGTACGTGATACGAAGATCCACGCGCTTTGAGCCAGACAGCTCTACCAGGTTCGTAGGTTTTCCATCCTGCATGATGGTCAGTTCCTGCACCGAGTGGTCTGTCAGATTCTTATCAATATTGGCGAAGAACACGCGTCCTCTTGCAATGTCTCCGAAAACATATTTGTTCTTCAATGCCTCGATTGGGCCCTCATAAACATAACCTCCGCTGATTGCATTGCCATCGAGATGGTCATATTGCAGAAACGGTCGGATGAATCTGTCGGCTTTTGTGTCGGGCACGGGATACACATTCTTCAAATCTTTCGATGAGATGCCGTAATTCCCCTCTCGCACATTCCAGCCATAATCCCCCCCTTTCTGGATAACATTCACTTCTTCGAAATTAGATTCACCTACGTCTGTACAGAACAAGCGGCCTTGATACCAGGCCTGCCGATGCGGATTGCGGAAACCATAGGCATATATTTCCGTATAAATGGCAGGGTCGTTCTCAGCCACAAACGGATTGTCGGCCGGGATAGTATACTGCCCGTTTTTGCTGTTTCGCCCTAAAGGATCGATGCGGATCAGGGTGCCCAGCAGGGAAGTCAGTTTGTGGCAAAGCTCCGGGTGCTTATTGATCGTTGAGCCTCCATCGCCGATACCGATATATAATTTGCCATAGTCCTGTGAGTCCTTGAGTGCTTCTGGATTAAACCCAATATCCTGTATACCGTGCGCGGAGGATGGCATATTGACGCGTAGCAGTTCTCTCCGCTTACCCGTGAATATAGGGCTCGTTAGATCATCCATGTGCCACTCCGACACTACCCATTGCAAAGCCACTTCCACCGAGTCGCTGTAGCTGTAATCAGCCCGTTTGCCCTTGAACGATTCTGTATGTGTCGTATAAATAAGCCCGTTTTTTAGAAAGTCGGGATGAAAGGCGAAACTGCCCAAACCCGTGCCCAGCCCCGGTTCGTTGATAAAATTCTCGATCAGGGGCCGCACATCCAGAAACGTACTGGCTTCTTTTCCAGCGATGCGGTAGATCAGCCCGCGTTGGTCACTGACGTACTGCGTCCCATCGCCTGATGGGTGAGCCCGCATGGTGGCAATTCGAGTACGGGGCATTTTATCGCTGGATGGAGGGATGGTCACAAACTCTTCCAGTTCGATAGTCAGGTTTGATTTGGCTACCGGCTCCGTCAATCGAGTGTTGGCTCCCCCCGTATTATTGCTGACTACCAGCGGCTGACTGTTATTTTTTTGAGTTTCGTCGGCAATGTAGGCCACAATGGACTTCAGCTCGTCGTCTTTCAGAAAATCGAACCCCGGCATGATCATCTTGTACCGTTTCGACAGACTTACTGCCCGTGCATTTCCCGACTCAATCGCTTTCTGTGGATTCTTCATAAACGCAATGAGTTCTTTTTCGGAAAGCAGCCGGGTAATACCCCCCAATTTCGGCCCAATTCCATCCTGTTCCAGTGCATGACAGGATACACAATGCGTTTTAAAAAGCGCTTTTCCCGGCAAATCATCCGGCATTGTCTGCATTCGGTCAGAAACCGACAAGTCGTGGTTGTTGGGAACAGTAAGCCATACCAATGCTAGAAAAGGAAGGCAATAGAGGTAACGTAACGAAAAGGTCATACATAAATGGTCAACCTGTTTAAAAGCGTAGAAAAGCCAGCAACTACCATTCAGTCACTTTTATACTGACTGAACGCACCGCTTGTTACCTCCTTCGCTTCAGTGAAAGATGAGGCAGCACAAAAAATCGTAAAACTTTTCCCTAAAACTATTGGTTGATATATCAACACAATTGTACATTTGCGCCATGATTACGAACAGGGAAGAGGAATTAAAGGCGAAATTTTCGAAACGCATGGGCCGTTCACTCATTTTTACGGCTAATCATATGGGGCATCTACTGGCTAAACAATCGAATCGGGAACTCATCCGATTGGGTTTCACCCTTCAGATTGAGCAGGTGCCAATTCTGTTTATGGTTTATTTTTCCGGTGAGGACTTACTATCACAACAGGAAATTGCAAATATGCTTCAGAAGGACAAATCAGGCATTCAACGCTCATTACGCACGTTGGAGCGGGATGGCTACCTCCGTATCGTTCCCGATAGTATTGACCGACGTAAGAATTTGATTCAGTTGACCCCAGCTGGAAAAATGGTGGTTGAAAAAGCCATTGAAACGGCTGAAACAATTGATAAGCAAGTAACCGACCAGTTAACTGCGGAAGAACTGGACGCATTCCTGGCCACGCTACGTAAAATTTCTTCCATACTCGAGAAGTAACTTTTTTTTAATTAAATAGTTGATAGGTCTACAGTAGACACCTCAACTTAATTGGACGTATGAAACATAAAATTGCACTGAGTTTATTCGTACTGCTGGCCCAGGCTGGTTGGGCTCAGTCTACACAAAGTTTTCGACTGAAAGACTGTATTGATTATGGTCTACAGCACTACGGTACGGTTCGCATCGCCCAGAACCAGGTAGAGAATGCCAATCAGCAGGCTCGTCAGGCATTGGGGCTATACCTGCCACAGGTATCGGCTACAGGGACATTTACGGATAATATAAAATTACAAACGACACTACTACCTGCTGGCTTTGCCGGGCCAGAACCCGTTCGGCTTGCACTCGGATCGAAATACCAGACTAACGTAAATGCCCAGGCTACTCAGACCATTTACGACAAATCACTGCTATTAGGTATAAAGGCTGCCAAACCCAATCAGCAATTGGCGGACTTAAATACCCGCCAAACCCGCGAGGACATTATCTATAATATTGCCAGCAATTATTATCAGGTTTTTATTGCCCAGCAACAAATAGCCCTGTTACGCGATAACCTGCAGCGTACACAGCAAGTACTGAATATTCTGAAACTACAACGGGATAATGGCGTAATTCAACCCGTCGATTATACCCGAACAGAAGTTAGTTACAACAGCACTCAGTCGCAGTTGACCCTGGCTGAGAATGATCTGAATCTGGCCTACAACCGACTCAAATACCAGATGGGTTTACCAGCCGATCAGGAACTAACCCTGGCGGATTCGACTCTATTAACGCAACTTCCTGTTATTGAACAACTGCCGTTTGAATCCCGAAACCTGGTCTCCTTTCAACAGGCTGAAACAAATCTGGAACTCCAACGCCTTCAGCTTCAACGGGTAAAAGCGGGTTACATGCCAACAGTAAGTCTGGCCGCTAACTATGGTTCGCTTGTTCTGGCAAACGAGTTCAGTAATTCATTCAAGAATTTTACGGGGTTTGGCAGTTTCAGTCTACGCGTGAACATTCCCATCTTCGATGGTTTTCAACGCGATGCACAGATCAAGCAGCAACGGCTAACCGTACTCAATCAGGAAGAACAGCAACGCCTGAATGTGGCCGCTTATCGACTCCAGTTCAACAATGCACAGTCGCAGATTCAACGAGCGCAAACGAATGTTCTGAACGGCGACCGAAACGTTAAGCTGGCGCAGGAAGTGTATAACATCACGACACTGCAATACAAACAGGGCGTCAAGTCGCTGACCGATCTGGTCAACGCTGATACTTCCTACCGGCAAGCCCAATCCGATTACATCAATTCACTCATCAATCTGTACCAGGCCCGACTCGATCTCGAACAATCGAAGGGCACCTTACTTACTTTCTATAATCAACTCTAGGTCGTTAGCAGGCAATACAACCGAAAGCCATGAAAAAGACAACACTTATTATTATCACGTCGGCCCTGGCCATCGTCGCTTTGATCGGCTTCCGACTGGCGTCGAACAAAGAGAAGATCGATGCACAGAACAAACCAGCTGTCAACACGAACGTAGCGATTCCGGTGACCGTCGATCGTGTAGCGGAAGGAGCGGTTAGTCAACAGCTTATCAAAACGGGTAATCTGATCCCCTACCGCGAGGCCACTATAACAGCCACCACGGCTGGTAAAGTGACCCGCGTCAATTTCGATCTGGGAACGCAGGTACGGCAGGGTCAAACCCTGGTCGAACTGGATAACCGCCTGAAAGAGCTATCGTTACAGGCGACTCAACTCAACATCGACAAGTTGAAGAAAGATGTTAACCGCTATAATACACTGCTGGCCGGAAATGCCACTACCGAGATTCAGGTTAACGAAACGAAGTACAATTACGAAAACGCAGTTAATCAGGCAGAGCAGATTCAGAAACAGATTCAGGATGCGAATGTCAAAGCGCCAATCAGCGGACAGATCGTGCAGAAAGCCATTGAGCCGGGGGTATACATCACGGTCGGCAGCACACTGGGCAAAGTACTGGATGTGGCCCGCCTGAAGGTCGATGTGCTGGTCAATGAGAGCGATGTGTACCAGCTCCACAAAGGCCAGGCGGTAAAGGTGACCGCCGATGTGTTTCCGGGAAAGGTTTTCAGTGGACAGATTTCCTACATCGCCCCGCAAGGCACCGACGAACATAACTATCCGGTCGAGATCACCATCAGCAATGCCAATGGCCTGAAAGCCGGTACCTTCGTCAACGTTGATTTCTCGCAGAAATCGAATCAGAAAGCCTTACAGATTCCGCGCATTGCTCTGGTCGAAAGCATTAAAAACCCATACGTGTATGTGGTCGAAAACAATGTGGTTCACCAGCGCAAGATTACCGTCGGTCGTGATTTTGGCGATACGATCGAAGTACTAAGTGGCCTGTCGGCTGGCGATGTCGTCGTTACGACAGGCCAACTAAACCTGGGCGAAGGCAAACCTGTGCAAATTACAAAATAAGCGAAAGAGTGAAAGAGCGAAAGAGTGGGCTGACGCTCCAATCAATACGCTCAACTTTATTCACTCTTTCACTCTTTCGCTCTTTCACTCTTTCACTCTTTGAATCATGTCAATAACCGAGATAGCCATAAAACGGCCGTTACTGGTAACGACCATCTTTACTGTACTGATTTTGTTCGGTTTTCTGAGCTACCAGCAATTATCGTACAACCTGTTGCCCAAGTTTGAAGCCAACGTCATCAGTGTGGCCACGACCTACCGGGGTGCTTCGGCCGACGAGGTGGAAACCAACGTAACCAAGCGCATCGAAGACGCGCTGTCGTCGCTGGAAGGGCTCGACCGTATGACGGCCACCTCGCAGGAAGGCGCTTCGATTGTGATTATTCAGCTTAAAAACGGCGTCGATGTTACGCTGGCGCAGCAGGATGCCCAACGTAAAATCGAACAGATTATAAACCTGTTACCAGACGAAGTTGACCGCCCAATTCTGAATAAATTCTCGACAGACGAGATTCCAGTGCTGCGAATGGGTGTAACGGCCAATTTGTCACCCACGAAACTATACGACCTGATCGACGACGAACTGAAACCGCAACTTTCCAACGTGGCCGGGGTTGGCCAGGTAAACGTGATTGGCGGTAATGAGCGGCAAATCCAGGTCAACGTCGATGCTGAAAAGCTGCGGGCCTACGGTGTATCCATCGGTCAGGTATCGCAGGCCATTAACGCGGCCAACACCAGCTATCCGGCAGGTCAGCTGGAAACACAGCAATCACAATATTCGATCCGGTTCGATGCCTCAGTCGAGACTGTCAATCGGCTGCGGAGCCTCGTGATTGCCCGCCGGACCGATGGTAGTGAGGTTCAACTAAATAATGTGGCCGAAGTTGTCGATGCCGTCGCGAAACCAACGGCTATTAACCATATCAACGGTCTGCCATCTATCGGTGTTCAGATTCAGAAACAGTCGGATGCCAACGCCGTTTCGGTGAGTGAACTGGTCCGGGCGCGGATTGCCCAGCTCGAAAAGCAACATAGCGATGTAAAGCTGAAATTCAACATAGCCTCCGACCAGTCGACCTACACGCTGGCATCCGCTCATGCGGTAGTAGACGATCTTTTTCTGGCGGTGCTGATTGTTTCGGTCGTGATGCTGCTGTTCCTGCATAGCTTCCGGTCGTCGCTGTTCGTACTGGTGGCCTTGCCTTCGTCCATGATTCCGACGTTCATTCTGATGTATGTTTCAGGTTTCTCACTAAACCTGATGACGCTGATGGCCCTCTCGCTGGTGGTTGGTATCCTGGTCGATGACTCGATTGTGGTTCTGGAAAACATCAACCGCCACCTCGAAATGGGGAAAGATCGGGTCAAGGCGGCACTGGATGGCCGAAACGAAATTGGCTTTACGGCACTGGCGATCACGCTGGTGGACGTCGTGGTATTCGTACCGCTTGCCATGACTGGCGGACTGATCGGAAATATTCTGCGGGAGTTTTCACTCGTGGTGGTGTTTTCGACCCTGATGAGTCTGATCGTATCCTTTACCCTGACGCCTTTGCTGGTATCGCGATTCGGGAAGCACGAACCCCTGAATCCCAACTCATTATGGGGCAAACTGAACCTGGGTTTTGAAAGCCTTCTGACCCGGATCACCAATGCCTACGGGCACATACTGGAGTCGGTACTGGGGCATAAGCGCTGGATTTTTCTGGCTGTTATTGGATTACTGATTGGCTCAATCGCCTTGGTACCAGCCGGATTTATCGGTGCGGCCTTTATGCCGCAGAGTGACCAGGGCGAGATGAGCGTTCAGCTGGAACTAGCCCCAACGGCCTCTATTTACCAGACCAATTCAGTATCGCAACGGGCCGAGCAACTCATTCTGAAGCATCCCGAAGTAACCAACGTGTTTACCAATGTGGGATATACCAGCAGCGGGATAGCGACCTCATCGAACAGCAACATCGTCGATCTGAACGTGAAGCTGGTTGACAAAAAACAACGAGCCGTATCGACTGATGATTTTGGACAGATTCTAAAACGGGAAGTTGGTCAGATTCCCGGCGTTAAAGTTACCGTTAGCCCGGTCGGTATTGTTGGAGCGTCACAGGCTCCGATTCAGATTGCCGTTAAGGGAACAAGTTTGGCCAGTATCCGGCAAGCCGCTGCTCAGGTAAAGGATGTAGTCACGTCTATTCCTGGGACGCAGGATGTGAAATACTCCGTAAAAGATCCCAAACCGGAAGTAACCGTTAGCCTTGATCGGGAGAAAATGGCGCAACTGGGCATCAGTGCTTCAGATGTAGGAATTGCTCTCCAGAATGCGTTCCGGGGGAATGACCTGTCGAAATTTAAGCAGAATGGAAACGAATACGACATCCTGATTAGTCTGGATCGTTTTGATCGCACTAACCCACAAGATGTCAGCCGTTTAACATTTGTCAACAACCAGGGCCGGACCTTCGAGCTGTCGCAGTTTGCCCGCGTACAGGAACAAACGGGTGAGAGCGTACTGGAACGTATTGACCGCCTGTCGTCCATTACGGTTAATGCGCAGGTTATTGGCCGTCCGGTCGGTACTGTTGGCGCAGACATTCAGGCCAAAATGGCGAAGGTCAAGCTTCCCGAAGGCGTTACGGTTCAGTACCTGGGTCAGTTGCAGCAGCAGTCCGACGCATTCGGTAGCCTGGGTCTCGCCCTGATGATTGCCATTCTGCTGGTGTACTTCATCATGGTAGCGCTCTACGAAAGTGTGGTTTATCCGTTTGTGGTGTTGTTCTCGATACCGGTTGCCCTGATCGGCGCCTTACTGGCCCTAGCCCTCACAATGCAAAGCCTGACCGTCTTTTCGATTGTGGGTATGATTATGCTGCTGGGTCTGGTTGCCAAGAACGCGATTCTGATCGTTGACTTTGCCAATCAGCTTAAAGCCGAAGGCCACGACGTGATGCATGCACTGGTCGAAGCGGGCAAAGAGCGGTTACGGCCAATTCTGATGACCACGCTTGCCATGGTATTCGGTATGTTACCTATTGCGCTGGCGAGTGGTGCTGGTGCCGAAACTAAAAACGGCATGGCCTGGGTTATCATCGGTGGTTTAACGTCTTCTCTCCTGCTTACTCTGCTAGTGGTGCCTTCGGTGTATTTGGTCGTAGATCGATTAATTGCCCGGTTCTCAAAGACGAAGGTAACACCGAAAAAGCCACAGGAGCTTGACGTAGCCAAAGCCATCAGTTAGCCAGTTTCTGTATCGCGGGCAAAAGAACCGCGATACAGATTTATATCGGATACCCAAGCAACAAAAAAAGTATCTGACGCGTACTGAAAAATACAACAATACACATCGACAATGCGTACTATTTATCTATCATACTGGTCGTTAAGACGGCTGTTTATAAGCTAAGTGGTAAGAATGGATAACGAACAAGGGAAACTGGTCTGAACGGCCATGCCTACTTATTATTCGTTATCCATTACGCATTTCTAAAAAATTCACTATTCATGACAACCTACGAACGAGTCTTTCAAAAACTACAGCAATTTCTCTTCCGAACATTTACGTTACCCTATTCGACCATTGCCGCCTATCAGCAACTCCAGGGAACGCTGGGATTAAGTGAGTGGGAATTTACCGAAGCAGTTGTCGTACTGGAAACGCATTTTGGTGTCGTACTACCCGACGAAGCACTCACACCTCGACTGACGGTGGGTGAATTGTGTACGCTGGTCAGTCAGCAGGCAGGCGTGCCAAATCGATAATTCGCTGGGAGTTACTTCGCCTAAATACAGGAAGGATACGCTTCCGGGAAAACATTCGTAGAGTAAAACCAGTGATTCAACCGATCTGAATGGGCATTCGGATCGGTTCTTTTTTGCTTACCTGTTGTCGATAATAACTTACCAGCCGTTATCGTATAAATTACCATTAGCCATAAAACGTCACCAACCCACTAAACGAACGCACTTATCTTGTTCTCTCATGAATGCAATCTCCATCGTAGGTCTTGCTCCGCTTATAGCCAGTCTACCCGGTTCAGCCACCAGCGGCCTGTTTATCAATCACCTGGAAAACGTCCTCGGCACCTCCTTCGATCTTAAAGTTGCCGCTCGCTCTTATACAGCAGCTCGACAGGCTGAACAATTGATTTTGGCTGAAATTGATCGACTGAGCACGGTGCTGAGCGGCTATCAGTCCGATAGCGAATTCAGCCAGTGGCTGTCGGCTCCTCTCCATAAGCCCATTGTCATTTCCGACGATCTGTTTGCAGTGCTCAGCACATTTGACCGATGGCACTCGCAAACGTCGGGCGCTATCAGCGCAGCCGCCCAGCAACTCAATCAACTTTGGCAACAGGCCGCTCATCGCCAGTCGGCACCTACCGAAACGGAACGCCAACAGGCGGTAGAAGCGATCAATCAGACGCATTGGCAACTCAATGCCGATCAAAAAACGGCAACCCGATTGACCCAGGCACCCCTTCGACTACATACGTTTACCAAAAGTTACGTGCTTGATCGAGCAGCCAACGTTGCGATCAATCTACCGGGGGTAGATGGCTTAGTACTCAATAGCGGGGGCGATATAGTGGTTCGGGGTAATTGGCAGGAACCCGTTTCAGTTGCCAACCCACAGGCCGATGCCGAAAATGCTGCCCCCATAGCCCAGCTTCAGGTAAAAAATGGTGCCATAGCCACCAGTGGAAATTACCGTCGGGGTTATCAGATCGGAAACGAGTGGGTATCGCATATTATGGACCCACGTACAGGCTTACCGGCTCAGGAGGTTATCAGCGCAACAGTACTCCATCCTGATGCGATTACGGCTGGTGCATTGGCAACCGCTTTCAATGTGCTAGCTCCTTCCGAAAGCGAAGCTCTGGCCGCTCAGTTACCCAACACCGAATACCTACTGGTTACCCGCGACGGGCAAACAGTTCGTAGTGCCAACTGGCCAACTACTACCTTACCCAAAGCCTCGTCAGGTTCCGCAGAGGCTTTAACAACGGCTCATCTGCTCTCGCTCCCCATTAAAGACAAACTGTGGAACCCTAATCAGGAGTTACAAATAACACTGGAACTGGCTCGCTTTGAAGGGCGCTCGCACCGTCCGTTTGTAGCGATTTGGGTTGAGGACGAATCCGGGAAGCCCGTCCGACAACTGGCTCTGTGGTATAACAAACCTCGCTGGCTACACGATCTGCGGGAATGGTACAGCCTGCAAACCGATAAGGCCACTTCCGTTACCAGTGCCACTCGATCACCGGGCGAATATACACTGGTCTGGGATGGAAAAGATGACGATGGCCAATATGTAAAACAGGGTAAATACACCATCCTGATCGAAGCGGCACGGGAGCATGGCTCTTATCAGCTTATTCGTCAGACGATGGATTTCAATGGAAAAGTTAAACAGCAACCCCTCACCGGAAATGTCGAAATCACAGCAGCAGCCCTGGATTACCGCGAAAAAACATCAACTCGCTAATGGGCATTCCGTGCGGCAACAGCCAGCCGTAAAATCGCTGGGGGGCGTCCGCTGGGCAGGGGTAGCCCGCTGGCTGCACCTCTACCTATCGGTAGTGAGCTTCATACTGGTGCTCTTCTTTGCGGTAACGGGCCTTACGCTCAACCATGCCGACTGGTTCGACGACGCTACCCAAACGACAGAACTCAAAGGAAAACTCAATCCTGCATGGGTAGCTGGTACGGATACGGGAACTGTTAACAAACTGGCCATTGTCGAGTATCTGCGGGCCACCCACCAGCTCAAAGGCATGGTCAGTGAGTTTCGGATTGATGATCGCGAGTGTTCGCTGTCCTTTCACGGACCGGGTTACTCGGCCGATGCGTTTGTTAAACGACCCGATGGTACCTATACGATCACCGAAACCAAAATGGGACTGATGGCAGTACTCAACGACCTGCATAAAGGCAGGGATACAGGCCGGGGCTGGGCATGGGTCATTGACATTGCTGCCGTGTTCATGACACTGGTTTCGCTAACCGGATTAGCCTTGTTGCTCCTCCTGAAAAAACGGCGGGTCAGTGGTCTTGGCTGGTTAGTGATCGGGGGCACTGCCACTGGGTTAGCGTACTGGCTACTAGTCGTTTAGAAGATCAATAGAACACAGATCCTTATGATGATTATGATTAATCAAGATCCGTTTTAATCATAATCATCATAAGGATCTGTGTTCTATTGATTGCTTAGGCCAGTGCTTTCCGGGCTTCGCGGTCGGGGTCGTTGGCCAGTGCCGGAACATCGTCCAGAATCATAGTTTCACCGTTTTGCGTCGTGTAGGGTTTCCAGTTGGGGAGGCCACCGCCGTTCGGGTTACCCGTTTTCATAAAATTGATAAACGAGCCTGCCATCTTTTCCGATAACGCCCGTGGCCGCTTCCCTCCACCCGTATGGGTGAGCATCAGATCAGTATTGTAGAACCAGAAACAGATGTCGTCGCAGTGGAACGCCCGCATCCGTCCATCAAACAGGGGCGGTTGCCAGCCAAACCAGGCCACATACACCGGTGCTTTATGCTGCGACGCTTTGGCATCGGCGGCAGCAACGGCATTTTTCCGGTTCGACACAATCAGTGCCCATAGCTCTATCGGCCGCGCTTTCGGGAAATTCCGGGCATAGGCATCGACAATATCGCCCGATTTATCACCAAAGCGTGGCTTAATTTTCTCCTTCACCTGATCCAGCGAAATGGCTTCCAGCGATGCATCGGTCCGATTGGGATTCATTTCGTGGAAGGTCGTACAAATCATCAGCGGAATATCGGCCGAGAAATGGTTTGGGTCGTTGAAAAAGGCACCACTACTTAGGTAAGTCCCGTCACCTACAGGCGAATACCCGCCCCGCTGAATACCCATTCGTTTTGCTTCGTCGGCCATTTTTTCGACTGCCCGATTGGCGATGGCAATGTAGTCAAGCCAGGGAATCTGCTGAAGCTTTTCGATTTCGCCTTGTTTCAGTCCAGCCTCTTCCATAACCTTCTGGCCCAGTTTCTCGGCGTATTCCTTATTGGCTCCGGCCAGTGAGCTACCACTCAAAGCCACTGCCTTATGAAACAGCCCTTTTGCCGATGGCATATTCATCAGCGTCGTTACCTTAGCTCCTCCACCCGACTGCCCAATAATGGTTACGTTGTTGGGATCTCCACCAAAATTGGCGATGTTATTCTTCACCCATTCGAGTGCTGCTACCATATCCAGATTGCCTACGTTGCCAGAAGCGGCATGACCACCCACCGCTTTCAGGTCCGTATAGCCCAAGGGTCCGAGCCGGTGGTTGAGCGAGCAGAAAACCACATTGCCAAACCGGGACAGATTTTCGCCATGATAGCCGTCCTGCTCAATGCCGTTTCCATTCGTGAAACCTCCTCCATGCAGCCAGACCACCACCGGGCGTTTTTGTTTGTCTAAAGCCGGCGTCCAGACGTTGAGTTTCAGACAATCTTCCGATACATCGTCGTAGTTCCAGTGGTCAACAAACGATGCGTAAGGATTCGCATAGCGTTTTTCCATAATCTGCGGAGCGGAATTACCCCACCACAACGCAGGCCGTATGTCGGTCCAGGGTGTAGGTTTTTGCGGGGGCATAAACCGATTTTTACCGGACGTATCGGCCCCATACGGAATACCTAAAAACTGATGAATGCCTCTGAGGATAAACCCTCTGACTTTGCCGTATTCGGTATTGGCCACAGCGATGTTGTCGCCCACGAATAATAGTTGATCATCACCGGTTGGCTTTGTCACTTTAGGGCGATTTGGGCCAGCCGCATCCGATGAGTATGGCACACCTAAACCAGCTACACCAACTCCCAGCGATTGTAAAAAATTACGTCTTGAAGCGTTCATCGTTGACTATGTTAGAAAGTTAAAGATTGGTTAATCCGGCTACTGAAAACCATAGGAAGCGTTAAGCAATAAGCTTACTGTCAAAAAGACATAATGAGCTTTTTTTACTCTTGTCCGGTTCCCTTTGTTTCTGACCTTCACCGGATTTACTACCGCTCTATACCATCGCCAACTCGCCTTGCATAGTCTCGTATATGTCTAGTCCTTTACGGGTTAGCAAACCCCGAATGAAATGATGCTTTATCGCTTCGTCGGAGGTTTCATAGGGGGTTTCTCGCTGGCTTTGGTCGGCCCATAACCAGGCGATTACCCCCAGTTCCAGATCGGTCCGGTACACAGTCTGCTCGATGCCGTGTTGTAGATTGCTGACCAGAATGGTATTGATGTATTCGGCCCGGAATTGTTGAAAGAACCCCCAGACGGTGGGGTAATGCCGTTCAATATCCCGGAATAGATTCGGATTTACGGTTCGTCGGTAATGGATCAGCCGATTCCAGATCAGCAGGGCCTCCAGAATGGGATTATCTACTCGGGTTAAAATGGCGCTGGCTTCCCGCAGATTTTCGTTCAACTGATTTTCCAGCATCAGTCGAACCAGTTCTTCCTTGCTATCGAAATACTGATACACGGTTTTCTTCGAGATACCGAGTTCCTGGGCAATATCTTCCAGCCTGACGGTTCGCACGCCAAATTGATTAAACAGATGCCGGGCTTCGGCAATAATACGTTCTTTCATGCTTATTAGCTGTATAGCTGTATAAGTACATAGGGGCTAAATAGTTAATCAGATAAGCATCAAATTGAAAAAAAATAAGCGTCAGGTTTCTTCCAGCTCTCTAAAAAAGGAATCTCCCCTCCTGAGGCTAAGTTTGCCAGCAAGTGGGGAGACATCCGGTACGTTCGGGTATGCGACTTATTAGCGATCCCGCTGAATAGCCCAGATCATATAGGTCAGTAAACCCGCTACCAAGCCTAAGCCCAGTCCCCGTGCTACATGAAACGAAACCGGGGTCGGCATCTCTACAATTCCATGTTCATCAGTAATAGCCGCCTGTTTTACATAGCGTCCGTCTAAGGAGGGAATCGAACGTGATTCGAATTCGTGCGCCAACCGATTCAACCCTAGTTCCAGTTCAAGTCCGCGCACCGCTATACCATGCCCCGTTCCAGCCGCTAACGGATTTAGATTATTCAACTTAATCACTGATTGTTTAGCTGCTTCCCAATCGCAGGTAAAATAGGCTGGAGGTCCATGAAACTCTTCACGCTGGGTAGCCACTGCCGAAATAGTATTCTGATTGGTGGTCACAAAGGCATCACCCGCAATGAGTGTTCGATCTTTATCACGAAACAGGGATATGTGACCGGGGGCATGGCCGGGGGTATGAATAGCACGCCAGTTGGGTAATTCCGGGATTTGTCCATTCTCCGCAATCGGTCGAATGGCATCGCCAAAATCCATTGGCCCAATAGGAAAAATCCATGACATATACGACATTCCACCGCCCCCAATTGCCGGATCGGGTGGTGGATAACTCGACTTCCCGGTTAAGTATGGAATTTCCAGCCGATGGACGTAAACGGGTACATCCCAGTCTTTCAACAATGTTTTCAATGAACCCGTATGATCGGCATGCCCATGAGTCAGTACAATCGCTCTGGGCTTGGTGCCGGGTCCAAATAATTCCTCGGCCCGACCTTTTATGGCTCCGGCATACCCCATCAAGCCCGCATCGACCAGTACCCAGGGATTACCGTGCCCAGGTTCACCAATGAAAAATACATTGACAAACAGTGTTTTCAAGCCCGATACATCGGCGGTTACATCATACGGGTTTTTCGTGCCGACCGCTATCGGCTCATCCAGTTCCAGTTCGCTTTCCATATCTGTGACGTTTATAAAAAACGGTCAGCCCAGTTCATGTCACGGTTTCAACTTGATAAAAAACCACGATACAAACTAACCTGACCGTCTTGTAGCTCAACCTACAGATATGATGGATTGTTCAGCAAAACCGGCAAACGGTCTGCTTCTTAGCTGCGCTCTTCCCAAACAGTGGCTACATTCACAATGACTTCAACGGCTTTCTGCATATCCTGAACCGACACCCATTCCAGCCGCGAATGAAACGCATGTTCTCCAGCAAAAATATTGGGACAGGGCAACCCCATGAATGATAGCCTCGACCCATCGGTCCCTCCCCGGATACTACGTCGTTCAGCTGAAAGGCCCGCCCGTTTGATGGCTTCCAGTGCATTATCGACCACGGCTGGGTACTGGTCCAGCACATTTTTCATGTTGCGGTATTGCTTTTTAACCACAAACTGTGCCGACGAACCTGGGTAATTTGCCAATACGTCGTTCAGCATGTTTTGCAGATAGAGTTCTTTTTCCTGCAAGCCCACTTCCGTAAAATCGCGAATGATAAACTCCAGCACAGCCTGATCCTGATTACCATCCAGCCGAGTGGGATGAACGAAGCCTGCTTTATCCTCGGTTGTTTCGGGAGAAAGGGCATTTTTGGGCAGTGCCGCCAACAAGTCGGCTGCTATTTTCAACGCATTTTCGAGCTTGCCTTTAGCAAAACCCGGATGCGTACTGACCCCCTGAATCGTAATTTTTACCGCATCAGCCGAGAAGGTTTCATCTTCTAGAGTGCCTAAGGCTTCTCCATCGATGGTATAGCCAAAATCGGCCCCAAGTTTCTTGATGTCTACTTTTTCAGTGCCTCGCCCAACCTCTTCATCGGGTGTAAAGAGCAACCGAATACGGCCATGTTTACTATCAGGATGCGTAATGAGATAATTAGCCGCATCCATAATCTCGGCTACACCCGCTTTGTTA
The DNA here is from genome assembly GCF_002056795.1 of Spirosoma aerolatum. Lineage (NCBI taxonomy): Bacteria > Pseudomonadati > Bacteroidota > Cytophagia > Cytophagales > Cytophagaceae > Spirosoma > Spirosoma aerolatum. Next base: position 3,252,664 of record NZ_CP020104.1, on the reverse strand, counting down.
TCGGCTCCCAGCAGCGTAGTGCCACTGGCCGTAATAATGTCGTTGCCAATCTGCTGTCGAAGATCAGGATGATCAGCCACACGAATTATCTGATTAGGGTCGTCGGGCAGGACAATATCGGTTCCATTCCAGTGGCTATGAATGATTGGTTTCACCCCTTCACCTGTCACATCAGGCGATGTATCGACATGCGAACAAAAGCAGATGGTCGGAACGGTCGTCTTATCGGACGTAGCCGGAATAGTTGCGTATACGTACCCCCATTCATCCAGTTCAGCATCGGCAATGCCCATCTGGTGCAACTCCTCTACCAATAATCGACTGAGGTCTTTCTGTTTGGCGGTACTTGGGTTAGCTGTTGATTGCGGGTCTGACTGCGTATCGATCTGAACATAGCGCAGAAAACGCTCAACCGCCGTAAATTGGTAATCTTTCATACACTCTATCGTATCTTCGGATTCTGTGGTGTCAAGAGAATCCTTTAACAACGAATCTACTTAGAACAAATTCCTTAAAAATGCAGCTTCATTCCTTCATGTGATGCGTTGAAACCAAGCTTTTCATAAAATCGAAGGGCGTCAGGTCGTTGTTTATCCGTCGTTAATTGTATAACGTGGGCTTTTCGTTCTCTGGCTCGTGCGATTGCCCACTCAATCATTTTCTGGCCGATGCCTTCTCCACGAACATCCTCCCGTATGCGAACTGCTTCAATTTGCGCCCTTACACCTCCCCGATAGGTCAGATACTGAATAAAACTTAACTGTAATGTCCCAATCAGTTCTTTCTCAGTGTTTTCAACAACAATCAATTCCTGATTTGGATCGGCATTGATATGGTCAAACGCAGTAAAGTAAGCGTCTGGTACTGGATCGGTATAGTTCTCCCGAAGTTGTCCTAACTTGTCGTTAGCTAATAATTGTACAATCGATGGAACGTCCTGCCGGGCTGCTTTCCTGAAAAGCATGGTATATGTCGTGATTTAGGCTAATTCGCTAAGAACACCCTCCAGATTGGCAGGCGAGTAATTGACACTTTTCAGCGTTTTGTGATCCGCATCACGATACACCAGAAACTTACCGTCCGATTCAATATAGTGGCATGGTACTCCTTTGGCCTGATACTCGGCAACAGTAGCTTCTGCTTCAGCAACGGTCAGACAGGCTTTGCTCATATTCGAGCGCTGTACTTCATCAAATAAATCTTTGAATTTATGGCCCAGCCCAAACTCCAACACAGCCCCCGACAATACGTATTGCAAATCGCATAAGGCATCGGCTACGGCAACAATATCACCCTCGGCAATGGCTTCGCGCAGTTCATCAAGTTCTTCTGCCAGTAGGGCCACCCGTAGCTGACACCGGGCTTCAGATGGGATTTGTGGCGTTTCTAAAATAGGGGCATGGAAGGTACGGTGAAATTCCGCCACCTGATTAAGCGAGTCGGGTTGCTGCATATATCAATGTTAGAATGAGTGAATAATAGAATGAGTGAATATTAAAATTTTGTATAATATTCACTCATTCTATTATTCACTCATTCAAAATTAATTTTCGTCTTCACTCGAAAATGAATACAAGGTTGTGTCTAATGAAAGTTTGTTGGCGTTGAAGTCACGAACGAATGCTTCGACGATATCGTCATTGATCTCTTCTACATTTAGGCATACGTCCAGCGCGATGCCATAATCGGATTGCATGTCGACTTCCACATGCTCCTGTACCTTAACCGTTTCGGTTTCTTCAATCTCGTCGATAATTTCGGTCAAAGCCGTTTCGGCTTCTTCTTCCAGCTCAGGCGAGATTTTATAGGTAGGCTTCCGGTCTTCAGGTGGCACGTATTCCGGATACGTTTTGCGTACCTGCTCTACAGCCATTTCATACACTAAACTGCTGTGATGCAGGCGAAGCGTATAAACCAGTGTATCGAAAATAACTTCTTCGCCCTGGTACTTACCCGGAAACTGAATGTGTACGCATTCGCCTTCATCCAGTGTATCCAGGTCATCATCTTCGACGTAAACGAACGATTTTCCTTCCTTCCGACATTCCTCTTTGAGGGCGCTGATTTCTTCAGGGTCGTACCCCTCGTTTTTGTAGTTTGCCATGGGACAAAGCTAATGGATAATGTAGTATGAACAATGCCGTTTACCCAGTAGCCTATTTAGCCGTTGTTCGTCATCCACTTTAACACAACTGCTTCGGCGAGATCGATGGCATCATGCATTGATCCGGTTTCCACCTGTTCAAGCGTATCGGCAGTCTGGTGAATACGTGGCATTTGCCCCTGATCATCCAGCGCACACAAAGCCAGCACAGGAATTCGATTACGTACAAACCATACGCTATCGAAGTCGGCCGTATGCCAGCGCCCAATCTGCGCTCGTTCGCTGAACCGATCACTTACCAGCAGTTGTCTGGCCAACTGAGTCGCTGTATTATCGTAACGTATGCGCTCAACAGTACCCGTTTGTTCAATGACCGTAAGTTTTCCGGCTCCGAGTGTATCAAAATTGATGGCCAAGGTTTCAGGACGCTTCCATTCCCTTTTGTGGGCTTCTACATAGGAATAAGCCCCAATCATCCCTACTTCTTCGGCACTAGTGAGCACAACCTCAATATCCAGATCGGGCAGGTTTACATCCGTCAGTCGTTCGGCTGTTGCCAAAGCCGCTGCCACTCCCGTTGCGTTATCGCTGGCTCCGTTGGTATAGCCATGAAGCCAGTAACCAAGCGTTCCCATAACAGCCTGGAGCCCAAAATAAGCCATCAGTCCGTACCGGGCATACTGAACGTAAGGCAAGCCAACTTTAAGGGCTTCCAGCGCTGCGATACCAACGGAAAATCCCATCAGCCACAGCGATATAATCAATGATACCCGAAAATTGGTCTGCTGTTTGGGGCTGTACAGCAGCGACACAGGTGCAGTATCGTAGTGAGCCATTAAGATGACTTTTCGCCGGTTTTCTATTGGTCCGCCACTCGACCAACTGCCGATTACATTACTGGCCGTGTGTTGCACCGGAAATCGGGTAATAAATGAATAGTTCCAGTTGAAATACCGCCAGGCCATAACTGTAAAATACAGCACCAGACCAACAGCAACCCCCGAAACGGGAATCAAGGCCAGACTAACCAGTAAGCCACCAATTAGCCAATATACAATTGTTAGGTAAGTACGGGGTGTCTGAAACGATTCTGTACGTACCTGAGCTCCCATCTCGGTCAGATACGATTGTAGAAGTCGTGCAGCTTCAGTTCCCTGAGGGGTTGCTGCTCCTCTATGGGGTAATCGGCAAAGGTCTTGTAAAAGGCTGGAAGCAGAGTACACGGATTCGGGTTTATAATGGATGGTATAGTGGTGCAAATTACATATGCTTTTTAATACAATATTAAGGTCAGACCAACGTCAGATTGCTCAAAAACCTTCGTTGTTTTGATAATGCCTACCATTGACATTAAAAAGAGATTAAAAAACAGAATAAGGAGTTTATCAAAATCTGCTATCTTCACCCCTAAATTGTCCAAGCAACGTATCGTATTGACGACTCATCAGTCACCATCTTTTTACTTTAGTTATGACAAGCTACCAGCAGATTTTTGAGAATAACCAGAAATGGATTGCGGAGAAAACCCGTACTGACAGCGATTTTTTTAAAACACTGGCTGAAAATCAACAACCTGACTACCTGTACATTGGTTGTTCCGACAGTCGGGTAACCGCCGAAGACATGATGGGTATTAAGCCTGGAGAAGCTTTTGTTCATCGTAACGTTGCCAATCTGGTCAACAACATTGACCTGAACGTTATGTCCGTAATCGAATATGCGGTGCAGCATCTGAAAGTAAAACACATTATTGTATGCGGACATTACAATTGCGGGGGCGTCAAAGCAGCTATGCAGCCTAAAGATCTGGGAACGCTGAACCCCTGGCTACGTAACATTCGGGATGTGTACCGTGCCCATCAGGACGAGCTTGACCTTATCACGGACGAACCTGCCCGGTATGACCGACTTGTTGAGCTAAATGTGCAGGAACAATGTGTGAACGTTATCAAAACGGCCGCTGTGCAGCTCTCCTATTTCGAACATGGTTACCCAGAAGTACACGGCTGGGTGTTTGACCTCCGAACAGGCCGTATTAAAGACCTTGAACTGGATTTCCCGGAAATACTCCATAACATCCAGAAGATCTATAACCTAACCGACAAACCCTGGTATTAGGCTATACGTTGGAACCGCATCGGCAGCCAGTCTTCGTCGCATAAAGACTGGATGCCGATGCGGTTCCAACTATTTCACAAACAGCAACTCCCGGTATTTTACCAGTGGCCAGTCTTCATCGTCGACGATTTCTTCGAGCTTGTCTACTTCATAGCGAATGATCTCGAAATGGTCCTTCACTTCCGTAGCATACAGGCGTGCCCGTTCAACCGTATCGCTCACGTTGTTCGCTTTCTTCCGCGAATCGATCATAGCTTCGACCCCTTTTTTGATGACCAGTACTCGAGTCGAAATTTCACGCAGTATATCCTTGATCGGTTCGGCTTCGGCACTCATTCCCAGTTCGACCAGATTCCGGGCGGTTTCGGCCAGTTTATTCTGATATTTCAAGGCCGTGGATACAACGTGGTTCATAGCCAGATCGCCCATCACCCGCGATTCGATCTGTACGTTTTTGATATACTTCTCCAGTTCGATCTCGTAGCGTGATTCTACTTCGGCATGGTTCATAACTCCCGTCCGTTCAAATAAGGACAGCGATTCGGGTTGCACGTAAATGGCCAATGCTTCGGGCGACGATTTAATGTTCGATAAACCACGTTTGGCCGCTTCCTCTACCCACTCGTCCGAATAGCCATTTCCCTCAAACAGAATCCGTTTTGAGTTCGCGTAATACTCTTTCAGAATATCGACAATGGCCAGTTCTTTCTTTTCGTTTCGTGCCAGCCGACCGTCGAGATCGGTTTTAAACTTGTTTAGCTGATCAGCAACAATGGCATTTAACACGGTCATGGTTGAAGCCGAGTTGGCCGAACTCCCTACGGCCCGGAACTCAAACTTATTACCCGTAAAGGCAAACGGCGATGTTCGATTTCGATCGGTGTTATCGCGCATTAAGCTTGGAATCCGATTCAGGCCCAGTTTGTAATACACATTATCGCCTTTGTTGATCGTCACCTCCGACTTGGTTTCCAGATCGGTTAACGCCTGGGTGAGCGTTTCTCCTAAAAAGACCGACATGATAGCAGGCGGTGCCTCATTAGCGCCCAAACGATGTTCGTTACCAGCTGATGCAATGCTGGCCCTCAGCAGATCGGCGTTGTCGTGAACGGCTTTGATAACATTGACCAGAAACGTCAGAAAACGAAGCGTCTCCTTAGGTTTCGTACTGGGAGCCAGCAGGTTAACACCCGTATTAGTTCCCATCGACCAGTTGTTGTGCTTGCCACTCCCGTTGATTCCGGCAAACGGTTTTTCGTGGAAAAGGACTTTCAGGTTATGCTTTTCAGCTATTTTTTCCATCAGGTCCATGAGCAGCGCGTTATGATCGATGGACAAATTGACTTCCTCAAAGGTCGGCGCTACTTCAAATTGCCCTGGCGCTACTTCGTTGTGTCGCGTTCTGACCGGCATGCCGAGCTTCATCGACTCAAACTCAAAGTCGACCATAAAGGCATTGACACGGGGGGGGATTGAGCCAAAATAATGATCTTCTAACTGCTGCCCGCGTGCCGGTTGGTGCCCGAATACAGTACGACCCGCCAACACCAGATCAGGGCGAGCGTAGAACAGCGCCCGGTCGACCACAAAATATTCCTGCTCAGGCCCCAGGGTAGGCGTCACTTTGGTAATGTTGCGATCGAAATACTGGCAAACAGCCGTCGCTGCCTTATCCAGCGCATTCAGTGCTTTCAGTAAAGGCGTTTTGTAATCAAGCGCTTCGCCGGTGTACGATATAAATACCGATGGAATACAGAGTGTTTTGCCACCTGCCCCATTGTCCATCAGGAAAGCGGGCGAACTAGGGTCCCATCCGGTATAACCACGGGCTTCGAAGGTATTACGCAGTCCACCACTTGGAAACGATGAGGCATCGGGCTCCTGCTGAACTAAGGCACTCCCTTTAAATTTCTCGATGGCTTTTCCATCCGAGCCGACATCAAAAAACGCGTCGTGCTTTTCGGCTGTTTCGCCAGTCAGCGGCTGAAACCAGTGGGTATAGTGTGTAGCACCTTTTGAGGTAGCCCACGATTTCATGGCTCCGGCTACTTCGTCGGCAATAGCCCGGTCGATCTGGCCATTGGTGTTGATGGCCTCAGTAACTTTCAGGTATGCTTCGGGCGACAGCAGCGACCGCATAACTTCATTATTAAACGTATAACTGCCAAAAAAGTCGCCGACACGCTCAGTAGGTGCTGTTACGAGCATCGCCTGACGATTCTGGGCCATTTCAAGCGCTTTAAAGCGAAAATTGGACATTGAGACGGTTTCGAGGTTTTAGGTTGAAAAATTAACCAAACATACACCCCATCTGCCAGTTACAGAACAGGGATTCGGTAATTTCTTGCGTCAGCTTTACTCAGGAGCCAATTCCTTAGCTTTAATAGCTGGAAGTAAGCCGTACTACTCCTCGCCCGAAAGCAATCCCGAAATCCCAAAAAGCATCGTTCCCAAAATTTTAGGGCCGAACTTCTTTCCCGTAAATCGCCCGAACTCACTCATCCATTTTGTTTTCTCCAGCACCTTAGCGCCAGTCTCTCGCAACGCATCAGTGGTTTCTTTTCCAGCCGCTTTTTTCGAAAAGTATACGACCGGGGCACTCAGACCGAGCACTGAAAGTCCAACTACGGCTCCTGCTACGGCACCAATCGTACCAGAAATTTCTTTACCTGTTTCCTCAAACTGCTTCCATTTTTCTTCGAAATCGTACTCGTTGGATTCCATAGCTTTCACGTTAAGATACAGGAACATTGACAGTTAAAGGTAGCTAAAAGCTAATTGGGAATGTAACAAACTTGATAAGTGGTCCTGTATAGAAATAAAGAATCCCGACCACTTTCGTAGTCGGGATTCTGACTAACTACTATTCTTCAAATTCTGAACAGTTACAAGTGTTATTTTTATTTGTCTGGACAATTATTAGCTTAATTTGCACTAATTTAGCTAATACAAATACTAATTTCGCATTAAAATAAGTACAGGTAGGCATGATCAGACGGCAATTAAGTGATACGATCCGTAAAAAACTTTTAGAATCGAATAAGATTATCATCCTATATGGCCCGCGGCAAGTTGGAAAAACTACTTTAGTACGGGAATTAATCAGTACGTTACCTTATCGGTCCTTAAGCGTAAATGCGGATGAATTGCTTTACCAAACCGTTTTGTCAGGCCGGAATCTAAACCAGATGAAACTTCTTGTGGAAGGGTATGATCTGCTGTTTGTCGACGAAGCCCAGCGTATTCCAGATGTAGGGATTAATCTGAAAATTCTACATGATGCATTGCCCAATCTGAAGATCATTGCAACCGGATCTTCGTCTTTTGAATTGGCTAACAAAACAAAAGAAGCTTTGACAGGTCGAACCTGGACGTACGAACTTTTCCCGATTTCACTGGGTGAACTTCGACAAGAGCAAAACGCATTTCAGTTACAACAACGGCTGGAAGAACTTTTGCGCTTTGGTTCTTACCCCGATACGCTCCAGTTTACCAATGCCACCGACAAAGTGCATTATTTACGTGAGCTTTCTTCAGCGTATCTGTATAAAGATATATTGGAAATGGCCTCTATTCGGCACGCCGATAAACTGCGAAAGCTGATCCAGTTACTAGCCTTTCAGGTTGGCTCAGAAGTCTCTTTGAATGAGATAGGTAATACACTTGGCATGAGTAAGGACACGGTTAATACGTACATCGACCTACTGGAAAAAGCATTTGTTGTCTTTCGGCTATCTGGTTTTAGTCGAAACCTTCGGAAAGAAATCAGCAAGATGGACAAGGTTTACTTCTATGATCTGGGTATTCGAAACGTAGTCATTGATAATTTCCAACCCCTTGATCTACGAACGGATATAGGTGCTTTGTGGGAAAATTTCCTGGTCATTGAGCGTCGTAAGCGAAATGCTTATACAGGTCAGTTTGCCAACACTTACTTCTGGCGTACGTATACTGGAGCCGAACTTGACTACGTAGAAGAAGCCAACGGGCAACTATCCGGTTTTGAATTTAAGTTTTCCCGCAAATCAGTTAAAGCCCCTGCTTCCTGGATAGATACCTACCCTGGTGCCAATTTCCAGTTAATTAACCAGGAAAATTATTTGGCATTTGTGATCGACTAACTACCTAATTGCCAATTAACCACTCGCCCTCCATAATTCCCCAACGTACCAGGCCCCATAGAAAAAGCCCGGCTACTTTCGCAGTCGGGCTTCTGAGTTAATCTATGCAGGATGGCTTATGCTTCTACAGCTTCTGCCGCCTTAACAGTCTTGATAATGATAGCAGCTACTTTGTAAGGATCAGCCGCCGAGTTTGGCCGACGATCTTCCAGCCAGCCTTTCCAGCCACGCTCTACTGTAGCGATAGGGATACGAATCGAAGCACCCCGGTCCGATACACCAAACGAGAATTGGTCGATCGACTGGGTTTCGTGCTTACCGGTCAAACGCAGGTGGTTGTCAGCGCCATATACATCGATACAGGCTTTGATCACCTCAGGCGAGCTACCGAATCCGCTACAGATTTTTTCATATACTTCCTTGCTACCTGCCGTACGAAGCGTGGTGTTCGAGAAGTTAGCGTGCATACCCGAACCGTTCCAGTCGGTAGCGCCCAGGGGTTTGCAATGCCAGTTGATCGAAATACCGTATTTTTCACCGATACGCTCCAGAATGTAGCGAGCAACCCAGATCTGGTCGCCAGCTTCTTTCGCACCTTTGGCAAAAATCTGGAATTCCCACTGACCTGTAGCAACTTCAGCATTGATACCTTCTACGTTCAGGCCGGCATCAAGGCAAGCGTCGAGGTGTTCTTCGATGATATAACGGCCATACGCATTTTGAGCACCAACCGAGCAGTAGTAAGGGCCTTGTGGGCGTTTTGGGAAACCTTCTGCTGGGAACCCAAGCGGCTTATCGATGCTCATGTCCCACAGGAAGTATTCCTGCTCGAAACCGAACCAGAAATCGTTGTCGTCATCTTCAATCGTGGCACGGCCGTTCGACTCGTGAGGGGTACCATCAGCATTCAGCACTTCGCACATCACGAGGTAGCCATTCTTACGCTGTGGATCAGGGCAGATGAAAACGGGTTTCAGCAAGCAGTCGGACGAGCCACCTGGAGCCTGTTCGGTTGACGAACCATCAAACGACCACATAGGGCAGTCTTCCAGTTTACCAGAGAAATCGCCTTCAATTTTGGTTTTTGAACGCAAGCTTTGGGTAGGCTTATAACCATCGAGCCAAATGTATTCTAACTTCGCCTTTGCCATGATGTACAAGTGGATTGAGTTGAATAGGGGTTTTGTGCAATACTTTTGGCAAATATAATGCGGCTTTACAATAAAAAATAAATGCTATATACCCCTTCAACCATATTTTTTATGGTTTTTGCGGAAAAATTATAATTATAATTCGTTTGGTACAGTAATTCGCCATATTTAGGCTATTTTTTTTATCACTTTATAATCTTACCGGCTTTCTACGAATTTTTAAGAATTGGTTCGTTTTACCTTTAAAAATCCTGTATTTATCGTAACATTTTGTCTTATTTCGTGATTTAAGCTTTAAAGTGAAAGCTGTTTAAGTGACTTATTGGTCTTAAAAATCAGAAATAAGATTCGTTTTGAGCAGCTTAATCGCGATGGCTAATAGAATAATGCCGAAGATTTTCCGCAACACAGCTAGTCCTCCAGCCCCCAACCTATCTTCCAGCCATCCTGACGATCGCAATACGGCATAAATCAGCAGGAGATTCAGAACGATACCGATGATAATATTGACAGTCTGGTAGGCGGCTCGGAGCGAAATGAGTGTGGTTAGGGTTCCGGCTCCGGCAATCAGAGGAAAAGCGATTGGAACAATATGGGTAGCTCCGCCCGTCTCTACTTCCGATTTAAAAATGGTTCGTCCCAGAATCATTTCCAGACCAATCAGGAAAATGATCAGGGCACCCGCCACAGCAAAGGAAGCGACATCGACCCCGAAGAGAGCCAGCAGTTGATCCCCTACAAACAGGAAAGCAATCATCAGAGCTCCCGAAGCCAGGGTAGCCCGCTCCGACTCGATCTTTCCCGATTTCCGGCGCAGATCGATAATTACGGGCAGCGAGCCGATTATATCGATCACCGAGAATAGAATCAGTGTGACCGAAACGATTTCTTTAAAATTAGGCATAGGCAAGATGGTAGTGAGCGTTTCCCCGCTGGGATGATATACCAACAATGAATTGATCATAATGCGGACATCCTGTCCGCGTTACAGTAATTCAGCAAAAACTGTTTCAAGGTTTCAATTTCGTCGGTAGAAATAGCAGGAAAATTAGCGATCCGAAAGGTTGATGTCTTCCAGTCACCGTAGCCATTACCGAGCATAATACCAGCCTGTTGGGCAGCTATTTTAATAGCTTTTATGTCCGTATCACTTCCTTGTACTGCAATGACGGTATCGGACCGCACCAATATATCCCGGTTCAATAATTGAAAAGGCGACTGAGCCAGTTCGTTCTCAAAAAAAGAATACCAGGCAGCGGCACGTTGTTTTGTGACGCTGGCGACCTCGGCAATTGGGGCGATCTGCTGCAAGATCCGCATCAACAGATAAATCCCTAACCCGTTTGGCGTATAGGGGGTCTGAAATTTCGAGAAATTCTCATGGATAAACAGCAGACTGTTGTAGTGATTGTTCTCCCCTATTTCTTCGGCCCGTTTCAACGCATTTGGCGAATAAGTCAGAACAGCCAGTCCGGCGGGTAAACCAAAACATTTCTGGACCGACGCAAACCAAACATCGGCCAATGTCCAGTCGAGCACAATACCCGCCATCGACGAAACCGCATCAACAGCAATTAGCCCTGTAAAATCACGGCGGAACTGGGCCAGCGTTTCCATCGGCACCTGGGTGCCATTGGAGGTTTCGTTCTGAACGATACACAGTACATCAGCATCACTCAGGCGGGTCGGTGGTTTTATCCGGTAGGCATACTCAGCCCACTTTTTTCCGAAGGCACCACTATGCGGATGCAGGCTGGCTTCGCCGGTTAGTGACTGGGCCACAATTTCCCAGCACTCCGTTGCCGACGACACCAGGGCAATATGGTAATCGGCCGGGATAGCGAGTTTTTCATGCAGCAGGCGAATGGTTTCTTTTACAATGTCCATGAAGCCTGTGCTTCGATGATTCAGGCTAACAATTCCCTGACGAACCGCTTCGACCGCATAATCGGCCACTTGCGGGTATACTTTCGACGGACCTGGGTAAAAGGTGATCATTGCTTAATGAGTAATGTAAAATGAACAATGGATAATAAATTGATGCCTTTTTTGTCCATTGCTCATTATCCATTGTTTATTAGATAGCGTATAGCCATTTCATACCCCATTAGTCCCAGCCCTACGACAACCCCTTTGCATTTAGCCGACAGGTAGCTGTGGTGGCGGAACGACTCACGGGCATGTACATTCGAAATATGGACCTCTATGGCTGGCGCTGTAACGGCCGACAACGCATCGGCAATAGCAATGGATGTATGGGTGTATGCACCAGCATTGATCACAATGCCATCGACATCGAAACCAAGTTCGTGAATTTTATCGATCAGTTCGCCTTCGTGGTTCGACTGAAAATAGCGAAGTTGCACATCCGAAAACTGCTGTTCGAGGGTTTCCAGGTAATCGACAAACGAGCGATTACCATAAATAGTCGGTTCGCGCTTACCTAACAGGTTCAGGTTCGGGCCGTTAATAATAAGAATCTGTTTCATACTAAATGAATAATGGATAATGAGTAATGGATAATGTAAAAGGGATAATGATCGATGGCAAACTCAGCACACTAGCATATCCAGTATTCATTTAACATTATCCATTATTCATTCACCGTCCTATGTGGCAAAGTTATATAAACGCCTTTAAGAACTACCTCAAGCTGGAGCGATCGCTGGCCGAAAATTCGGTGGAAGCGTATTTGCACGACGCCGAGAAACTGTACGAATACATCCTTTTAACCGATCCTGCACGTACACCCATGCAGGTGACGGAAAAAGAGTTAATGAATTTCCTGAAGTATCTGGGCGAACTCGGTTTATCCGCCCATAGTCAGGGGCGTATGTTATCAGGATTAAAATCCTTCTTTAAATATCTGCTCCTCGAAAACCTGATTCAGCACGACCCGACTCAGCAGCTCAAAGGGCCTAAACTGGGTCGTCAACTACCCGATACCCTAAGTTTCCCAGAAGTCGAAGCCATTCTGAGCGCCATCGACCTCTCAACACCGGGCGGCACCCGTGACCGGGCGATGCTCGAAGTCCTCTACAGTTCCGGGCTTCGGGTTTCTGAATTACTCAATCTACGTTTGACCAACTGCTTTTTCGATTCGGGCTTTATCCGGGTGCTGGGCAAGGGCGACAAAGTTCGGTTGGTTCCCATCGGCGACGACGCCATGCACTATACGCGGCTCTATGTACAGCACGTACGTAGCCAGTTGGATGTGCAAAAAGGCGATGAGGACACTATATTTTTGAATTTGCGTGGAAAACAGCTTTCGCGTATTTCGGTGTTTACGACCATAAAAAAACTGGCTACCGAAGCCGGGATCAAAAAAATAATCAGTCCGCACACCTTTCGGCACTCCTTTGCCACTCACCTGATCGAAGGCGGGGCCGACCTACGGGCTGTTCAGCAAATGCTTGGTCACGAATCCATCACCACCACTGAAATCTATACACACCTTGACCGCGATTATCTCCAGCAAACCCTACGGGAGTATCATCCAAGAGCCAGAGGATTTAAAGAGCGAAAGAATGAAAGAATTAAAGAATGAAAGAATGAAAATGGTATGCGGCAGCATTCCGCTCTTTCACTCATTCGCTCTTTAAAAAAAGTCCCCGCCACTGAAACAGTAGCGGGGAGCCTCCAATCTAACTAACCCAAAACTATATGAAATAGTTGTGTTTTGACCGAGCGCTATCATTACGCATCAGCCAATGACTTTTCACCCACGAATTGCTGATTCTGATTCTTAAACAATAAGTTAAACGAAGTCAGACTGCCGTAAATCCGGGTGATATATTGTTGAATATTGATCTTTTCTTCGTCATCGAGCGCACTGGCATTTACCCGCTGTTCGAGTACCCGAAGACGGTCACGAACCATCACGATTTTATGGAAGAATGCATCGATAGGCATTTCTTTTTGTGCCAGATCGACCCGGCCGGGTTTCAGGATAAGTTTACCACCTTTCCATTTATCGCCGAGTGGGACAATTTCTGTCTGATCGACCCAGCGCTGAAGAACCCGAGTGAGTGACTGTTCAACATCGAACAGACTAACCAGGTCACCATCGGGTTCCAACGCTTCAAGGATACTGAGCGGTGTGTCGAATTTGATTACCTTCACACCATGCTCGATAAACGTAATTGTATAGCCATTGGCTTTTAGGTTGATGACAACGCCATCGCCAAATTCTTCGTGACGAACACGGGAGCCAATGCCTAGTAATGTAGTCATTTTACGGGGTAGGTTTTAGGTTTCAATCATGCCTTTACAAACCCCGTGCCAATTTTTTTTAGCAGTTTTTTTTATGTTCATCAACACAACTCCTCTTCGCTCGCAAAAGCATCAGTTTAGCTTACCACAACCTATTCACTACCTGAATTGTGCAACCCGTGCTCCATTCAGTCGGACCGTTGAGCAGGCGGGTCATACGGCTCTTTCTCAACAGGCCAATCCGTTTGGCTTACAACCCGACGATTTTTTTACGGGTGCCGTTCGGGTACGGGCTCTCTTTTCCGAATTGATCAATAATCCCGACCCCGAACGCATCGCCATAGTTCCCTCTGTCTCATACGGCATGGGCGTAGTAGCTCGTAACCTCCATCGAAAATCAGGCATCCGGGCCGGCCAAAAAATTGTGATGATCTGCGATGAATTTCCGAGTGATGTCTATGCCTGGGATCGTGTAATTACCGAACTCGGTTTAACAGTCGTGACCGTAGCTATGCCTGCTGAATTCCCGAAAGGCGAGCTTTGGAATCAGCGGCTACTGGATGCCATTGATGCCAATACAGCGATGGTAGTTGTGCCTCCCGTTCATTGGATGTATGGTATCCAATTCGACCTGAAAGCGATCAGTAAGCGAGCCAGAGACGTAGGTGCCTGGGTGGTGATTGACGGAACTCAGGCGATTGGCGCGCTCCCTTTCGATCTGGAAGCTATTCAACCCGACGCGGTTGTTTGTGCGGGTTACAAGTGGCTGATGGGGCCTTACTCAATGGGTCTAGCCTATTTTGGGCCAGCGTTCGATGAGGGGATTCCGCTGGAAGAGGGCTGGATGAATCGGCTCGATAGCAACCAGTTTCATAAACTCATGGACTATCAGCCGGTGTACAGGCCCAAAGCCTATCGGTATAACGTTGGTGAGCATACGCATTTCCTGCAAATGCCCATGCTTGAGTCTGCCTTAACCCAATTGATCGACTGGCAGCCTGCCCGTATTCAGGCTTACACAAAGACCTTACTGGCCGATGCCTGGCCTATTCTTGAAAAATCAGGATGCCGGATCGAACCTGAGAGCGATACCACAGGTCGTAGTCATCATCTGGTAGGGCTATGGCTCCCCGAACAGACCGATCCTATGACCGTTCAACAAGCGCTTTTAAAAAAGAATGTTTCCGTTTCGGCCCGTGCCCGCGTCTTACGCATTGCTCCGCATGTATACAATGATAGTAATGACGTTGACGCCCTGGTTGAGGTATTAACGCAAGTACTCATGTAGAGACGCCATGCCTGGCGTATCATACGCGTCAGCCATAACGTTTCTGATTAAACGAACCATCTGGTCAGGAGACGCATACTTGCGTCTCTACAGTTCATACAACTCCAGCGGTAGTGCATCCGGGTCGGCAAAGAAGGTGAACCGGCGCCCCGTATGTTCGTCTACGCGAATGGGTTCCGTTGCTACTCCCTGTTCGTTCAGATGTTGAATAGCAGCATCCAGATCAGTCACGGCAAAGGCGAGATGACGCAGCCCGGCAGCTTCGGGTCTGGACGGCCGTTTGGGTGGTTCAGGAAACGAGAAAAGCTCAATCAGGTAGCTGCCATTCAACGCCAGATCCAGTTTATACGACTGTCGTTCAGCCCTATGATATTCGCCAAGTATCGTAAACCCCAGTATCTCCGTATAAAACTGCTTCGACCGTTCATAGTCGGAACAGATAATGGCAATGTGATGGACAGCACTCAGTTTGAGCATAGCAAATCAGGGGTTAAGAAGCGTATCTGTCGCCATGGTATCGGCAACAGTACCATCCTTGGGTGGCAAAGCCCGTTCAACCTCCCGACGCTTATTCCAGGGGGCCGTTGTGCGACGGGCCATATCAATGGTAAACAAGATCACAAGGGTTGTGAATGCAATAAAAACAATTACGAATATCCGACGATTGCGATTCATTAATCAAGAAAATAGACAATGACGTTTATTATATGAGTCAAGATTAGCCCTTCAGCCACCATTATTCATTATATATTTTACATTATTCATTAGTTGGCAATTGCTTGGGGCCAATTTGAAATTCCAGGCTTCCGGTTCGGCCTGAGATTTCAGCCCAGTTCAGGTTTCCGAATGTAATAGCCACCACAGCGCCTTTACTCATGGAACCAATATCTTTGTGCGTCAGGAATTCGCCGAGGTACGATACATCGGGATTATGTCCCACGATCATGGCCGTCTGGACGGTAGTGGGCAACAGATTCAATGCGGCCAGATAGGCCTTAGGACCACCTTCATACAGAAACTGATTTAGCTCGATTCGGGCGGTATCAAATCCAGTTTGTTCGGCAATTACTTTTGCGGTGTCTTTAGCACGAGGGGCTGTACTGCTGATAATCACATCTGGCAATACAGATTTTTCATGAAGGTAACGGCCCATTCTGGCGGCTGCAATGATTCCATCGGGGGTAAGCTCTCGGTCATGATCAGCCATAAACATGGCCCGGTCTTCTGCTTTTGCGTGGCGAACGATATACAAGGTTATCGGCATGGTGTCACAAGTATGTGGGGTCTGTTGTCTCAAACAGTACAAAAATAAGGCCGCAATCGCCCCTGACCTACACTCTTGTGATTTTACGGATTAAAATTGTTTATGGGCTATTCAACCGACAATCCGTACTTTTGCGACCACAACCATTACAGGGTCCCCATTTTAGTATGAGTTACTTACCGATAAAGCAGTTATTGAAAGCTTCTTCTGGCGTGGATTCGTCCCGCGTGGATTCGCCCGTTGGCACTACCGTGACCGTAAAGGGCTGGGTTCGTACAAAACGTGAAAGTAAAAACGCCGTTTTCATCGCTCTTAACGATGGCTCTACCATACAGAACATTCAGGCAGTAGCCGAGGCTGGCCAGCTTCCCGAAGACACGCTCAAACTCATTACGACTGGTTCCTGCCTGGCCATCACGGGGCAGATTGTGGAGTCACAGGGATCGGGACAGGCGATAGAAGTTAAAATTGCCGATGTTGTCATTTACGGTACGGCTGATCCTGAAAAGTATCCGCTTCAACCCAAACGGCACTCGCTGGAGTTCTTACGTGAAATTGCCCATCTGCGCCCCCGAACCAATACGTTCAGTGCCATTCTGCGCATTCGGCATGCATTGGCTTTTGCTATTCATAAATACTTCAACGACAACGGTTTTTACTACCTCAATACCCCTATCATTACCGCTTCGGATGCCGAAGGGGCTGGTGAAATGTTTCGTGTAACCACGCTGGATGCAATCAAACCTCCGCTGACTGAAGACGGCAAAGTTGATTATAGCCAGGACTTCTTTGGCCGCGAAACAAACCTGACCGTATCAGGGCAGTTGGAAGGCGAATTGGGCGCTATGGCACTGGGCAAAATTTACACCTTCGGGCCTACATTCCGTGCTGAAAACTCCAATACGACCCGCCACCTCGCTGAGTTCTGGATGATCGAACCCGAAATGGCGTTTTATGAACTGGAAGATAACATGAATCTGGCAGAGGATTTCGTCAAAACCGTTATCCGATATGCCCTTCAGCACTGTGCCGATGATCTGGCTTTTCTGGACAACCGACTCAAGGAGGAGGAAAAAACCAAAAAGAAAGAAGAGCAGAGTGAGCTGGGCTTACTTGAAAAGCTCCAGTTTGTGATCAACAACGAGTTTGTGCGGCTCACCTATACCGAAGCGGTCGATATTCTGATGAATTCGAAACCCGCCAAGAAAGGTCAGTTCCAGTTTGAGGTAAAATGGGGGATTGATCTTCAGTCGGAACATGAGCGATACCTGGTTGAAAAGCATTTCAAGAAACCCGTCATTCTGACCAATTACCCGCGTGCCATTAAGGCGTTCTATATGAAACAGGATAGCAAACCCGCTACCAACGCCCGTGGGGAGGTCTTTGGCCCTACTGTTCGGGCTATGGACGTCCTGTTCCCCGGCATTGGCGAAATCATTGGGGGTTCACAACGGGAAGAGGATCTGGATAAACTGGTTGCCCGAATGCAGGAGGTAGGAATCGATCCCGAAGCCATCTGGTGGTATCTGGATACCCGTCGATTCGGCACCGCTCCCCACGCTGGTTTTGGACTCGGTTTCGAACGTCTGGTTCTGTTCGTTACAGGCATGGGCAACATCCGCGATGTCATTCCCTTCCCCAGAGCCCCCAAAACAGCCGAGTTTTAACCTAATGATTGAATGATTGCTCTCCCTATTTTTCTGGCCATGGCTTCCGGCTTTGTTGTCGTTGGGGTTTATACCGAACGGAAGATATCGGCCTTTATGCAGGACCGGCTTGGCCCTATGGAAACCGGGAAATGGGGACTGCTACAACTCTTTGCCGATCTGCTTAAACTCCTTCAGAAAGAAGATATTGTACCTACGGCTGCCGATCGTCGGTTATTTCTGTTGGCTCCCTCTATCATTTTTGCATCGGTCT
Source organism: Spirosoma aerolatum (assembly GCF_002056795.1). Taxonomy (NCBI): domain Bacteria; kingdom Pseudomonadati; phylum Bacteroidota; class Cytophagia; order Cytophagales; family Cytophagaceae; genus Spirosoma; species Spirosoma aerolatum. The sequence continues at coordinate 3,234,486 of NZ_CP020104.1, read as the reverse complement.
TTGCGGGCTTTGCGGTGCTACCGCTTACGCCTGACTTACAGGGTTCGAAAGCCGATGTTGGAGTCTTTTACCTGATGGCTATTGTCTCGTTCGATGTGGTAGGTATCCTGATGGCAGGCTGGGGGTCTAACAACAAGTACTCTTTGTTTGGGGCCATGCGGTCCGTAGCGCAGATTATTTCCTATGAAATCCCGCTCGGGCTGACCATACTTTGTGTCGTTATGATTGGTCAGACATTGAATTTACAGGATATCAGTTTTCAGCAGGGAATTTTTGGACACGAGACTAACTATCTGTTTGGGTTAAAAGCGTTAGGCATCGACGTATCGACCTGGGGGGGTATTTTTAACTGGAACATCCTTCGGAATCCGTTTCTGTTCTTTGCGTACATCATCTTTTTCATCTGTACGCTGGCCGAAAGTAATCGGGCTCCGTTCGACCTGCCCGAAGGGGAATCAGAAATCGTTGCCGGATTTCATACGGAATATTCCGGAATGCGGTTTGCGCTGTTATACCTGTCCGAATACGCCATGATGTTGCTGGTATCGTTTCTGGGTGCCGTTCTGTTTCTGGGAAGCTGGAATACGCCATTTCCTAACCTCGGCCCGCTTCGGCTGGCCGACTGGACAAGTGGCACACCGGGCACTGTGTGGGGGCATATTACAGGCGGCTTCTGGCTGCTCTCGAAAGCCTTTTTCGCCGTCCTGATTCAGATGTGGGTAAGGTGGACATTCCCCCGCGTCCGGGTCGATCAGATGATGTTCCTGTGCTGGAAGGTTCTGACACCGACAGCAATCCTTTTATTGCTCATTTCCGGCATCTGGCGACTGTTAATGATTTAAGAGAAACAGCTCGCAATCGACTTCAGCCGTAGCAAAACAAAACTCCCCGAAAGTTTTCCATTTTCGGGGAGTTTTGTTTTGCTCAATTTTTATTTCACGAATAGCGGTCGTTTCGCCAGGGGTAGGCCGTATTCGAATAGCCACGTTCTTCCCAGAATCCGAGCTGGTTTTTCGATAAAAACTCAATTCGTTTAATCCACTTCGCTCCTTTCCAGGCATATAGTTGGGGAGTAATCATCCGCAGCGGCCCACCATGTTCACGTGGTAACGGTTGGCCATCGGCGGTATGCACCAGCAGCACATCGGGCTTAAGAGCTTCTTCGAGCGATACATTGGTCGAGTACCCATCGTAGCCGTAACACATCACATGCGTGGCTGTTCCTTTGGGGTCAACCAGCGCGGCTAAATCCATAAACCGAACCCCCACCCACGGAATATCCAGCCGCGACCAGGTGGTTACGCAATGAAAATCACTTGTATCTTCTACCTGCGGTAAAGCCAGAAAATCTTCCCATTTGAGCCGAACCGGATGGTTCACTTCGCCATCTATTGCTAACTGCCATTTATCAAGCGGAATATTAGGCTGGTAACCCAAATCCAGCACTGGCCATTTGGTGGTGACGGTCTGCCCTACCGGAACCGTTGGCATCCCATGCCGATTGGCTGGGCCTGAGCCTCTTGGCCTTTCGTCGGTCATGGAGGGGGTCTGTGCCATTTTTTCCTCAAAACGACGTTTGAGTTTCATTCGGGCTTCGACTATTCGTTCTGTTTTATCGTTCGATTCCATGCCGTTATAAGCGATTTCAGATCGAAAAAGTTACAACTTCCAACCGGGATTTCTTGCTGGTGGAAATAGGTATATTCGTCATTAAATTGTCATGGCTGGCCATTCTGTGTCATTCCTCGTCATATCACTGGTACAATACGTATGAACGACCAGCCATAAAAAAATGACTATCAATGACAATAACTAAGCGACCCGTACATAGCTACCCAGCCATTTGACTTCGGCCGCATGGTGGTTCAGAATTTCCTGTAAATCGGGATCGTTGGCGTGCCCTTCGCATTCCAGCAAAAACCAGTAGCGGAACGTAGCACCTTCACGCAGGGGACGGCTTTCAATTTTTGTCAGATTGATCCGACGAGCATTAAACTCCTGTAGAAATTCGGCCAGTACGCCAGGTGAATCGGTGTTTTGTAGTTTTGCAATCAGGGTCGTTTTATCGTGCCCACTTGGCTGATTGACAAAATCTTTCGCCAGGATGAGGAATCGGGTTCGGTTCAGATCGCTGTTTTCAATATTGTCGAACAGGATCGGCACATCAAACAACTTTGCCGCAATGCCCGAACAAACAGCTGCCGCATTCGGATGTTGGGAAGCCAGTTTAGCCGCCTTTGAAGTTGATTCGACAGGAACTAGCTCAGGACTAAGCCCGTCAAAATAGTCATGCAGGAATCGACTGCATTGACCGAAGGCAATATCTTTCGAGTAAATATGGGTAATATCAGCCAAATTCTCGGCCTTTGTGGCAAACGTAAAATGAACGGGAATCTGAATCTCGGCAGCAATCCGCAGGTCTTTTTCCAGCAACAAATCAATGGCCTCTTCTACAACGCCCTCCTGATTGTTTTCGATGGGCACAACGCCAAACCGAACCCGCCCCGTTTCGACACTTTCAAATACCGACCGAATATTGGGCAGAGCCAGATAGGTACTCATCGCGCCAAAACGGCTTTCAGCAGCCTGATGGGTAAAACTCCCCTCCGGGCCTAAATAAGCCACTCGTTCGGGTAATTCCAGATTTCGCGAAACGGCAAAAATTTCCAGGAATATGGCTTCAATAGCCGGGCGATTCAACAATCCATTGTTCTGCTCGTGCAGTCGATCGATAATCTGTTTTTCGCGTTCAGGCCGGTAGATAACGGCGTTGGTTGAACGTTTTAATTCGCCTACCTGACGAACCAGTTCCATACGCTGATTAAGGAGCATCAGAAGTTGATCGTCGAGAGAGTCGATTTGGTTACGAAGGGATTCTAAAGTCATTATGGCCATGCTTAATTCACAAAAGTACATTACGGGTTGCCTCCTGCCAATTTTCATTCGTGAAAAGACCAGAATCTGCAAAATCCTTACCCCCAAAAGCTTGAACGTCCCGGAATCTTAGCTATAGTTCACCCTGAAATAGCAACGCGCCTGACCGAAATTTCAGCCAGGCGCGTTACTCTTACTCAAGGAATGAAGCTTATTGAGGGTTCTGTACGACTACCCCGTTCGTATTGTTGATTTCATCCTGCGGAATCAGGAATTGCCATCGCTTATCGTTGGCAGGAACATCGAATACCCCGTTTGTATACGAAGCGTTGTGGTTTCCTCCATTCCGATTCAATGGCGAATTCGTTCGTTTTAAATCGTAGAATCGGAAACCCTCTCCCCAAAGTTCAATTCGTCGCTGCGTCATAATTTCGTCGATCAAGGCAGTTCCGGTTAACGTCGACTTCGTATATTTTGGATCACGGTTAACCGCTAATGTATACAATACAGTCGCTGCTTCTGCATCTTTACCCTGCCGAGCAAGGGCCTCTGCCTCAACAAGATACATTTCAGCAGCCCGCATGTATGGCACATCACCAATGCTCAGGGATGGATCGGCCACTTTAAACTTCTTATGCAGGTATTTATAGCGCTGGAAGGTTGATGCCGGTAATGGGAATTCAGCGGTATTCGTTCCTGTCGAATCCCATAGTTTTTTACGGACGTCAGTCGCTCTGATTTTGCTGTACAGCGCCGAAAACATCACTTTCGGGGTAGAGCGAATGGCAGTCGAGCTATAATTTATCGACATGTAGGCGAAGAACGAATAGAAATAGTTCGTTTGATCTGCCACAATCCGGGAAGCCCACATCCACTCAGGGTTGGTATAGTCATTGAAGCCTTCCAGGTACTGCGAGTTCGACATAAGCGAATATCCTGTACGGGCCTCTTTTGCCATTTGTGCTGCCGTAGTATAGTCCTGTTGTGTAAGGGCAATCCGGGCTTTGATGCCTTTGGCAACGCTTATATCGAAATGCGACTTATTGGTACGCGTATAGCCTGTAAACAGACTGATTGCCTGATCGATGTCTTTATTGATCTGCGTGTATACTTCCGACACTTTTGCCCGTGGTGTTGGCGTTGTTTTGGCCTCCAGTACTAAAGGCACACCCAGACCATCGTTAGCCGCACCGGCTATAAAGCGCTCACCAAATAATTGAACCATTTGGAAATAGGCCCATGCCCGGTAAGTCAATGCTTCCGCTTTAATCGCTTTTTTATCGGCTTCCGTTCCTGATGCATTATCAATATTATTGATAATCATGTTGGCGTTACCGATAATTACGTAGTAAAATTCATAATTGTAGTACACAATAGAACTCGTTGCGGTTCTGTGAGTAATCCACTTGTATTCGTCACGGAGCCAGGAGTTCGACACATTTGGAAAGACCAAATCTTCGCCCATGATATCCATATACAACATATTACCCGACTGGCCTCCCTGCGCCTGAACGCCAAAAATCTGGGAGTACATGATCCGGTGGATACCATTTAAGGCTGCCCAGGCATTTTTGGTTGTTGTGAACGCATCCGCTGTCGAAACCTGATTGGTAGGTGTTGTTTCCAGGAACTCTTGTTCACAACCGAAGAGTGAGAAGGCGATAGCTATTCCCAACACTCCTTTTATGATGTATTTCTTCATTGTCAAAAAATCGTTTAAGTCTTTTAGGTTAAAAGCCGAGTCTCGCACCGACCGATATTACCCGGTTGAAGTTGTAAGTATTATCGACAGTACCGTTGAACGCACCGGTTACGTTCATGCCGACCCGAGCGGAGAATAAGCCCAGGTTTTCGCCAGAAACATAAACACTAGCCGATTTAGCACTGATCTTATTGAGCAACAGGGTGGGAATTGCGTAACTCAAGGTAATGTTGTTAATCTGCAGGAAGGAGGCATCCGTAAGGTAGCGAGTGCTTTGCCCAGTCAGGTTAGTGATATTCCCATTATCAAGGCGGGGAACGTCTGTAATATCCCCCTGCTTTTGCCAGCGCCGGAACGCATCTTTGTGCATAGCCGTGCCATATGTACCACCATGCATCAGGGAAGCATAAGCACCATCATATACTTTCCCACCAACCTGATAAGTCAATAAAACACTCAGCGACAGACCTTTGTATGAAAGGTTATGGTTCATCGAACCAAAAAATTTAGGTATGGATGAATAGCCTGTATAGCGAAGATTGGCTTCCGAAAGAACAGTGGTTACGGTATCAGCGCCAATGACTTTACCATTAGCCGTCAGGATATTTGTTCTGTACAGCGAATTACCTGTTTCAGCATCTACGCCATAAAACTCGCGCATGTAAAAGTCGTAAATCGAACGGCCTACACTGTACCCTTTCGTACCACTTATAATCAGTTGCTGGTTATCCGGCATTTTCGTGATCTGGTTCTTATAAGTTGTCCAGTTCAGGGTAACTGAGTATTTGAAATCTGGCGTTCTGACAACATCCCCATTCAACTGGATCTCTAACCCTCGGTTATACAGGTTTCCAATGTTACTTGGAATTTTGAAGCCACCATCACTATACGTTCCACCGTTTGACAACGCCAGAGGCACATTAAAAATCAGCCCGTCTGTAACCCGGTTAAAATACTCTACACTACCTGATACACGGCTTCTAAATAGACTGAAATCAATCCCCAAATCGAAATTTTTACCAGTTTCCCAGGTCAATGCATTATTCGGTAGCGAAGCTTGGGTAAAGCCTGGCTCAGCATTATTGTTCCGGCCAAGTGTATATAAAGATTGATAAGGATAATAGCCTATGACATCACCCAAATTTTCGTTACCGACGATACCATACGAAGCCCGAACTTTCAACAGGTCAATCCAGGGTACCTGGAAGAATTTTTCCTTTTCCAGGTTGTAAGCGGCTCCAACCGATCCAAAAGTAGCCCAGCGAACATCTTTATAGAATCTGGAATTACCATCTCTCCGAATTGTGGCGCTCAGAATATACTTTTTGTCAAAATCGTAATTCGCTCTGCCAAAGAAGCTTTCGATCGTGTAGTTGTCCTCGAAAGACGAAACTCCCAGCACCGACGCGAAGTTGACCAGCTCCGTGATGCCATCTACAATAACACCCGAGCGAGAGCCCGTAAATGAATTGTATTTATAAGAGTAATTCTCATGACCAGCCAGTAAGTTCAGATTATGCTTACCAAACGATTTATCGTATTCCAGCAATTGGTTAAAGGTTATTGCCGTCGTCCGGTAAAAGTTGTTACCGGCACGGCCTGCTGGGGCGCCATCACCAACGATTGGGTTTTCAAACGTACGGAACTGGGTATCCTGTAAATCCAGACCAACGTTCGATGTTGCTTTGAAGCCAGGGAATAGATTAACCGAAGCGTATGTTCGACCACTGATAATACCGCGAACCTGTTTTCGGTTATTCAACAGGTTTTCCCATATGGCATGTCGGCCACTAGCGTAGGGCCGTACATCGCCCATGTCATAGATCTGATTACCGTTCTCATCCAGAATATAAGCCCCCGTAGCTGGATCGTGCTTATGAACAGGGTAGATAGGAGCAATAAAACGAGAAATGTAGAACGGATTCACAAATGAAGTACCTCCGTCGCTGGCAACATCGGTGTTCGCATTGCTATACGTTCCGGTAAGGTTAAAGCCGGTTTTAAACCATTTTGTAGCCTGGGTATTTACATTGATACGGCCCGTAAACCGTTCAAAATCTGATTTTAACAGATATCCCTGCTCTTTGGTATACCCTACCGAAACAAAATAGTCTGACTTAGCCGTACCGCCATCATACGAAATGCTGTAATTCTGGCGACTTTTACCTCCCTGCTGTATGGCATTCACCCAGCTCAAATCTTCTGGATATCGTAATTGAGCAGCTGGATTAAGGGCTCCATTTACATCGACCAACTGGTTATCAGGCACGTTGAATGGATTATATTTCAACTGATCCGTAATACCGGTATAATTTCTACCATTATACGTTGTAGTAATACCTGAGGCTATACTGCTGGCTACATCCTGCGGAATTTTCAAAGAGCCGTATTGAAGCGAATTGCGGTAAACTTCCCACATTAATGGATAGTATTCCTGAGCAGAAACGGTTTCGTACTCAGGCAATCCCCGTGAAATACCACCAACCGATGCATTAAAGGTTAAATTACTACGATTATTTTTACCTTTCTTCGTGGTAATCATCACAACCCCGTTGGCCCCCGCGATCCGTAAATAGCTGTAGTCGAAGCGTCTTTCAGTATGCTAATCGACTCAATGTCATCTGGATTGATGTTCGACGTACTCAGATTATAAGGTACACCGTCAACAACATACAACGCTTCGTTGGATGTTGAGATCGAGCCAAAGCCCCGCACCCGAATGGATGGCGCTGAGCCAGGTGCCCCTCCCGACTGAGTAGCCTGAACACCTGGAGCCGCTCCAATTACGGAGTTCAATGCGTTGGAATTCTGGCGATTGGCAATGGCATTGGCGTTAATCTGGCTGGACGCACCAACGTGCGTTTCTTTGTTTACCGTTCCGTAACCCACTACCATGACTTCATTCAGGTACCGGCCTTCCTCTACCAGCGAGATCGTGACGTTTGTTTTGTTGGCTACCTCAACTTCCTGCGTTGTAAAGCCAATAAAGCTTACAACGAGCGTAGAGGATTTTTGAGGGACGTTAACTGAGAATTTCCCCTCTTTATCCGTGATGGTTCCGACTGAGGTGCCTTTAACCACTACACTAACTCCTGGTAGCGCACTTCCATCCTGTGACGAAGTTATCGTACCTCGGACTGTTGTCTGAGCATACAGGTAACTACTTGTTACAATGAATAACAAGATACTTAATAAAGATCTAAGCATAGTTTGAAGATTAAATAGATATTAATTCCAAAGTTAATTGGACAAATTGAATATAGTTTAATATATATTAAAATTTTCCACACATAAGCACTTGCACTTATTCGATACAGCAACGAATTGCCATACTTAAGTATTAACGAAAATAATAGTTAACACAGAATTTTATACGATATAATATTTTGATATTTTTTATTGAATCAAAAATAAAAAATCAAGAAAAGAATTATATCTGTGCAGCTACTATTATCAATATCTATATACCAATAGGACATTACCAAGAATCCATCAAACAGAATTAAAACCGAATAATTGTATTATTTCATTATTTTATTTTTATATTACATGCTAAGTAAATCATATATAACAAGTATATTAATTAATAATGACGCTGAGATTTTAAGTTATTGGTAGAGCAAGCATAGTGTCAGGTTTGCATCGTGTATAGCTTCTTTCGATAGGCGTCTGTCGACTATTTGTAAGTCCATAGCCTACCTGCCGTTATAGGTATCACATAGACTATGAACAAAAAAAGACCTCCTTACTGGCTCTGGCGCGTAGGCAATGCTCAAAGCGGAGTAAGGAGGTACTAAATACAGAGTCTCCCAAATGTGGGATGGCTTACAATTTACTGATTAACGGTTGCTTTTATCAAACTAACCTAGGCAACCAAGGCAGCTTCTTCAACATCTTTTTCAATACGCAGGTTATCGATGATGAACCGCTGCCGTTCGGGGGTATTCTTACCCATGAAGTAGCTGAGCAGTTTGGGAATGGATGTTTCTTTTTCCATAATAACAGGCTCTAACCGCATATTTTCGCCGATGAATAACCCAAACTCCTCTGGCGATATCTCCCCCAGGCCCTTAAATCGGGTAATTTCGACCTTTTTGCCTCCCTTAGTCAGCTTGTCAATAGCTTTTTGCTTTTCCTCGTCCGAATAGCAGTAAGTTGTCTCCTTATGGTTTTTCGGATTCCGAACCCGAAACAAGGGCGTCTCTAATATATAGAGGTGTCCATTTCGGACCAGATCAGGAAAGAACTGGAGGAAGAAGGTCAGCATTAATAGTCGAATGTGCATGCCATCGACATCAGCGTCGGTAGCAATCACAATACGATTATACCGCAGCCCTTCCAGGCCATCTTCTATATCCAGTGCGTGCTGAAGCAGGTTAAACTCCTCATTTTCGTATACCACTTTCTTGGTTAAACCGAAGCAGTTCAATGGCTTACCCCGTAAACTAAAAACAGCCTGAGCCTGCACATTCCGCGATTTTGTGATAGACCCACTGGCCGAGTCGCCCTCCGTGATGAACAGAGTAGTCTGATAGCGATCTTCCGCTTTCGGGTCGGACAGGTGGTTTCGACAATCGCGCAGTTTTTTGTTGTGCAAACTTGCCTTTTTGGCACGATCATTGGCCAGTTTCTTGATACCAGCGAGTTCCTTGCGTTCCCGTTCCGACTGTTCGATTCGCTTTTTGAGTGCATCGCGTACCGATGGGTTAATATGGAGGTAATCGTCCAGGCGTTCTTTCACAAAATCGCTTACAAATGAACGAACCGATTGGGCATTTGGCTCAGGTGACATGTTGACCGACCCTAACTTGGTCTTCGTCTGTGACTCAAACACGGGCTCCTGAACCCGAATACTGATAGCGGCTATGATACTAGCCCTAATATCAGTGGTTTCGTAGTTTTTGTCGTAATGTTTACGGATCGTTTCAACGACAGCTTCTTTCAGGGAATTGAGGTGCGTACCATGCTGGGTCGTATTCTGTCCGTTAACAAAAGAGTAATACTCTTCGCCATATTGATTGCCGTGAGTAAGTGCGATTTCGATATCATGCCCCTTGAGATGTATAATCGGATAGCGCAGGGAATCTTCATCGGTTTTATTCCGAAGCAGATCGAGAAGGCCGTTCTGAGAAATATATTTCTGCTTGTTGAAAACGATGGTCAGACCCGCATTCAGGTAGCAGTAGTTCCAGATCATATTTTCCAGAAACTGCGGGATATAGTGAAAATGCTTGAAGACAGTATCATCGGGTTCAAAGCATATCAGCGTACCATTACGCTCAGACGAAACTTCCTCACCCTGTTGTTTTAGCTCGCCACGTTCAAATTCCGCCCATACGGTTCGGCCTTCGCGGAACGACTGCACCCGGAAATAGGTGGACAAGGCATTCACGGCTTTAGTACCTACTCCATTGAGTCCTACCGATTTCTGAAACGCCCCAGAGTCGTATTTACCCCCGGTATTGATCTTCGACACTACCTCGACCACTTTTCCGAGGGGAATACCCCGGCCGAAGTCGCGTACTTCTACCCGATGATCGGTTACCCGTACCTCGATCGTTTTACCGAAGCCCATTACGTGTTCGTCAATGCAGTTATCAATCGTTTCTTTCAGGAGAACGTAGATGCCATCGTCGGCAGCCGATCCGTCGCCTAATTTACCAATATACATGCCTGGTCGCAGGCGAATGTGCTCACGCCAATCCAGCGAGCGGATGCTGTCTTCATTGTATTGAACCGGCTGGTTCAGAGATTCTGCCATGTTAGGTTAATGGATTAACTAAAAAAGTAGTAGTTTTGTATCGCTCTTCCAGTACATCGGAAAAATTATACCATGTATAGCAAGAGGTATAAAACTTACCATTCAAAAGGAAACTGTTTAAAATCCAACAAAAGTTCGCTTACTTTGCCAGCTAAACTATCCTGCGTACTACACGAATAAATTGTTCGTTAACTACTGGTCTTAGTCGGCGTTGCTTGCAATTTGTTCGACTTCTTAAAAATATGCAAAATTCAAGAATTATTCACGTGTTCCCACTGAATTTTTTTCTTTTCGGCGCCAGCCGTTTACCCCGTCAATTGACTATCTTTTTTACTGGTTTGCTGGTTCTCTTAGTGGGATTGACAACTCAGGCTCAAGTGGCCCCTTCACCAGGAGCGGCCCCCGCTGCACCAAGTTCTGCTAACCCAGCAGCTCCTGGCAGAGGGACAGCGCTTCCATCGGGAGTGAATCCGGCTAACCTACCAGCAAATGTTCAGCAACAACTCAACCAGCGGGGGCAAAACGCAACCAATGGCCGAACAGGTAATCCTACCCCTGCCCAACAATCCCGTACGGGTAATAATGGGAACACAACGAACACACCTAATGGTACTAATGGCAATCAGCAGTTCGACAAACAGGACACCAATTCGGAAAGTGCCCCTGCAACCGATGAAGAACTTGCCGAAGAGCGTATAAAACAAGCGCAGCGCCGTGAACAGGAAGAGCGTCGGCAGAAACTGTTTGGATACTCGCTGTTCAACGATCCAGCGATGGCGGCAACCTTCCAACCCAATATCAATATCGCCACACCCCGCAACTATATTGTCGGCCCTGGCGATGAATTAAATATCCGGATGTACGGCTATTCAGAAGGCGATTACTCCCAGAAAGTATCCCCCGAAGGATTTGTTTACATCGCGCAACAGACGGGTATTGGCCCTATTTTCGTCTCCGGCCTATCAGTCGAGAAAGCGAAAGAACGGCTGATTAGCCGGATGGCAACGAAGTTTGTAGGGCTTCGGAATTCATCCTATGGGGCACAGAATACATTCCTGGAAGTATCGCTTGGGTCTATTCGCAGCATTCGGGTCACCGTTACCGGCGATGCCGTTCGCCCAGGCACTTATACCATGTCGGGTCTGTCGACGGTCATGAACGCTATCTATCAGGCCGGTGGGCCCAATGATATTGGCTCGTATCGGAAGGTTCAACTCATCCGCAATAACCGCATTGTGGCCACGCTCGATCTATACGATTACCTGCTGAATGGTATTCAGCAAAACGACCTCCGTTTGCAGGATAATGACAATATTCGCTTCACTACATTCATTGAACGGATTGAAATTGGTGGAGCTGTTAAACGATCCAACATTTTTGAAATGCTACCCGGCGAAACACTCGACAGACTGCTTTTCTATGCGGGTGATTTTACAGCCAATGCCTATAAAGGCCGCTTAAAAGTTACACGGGTAACCGACCGAGAACTGAAAGTAACCGACGTTACAGCCCCAGAATTCAAGACGTTTGTTATGCAGGATGGTGATGTTGTGTCGGTCGAACGGGTTCTGAACCGTTTTGAAAACAAGATCACGATTGAAGGAGCTGTTTTCCGCCCTGGAGAATACTCGCTCGATAACAACAAAACACTGAAAGATCTTATCAAATCAGCTGAAGGAATACGCGGTGATGCCTTTACAGGTCGAGTGAATATTGTACGTACCCGCGAAGATTTAGCGGTTGAAAACCTGTCGATAAATCTGGCAAATATCCTGGCAGGCACTGATCCTGATATCCCGCTTCAGCGCGAAGATCAGGTCATCGTTCCTTCACGCTTCGAACTGGCTCAGCAAGCTACCATATCGGCCATCGGTGAATTGAACAAACCTGACCCCGGCATGCCTTACATGGCCAATATGACATTGAACGATGTGCTGGTCAAAACGGGTGGTCTGAAGGAGTCGGCCGCTTACTCGGTTGTGGAGGTAGTACGGCGTAAAAAAGACGTTGATCCGAAATCCCCAACGGCTCAGATTGCCGATATCTACCGATTCAATGTCAACCGGGATCTGACCCTGTCCAACGATGCGAACCGGAACTTCGTTCTTGAACCTTTCGATCAGATCATCGTGCGCCGTTCGCCCAATTACCTCGAACAAACCTATGCGGCTGTTGTCGGTGAGGTAATTATGCCTGGCCCGTATGCAATTCGCAGCAAAGACATGAAAATTTCGGATCTGGTGTTTCAATCAGGTGGTTTAACCCCACAAGCCTATGTTGAAGGAGCCACGCTGGTTCGCCCTGTGCGGCTTAGCTCAGATGAGCTTCAGCGGAAGCAACGCGCCATCCAGGAAGTAGGTGATAATGCTTCTAAAACGGTTGTTGAAACGGAAGTACAATCCCCAACTTCTTCGGAGTCAATTGGTATCAATCTAAAGAAAATTCTGGCGAAGCCTGGCTCAAGCGAAGATATTCTGGTTCAGGAAGGAGATACCCTTCGCATTCCGAAACTGCTTGAAACCGTGCGAATCCAGGGCGAAGTACAATTGCCCAATACGGTTAAATACCGTGCCGGACAGACATTCCAGGATTACATTTCGCAAACAGGTGGATTCACCTCAAAATCGCAGCGCCGGAAATCGTTCGTCGTGTATGCCAACGGCTCGGTTGATCGTACCCGGAAATTTATGTTCTTTAATGTTTATCCACGAGTGGAGCCCGGCGCGGAAATTGTAGTTCCAAAACGGACGGCAACGCCACTAACCCCGCAGCAGATACTCAGTTCAACCGCCGGTACCATTTCATCATTACTTAGTGTCATTGGGTTGATTATTGCCTTATCCCGGGTCGGAAACTAAGTCAGGAGTCTACGTATGAACCCTACAAATAAAACAAATACAGATCCAAACGTCATCGTGAGTCGCCCGTTGCCTCCCGATGAAATTTCACCTAAATCGGTCGTTTTACGGGTGTTGGCCGTAAAGAACGTTTTTTATCGTAACTGGAAACTGCTTGTTATTCTGGTTGCTATTGGCGGCATTTCCGGCTTTATCTACGACATGATGCACAAACCCCGGATCGTTTATACGGGCAGCATTATGTTTAACCTCGGTGGCGGCTCATCCAGCAGTAGTTTTGGTGGCGATTTAGGACAGTTGGCCAGTGCGTTTGGCTTATCGTCAGGAGCTCCTGATGCCAATATCTTCGTGGGCGACAACTTCCTGATTTACGCTACATCTCGGCCTGTGCTGGAAAAGACCCTGATGAAAACGGATACGATCAATGGCAAAGACACGCTGCTGGTTAACTACTACATCCGTCATAGTGGCATCCGCGATAAAGAGTGGGAGGATAATGACTCCTTACGAGCTTTTTATTTTAAGAAAGCCAAAACGCCAGATCAGTACACGAAAATGGAACAGATCGTGATGGCTGGTATCTGTGGACGGATCGAAGGTGAAATGGCGATTAAACAGCCTGAGCGTAAATCCTCATTCATGCAATTGGAGTGCTTCATGGAAGACGAAAAGCTGACAGCTACCTTCTTGAACACGCACTTGAAAACCATTGAGGAAGACTATCAGAAGAAGCAAACCAAGAAAACCCGGGAGATGTATGAGATGCTCGAACAACGAGCCGACTCACTAGCCAAAATCATAACAGGGACTGAGAACCAACTGGCTCAGTACATGGACCAGAATCAGCAGGTTGTGGTAGCACAGGCCAAACTGAAAGAGAGTAAGTTGACCCGTAATTCAAGCTTCTTATCCGGTCTATATTATCAGGCGCTTCAGAGTGCCGATAACATGCGCTTATCGCTGATTCGGGAAACACCATTGTTTACAGTTATCGAGCCGGTTGCCTATCCATTATACCGTGAAGTTATCAAAACACAGGGACTTCAGGTTGGTATTGCCTTGACGCTGATCCTTTCGATTGTGATCATTTTCGTGCGGGAAACTTACCGCTCAATTATGAAAGAATAAGACGTTACGCTGAAGCAGTGACCAATACCCCTTTATAACTGTCTCATCGAGACCTATAAACCAGTATTCGTTTTGAAAACACACGAAGTTGTTATCCAGCCAGGTCGTTCGGAACGGCATTATTGGCGGGATCTGTGGCGAAACCGTGAGTTGCTTTACATCCTGTCGATGCGCGACGTAACGGTTCGTTATAAACAAACAGCACTTGGCACGGCCTGGGGGCTTATTCGCCCATTGACCACTATGCTGATCATGGTATTCGTTTTCAGCAAGATTGCCAAACTGCCACCCGATCCGGGTATTCCGTATCCGCTGATGGTATTGGGCGGCATTACGGTCTGGACATTTTTCTCGACTGCATTTACCCAGATCAGTAATAGCGTAACCCTTAATTCAAACCTGGTCACGAAGGTATACTTCCCAAGGTTGATTATGCCCTTAAGTTCAATTGCCATTAGTCTGGTCGATTTTCTGGTATCACTGGGGTTGTTTATTCTACTGGCCATCTGGTACAAGTTTATTCCCGACTGGCATTTACTGCTACTACCTGCTTTTATTTTGCTGGCTTTATTGGCGTCTTTTGCCTTTGGGCTATTCTTTGCGGCTGTCAACGTCCGTTTCCGCGATATAGCTCAGCTTATTCCGTTTATTGTCCAGGTTGGGTTTTATATTTGCCCTATCGCCTATAGTAGTCGACTTGTTGCCGATAAAGCGTCGGAATGGTGGGCTCCATTCTATTGGGCCAATCCAATGGTTGGTATTATCGATGGGTTCCGCTGGTCACTTCTAGGCGAGAAAGCTTATTTCAATCCACAGAGTCTACTCATATCAGTCAGTATTGTATTGGTATGTTTGACGCTTTCCCTCTACTTTTTTCGGAAACGGGAGAATACATTTGTAGATGATATTTAAAAGTAGTGAGTAGTGAGGAGTGAGGAGTGAGAATGCTGGCGCATGTTTTTCTTAAAGTGGCAGCATTCCCACTACTCACTACTCACTACTCGCTCCTCACCACTTATGTCTGTCATTACTGTCGAAAATATTAGCAAGCAATACATCATTGACCATAAAAAGGGCAAGGGTGTCAATACGTTGCGGGATGTCATCTCGGAAAACTTTCGGTCGATATTCGGCAGAAAAAAAGACCAAATCACCATCACGCACGAAGAGTTCTGGGCCTTGCGGGATGTTAATTTTTCGATTGAACAGGGGGACCGGGTAGGTATTATCGGACACAATGGCGCTGGCAAATCGACCATGCTCAAAATCCTGAGCAAAATCATCCAGCCTACAACCGGTACCGTTCGCATTCGTGGGCGGGTAGCCAGCCTGCTCGAAGTGGGTACTGGTTTTCACCCTGAACTGACCGGACGGGAAAACATATTTCTGAATGGCTCGCTCTTAGGCATGAGCCGTACTGAAATAAAGAAGCAGTTCGACGAAATTGTAGCGTTTGCCGGGGTCGAAAAATTTCTTGATACACCCGTAAAACGCTATTCATCAGGGATGTATGTCAGGCTAGGCTTTGCAATTTCGGCACACCTTGACCCCGAAATCATGATTGTGGACGAAGTTCTGGCTGTAGGCGATGCTGAGTTTCAAAAAAAGAGCCTCGGCAAAATGCGCGATAATTCGGCAAGCGGTCGGACGATCATTTTTGTGAGCCATAACCTGACTGCCGTTCAGGCACTTTGTAATAAAACCCTGTACTTTGAAAAAGGGCGATTGATCGAACAAGGGGAAACAAATCAGGTAGTGGCTTCCTATCTAAGTAAAGTATCCAAAACGCGGCTGGTCCGTCAATGGGATACCCCGGAGGAAGCGCCCGGAAACGATCTGGTTCGGGTCCGCCGGATCGAGTTAATTCCCGATTATTTGGATGATCTTACTCATATCGACGTGCGCACGTCAATGAAGTTCCGGTTCGAGTTCTGGAATCAGATGGAACGCGCCAATTTAAACTTGAGTCTGCATTTAAACTCACTTACAGGCGAGTGTATCTTCAATATAGGTACTCAATCGCAGCCGTACGGGAAGGGGTTAATAGCAGGCGAATGTACCATTCCGGGGTATTTTCTTAATGATGGTTCCTATACAATCTCCATGATGATTGTCAAGGATACGGTTACCCCCGTTTTTGTTATGGAAGAAGGCATTACCTTTGATGTGGAAGATTATCGAGAAGGCATTGCATGGTACGGTAAATGGCCGGGCTATGTACGGCCTCAGTTTCCCTTTCACATTAAAATGCTTGAACCAGTTGTTAGTGAGTAATAACTAGTCGTTCGGTTAAGTATTCGGGGTACGGCGCATGGACAAGCCATGCGATAGCCAACCGTTAGCTGAATACCATAAACCTAAGTTATTGTCTGCTCATCCAGGAACTGCCAATTGACGTATGATCTACATAACAAAATCGTATCTGCCTGATCTACAGGAATATGTAAAGTATCTGGAAGGTATTTGGGAGCGAGTACACCTCACAAACGATGGCCCTTTACTACAAAAGCTGGAAGAGGATCTGAAAAAAGAGTTGGGTGTAAAACACCTTCTTTTCTGTACCAACGGCACCATTGTGCTGCAGATGGCCCTCAAGGCCCTCAACATTACAAAAGAAGTTATTACAACTCCCTTTTCGTATGTAGCCACGACCAATGCACTCTTGTGGGAAGGCTGCACCCCCATTTTTGCGGATATCAATCCCGACGACTTCAATATAGATCCCGACAAGATCGAGCCGTTGATTACCGAAAACACCCAGGCAATTCTGGCAACGCATGTCTACGGGAACCCTTGCCGCATGGAGCAGATACAGGCAATTGCCGATCGTCATAACCTGAAGTTGATCTATGATGCTGCCCACACATTCGGTGCCAGCTATAAGGGCCAGTCTATTCTAAGCTATGGGGACATAAGCACGTGTAGTTTTCATGCTACAAAAGTATTTCATAGCGTCGAAGGCGGTTGTATCGTCACAAACGACGATGATATTGCTAAAAAATTAAGGCATTTTCGTTCGTTTGGTCATCGAAACGATGACTACTTCGAGATGGGTATCAACGCCAAAAATTCAGAGCTTCATGCGGCAATGGGACTTTGTGTGTTACCCAAAGTTCCCGACCTGATCGCAGCGCGTAAATTACGGTTTAGCTATTATGCCGATCGGCTGGATTTTACCCGGATCACCCGGCCCACTTTACTACCTGGTACCGATTACAATTACGCCTATTACCCGATTGTACTCGACTCCGAAGAAACCCTCCTCCGGGTGACCGAAGTGCTAAAAGCTCAGCATGTAGTACCCCGACGTTATTTTTATCCATCGCTGAATACCTTACCTTTTGCGCTTAAAGACGGCATTCTGCAACCATGCCCTATATCGGAAGATATAGCCTCGCGTGTATTATGCCTGCCACTCTATCCCGACTTGCCCGAAGAAGACATTGACCGGATTGCTACGTTAGTTAACGAAGCGATTGCCATTGTCAGCGAAGTAAATGGATAAATTGATACTTAATGGATACTGATGTTCGCCAAAGCATGGCCTGCCTGTTAATCATCCATTGCTCATCTGATGTATCCATTTACCTTAGTACCTGCACCGTATATCGTGCGTTATGACCCTAATTTATCTTCTCGCGCTAGCACTATTTCTTGGCTACATTAGTCGTCTGTCGACACGGATTTCCCGTCGTTCGCTTACCGAATGGTGGCTGACTACATTTTTATTGGGAGCCGGAAGCGTTATTCTAACCGGTTTTATCCTTTCAGCACTTTATTTAACGGCAAACACACTGGTATGGGCAGTTGCAGTTTTTGGTACAGCTACCCTCATCGGATTTATACTACGCTGGCTTACTCCTAACCCAGAACCGTTTTCTGTTTTTTCGCTTATCGAGGAGCGATGGCATACAGGCCGACAATGGTTTGGTGGATTATCAGGCTATTCACGCTTTTTATTTTCCGTACTATTCGTAACCCTGGCAGTACTTGCCGTCACCAATCTATTGCTGGTGTTGTTCACCGTTCCCAACGAATGGGATAGTATGACAGGCCATTTGAACCGTGTGATGCAATATATTCAGCGCGGCACAATGCGTCATTTTGGCGGTACAAACTGGAATATCGATACATATCCGAAAAGTGTTTGTACCCTTCAGATCTATTCGTTTCTGATGACGGGCCATTTTGAAAATGGCTTCAAGTTCATTCATCATCTTAGCTACTGGACAGCCATTGTTGCTGTTTTTGGCATTGTCCAGCGCATTGGCCAAAACCGGCTGTCGGCCAGTTTCTTCTGCGCTTTGGCATTTGCCTTACTACCCGATTTCCTGATGCAGTCCATTACAACCGAAACCGATATTGTACTGACTGCTTATCTGAGTGTGCTTTTATATATGCTGTTCAGCTATAAAAGCAACCAGCCCAAAACTGACAATCGGTATTTATATCTTGCGGGCATGGCGTTTGGCATTGCCTTCGGGCACAAGATCACCTTCGCCCTGCTCCTTCCGTCGGTATTCATGGTCATGATTTACACAGTATTTCTGTCGTCTTCCTGGGGTGTAACGTTTCAACGTACCTGGCGGCTGGGAGCAGCTATTATTGTGGGAGTCTGCTTGTGGATGTTACCAACGGGATATCTAAAAAACATTGAAGTATTTGGTCACCCAATCGGCCCACCAACCGCACTTAAGCATCAGTCTGTTGAACGGGCCGGTACACTTAGGAATCTGTTTGAACAGGGAAGCCGCAATGTTATCCGCTATGGCTACGACCATGTGAACCTCGATGGTATCCGGAATCTGACTCTAGGAGCGGAATTGAATCATGCCATGCGCCAACCGCTTGTTGTTCTGGAAGATAAGCTACATATGCGTCTGGATGAAGAAACAGATTTTTCGATCCAGCCATTTGCTTTCGACCGCAAGTTCGTGTTCTATAATGCCAATCCGTATTGGGGCATCTTTGGCTTTGGTCTTATTTTCCCCTTATTAATTCTGGTTCTGATCGGTTACGTACGTTCAACACCGCATACGTTCCTGGGCATCGCACTACTACTCCACTTCGCAGCGCTCTCCTACTCAGCCCCTTACGATCCATTCAAGGGTCGTTATTTCATTGAGACCAGTTTATTCGGCGTTCCTTTTCTCGCTCTGCTGTTTCTGCACGCTCGTACGTCGGTTGACGTTCCTGATCGGGTTGTTTGGAAAGGGTATGTCGGCCTGGTGACCGTTCTGGGATGTATTTCGGCTATTCTGTGCATCTTCCTCAACACCCGCGCTCTTCCGTTTGCCTGGAAAGCCCCTGATGGTCGCTCATTTTCTTCTGCTTTTGAAGCGGACCGAATCAAACAAATGACCCTGGGCCGCCCGGATACGTATATCCCCTACAAGCGTTTCGATGAACTGGTACCGGAGCAAGCCACGGTTGCTTTGGCGACGATCAACGACGACTACGAATATCCTCTTTACGGCCCCCATTTATCCCGTCGACTCATTGCCATCAATCCATTTGAGCAGGGATTAAAACCCATTCCGAAAAACGCCGATTACTTGTTTTTCGATAAAAGTGTGATTCGTCCACAACCCGGCGATATAAGGCTAGGTACCGACACCACCTTACGGGCCGCCGTTATTGTACCGGGAGAAGACTATTATTTACGAAAACTTAAAAAGGATTGAAAACCAGTAGCGAGAAGGGTTGACACACGAAACAACAATATACGTCAACCCTTCTCGCTACTGGTTTTCAATCCTACACTTGCGATGACTATAGCAATCATGCAGCCTTATTTCCTGCCCTATGTTGGCTACATGCAACTCATTAAGGCTGTTGATAAATTCATTCTCTACGACGATGTTGCCTTCATTAATAGAGGCTGGATAAACCGTAACCGACTGGCTATCAATGGCCAAGAGTACTTATTTACTGTTCCCCTAAAAGATGCCAGCCAGAACAAGCGGATCAATGAAGTGCATATAGCCGATGATCCAAAATGGAAGGGTAAATTACTGAAAACCATTGAACAGGGCTACCGTAAAGCACCCTATTATCAAACGGTTATGCCACTGGCTGAAAAAATCATCAATTTTACCACCGATTCGATTGCCGAACTGGTGTACAGCAGTCTTCTTGAACTGAATCACTATCTGGACCTACCGACCGTTTTGATACAGTCGTCGAGTATTTACAACAATGTCGAGTTGAAAGCCCAGGAACGGATTCTGGATATTTGTCGGCAGGAAGGGGCAACCCGGTACATCAATCCAATTGGCGGTACTGAGTTGTACGACAAACCAACGTTTGCCCAGGCTGGTATTGAGTTGAATTTTATAAAATCGAACAAAGTCGAATATCCGCAGGGCAATAACCGAAATCCGTTTATTCCCTGGCTATCGATTCTGGATATATTGATGAACAACGACCTGGCCAGCGTCAGAGCGATGCTGGATGAATATGAATTAGTGTAGTATTTAGGCGTTAGAAGCGGGGCTGCCCTCACATCTAACTCCTCACTCCTTAAAAAAGTATGGCAAAAGTTATCATTTTTGGCGTAATGGATACGGCTGAACTGGCCCATTTCTACCTAAAGCACGATTCTGAACATGAGGTGGTCGCGTTCACCGTTAGCCGCGAATATATGACTGGTACTGAATTTCAGGGGCTGCCTTTAGTTGCGTTTGAAGAGGTTGAAACCATTTTTTCGCCCAACGAATACAAGTTTTTCGCGCCGATGACAGGTCGAAACATGAATCGCAATCGCGAACGGATTTACCTCGAAGCCAAAGCCAAAGGGTATGCGTTTATTTCGTATGTCAGTTCAAAAGCAACGGTTTTTGGCAACCAGATCGGCGAAAACTGCTTCATTCTGGAAGATAATACCATACAACCGTTCACAACTATAGGCAATAATGTCGTTCTCTGGAGCGGCAACCACATTGGTCATCATGGTCAGATCAAAGACCATGTCTTCTTCACCTCCCATGTTGTGATGTCGGGGCATTGTGTCATTGAACCTTATTGCTTCTTTGGCGTCAACAGCACCATCCGGGATTTTCTTCATATCGCAACCGGCACACTGGTAGGGATGGCCTCCGCCGTTTATAAAGACACTGAAGAATGGGGGCTCTACCTCGGCAATCCCGCCAAAAAATTACCCAAACCCAGTTACGAAGCGTATTGATTTTAGTACCTAGGCGTTAGGAGCGAGTAGAGGGAATGGCTGGCGAATCAGGAAACCACGCATCAGCCATTTTTTCTACTCGCTCCTAACGCCACACTCCTTTAGCATGAATCTCCTTCTCATCGGCCATGATGCCAACCGCGCCGGAGCGCAGCTTGTTTTATTAAATGTAATGCGTCTGCTGAAAGCGGAAGGTTTTCAGATGCATCTGCTACTGGGCGAAGGAGGGCCACTTTTGGAGGAATACCAGGCGATTTGCCCCGTTACAATCTGGCCGGCTCCCCCGGCGTATGCTGTAGGGGCTTTGGCCGATAAGGTGTTGTGGAAATTAGGCCGATGGCAGCAGTTTTATGAGCGTCGGACTAAAGCGCATCAACAAGCCATTCGGTCCCAACTCGGTTTGGACAAAGTCGATCTGGTCCTGGTCAATACCGTTACCAGCAGTCGATGGGTTGCTCAGTTGGCCATTCCCGCCCAGACACCCGTAGTTACGTTTGTACATGAGCTCGACATGTCGGTTCGGATTTACACCCGTCCTGATGAGCTGGCCTATCTGCTTAAACGGACAAATCACATGCTGGCGGTTTCGAAAGCAACCGCCCGATACTACGAGCAGGAGCATGGCTTCGACCCGACCCGCATATCGTTGTACACACTTATCGACACGCCTACTCTGGAGAAAAACGTCCAAAAAGCGATGAAACAGCCTTCGTTGTATGCCTCGCTGGGTTTGCCAGCCGATGCGCTGATTGTTGGTGGGTGCGGCAATGCAGAGTGGCGGAAAGGGAATGATCTGTTTGTCAGCATTGCCCGTCAGGTAATTAGCCGGTATACGGGCAAACAGTCTATCCATTTTGTTTGGGTGGGTATGCCCAAAGGTACACTGCACGATGATATCTGGCTGGATATTCGCAAAGCCGGCCTGGCCGATCGGGTACATTTGATCCCTCCTACCCCCGAAGTACTTCGATACACAAGCCGATTCGATGTATTTGTGCTCTGTTCCCGCGAAGACCCTTACCCATTGGTCGTGTTTGAAGCCGGATTAAGTGGTGTACCCGTCGTGTGTTTCGATGGAGCTGGCGGTTCTCCCGAACTGGTCGAAACAGACGGAGGCTACGTAGTGCCCTATCTCGATCTGGACGCCATGAGCGATCGGATCATTGAGCTACTTCAGGACCCTGATCTTCGTCGGGAAATGGGGCAACGCCTGGGGCAAAAAATCCTGGAACGTCATCCGGCTAAACAAAGTGTCGATACGCTTATCCAATTGTTTAACCAACTCACGGCTTAGCGCTTACGCGTTGAGTAGGTTTATCGCGTCGATAGGCATCGTTGCAATTTGCTGATATACATTTACATATCTAGTTAATACGAGATGAGTTACTTCTCTTGAAAAGGCACGAGTTAACAGATCAGCCAGGGCATCCGTTTTGTCATCACTGAATTATCTGCTATCTTCCCAGCTTCTTTATGACACTTGCTTTTACAATCTGCTCGATCAACTATCTGGCTCAGGCTCGAACGCTGGGGGAATCACTCCGACAAACCAATCCTGACTATCGATATATTATTGGGTTAGTTGACAAATTAAGCGCAGCCAATCTTCCTGATGAACTGATCCCGGATTACCCCATGCTCGAAGTGGATAAAATCGGGATTCCAGACTTTGGGGCCATGTGCGACCGCTACGATATTACCGAACTCAACACGGCTGTCAAACCGTTTTTTATCGATTATTTCTACAAGACCTACCCCGACGCTACCGAGGTTATTTATTTCGACCCGGACATTATTGTTTTTCAGCCTTTACTCGATTTGAATGAAGCGCTGAAAACCTACAGCCTGGTACTAACTCCGCACACCTGCTCACCAACGCCTGATTGGGAACGCCCGAACGAATTGCACCACCTGAATACAGGTATTTTCAACCTCGGGTTTATTGGCTTACGAGCCGACGAAACAGCCCGTCGGTTTGTGAACTGGTGGAAAGAGCGGCTGGTGTTCGAATGCCGGATTGATCTCTGCGAAGGGCTATTTGTAGATCAGCATTGGGTCAATTTCGCCCCGGTTTATTACGATAATGTATTGATCGACCACCATTTAGGCTATAACGTCGCCTACTGGAATCTGCACGAACGATATTTTTCGCAGAATCAGGCTGGTCAATGGCAAATCAATGGAGCGATTGACCAGCCTTTTTCGTCGGGTAACGAAACGACTGCTGAACCTTTACAGTTTTTTCATTATAGCGGTTACAATCCCGATCGCCCCGATGAAATCTCGAAATATCAAACGCGCTTTACCTTTGCCGACGCAAGTCAGACCAAAGAGCAACGACCCGATGTGCGCCCATTATTCGATTTCTACCGCGAGCGGTTGCTGGCGAACCACAACGAACAGTATAGGCAGTATCCGTGCGTTTATATTAAACCACCGGTAATACTTCGTTACAAACGAGTTCGTAAATTCCTTCAAACACCGTTCAACCAAGTTATTTCGCTATTAGAATCGCATTGAGTATGAATGAGGGACCTCGTTTCCGGGAGCTCTGGACCTATCGTTTTCATAAGTACACCCACATAGTTGGTAAGTTTTGGTCGTTTTGGGTCAAATATGTTCAGCTATGGTGGCTTAAACAAAAGCATAGAAATCGTCCGCTTGTTGCTATTATTCTCTCGGAACAGATGGGGGATATCATTGCCTGTGAGCCAGTAGCCAGAGAAGTCCGACGCAGGCATCCGAATGATTACATTATTTGGGTAGTTCGTAAACCCTATCTCGAGCTGGTCAAATATCATCCTGATCTCGATGGATACCTGATCGAGAAATGCCCGGGCGAACGGGTACGACTGCTCCGGTCAGGCATTTTCGACAAAGTTTACAACCTGCATATTTCGCATCGAAAATGTAAATATTGTCTGGAAGATCCTGTTAATCCGATAGCCGATCAGATTGGCCTGAACTTTGATAATTATTATGACCGGGGCGACCTGCTATATGTTTTTCCACAGGCGGCTGGTTTACCCGCTCTTACCGCCGACCCGAAAATGTATATTCCCAAACGTGTCCGGCAGAAAATAGCATCGTTACAGTTGCCTGACGATCCAATCGTAATTCACTGCCAGTCGAGCCATGTGATGCGCGACTGGCCGTCAGCCAACTGGAACAAACTGGTTCAGTGGATCATTGCCACATACCCTAATCCAGTTATTGAAATTGGTTTGACACCCACTATAACTCTGGAACACCCGCGCTATCGGAGTGTGTGTGGTCAATTAAGTTTGCTCGAAACAGCCGAAGTGATTCGACAGGCATGCCTGTTTATTGGCATCGACAGTGGACCTGCCCATATGGCCAATGCCGTCGAAACAGATGGGATTATTTTGTTGGGAAAGTTGTTCGACTTTGTCGATTATCTACCTTACTCAGGTCGTTATAAGCGGGGCGAGGGTATTACAATCCTCAACAAGTTCGATCATCACTGTGCCGATCTGCCATATAGTTGGGTACAGAAAGCGGTCGCCAATCGACTGGGCCAGCCTAAATTTGCATGAAAGCATCAACACCCGTTAGCGTAAACGTTGTTATACCCGTTTACAAAACACAGCTTACTGACTATGAGCGCATTGCGCTAACTCAGTGCGTAAACGTATTAAAAGATTACCCTATTTGGCTTGCAGCCCCGCATTCGCTCGATATATCGGCCTACCGCCAAATAAGTCCTAGTTTACAGGCTCGCACGTTCGACAATAGTTATTTTTCTGATATTCAAGGCTATAACCGGCTCATGGTATCTGAAGAATTTTATCAGGCCTTTGCCGATCAGGAATATTTATTGATTCATCAGTTAGATGCGTTTGTCTTTAAGGATGAACTAGCCTACTGGTGTCAACAGAATTATGATTACATTGGCGCTCCTTGGTTGCGCGACCGGGATTTTACGGGTTTGGGCGATCAAATCTGGTTTACGATTAAGCAACAGATAGCCACCTGGCTGGATCTTAAAAAACCGGATGGCATTACCCCTCGGGAAATTATTAACCTGAACGGGGTTGGGTGTGGTGGCTTTTCGCTTCGTCGTGTTCCGGCGATGCTGCGCTGCCTGAAACCCTTCGAGAAAAAAATTGCCGAGTATAATAAAAATACCATGCACCAATACCACGAAGACGTATTCTGGGGTATTGAAGTAAATCGGTACTGGCCACACCTTCGGATTCCGAATTATCGGAAAGCTTTACATTTTTCAATTGAATTTTTTCCGCAATGGGCCGTTGAACATTACAATCAAGGGCAATTACCATTCGGTTGCCACGCCTGGGATATACATGGACTAACGTACTGGCGCCCCATTTTCGCCCAATACGGTTACCAAATATGACTGCGCGTATGACTACATCTGTGCAAAATCCAACAATTTCTATCGCCCTCTGTACATACAATGGGAAAACCTACCTGCCTGTACAATGGCATAGCCTGATGCATCAGCACCAATTACCCGATGAGGTAATCATTTCGGACGATTGCTCGACGGATGGTACGCCTGAGTTGCTGAAACAATTGGCCGACAAAGCACCGTTTAATGTGCATGTTCTACCCAATACAACCCGCTTAGGGTATAATAAAAACTTCGAACGGGCTATTGCAGCCTGCAAAGGCGATCTGATTTTTCTCTGTGATCAGGATGATTTCTGGCTACCAGAAAAAATTAGCACCATGACGCAATACATGATCCAGCACCCTGAAGCCCAGATGGCATTTTGCGACGCCTGGGTTACCGACGAATATCTGGATGGGCGCGAGGAACGATTCTGGAAAGCAGTTCGCTTTGACGAAAAAGCCAAAAATCGCTGGCTGGCTGGCGAAACAATGGATGTTTTGCTGGATGGAAATCGAATGATGGGATGTGCTACTGTTGTTCGTCAGTCGTATCTGCCCATGATTATACCTATTCCGAAGACAATTCCAGGGTATATTTACGATGGCTGGATGGCCCTGGTTGCCGCCACCCAAAATGCTGTTCACTTCATAGACCAGCCTTTGCAGCTCTACCGAACGCATGTACAGCAACAGGTGGGCGTTCGTCCTCAGGAAGTGGGTGAACGTATTCGCCTTCGGGACCGACTTACCCGACATAGGGCCCGCAAACTAGCACCGTTACATAAAAAGCAGATTCAATTACAAGTAATCAGCCAGCTTTTGGGCGAACGAATCCCTAAGGATTCACCGGGTTTACCCCAGCTCTATCGCCAATTAGCACATTACACTATGCGAAGCAATCTGCCTCACAATCGTCTGAAACGCTTTATTCCCGTTCTAACCAGCCTGTGGAAAGGTAATTACCACCGATATGCCGATCCGGCTGCCGACTGGTATGCACCTTATCTGGCAGTTTTGGGCGATTTGTTTGAATGACGTAGTTTTGCGCTTACTGTGTTACTTACCATCTGTACCCTTCGTCAATTACCCCAGGCTTTAGCTCTGGGCGACAGTTTCCGTCAGTTTTCGGCTACTGACCCATTTATTCTCATTGGGCTGGCCGATGACCCTGCCCAGTTACCACCGGGTTTTACATCACCCTATCCGATCCTTCCGATCCAGGATATACTCCCGGTTGACGAACGAAAGGCGTTGTCAGCACAATACACACCCACCGAATTTGCTGCGGCCTGTAAGCCTCTGTTTATTACAGAGGCATTCCGTCGGTACCCGGAAATAAATCGGCTAATCTATGCCGACCCCAACATCCATTTTTCGGCCTCTACTGACCCGATCTGGGCCCAGTTGGAGAACACAAATTTTATTCTGACACCGTTTATTACTCGCGACTTTGCCATGCCTGGCACCACAGCAAAGTCGTGGCCCGACGAGAAGGCTTTCCAGAACATCGGACTTTATAACGCTGATTTTCTAGCTTTTAAACGATCAGCCGAAACCGAACGGATGTTGGCCTGGTGGGATAATCGGGTACGCGAACGAGCTTTTATTAATTTCTGCGCCGGACTATGTCTGGATCAGATTTGGCTCATGCATGTGCCAGTCTTTTTCCGCAACGTGTCTATCGTCAAAAATTCGGGTTGGCACGTGGGGCTCTGGAACTTACCGGAACGAACAATCCATTCGGCGTCCGGGCACTGGCAGGTAAACGGCCCTTCCGATCAGAATCAAGCCCTGCAATTCGTTAATTATAAGGGTCTATACAATTCCGACGAAGGCTTTTTTCCGCACCAGAATCGTACCATATTGGCGAAGCAGCCAGCTATTAAAACGTTGATAAATACATATCGGCAAGCCATTTTACAACATATGCCGTCGGTATTCGAAACGCTTCAGCCTGCCTATGGCCAACAAACAGAAGCTCGTATCATTCGTGGTTGGCGCTACAAAACGATTCAATCCATGCAGGGCATCAATCGGTTTCTTGACCGGGTATACCTGCCTGCCATTCGATAAGAGTACGCACCGAATAATCAACAGAGGTAAAGGATTTATCGGCAAATACCCCTATTTTTGTCAGCACGTTTTCTCAGAAAAATACAAACCGGCATCTGGTTTGTAGGTTTTCCTACATGAAAGTACTCTTCGACCATCAATCGTTCACGGGGCTGCCTTATGGGGGCGTTTCCCGCTATTTTTTTGAA
This sequence comes from Spirosoma aerolatum, assembly GCF_002056795.1. Lineage (NCBI taxonomy): Bacteria > Pseudomonadati > Bacteroidota > Cytophagia > Cytophagales > Cytophagaceae > Spirosoma > Spirosoma aerolatum. Next base: position 3,206,336 of record NZ_CP020104.1, on the reverse strand, counting down.
CTGATGCGTTCATTCACCAAGCGATCAGACGTTGAGTTTGAGCTGTCGCTTCGGCTGTCGAACAACGAATATTTAGATCAGGCTTCGTTTAGCAATCATTTTCGGTATCACGGGTTTGCCCAACTTCGTAATGCGCACCGAGTGGCTTCCGTTCTTAATCGATTGTATAGTCTGCAACGAGTTCGGGCGGGTAAGTTCGATGTTTTCCATCCTACTTACTACCATCGGTATTTCCTGAAAGCGATCAATAAAAAGCCGTTTGTCTTAACCTTTCATGATGCAACCAGCGAACGGTTCGGCAAACAATATCCTGAAGTTGGCGAAGGGCTTTACGACTTAAAAAAACAACTTCTGCGCCGGGCCGACTGTATTATTAGTGTGTCAGAGTTTAGTAAGCAAGACTTGCTTCGCTACTTTCCCATCGACCCCGATAAGGTAAAAGTCATTCATTTAGGGACCCGCCTAAGCGAATCCGTTCCTGCGTTCGATCAGCAGGCCCGGCCTTTTCCAGCGCCCTACCTACTGTATGTAGGCAAACGAGGACTGTACAAAAACTTCAATGGCTTTTTCCGGGCCGTTCAGCCCATTTTGCATCGGTACCCTGATCTGCATCTGATTTGTACAGGGGGTGGTTCGTTTACGCATGAAGAGCAAACGCTGTTTTATGCCAGCCGTCTCAACGAACAGGTTCATTACCGCCCGATAACCGATGCTGGGCTGATGAATCTTTATCAGCATGCCCGTGCCTTTGTTTTTCCTTCACTTAACGAAGGATTTGGGCTGCCTGTGCTGGAAGCCTTCAGTGGTGGCTGCCCGGTTGTGCTCAGTAACCGCAGTTCGCTTCCAGAAGTGGGTGCCGACGCAGCCCTTTATTTTGATCCTGAAGATGATGATTCCATGGCCGAAGCAATCGAACGAATTGTTACAGACGATGCGCTGTGTGCAGAATTGCGACAGAAAGGGGCTCAACGCCTAAAGTTGTTCTCTTGCGACAAAACGGCTCAGCAAACGCTGGAGGTGTATCAATCTATGTGCTAAGGCATGAATTCGAACCCAAAATCACTTCGGTCGTTTGTTACGCAACCTTACAGCCCATCCGTTACGGCTAATCCTAGCCAGAGCAATTACCCAAAGCTGACCGTCGTTACGCCTTCCTTCAATCAGGCGCACTATTTGGAACGGACCATATTGAGCGTCTTAAATCAGAAGTACCCTAATTTGGAATACTTCATTATCGATGGCGGTTCAACCGATGGCAGTCTTGATATAATTAAAAAATACGAACCGTACCTGGCCGGTTGGGTGAGCGAAAAAGATCGGGGACAAACAGATGCCATCAATAAGGGGTTTCGGCAGGCAACGGGCGATTACGTTGCTTTTCAGAACTCCGACGATGTGTTTGCGCCAAATGCGTTCAGCCGAGTAGCTGAAGCCTGGCGGAACGCACCCGATACCGATGTTTTCTTCGGAGATATGTATATTACCGACGAAGATGACGTTATTCTGGAAGAAATGCGGGCACCAGATTTCTGTTTAGCATGTCAGATTTACGAAGGAATGCAGGTTTTCAACCAATCGTTGTTTATGCGACGTACCCGACTGGAACAGATTGGCTATCTTGACGAAAGCTTACGATTTGTAATTGACTACGAAATTGTAGCCCGATTGGGTGTGCAGGCTGACGTCAGGTTTCGGCATGTTGATGGATTCTGGGGCGGCTTTCGGATCCAGCCTGATGCCAAGTCCTCAACCATTGCCGGTTCGGTTGGTCTACAGGAGCATCAGCTTGTTAAAATGAAATACCAGCCGATGCTGACCTCATCGCTGGGGGCTTCATTCTGGCAGCGTTATTGTCGCATACGCAAACTACTGGTTTTTGTGGGTAAAGGTCAATTTATGTACGTTATACACCGGCTCAGGCTACGCCAGGCCAGATAATTGCTTTCGGTTTTCAGTATACGGTAACATTTACAGTACGTTGAAAATCGAAAGCTGAAAATTATGATCTGTTTATGAACGGTTTGATTCGTCTGGTTCGGTCCCTCGATTTTATGCGGATGGTGCTTGGTATCTGCATCATTGTCGATGGGTATCCGCTTATATTCTTTTTTCGGGAAACGATGCGGTTGGCTCCGGGAAGTACCACCTTTACAGCCCTAGCACTGGCAAGCGGGTTGTTGCTCATGGTGCCTTTTACGGTTTTCCGGCGGCTTTACCGGCCTAACATCACCATGTTCTGGATGGGCATGGGCTATATTCTACTGAGCATCGTGTACATGTTCATCTTTAACGGTGTACCAGGTTTTCAGGATGCAGGACGGGATATGATCTACTTCACGTACATATTGATTTTTATGTTTCTGCTGATCAATATCCCGAATGACATCATTCCCTATTTTATACCGGTAGTGGTCTGGTTTACGCTAGCGTCCAATCTGGGGCTTATTTATTCGCTAATTACCGACCCTACCTGGGCGATTGGTCAACGAGCTACGATTACCTTGAACAATGGTGATCCCGGTTCAGGGAACCCCCACGCGTTTTCACGAAATGCCTACATGGGTGTTGTGGCCTGCGCTATCTGGCTGGTACGACCTAATACACTTCTGATTTTTCGGCTACTATCATTTTTCGCAGGTGTAGTCAACATCGCCGTGTTAGTACTTACTCAAACTCGTTCTGCCATTTTGGCCTTTCTGGTCGCGGTGTGTTTTTTTCTGTATTTCAACGTTCGTCCCGCCCAGATACGTACAGCCGCCCGAAGCCTGGTAAAACCAATTCCTCTAATGGTTATGTTCGTGGGCTTCCTTGGCGTTGTTTATTTCTTCCAGCGAAATATTACTACGTATCTGATACTATATGACTATGTAACGGCTTTTTTGTCGAGGAACATGGAAACGGTTTATGCTATGCTTGGTTTGAAATCGGCTGGTCACGATTATAAGGCGGTGCTGGATGACTCCACTGCTAACCGTTCAGTCAGTACCCAGTTTCTTCAGTTAGTCATCTTCAGCCATATGCACATGCTGGTTTTAGGGTATGGCTACAAATATCTTTACCTCGACATTCCTATTCTGGAGTCAGTAATCAACCAGGGTATTTTAGGACTGGTATTATTTGGTGGGTTGAATTGGCTGGTTCTAAAAAATGCCTGGCGTATTATGCGAACCAACCCCAATCCACTAAGCATTTTTTTAGCCTATTTCTACTTCCTGATTTTGGTTCAGGCATTTACCAATGGCCGCCCAAATGAAATTTCATTCTGGTTTCCACTCTGCCTGATGATTCGATTTATGGGAGTAGAACATCTGTTTCCAGCCCACTTATCGGATAAACCGTCTGTGCCAGCTCAGGAGAAGTATGTCGTTTTGCCAAGTCCTGAACCTGCCTGATGCGTATTCTTATTGTCCATAACCTGCTATGGGCTCATTATAAATCCAGCGTTTTCCAGGCTCTGCAACAATTAGTCGACCAGCGAGACGACGTAACCATCAATGTGCTTCAGATTGCCCGCAATGAGCGCTCACGTGCAGGATTGGAAACGTCTTCGTATAAAAGCATCCCTACTTATTCGTACAACTACGAGTTGCTTTTCGATCGGTACGTCGAGGAGGTAGGGCTTCGTGACCGCGCTCAGGTACTACTAAAGCGAGCGATTGCATTTCGGCCGGATGTAATCAACCTGACGGGCTATTACGATCCGGCACAGCTTCTGCTGCTGATCTGGGCCAAAAGCAAGGGAATTCGGGTGGTTATGCAGAATGAAAGCACAGCTGCCGACCAACAACGGGGTGGTTGGAAAGAACAACTAAAGCGATGGGTTTTTCGACTGTGTGACGGCTTCTTCTGCTTCGGTAGCCAGGCCGCCGATTATCTCATACAGTTGGGCGTACCACCTGCCAAAATTTTGCTTCGCAAGAACGCTGTTGACAACAATGCGCTCCTGGCAGTTTACGAACGAACGCTACCCAATCGGGCTTCTCAACAACAGAAAGCTGGTTTACGCCCTAAAAATTTTATTTTCGTCGGAAGGCTCATCGAAATCAAGAATCTCCCTATGCTTATCACAGCCTTTGCAGAGGCTGGAAAGCGGTTGATAAACCGCAACGACTGGGGATTGATTTTGCTGGGGGATGGAGTAGAGCACGAAAACCTAATCAATCATATCCAGCATCTGGGCGTAGCGGATCGGGTTAAACTACTACCGGGTCGCCCGTGGTTTCGCGTACCTGAAGTATTGGCTCTCAGTGATGTACTAGTATTACCAAGCCATTCAGAACCATGGGGGCTGGTAGTCAATGAAGCCATGGCTTGTGGCTTACCAGTTATCGTTTCAGAGCGATGCGGCTGCGCCGTCGACATAGTACATGATGGCCAGAACGGCTTTATTTTTAATCCAGAACAACCTGCCCAATTAACGTATCGGCTCATCCAGTTTATGGATGGCACCGTCAATACGCGGCTCATGGGCCAGCTTGCCAAAGAGTTCATAGCCCCCTATGCACCCCAGGCCGTAGCCCAGGAAATGCTTGACGGATTTATCAAAATCACGAAATAATCGGTTATTTCGCGGTATCTATGCGAATTTTAAACATCTGTGCATACACCTGGCAAACGGGTGGCCCCCCTAAGATTATTTTCGACCATACGCAGGTTGTGCTTCGTTATGGCCATCAGGTCGACATCTTAAGCCCCATTTCGCCTGGCGAAAAACCATACACTGTACCCGAAGGGGCTCGGTTGATTCTGTGCAAGCGAACGACCGGTATCAGTCGGTTTTTCCGGGAATTTTCCATCGAGCTATATCAGTATCTAAAAAAACATATTCACGAGTATGATGTCATTCACTGTCATGGACTATGGCATTTCGGGACATTGTCTCCGTTTATGCTTGATCATTCGGTAGCAAAAGTCATTACCATCCACGGTGTTCTGGATCGCTGGGTGTATGCCCATAACAACTGGAAAAAGCAGCTTATGGATACACTAGCGCAGAAGGCTTATCTGCGCCGGGCCGATCTGGTTCAGATTAACAATACGGATGAACAGGAGGACGTACTGCGTTACCTTGGCCAACGCCATCCCAACATCGTGATCATCCCAAATGGTGTTAAACGGAGCGACTTTGCCCAGCTTCCATCCAAGGGGACATTCCGGCAGAAATTCAACTTGCCCACTGATAAGAAGCTGGTTCTGTTTATGAGCCGACTAAATATCAAGAAAGGCCTGGATATTCTCCTGCCCGGTTTTAAAGATTACGTTACCGCCAATCCCAATACCCTATTAGCCATTGCTGGCTCCGACGATGGGTATGAAGCAGCTACACGTCAGTTTATTGAGCAGAACAACCTGAGCGATTCGATTCGATTGGTAGGTATGCTTACGGGCGATGACAAGAAAGCTGCCCTTGCCGATGCGGACTTATTTACGCTTCCCTCCTACTCCGAAGGATTTTCGATGGCTGTACTGGAAGCGATGGCCGCTGGTACACCTGCCCTCGTCTCAGATCGAGTCGGTTTTGGGGAGGCCATTCGGAAACACAAAGCCGCTGGTCTACTTACCAGCTTGACAGCCGAAGCGGTAACCGAAGGTCTGGAAAGCCTGCTTACCAACGACGCCCTCCGCCAGCAAATAGCTACAAATGCCACCGACATGGTAAAGACCTATTACGATATTGACGTTGTGGCCAAGCAATTACTGGACGAGTACGAGAAGATCTGTAAGCGAAAATAACAAATAGCGTTCAACCAGTTTTTTGCCATTATTGCGATACTGTCCGCTGAATTACGCGCTCCCAGTTCACCTGCTTATCGGCTTCGGCCAGGTCTACGAACGGGAATTCGGTAAGGAGCTGTTTCAGCTTTGGCAAGCAATTTTTAAGGCCATAATACGACTTAAATCGCCGTACACGACTTAAGCCAGGAATCATAGGTTGCTCGGCATCGAAATCGCGGGGGTGGAAATAGGTCATCACATAGGGGGATCGTCGCATCAGCCCCTTGATAACCGAATAAGGGAACAATCGAAAATAGCCACCACCCGAAAAAATCAGGTCCTGACCAACTACGGCTGCCGTATTAATGGGAAACTCCTTCAGAAGTGTCCCCTCTACATTCAGGTACCCTGGTTCGAACATATTCAGTGAAGCATCGCCCCCATGCGCCCGTCGAGCCGAAAATACGGAGCAATCAATCTCGATCCCTTGCTCGATCAGAATCGGAAATACCCACCGATTATACGCTTTAACAGAGAAACCAGGTGCACGGTACGACCGCACCTTTTTTCCTGTCAAATCCTGTAAATGTTTAATGGAACGGGCCAAATCCTCCTGAAACTCCTGGGGCGTTTGTTCATAGGCGAGCTGATGGGCGTACGAATGGGTAGCAATCTCATAACCAGCCGCGTCGATTCGCCGAATCACATCGGGATGTTTATCAGCCACCCAGCCCAGGCAGAAAAACGTAGCCCGGCTTTTAGTATCCTCCAAAAGCTGGAAAATCAGATCCATATTCTGATAAATACGCGTTTCATAACGCCCCCAGTCGGCTTCGGTGCGGGTCGATGCGTTATCCAGAATATGAAACCACTCTTCAATATCAAACGTCAGGATATTCATAAACAAGGGGTAAGAGAGAAAGACAGGGGAGGGAGCGAAGGGGGTCTTTCAATCCATTGCCCATTCACTCCCGCTTAGTTATTTTCGTCCTTCTTTAATAAAATCGCTTTCCTGCTGCCCGGAAAGCCTGCACATCCTCGCGGGTAGGAAATGTAAAATAGGTCATCTGCGAGGCATCATTTTCAATGAGTTCGTACTTGCCCGAGTGAATTTTTTCAATTGATTCCAGAATGGCATCCATGCCCATTTTTTTGGTAACGTCGATCAGTTCTGCCTGACTCATAGTACCAATAGGAAGCTTTTTCTGGACCAGAATGGGACCACTGTCGATTCCTTCATCCACAAAAAATACGGACACCCCTGTATGTGTTTCGCCATTTTTCAGCACCCAGAACGAAGGCATCAGGCCACGATACTTTGGCAATAAGGCTGTATGCAGGTTAATGCAGCCATGCGTCGCTACATCGAGCAATTTCTGTCTGAAAATCTGGTTACCAGCAATCGACACAAACAGATCAGGCTTGTAAGCCCGGAGCTTATCCAGGTTTTCGTCTTTATTGATGTTTCCTTCGATATGAATCAGCGGAATGTTTCGATCAGCAAGTACCTTCCGAACATTATTCTGACTGTTTAATTTAGATGCAACGAATTTTAGGCCGTACCGAACAAAAAATGGGAAGCCGAAGATGTCGTAGGTTTTTTTCATCTTCTCGGTAAATGTCTCTCGCTTTCCAAATGGCGACACGTCGAACACCACCGTTGCTACCACTTCGGCATAAGGTGGTAATTTTTTCAATAAATAATCAATATTACGGGCAAGATAGAAAGGATCATCCTGAGTAAGAATCACAAGGCGCATAACCGATTCGCAAATGTTAATGCCACAAAACTACGTATTCCCCCGAAAAGGCAAGGTTTGTTCTTATCGAATGATCAGTTTTCTACGCAGAGAATGGCCTTCGGCAGTTTGCAGGTCAACTACATAGAAACCTGTACTAAGATCTTCTACACTTAGCGAGAACGCATTTCTAACGTTTCCATGCCAGCTTTTCACTACCCTACCAATACCATCCCGTAGTGTCAGATCGGTAAACGTGACTTGGTCTGCCTTCACATGAAGCACCCGATCAGCGACTACCGGGTTCGGATAGAGTTGTACGATCGGTTCGGTAGGTTCTACTCCTAAAATCAATGGTTGTGTTCTGACCACGTTACTATATACCGACTCCGACGCATTACTATAAGCCCGAAGCCGATAATAATACGTCCCATACATGTCGGGTAAATTTGGATCTGTAAACGTATTGGTCGTTCCACTTAGCACAGCGATCTGCTTAAATCGGTTCGCTACGGTATCTGAACGCTCCAGAATTTGCACATCGGACCCAGCCGAGGCCACCCAGTTCAATTGAATCTGCTTTTCGGATAATGGCTTGGCAGCCAGTGTCGTAACGGTAGCAATAGCATCGGCAATCGGTACATCGAATGAAAAAGCGCGCATACCTCGTGCATTTCGGAGCGTGGGGCCATCGTAAAAAGCCGACACATCATCGGAGAAAAAGGCTGGCAAATACCGCAATCGTTTTGCGGTAACGGGCTGGCTCAGGGCTAGTTTTACCCGGTTGCCATTGGGTGTACCCGTCTTGACAAACCCCGATTGCCCGTCCAGGTAAAAATAATCTTTCTGGTAGCGAGTTACCACCACCTGTCCGGTTGCAAAATTAAAAAAGGTGGTGTCATTCTTCCAGAGTACCTGATCCGTAAACTCCATTGTCACAGAGTCTTTCTGGACATTATAAAATACCCGTTTAACATCGGGCGAATTAATCTGGACCGTATCCTTCGATCCATAAACATCACGGGCGATCTGCCGAAACTGCTCAAACGCAAGGCGCTGATACGCTAACGGTTCATAGTGAACACCATCGTAACCCGGCGTCCCAACTGTAGCAATGGTTTCGACGTTCTTGAATAAATATTTCGTTCGTCGCTGAAAATCACGCAATGCAGCTGCACTATCCTGTGGATTAGCATTACTCAGGATATTAATCTGCCCCACATAGATGCGCATATCCCCATAATCTTCGCGAAACTGGTTATACAATGTTGCGAATTTCCCACCATAGTTTTTCGTACCTGTGCCCGCATCTTCCTCACCCTGCCGCCAAATTATGGCTTTAGCGAGTTTGGCAGCACCGGCCCACTGTGCCCGATACAACAAATCGCCATAAATCGTATACGGATTGGCGTGGTTATTGGGATCACGCAACATTAGCGCGTCGATACCTGTGCCCCCTTTTGCCCCATTAAGCACACAGGTTGGTATACCATAATATTGTAGGATCAATCGTTGTAACGTCAAGCCAAACCCACCTACACTGGCATAGGGCTGTTTAGCTGGATACCAAGCTATTTTATCTGGCGATTCGCCGGCTGAATACCCTGCATTCCGCAGGTATTTATCATCAAAACTATACGAGTAATATTCTTCGAGCTGAGCCAGAGCCAACGCATTAGACTGACCATGAATAATAAAGAAGTCTCCACAAACCACTCCATTTTGATTGGCGATCAGCGCTGAATCGGTCTGTGTATAGACATATACTTTGAATGTATATTGGGCCCGCTCCGCTTTGATAACCGATGAAAAACGAAACAATGTACTATCGACGTTAGGCACTAGTGTCTTGGTTTGAACACTAATTAGCGAGTCTTCGCGCCACACTTCCATATTCAGTTTTGTGTACCAGGGTGTATAATTAATACCACTAATCACGACTTCGGCCTGGTTATTAGCATCTCGCGGAAAAAGCTGATATGGATGCGGCATTTGTAGAAAAACTACTTGAGCTGATGTGGTGAAATAGTACAAAAACAATATAACTGTAATGTAAAGTGCCTTCACAAGCTTTGCCGAGTATAAAAAAAGTTATAATATTGCATCTTCCTTCAATTGAGGAATGTGTTGGTAAAATAAGTCTTTTTTTACATAAGTCGGCAAAAAAGGCTATTTATTGAGCAAACAGTAACTTTAAGTATGACCGACGTATCTGTCATCATCCTGACACACAACGAGGAAAAACACATTGCTCGCTGTTTGGATAGCCTACTCCCGTTTACGGATAAAATCTTCATTGTTGATTCGTTTTCAACTGATCGAACCGTTGAGATTGCCCGGTCTATGGGGGCAGTTGTGGTGCAAAATACCTGGGTTAATTACGCCACTCAGTTCAATTTTGGCATTGCGCATACGCCTTTTCAGACAACCTGGCTTATGCGTATGGATGCTGACGAATACGTTATGCCGGAGTTGGCATCCGAAATCAACCAACGTCTGGCTACCCTGCCCGATTCCACGGGTGGTGTGTATGTAAAGCGACGGGTATTCTTTCTGAATCGCTGGATTCGCTATGGTGGTTTTTATCCAATCTGGCTGCTTCGACTATGGCGTAGAGGAGACGGTTTTTGTGAACAAGTGTGGCATGATGAACACATAAAATTAACAAAGGGTGAGCCCATACATTTCGATCACGACATTGTCGATCATAACTTGAATAACCTGACTTGGTGGACGCAGAAACATAATCATTATACGATTCTGGAAATGATTAACCTGCTCAACTACCGTCATCAGTTTGATCAGGCCGAAAAAGTACAACCTCGTTTTTTTGGAACGCAGGACCAGCGAATTCGATTTTTAAAGGAAATGTATGCGTCGATGCCATATTTCACGCGGCCCATCCTGTATTTCGTCTATCGCTACTTCATCCGATTAGGCTTTCTGGACGGGCGACCGGGTTTTGTCTGGTGTTTTCTGCAAGGCTTGTGGTATCGCTATCTGGTCGATGCCAAGCTTCTGGAACTAGACATTCGGATTGGTAACGATAAAGAGGCCATTATCAATTACTTTAAAACCGAGTATGGTAAAGACCTGCGAGCGATTCGTCCTCAACAGGTTACCCAATCCTGAACCGAAATTAACTGATAGGCTTATTCAGGCACAAGATTAGCATGAGGGAACAGATCAATGAAAAAACAGACCTGTCACGCTTCGACAATAGCTGGTACAACCACGGTCCCCGCTGGCGGGTTTTGCTTTGGTTTCTTGTAAACGCCTATTTTTTAAATACCTATTTACCTATACCTGTCAGGCTCAAAGTAGCAGTTTTACGTTTATTCGGGGCTAAAATTGGACGCAATGTGATGATCAAACCAGCGGTGAACATCAAATACCCTTGGTTACTGGAGATTGGCGATTACGTCTGGATTGGAGAGCAGGTCTGGATCGACAACTTAAGCCAGGTAGTTATCGGCAACAACGCCTGCCTGTCGCAGGGAGCCATGATTCTAACAGGCAACCACAACTATCGAAGCATAACCTTCGATCTGACTACCCGACCGATTTCATTAGAAGATGGGGTCTGGATTGGAGCCAGGTCAGTTGTATGTGCAGGTGTCCGCTGCGAATCGCATTCGGTACTGTCGGTCAATTCAGTAGCCACGCGTTCATTAGACGCATACAGCATTTATCAGGGCAATCCGGCTGCCTTTATCCGCAAACGAACCATAACGGCGTGAAAGTTTCTATTATAACGGTTGTTTACAATGGTGCGGAATTTATTCGGGACTGCATCGAATCGATTCTGAATCAGACCTATCCAGATATTGAATACATCATTGTGGACGGAAAATCGACGGATAGTACTATCGACATCATTCAATCGTACGGCACCAAAATTGCTCGATTTATCTCGGAACCCGACAATGGGCTATACGATGCTATGAACAAAGGCATTCGTATGGCTACCGGTGAGATTATCGGTTTGCTGAATGCGGATGACTTTTATCGTCACAATCGTGTTATTGAGCATATGGTAGCGACATTCGAGCGCACAGGTAGCGACGCGGTATATGGCGATATGCTTTATGTTGACCGGGTAAACCCCCAACGACTTAAGCGCTACTGGCGATCGGGTTGGTATAGCACGAATGCGTTCCTGTGGGGCTGGATGCCGGGTCACCTTTCGTTTTTTGCGAAACGCTGGCTCTATGAGCGCTATGGTTCTTTTCGCCTTGACATGAAAAGTGCTGCCGATTACGAACTTATGTTACGATTCATCCACAAAAATAATGCTAAAATTGCCTACATGGATGAAGTAACAATAGTTATGAGAGCCGGCGGAATCAGTAACAGTAGCTTGCAAAACAGGCTTCGAGCTAATCGGGAAGACAAACTGGCCTGGGAACTAAACGGTCTCAAGCCGTACTTTTTCACATTGTGGTTGAAGCCGTTGCGTAAACTTAAACAATATATTAGCAAACCTCCTGAGCCTGCCAATCCATTGTAATCTCAACCGTTAAATCAGATTTTCTTTTCCCTATTAGCTAAACCCATGAATTTTATGCTCCTTACAGCCCCAAATACGAAATACCCGGTTGGCTTAGGTAGCATTACTCGACGCAAACTGACGAAAAACCCAGAAAGGGAATCAGTAATTAAACGTCCTGCCTTATGAACATCGACTTATTCATTGCCTACCTACAACATAAATTCAAAGACGATCTGTTTACACTCGGGCTTTACCAATGCGTATTATCGTTTTTGGTCGCCTGTTTTGTATCGGTCGTTGCGATACCAGTTATCATTAAAATCTCCGAACTGAAATCGCTGATGGAGAAGCCAGGCGAACGGCGGGCTCACTCTACACCTACCCCTACCTTCGGAGGAATCGCCATTTTTGCAGGTCTGCTTATTTCGTATTTCCTATGGCCAAATATTGATCAAACCGAAATTTACCGGACAAATCTCTCTATTGCCGGAATGACGATACTATTCTTTATTGGTATCAAGGATGATTTGGTAGGGATCGACCCAGCGAAAAAAATCATGTTTCAGGTTTTAGCGGCCATGATCCTGATTTTCTTCGGCGACCTTCGTATCGATTATCTGTATGGTATTATGGGTTTTCATCACGTGGCCGAAATTGTTGGTATCCTGCTGACTTGTTTCATTTTTATTGCCCTTACAAATGCCATAAACCTTATAGATGGGATTGATGGACTAGCGGGCGGTATCGCTACGATTGCCAGCGGCACATTTGGGGGATGGTTTTTGATGACCAATCACTTTTCGATGGCTTGTTTGGCTTTCACACTTGCCGGAGCATTGTTGGGCTTTCTACGGTTCAACTTTTCAAAAACGAGTAAGATTTTTATGGGTAATACTGGCTCCCTGATTATTGGGTTTATGCTGGCTTTTTTCGCAGTACGGTTTGTCAGTCTGAATGCCTCTTATCGGTATGAGCCTACGGCTTTTTTCAATGCTCCAATTCTGGCTATCGTTGTTCTGATTATCCCCATTTTCGATACGCTACGTGTATTTCTGGTTCGGATATTGGCAGGGCGATCTCCATTTTCTGCCGATCGTAATCACATGCACCATATTCTACTCGATAACGGCCTGTCGCATATTGGTGCAACGGCCGTTCTATGTGGCGTTTCGTTATTCAATACCATACTGTTCCTACTACTACATCGCAACATTTCAAATACGTTCTCACTCGTAATTATTGCCGGTTTATTTGGCATTTACATGCTTGTTAGCTTCGGCCTTAAAATGCGGGTGAAATACATAACCACGCATCCCCGCCGTCGGCGGGCCGTATTGCGTCGGGAATTACAAAGTGGCATTACGGGAAAACGAATTATCGATTATTTATGAAAATCTTCGTTAGACTAAAAAAGCCCTCCAGAAAATCCTGGAGGGCTTTTTTAGTCTAACGGGTTTCTATCCGACTATTTTTTATCCGACTTCTGCAATAGCTGTTGAACCATCTGTTTCAAACTTTGCAATTCCTCTTCTACTGACTTAAGCTTCTTTCCCTGTTCCTGGTTAACTGTCCGCTGCTCCTGATTTTCTTTTTCAAGCTGGATGCTGTATAAGGTTAGTTCTTCTATTTTTTCCAGCAGCTTTGCATCGGTTTTATGGAGGTCGTTCCCCTGTTCAACCATTTCTTTCGCAGAGGGTATACCGGGCAAATGTTTATTCCGCTGTATAAATTGCTGAACTTCACTCAGGCTTTTTAGCCGATAACTTGGTTCAAATACATGGTCGCTCCATTCTGCCGAGTTTTTGATAGCCACTTTGATTTTTTCTGTTAAAATGCCTTCCTGTACATATAATTTATATCCAACAGGTATTTTAGTAACCAAAGCACCAATTACTACAGCGTCGTCCCGAACTGGAAACAGATTACCATTCTGCCGTAACCACAGGTTATCAGTGGTTCCAACATTTGTATTACTGACAACGGATGTAGAGATTACGGTTGTAGAGACAACAGTACCTGAGGCCACGTTAGCCAGGTATACATCGCCATTCGAATTGACAGTTAAAACCTTAGTAACTGTACCTGTGGGTATAACATCTGATGTCAGATTCGTAAATCGTAAGCCGCTCACGCCAGAGGTCGATGAAGTAATCTCCAGTTTGGCATTAGGAGCCGTATTGCCTATGCCAACGCTCACCGAGTTTGCTCCAGTCCCACCCAATACAATTGAATTACTCTGATTGACAATGGCATTAGCACCAATAGCAGCCGAATTGGTAATAGTGGTGTTAGCGGCATTAACACCGGCAGCATAACCAATAAATACATTATTCGTACCTGTTGCATTACCGATAAAGCCAGACCGTTGCCCTACGTATGTATTTCGGGAACCAGTGTTATTAGTATACCCTGTGCTATCGCCAACAAAAGTATTCCCACTACCGGACGTATTATTAAAGCCAGACAAGTTACCAAAAAAGGAATTGGAGCCACCTGTAATATTTTTAACCCCAGCTTGATTACCGGCAAACACGTTGAGCCCACCTGACGTTGTAGCATATCCTGCTTTAGACCCAACAAAAACATTTCCTGAATTTATATTGCTGTAACCAGCCGAATCCCCAATCACCACATTATTATGCCCTGTGGTATTAGCATAATTGGCCCGAATTCCTAGGGCTATGTTGCTATAACCCGTAGTATTAGCATACCCCGTATTATAGCCAACAAACGTGTTTGCTATTCCAGATAGATTACTATAACCCGTTTGCTGACCCACAAAAACGTTGCTCTCTCCAGTTATATTACGAAAACCGCTGAGGCTCCCCAGAAACGTATTAAATCGTCCTACGGTGTTCGCCTGTCCTACACTATCCCCCAGAAACAGATTAAAGGAACCGGTTGTATTGCTTCGGCCAGTACTCACTCCTAAAAATGTATTCTGAGTTCCAGTGGTGTTCGCGCGGCCCGATAAATACCCGACAAATGTATTGACGCCAGCCGTGCTGCTATAGCCTGACTGAAATCCTATAAACGTGTTTTGAAGCCCGGCTATATTCAGAAAACCAGCTTTAGAGCCTATGAACACATTATTGCCCACTGTATTAGTATAGCCTGCCGAATCCCCAACTAGCACATTATTAGACCCCGACAGATTACTATAACCGGCCCGGATGCCAACCGATACGTTATTCGAACCGGTTGTGTTTGAAAAACTCGATGTATTACCGATGAAGGTGTTATTAAATCCTGTCGTGTTAGAAAACCCTGTCTGCTGGCCAATAAACACATTACTCTCTCCACTTACATTACGAAAGCCACTCCGGCTTCCCAGAAACGTATTAAAACGGCCCACGGTGTTCGTCTGGCCTACACTATCACCTACAAATAGATTAGAGGACCCCGTTGTCGTATTTCTACCTGCAGTAGCGCCTAAAAAGGTGTTCTGCGTTCCGGTCGTATTAGCACGGCCCGATAAATACCCGACAAATGTATTGACGCCAGCCGTGCTGCTATAGCCTGACTGAAATCCTATAAACGTGTTTTGAAGCCCGGCTATATTCAGAAAACCAGCTTTAGAGCCTATGAACACATTATTGCCCACTGTATTAGTATAGCCTGCCGAATCCCCAACTAGCACATTATTAGACCCCGACAGATTACTATAACCAGCTCTTATACCAACCGATATGTTATTAGAACCAGTTGTATTGGAAAAGCTCGATGTATTACCGATAAAGGTATTATTAAGTCCTGTTGTATTATTAAAGCCTGTACTCTCACCCAGAAATACATTTTGAGCCCCAATGGTATTATTATACCCGGCACGGTACCCGTTGAACGCGTTGTAAGACCCTGTAGTCGTATTAAAGCCTGCTTCCGTTCCAACAAATACATTTTGTGAACCTGTAGTACCTGCCCGCCCCGCATTAAAACCAAGAAACGCATTTCGGGCACCAGTCGAATTATTATACCCGGCAAAGCTGCCTATAAACGCATTCTGCGAACCTGTGTTTCTATACCCGGCAAAACTACCGATAAACGCATTGTCGACGCCTGTTGCGTTGGTATATCCAGCATATGTGCCCAGGAATACATTCTGTGAGCCAATGGTATTGCTATATCCGGCATATGAGCCTAAAAATGAATTTGAGAAACCTGTTGTGTTGAACTGCCCGGCATAACCACCTAGCATGGCATTCTGAGAACCAATCGTATTGTTGGCCCCGACATTTATACCAACAAATGTGTTTTGAGAACCGGTTGTGTTTGCCTGTCCGGTACCAAACCCCATAAAGACATTGTAATAGCCTGTTGTAGTTGATTGCCCGGCATTGTACCCCATAAATACGTTATACAATCCACGCATGGAGCTATTTCCGGCAAAAGGCCCAACCAATGTATTGAAATTACCGGGAGTGACCGAGTTAGGCGTTGTGACGGCATAGTTGGATTGACACCAGCCAATACTGGGGAAGCCCAGAATAAACAACGCTATTACGAACCGATTACCATTGAAAAGTCGAGATATAGATTTCATCATAATCTATGCCAAATATGAAACGTGAGAAAAACCGGAAATGGGTACTGTCAAATGTACACCGATAGTACCCAATTTGATTAGTAACAAACCTGCACTATTTACTGTCCGGTAGCAGTTAGCGCTTATACGTCGATTATTTATCGTAGAGATAACCCTTTGAATCACCACAAAAATTTTGTGCTACCAGCCCATAAATTTCTAAGCTCTACGATACATTCCAAATGCCACATATCCCCTCTAAAAAAGGCAAAAATCATTCCAAACATCTATTTTTCTGGCACTTATACGAGCTATTCTATTGAACGGCCTCACTGCATCATAGTGTTTCCAAACAGCCCCACAGCTCACTTCAACGGGCGTTTTTTCCGTTTCGTAGCAACTACCATTGGCCCCCGGTAGGTCAGGGTGCAACTTTGAGGCAAACAACGAAACGATGACACCTCAACGCATTCTCTTCGCCACCATGCCCATGGATGGCCATTTTAGCCCGCTCACAGGACTAGCTGTACACTTAAAGCAGGCAGGTCACGATGTCCGATGGTACGTTGGCGGCCACTATGGACAAAAAGTTTGTCAATTAGGTCTTCACCATTACCCGTTTAAACAAGCACAGACGGTCAATCAATATAATCTGGATAGTCTGTTTCCTGAACGAACTACGTTGAAGAGCCCTTTAGCCCGACTTCGGTTCGATATACACCAGGTATTTTTACTCCGAACCCCTGAATTTATCGAAGATCTTACCGAAATTCATGCTGAATGGGAATTCGATATACTAGTTCACGATGTCGGCTTCACAGGGGGCGTGTTTGCCAAACATATATTGGGGGTTAAAACGGTAGGTGTTGGCGTAGTGCCCCTGGCCGAATCAGACGCCTATGTTGGCGCATCAGGACTCGGACTACGGCCTCGTATGGGCTGGTTTGGTCAACGGTTTTTAGGTCTGGTACGCTATCTGATTCAGGGGTATGCCCTTAATACATGCCATACGCTTTATAACCGTTATCGTCGACAATATGGTATGCCTGCTGCCAGCGATTTTGTTTTCGACGACCTCATACGTACTGCCGATTTATATCTGCAAAGTGGAGTGCCGGGATTTGAGTATCCCCGCCAGCGGATTAGTTCAAACATCCGCTTCGTAGGTCCTCTACTTCCTTATAGTAAAGGTAAAAAACGAGTTTATGAGCTGCTCAGTAAACTATCAACCTTTAAACGAATCATTCTTGTTACTCAGGGGACCATCGAACGGGATGTCGAAAAACTAATCGTACCAACGCTTGAAGCCTTTAAAAACGAACCCGATACGCTCGTTATTGCCACCACAGGCGGCTCACAAACAAACGAACTCAGAGTTCGTTACCCAATTCATAACGCATTGATCGAGGATTATATCGACTTTAATGTGGTAATGCCCTATGCCAATGTTTATATTACCAATGGTGGATACGGTGGCGTGATGTTAGGACTAAAACATAAGTTACCAATCATAGCGGCTGGTATCCACGAAGGCAAAAATGAAATTGCTGCCCGGCTAGGCTACTGTCAGGTAGGCATAGACCTGAAAACGGAAAGGCCAAAACCAGGCCAGATTTATAAAGCGGTTGACACAATCCTGAGTGATATAACGTATCGTGAAAATGTACAAAAATTGGGCGTCGAATTGGCGTCATACAATACAAACGAACTGGCCGAACGGTATATAACTGCCCTATATCAGGAATGCCCTCAATTTATTTCAGAGGAAATAATAGCTTAAATTGAAACGGATAAGGGTAAGCCCTTATCCGTTTCAATTATTTATAAATAACTATATATCAGACCTATAAAGAATGTAAACTAGTACTCTTGTCGATTCAGGTTAGTTAGTAATCACCCACCTGTTTTTAACGTATATGAATCGACCTATTGGTTTACCGTCTCTTTCATTAAGTTCAACAAAGCCAGATCAAGCCCTTGTGGAGTTTTTGCTCTTTTTGAAGATGGATAATGAACTTCCGACGCATTTTGCTTTGTCAGCAGCGGAACAATCTCTGACCAGAAGTCACATAAAAACCAGTGCATATTCATTCCCGGATGGTTTACATTTTTAAATGCATCCATCAGAATCAGCCTGGTTTTAGGCTCTGCCGATTTGAGAACGAATTTTAGTGTAAAGTATATAGCCGATAGCTCAGTCCTGGTAAACTCATTCCCCCAACCTCGTGGCAGAACCCCAGGGAATTCAACTTCTGTTGCGACTAGCGTCTTAATATACTCTTTTAGTAGACTAACGTTGGTTTTTGTCTTCATGGTGGTTGAGTTTTATTTCCACATAAATGATTAAATTTTCGACAATTATAAAATATAGCTTAATAAATTTACTAAGCGTATATATTACAGATATCTTCAACTAGACTCGGGGACTAAGCGAGTAGCCAAACATGCCAATGCCGACTGTAATATTAACACAGAAACATGATTATTACAGTACAATATCTTTTTTGTGACCCAAACCAGGAAAATTCAGTCTAAAGATTGACTGACGCAATGCGGTCATTTTTATAGACCAACAAACCCTACCATCGTTGGTAGGGTTTTGTGTAGTGTACACGTACATAGGGCATTAGTTTACCCTTTTCATTGTCCAGGAAGACTTCCCTCCGGTTACGGAATCAGCTATGGTTCCATTGGATAACATATTTTGGCTACCGGTATATGTAGCGTTTCCTGACTGCACATGCTGATACCCACCATCATAATTCAATGTTGTTACTCTAAACGAAAAGTCATTGCCGCTTAAACTCCAGGTTCCATAGGCATATACATCATTTCCTGGCGTTTTGCCTTTATACGTGAGTGTCCCGTCTTCGTAAATCGTAAAACTAAAAAAGAAGGATTTGCCAACGTACGTTGGATCAGTAGCCGAAACCGTGTAGGTACCTGTCCAGAGTCCGTATATTGGGGAATTGACCGGAGTAACATCACTTCCATCAGAACGACAGCCCTGAAGTAAAGTCACACAGCTAAAAAGCGTTAAACAAATTACCGATCGGTAAAAAGCTGTTTTGGCAGAAAAAAACATCATTGATGTATTGTAATCGATAATTGGGAAAATTATTCCATTAAGTATCCTTTAATGGCCATATAGACAAACAGTAACAAACTACTGCTTAGAAGGGCAAGGATTAGAATTAATACAGGCCTTAGTCGTCGTTCGCTTGGTGTAGGCATTTTATGAGTGGACACGGTTCTTTCTGAGTTGATTAACGCCACAACAGGGGCGCTTCTTTTCCTGCTTACTCCTTTACAGAGTGGTTTGGCCGATTCCTCTCTAAAGCGCTACATACAAAGTAAGGCCGGAGTGATTAATCAACAAAAAATTACAGGTAATTTATCGAATGTATCTGTTTAAACTTTCATACTTACGCTAATAATTAGTTGGTTTTTTGCCTCAGAAGTACAAAAAACACGCAGCTTTCACTGCGTGTCAAAAGATTAAACGGATTCTTTTTGATGTGATTTTATTGCCAACCTCCCCCCAATGAACGGTACAGATTGGTTAAGGCTACAAATTGAGCCTGCTTTGTATTGATCAGTGCCAGTTCGGCTTCCAGTACACTGCGCTGGGCAGTAATCACTTCCAGATAAGAAGCATAGCCATTGGCAAAGAGATCATTTGAAGTCGATACAGCCTGTTGAAGCATGTTTACCTCCTGCGATTTTAACTGGGCAACCTGCCGATAATTTTCAATACCACGCAAGTTAGTCATTACTTCGCCGAACCCCGTTTGAATAATTTGCTGGTAACGGAATAAGGATTCCCGGCTTTGAGCAACCGTTTGCCGATAATTCGCTTTTAACGAGCGTCGATTCAGAATAGGCGCCGATAGGCCCCCTAGCAAACCGGTGGCAATGGAAGCCGGATTGAACAGTACTGCCGTACGGAATGCGTTCAGACCCAGATAGGCCGACAGATTCAGGCTTGGAAGGAATTCAGCACGGGCAACGTCAACATCGATATGAGCCGCCTGTAACTCAAGTTCTGCCTGCTGAATATCTGGGCGCCGAACGAGCATCTGAGTGGGCAGACCGGCTACGATCTGACTCGGTAGCTCTCGCTCCTGTAAGGATTGGCCACGACGAATGGGTTGTGGGTAGCGACCAAGCAGTCGATTTAGCTGGTTCTCATTCTCAACAATCTGTTGCTGCACCTGCCCAAGCCGGCTTTTCGTATTGATCAGTTGGGCCGTAAACTGCTGGACAGCCAGTTCCGTAACCCGTCCAGCTTGTTTCTGAATACGCACCAAATCCACAGCCTTCTGCTGATAATCAATATTTTCCTGAAGAATTTCCAGCTCACCATCCAAGGCCAGGAGATTGTAATAATACCGGGCAATCTCAGCAACTAGTGCCGTAACAACAGCTTGTCGCCCTTTTTCAGACGCCAACACGCGGATATAAGCCGATTTTTTACGATTTCGGAGTTTGCCCCATATATCGATTTCCCAAGAACTGCGAGCACCTAGAAAATAATCGGGCGTAGGATTTGGCGTAAGTTGATTCCCCCGAATGTTTTCGGATAAGTTGGTGTCATAATTGCCTACGCCGGTCATGGTATACTCCCCATACCGATCAACCCCAGCCGATGCCACGGCATTGACCTGAGGAGCCAGAAAACCACGACTGTATTCAAAATTGGCTCTGGCCATCTCGATTCGTTGGGTGGCAATGCGCAGATCCAGATTACTGGTCAGGGCCGTATCGATCAGCTGTACCAGGTTATCGTCGGCAAAAAAGGCGCGCCAGCTTTGAGCTGCTATACTGGCCGAATCGGTTTGGGTTTGACGGGCGAATGAAGCAGGTACAGGCTGTTTATTGGGGCGCAACAGAGGTTTAGGAAGCTGACAGCTACCCAATAGTACCAACGCCAGTAGCAAAGGACTGCTCCGCCAGCGTAGGCTACGAACTGTGAATAACTTGACCATTGACTTGTTTTGGCGTAGATGAAACAACGTGTTGAGAATCTAAATCCAACGGATGCATATCCTCGTTATCTTCGTCATCGTCCGGCTTTGGACCGAAGCGTTTGCCCAGTCTGGCAAAGAAGACGAACAGACCGGGAATTAGAATCAGACCGAAGAGGGTGCCCGTCAGCATGCCACCAGCCGCTGCCGTACCGATGGATCGGTTGCCGAGTGCGCCCGCACCAGCCGCCATACAGAGCGGAACCAGCCCGGCAATGAACGCAAACGATGTCATCAGAATCGGCCGTAAACGTGAAACGGCTCCTTCCAGTGCGGCATCAATAATGGATGCGCCTTCGCGTTGGCGCTGGTTAGCGAATTCGACGATCAGGATGGCATTTTTCCCCAGTAAGCCGATCAGCATAACCAGAGCTACCTGCGCATAGATATTATTTTGGAGTCCGGCCAGTTGCAGAAAGGCAAACGATCCGAAAATACCGGTAGGCAGCGATAATAGAACAGGTAACGGCAGCAGCACACTTTCGTACTGAGCCACCAGCAGCAGATAAACGAATACCAGACAAATAGCGAAAATGTACACCGCCTGATCGCCCGACTTGACCTCTTCCCTCGACATCCCCGACCATTCGAACCCAAATCCTTTGGGCAGTTCTTTGGCCGCTACTTCTTCAACCGCCCGTATCGCATCGCCACTACTATAGCCCGGAGCGGCATCGCCATTGATCATGGCCGAGGTGTACATGTTATAGCGAGTAAGCTGCTCAGGTCCATATATCCGCTCCAGACTAACGAAGTTGGCATACGGCACCATTTCGCCCTGGTCATTTTTGACCCGCATATTCAATACATCTTCTGGTTTAACCCGGTAGTTCGGAGCCGCCTGTACCATAACTTTATACATCTGCCCGAAGCGGATAAAATTGGAAGCATAATAGCTCCCCATCAGCGTTTGCAACGTGCTCATTGCATTGTCGATCGAAACGCCTTTCTGTGATGCTTTTTGCTGATCGACGTGGAGCAGGTATTGGGGAAAACTAGGGTCGAAACTGGTAAAGGCATCGTTAATTTCAGGCCGTTTTTTCAATGCTTCAATAAATCCCTGAACCACTTTGTTCGTCTTTTGCAGATCGTCGCTACGGCTACGGTCCAGCAAACGCAGTTCAAAACCGCTGGAATTACCAAAGCCCGGTACGGTCGGTGGTGGGAAAAACTGAATACTGGCATCGGTAATACCTTTCGTCTCGTTCTCCAGTATTTTGATCAGATCATCGGTCGAAACAGTACGGTCGTCCCAGTGTTTGAGGTTGATCATGGCCATACCATACGACGCGCCTGCCCCATCGGTAAGGAGGCTATAACCAGCCAGCGTCGATACGTTTTCGACCGATTCCTGCCTGGAAGCTATCGCTTCAATACCATCCAGTACTTTCTCGGTCCGGTCAACAGTAGCACCGGCAGGAGTTGTTACGTTAACGTAAATCATACCCTGGTCTTCGGTAGGGATAAAACCACCCGGCAACAACTGAAGTATACCCCAGGTACCCAGCACAAACGCAAGTAACAATCCCCACGTAATTACGCTTCGACTAACTATTCGACGTAGCAACCGCTGATAGCCATTCGCCAGCGATTCGTACCCCCGATTGAAACGGGCAAAGAATCGCCCGAGCAATCCTTTTTTCTCGTGATGAACTGGGCGAAGTAGCAGGGCACATAAAGCCGGAGTGAGTGTGAGGGCATTGATACCCGAAATCACGATGGCGATGGCGAGTGTCAGCGAGAACTGCCGATAAAAAATACCGACTGGCCCCGACATAAACGCAACGGGAACAAATACCGCCGACATCACCAGTGTAATGGCGACAATAGCCCCGGCAATGTCGTGCATGGCAGCAAACGTCGCCTTACGGGGAGGCAGATGTTCTTCCTCCATACGTGCATGGACGGCTTCAACCACAACAATGGCGTTATCGACTACAATCCCGATCGCAAGTACTAACGCAAATAGAGTCAGCAGGTTGATCGAGAAATCAATGGCACTCATAAATGTGAACGTACCAACCAGCGCCACCGGAACCGCCAGCGCACAGATCAGAGTCGATCGCCAGTCCTGCAAAAAGAGAAAGACAATCACAAACACCAGCAGGAAGGCTTCCATCAGCGTGCGAATCACTTCATGAATCGAAGCATCCAGAAACCGCGACACGTCGTAAGCGTAGTTGTAGGTCATTCCCGCCGGAAACGACGTTTCTTTTAACTCGGCCATTCGCTGTTTGACGGCCGCAATCACATCGCTGGCATTGGAGCCTGGCCGTTGCTTCAGCATAATCGAAGCAGAAGGGCGACCATCGTTTTTCGATAGTACAGAATAGTCCAGTGAACCAAATTCAACGTCAGCTACATCCTTTAGAAAAAGTAATGAGCCATCCTTCTCGGTTCGAATAACCAGATTCTCGTACTGTTGTGGTTCAAAAAACTTACCCGTGTAGCGCAGCACGTATTGCAATACCTGCGGAGCTTTGTCGGCGGCTTCACCAGCTTTACCGGGAGCGGCTTCTACGTTCTGCTTCCGAATGGCATCCACAATCTCATTGGCCGATACATTATAGGCCGTCATGCGGTCGGGTTTAAGCCACACGCGCATGGAGTAATCGCGACTACCCATAATGGCGGCAAACCCAACCCCGTCGATTCGCTTCAACTCAGCCAGTACGTTGATGTCGGCAAAATTGTAGATAAATTTTTCGTCTACGGTAGGGTCATCACTGACGATGTTGAGGTAAAGCAACATACTATTGACCTCTTTTTCGGTCACGACCCCCGCCTTGATCACCTCCTCCGGTAACTCATCGATTACGGTCGTTACTCGGTTCTGTACGTTCACCGCTGCCAGATCCGGGTCGGTACCTACTTTAAAGAAAACGGTAATCAGTGTCGTTCCATCATTCCCCGAAATAGAGGTCATATAGGTCATGTTCGGTACCCCATTGATAGCTCGTTCGAGTGGGGTAGCTACCGCTTTTACGCATACGTCGGCACTGGCGCCCGTATATTTGGTTGTTACCGTTACCGAGGGCGGCACGATGTCGGGAAACTGCGTGACAGGCAGACCTGTTAGGGCTAATATTCCCAGCAGTACCAGCAATACGGAAATAACCGTTGATAATAAAGGCCGTTTAATGAATATATTGAACATCTTCTAAAGGGTTGTTGATGGTCAGTTAGTAGTCATTTGCTTCGCGTCATTCAGTGGTCATTGATGGCCATGGATTGTTCGAGTAGTCAATGACAATCAATGACTACCGAATGACGCGAAGCATATGCCGATTAATGAGCCGATGCGTAAAGAGCCTGTAAGCGTTTGGCGGGCAGTGCTTTCGGAATGATGGTCATCCCATCTTTGAGGCTCTGGATACCTTCGTATACGATTCGATCGCCCGCCTTCAGGCCCGTCTGGACGATATACATGTGATCGACCCGGCTCCGGGGTACAAAACTTCGGGTGCGGACTCTGTTTTTGGCGTCGACCACATACACGAAGTTTTTATCCTGTACTTCAAATACGGCTTTCTGTGGTACCAGAACGGCGTCGTCAACTTCTGTAGCGAGTCGGATTTTGCCGGTAGCGCCATGCCGGAGCAATCGGTTGGGATTCGGGAAACTAGCCCGGAACGCAATGGTACCGGAGTTACCTTCAAATTCGGTTTCGGTAGTTTCAATTTTCCCTTTGAACGGATATGGAGTATCGTCGGCCAGCAACAGATCGACCTCCCGAACAGTGGTTTTATCCGGGTCGCGCCGTTTTTTAATGAACGCCAGGTACTCTTTCTCCGAAACATGGAAATAGGCATACATTTCTCGCAGATCGGAAATGCTTGTGAGTAAGGCCCCTTCTTCGATCAGGCTTCCGCGTTTGAACGGAATCCGGTTAATAACCCCGTCGAAGGGTGCGCGGATGCTGGTCAGCGATACATGAAACCGGGCTTTCGTCAACGCTGCTTTAGCCGCATTAATGGCCGAGCGAGCCATTTCCATTTTCGCTTTAGCCAGCTTCAGTTCAGAAGGTGAAATGACATTTTTCCCGACCAGGAGCTTAACCCGTTCCAGTTCCACAGCCGCCGATTGCTCATCAGCCATCGCACTTTCCAGGCTGGCCTGCCCCCGATCAACTTCGACCTGATATTCGGTTGGATTAAGCTGAAACAATAACTGGCCTTTACGAACGGGTTGCCCTTCGTCGATCAGGATTTTATCCAGATACCCCGCTACCCGAGCGCGTACTTCCACGTTCTGCACCGCTTCCAGCTCACCCGTATAAAAGTGATCGAGTGTAGCATCCTGTTCCGTCAACTGAATAACGGGAAGTGTAGGAGCGGCTGTTTCCGACTTTTGCTCACTATGAACAGAACAGGCCGATAGGGTGATACCAATTAATAAACTGAGTAAACCAGCGCGAGTATACATAAAGAAGTTAGTCTAATTGACTAAACAAATGATTGGTTTAGTGACTGTTGCGTTTATTCTTTCAGCAAGAAGGTATACTCGACTAAGGAGCGGATTAAAAATTTCTTAGAATTTCCTTAGAGCCAGTTTAAATTGATAGCGAGCGTTTACAAACACGTTTTCTAAGAAGATTTTAAGGTTGTGCTAAGCTTTCTGTAAGTATTGACAGGGAAGTTTGTCCGTTAAGCCGCTCCTATTACGGGCGGCTAGCAATCCATGGACGAACATTCTCTAGCGACAATCCTGACGTTTATTGATTTTACTGAATCCTCGCTGAATGCTTTATCGGTTGCGAGCAGGCTCTGCCAACAGCACGAAGCACAACTACGGTTGGTCTACGTCTTAAAAGCCGACTATGGTCAGCATCCCCAGCCATCCGTAACGAATACGTCGATTGAGTACCTCCTTCGCGAAGGAGCTGATCTCATTCAATTACTGGCAACACAAACTGCTCAGTCATTTCAGATACATTGTACCAGTGCCTGTCGGCTCGGTAATAAATCCGACGAAATCGTGACGGAGGCTTCGTCAGTGAAAGCCGATCTGATTATTATGGGCACGCAAACGGGGTCGGATATGCAATCGTATCGAATGAACAACGACGCGTATCTAGTAGTAGAATCGGCTCATTGCCCGGTTCTGACCGTCCCTGACCGGAAGCAGTGGGCTACCTTTGAGCGTATTCTGTTTCCGGTCAGGCCGATACCCGGTGCTCTTGACAAATATGAGTTCGCCCGACGAATCATCCGAAAAAATAAAGCCTCACTCACTGTATTGGCGCTTTCAGCCCCCGAAGAAGTAATCAGTATTCGGGATTTGCAGGACATACTGACGGAATTGACCACCCGGCTGGACGATGATCAGGTGGTGAATCAAACCTTATTTTGCGCTACGGATTTAATGGCGGCTACGGTCCTAAAAAAAGCGCAGGAAATAAAGACCGATTTAATTATTATTACCGCTCAGCTTATTACAACGATGGACGACCTGCTGATTGGCCCGTTTACCCAGCAAATGATCCATAATGCGCAGGTGCCCGTCCTCTCTATCCGATCCGAAGCTGATCATTATCAGGCTGGGGAATTGAGTAGAATTTAAGAAATTTGTACTCCGTGTTATAGTTACACGATAAACTAATGATGCCATAAAAGCGTCCTTACGGGCCGAATTTTGGGAACATACTGGGTGAAGACATTGATAGCCATCGGCTTTTTTGTGCTGCTGCTCTACCACTGGATAGGGCTGCCATTGGCTGTACTTACCTTTGAGCAGAGTTATGAGTTCGCAGCCCCGGTGTCGGCCGATGATCAATGGAAAGTTGTCAAACTGCCTATTTCGCTCCCTTATACATCAGCCTGGGAAAACGCTGACGGCCACGAAGGTCTGATTCAGGATGGCGATGAGTTTTATAACATTGTCCACCAGCGATACGCCAACGACACCCTGTATACGGTACTGAAAACGAACCAGAATGCGAAAGAGCGTTTTTTCGATCTGGCCGAACAGTTACAGGAGATGAACAGCGATGATAATCAGACTTTTCCAAAAACGCCACTGGGTCGTCTGTTAAAATTGCTAAGCGAACGGTTAACCATTTATCTGCCCCCTACCTCCTGTTGCCTCATCCAGCCAGATGCTCAATCGCTGCAAGCCCGTACTGGCTACAGCACAATTCAACTGGCTTATACTGCCGTTGGTGTAGAAGCCCCGTCGCCCCCACCCAAACAATAGCCTGATTTTTAACGAATTTCCTCAATGAGCTCGTCCATGCACCCCGACATGGCGACAAGCTCCTTATTTTCTTTTGGGCATCCCACAATGAAGCCCTATACCATTCAGGCTATTTTATGAAACAACGTTTGATCCTCACTCTGCTACTGGGTTTACTGGCTTGTCAGCCCAGTGCTACCCCCGAACAATACAATCCGAAGGCATCGAATCCGCAATTATTTTACGATTGCTCGAAAACGCTGACGGATATCATGATCCATGATGTTTTTAAGCCCCCCGTTGCCAGTCGAATTTACGGATACACCTATCTGGCGGCTTATGAAGCTTTACAACCCGGTTATACGGGGTACTCCTCCTTAATGGGTAAACTCAACGGATCAAAAGCGGCTCCCCGACCCGATTCTAACACTGCCTACTGCTATCCAGTCGCCAGTTTGAAAGCGTTCATAACGGTAGGCCGGGCGCTTACCTTTTCGTCCGATCTGTGGGATAGTTTTGAGAAAACCTTCTGGCCCCGCTTAGAAGCCCTCCAGATTCCGGATGATGTGTATGATCGGTCGGTGCAGTATGGCGAACTAATTGCCAGGCATGTTTTAGAATACGCCAGCAAAGACCATTATAAAGAAACACGGGGCTTTCGGTATACGGTGACCAATAAGCCGGGAACCTGGGTACCTACGCCCCCGGCCTATGCCGATGCCTGCGAACCTCAGTGGAATACGGTTCGGTTGTTTACGCTGGACTCTGTCCGCCAGTTTCGTTGCCCTCCCCCAGCCAAATACGACCTGAATCGCAACAGTCCATTCTGGAAACTGACCGAAGAAGTATATACCATTGGCAAACGGCAGGATAAGACCGAACAGGCCATTGCATATTTCTGGGACGATAACGCCTTTGTGACCAACATCTCGGGGCATGTGATGTTTGCCAGCAAAAAAATGTCGCCGGTGGGTCATTGGCTGGCCATTGCAACGACTCTGGCCCGGCAGCAAAAACTGACGATGATCCAGGCTACTCAGCTATTTGCACTGACGTCCATTGCCATGTTCGACGCATTCATTGCCTGTTGGGATGAAAAATACACCTACATTCGAATTCGACCCGAAACGGTGATCAATAACACCATCGATCCGCAGTGGCGTCCTTTTCTGGAAACCCCGGCTTTTCCCGAATATGTGAGTGGGCACAGCGACATTTCGGCCGCAGCAGGCAAGGTCATCGGGCAGTTAGTTGGCAATAATGTTGCCTTTACCGATTCGACCGAGCTGCCATATGGGCATGGAGTTCGGTCGTTTACCTCCGTTGAAGCCGCCTATCAGGAAGCCTCGATAAGCCGGGTTTATGGGGGTATTCATTATCGGGATGGCGTTGAGGAAGGTACGGTCCAGGGAGAACATGTCGGACAGCATGTATTGCAGAAATTGCGCCCCCAATCGGCCATTGCTAAACGATAACCGAATCGAAAACCAATTGAACCGCAAGGGCGCAATAGACGCAAAGAATTAGTTCACCTTGCGTCTATTGCGCCCTTGCGGTTCAATGGAATCCTTGAAACAAAACCGCTACCGGAGATCAATGCTCTGGTAGCGGTAAGAATAAGGCATAATGAACCAACATAGAAAAAACAATTACTGAGAACCGGACGGTGGCGTAGCAATAGCGACCAGGTCTTTATTGTCGGGGAACCAGGTCAGTCCTTTTTGAAGCCATTCGTTGCGGGCAGCTTCATCTTTGGTGACCAGTTCGTTAAAGGAAATGAGGTATTTGAAGGCCAGCACCAAGTCATTTTTATAGCGAGTTCGTTCTTCGGGTTTATCGGCTATCATATTGATAAACTGCTCAAAATACGGTTTCGCTTTCCCATTCCGCACAGCCTCTTCAGGGGCATAGGCGTAATAATTCGCTTTGGCCCGGTACAGAACCGTAGGCGCATAGTCGGGAGACCCTTGCTGCGCCAGCGCCAGCGCCGAATCGGCCAGGGCAAACCGGACGGTATCGCGAGTAAGCTTCCCTAAGCTATCCCGTTGAAAGCCCAGCGTATAATTGCTCATGCCGTAGCGGAACAAATCCTGAACGTCGGCTTTGAAGCCATGCTTAGCGGCTGAATCGAGCGCGGCAACAGCTTCGGGGTGTTTTTTGGCTCGGTAATAATAGCGGGCAATATCGCTGTACAGGTTTTCGCTGGTATCGGCAGGAGCTGCTTTTTCCAGATAAAGCACACCCAGCGAATCGTCGTCCGTTGCTTCGGTTGCCAGATAGGCCTGCCCAAGGTATTTATAATCGTCGGGCATAGCTTTTTGCGGAGCTTTTTCCAGGAATGTATTCAGATTTTCGATGGCTTTCTGTGGCTGTTTCAGCGATGAATACGCCCAGCCTTCAATCCGGTACACAATTGGGTTTTGGCCCAGGGCCGTTCGGTTACTGTCGATCAAGCTGATGGCCCGTTGATAATCCTTCGCCAGGAAATGAAACTGTGCCTGCCGAAGCAATGATTCCTGCCGTTTATCGTTCGATACGTTTTCATATTGATCGATGTAGCTGGCGGCTTCCTTATACCGGTTGACCAGGAAGTATAATTCGGCCAGCTGGTTATAGGCTGGCGCATAGTTAGGGTTGGCCTCTATGGCTTTCTTGTAATTCTCAACGGCCAGATTCAAGTTGCGGCCCTGCCAGTAGATGTCGCCAATACGCTGATACACGCGCGAGGGATTCATACCTAATTCAATGGCACTTTCGTAGCGTGATACAGCCGTACCTGCGTCCCGATTCTGGTAATAGGCATCACCCAAAGCTAACTGAATAGCCGGGTTTTTCTTGTCACGGTCGGCTGCCCGATTAAGGAAATCGATAGCTTTGGCCGTATTGACAATGCGCGGATAAATAGGTTTGATAGATCCATTTCCTGGTGTCAGATAACCCGTATAGGCCTCCCCAATCCGATATAGAATCTCTGCGTTTTTACCTTTGCTTTTCGAAACAACCTCGTCAAGTTTGGGCTTGGCATTCGCGGTATCCTGTTTGACCAGATACGTTAAAGCAGCCCCCGTCTGATTCAGCGGCACACGCTTTTCATCCATCGGGATGCCTTTCTCAAACCAGATTCTGGCTGAGTCGGGCTGACCGGTTCGCAGGTACCCATAGCCCGTTTCGAAATAGGTTTGAGCAGACGGGTTTTGTTGTACGTTCTTTAGTAAAAGTTGTTTGGCCTCATCAAATCGGCCCAGGTTGAGTAAGGTATTCGCATCAGGGGGCGTTGTTTGGGCTAGTGCTATACCAGCCGGCGCAGCCGTCAGCGTAGCGAGTACCATGGCTAATTGAACATGCGTTTTCATAATCGTCGTTGTTTTAGGAATTGTGTCAATCCACTCGTTCTGGATTGCTTTTCTAAACTACAACGGAGGATTAAGAGCGGGCTTAAAGATTGCTTAGAATTGCCTTAGAAGGGCTTTTTATGATCGTATGCCTACCTGTTCGACAGCGCAAATGACCCGTTCTGCAACCCGATTGTCGGTGGTTTGAACAGGCAGCAATCCACTGGGATTTAGGTTCCAGCCATCGACAGGTTCGCTGTCGTTTAGGTTCAGTTTACAGCCGCCACATCGTCGGATGTCATCAGGTTTGTTTTAAAAGTAAGCGGTTCCCTAGATTGACGTATTGACTGATTTAGAACGGCTCATCGCTTTCAGAAGAACCAGAAACTATCCCGCAACCGAAACTCAACGGTGCCCAGGAAAGCTTCCCGGGTATAGATCGAGGCTCGGTACAGACCAGCCCGCCAGGTGTTGGCCGGACTGATCTGAAAGACAATACGCTGGGGAACCTGGGTGAACGATACCATTTGTGCAGCATGAACGGGTATAACATCGTTCAGATCAGGCAGTTCGACAGTTGTTGTTCGAATGGCAGGTATCATCGTTTCCCCTTTTTCATCGGTCAGGCTTAAAAAAACTTCCTGGCGCCCCTCCAGTTGAAGCTCAGCCGGAACCATACACGAAATAAGCAGGCTACGTGTTTTCCTGGCTTTGGCCGTAACCTTTGTATTGGCTTTTCGAGGTTCAACCAGAAAGGCGTTGCCCGTGAGCGTTGTGCGCGGAACTTTGCCCGCCATATCGGTAGTCAATTTCCTTACTTCCTGCTCCAAATCCTGATTCTGGCCAATGAGCAGCTTATTGGCATCCGTCAACCAGCCAATCTTATCCCGCGACGCTGCCAGTTGGTTCTCCAGACTATCGCGTATAAGGGCTAAGGAATCGCCTTGCTGTTTCAGCAATCGAATCGAGTTTGTCTGACTAAGTCGGGCTTGTTGAACTTTGTCTAGCTGTTGATCTTGCCGACTTAGCATGCTGTGGAATTGATTCAGCCGTTTGTCGAAATAGACTTTATCGTCGGCAGCCGTTTCAAGCTGACTCTTCAGATCGCGGATATCATCTTCGAGATGGAATTTGACTGACAGTAAAGAGTCTGCCCGTAATTCAATCTGATTATAATGAGTAGCCCAAACTCGATTGGTTCGCCAGTAAAGGCCACCAGCCAACCCGACAACGATAAGCAGCGCCAACGTCCAGGCCAGATTACTTGAATTGTGTCCAGTTTCCTGCATAAGTGGGTTGTTTAAGAATGGATAAATGGATGCTCAAAGCTCCGTTGGCCTGGTTACAGACGACTTAAAGAGATATTAGAATTTGCTTAGACCTGTGGGTTTCGTAAATCAACTCGATCAAAACAGCGTTACCTATTCAATAAACCTGTTTATAGCTGCATGCTTCCTAAATTAACTCGGTATGCTCTTGTGCTGGACTGGCTGGACCAGCATCTCATTCGCCGATTGTATACCGAACGGGTTCGTCGGGTCATTTTACAAAGCTTACCGTTTTGGGTGGCGTCGTTGCTGGTTGGTCTGGTAGCTGTTGGCTATGAAGAATTGTTTCTTTGGGCCGAACGAATCAGCTTTACGTGGTTGAGCCGACAGCCCTATCTGGTATTTGTCCTGACGCCCCTGGCCTTCGTAATGGCCTGGCTCACCGTTAGCCGATTAGCTCCAGCGGCACGGGGAAGCGGTATACCTCAAGTAATGGCCGGTATCGAATTATCAACCCCAAAAACACACGGGCGTCTTGCGTATTTACTTAGCCTACGAGTTGCTCTCGTAAAGGTACTGAGCAGTGTAGTGCTTTTACTTGGTGGAGGGGTAATCGGCCGTGAAGGGCCAACCATCCAGATTTCGGCGGCTATTTTTCGGGCTATTAACCGTTTACAACCTGCCGGATGGCCGCAACTATCCCGGCAGATTGCTTTAGTCACCGGAGGAGCGGCCGGGCTGGCGGCTGCGTTTAACACCCCATTGGGAGGGATTGTATTCGTCGTCGAAGAACTCACCCAAACGCATATCACCCGCTTCCGAACGGCCGTTTTTACGGCCGTCATCATTGCCGGAATGACAGCCCAGGCGATTCTGGGACCCTATCTGTACCTTGGTTTTCCAAAGATTACCTCAACAACAGGCTGGTTTTTAGGGATAGTCGTACTTGTGGCGATCTTCTGTGGGCTGGCCGGAGCTGCTTTCGCCAAAGTGCTGTTGTGGGCCAATACCTACCGCCGACGGTTTACAACGCTACCTGCCCAGGCGGGTTGGGTAGCTGGTTCCGGGCTGCTCTTAGCCGCACTGGCCTTCTGGGTTGGCACGGATGCATTTGGCACCGGAAAGCCTATCATTAACCGTTTACTGTTTCAAAACGACCATCTGACTCCCTGGTATCTGTTTCCGGTTCGCTTTGCGGGTATGACCCTTAGCTACTGTAGCGGGGCAGCCGGAGGGGTCTTTGCTACATCGCTTAGCGCGGGGGCTATCCTTGGCGATGGCTTGTCCCGACTGGTTCACGTGCCCCCTTCCGATACGAACTTAGTGATTCTGGTCAGCATGGTTAGTTTCCTGACGGGCGTTGTGCGATCACCCTTTACGGCCGCCATTCTGGTATTGGAAATGACCGACCGCCATTCGGCAATTTTCCAGTTGTTGCTAGGTGGACTTATGGCCCAGGGAGCAGCCTCACTGATAGACCCGGTGTCGTTCTATGAGCACCTGAAAGCCGGTTTCGTGACTGAAGCCCTGGCGCAGCCCGAGTCGGAACCTTCCCAGCAAACGTCCGAGGAAATCCAGGCAGACTAACGACCAGACTACTCGCCAAGGTTAATGAGTAAACTGATCCATTATACGACTAGGGAGACGTGGGATATAATCTTCGGATTAGCCGTTCCATCGTTAGCCCCTGTCCAATTACGGAGAAAAGCACAACCGCATACGTAATGGTAACCAGTAAGTCCTGGTTCGGAAGGTTGATAGGAATGGAAAGCGCCATGGCAATAGACAAGCCGCCCCGCAAACCACCCCAGGTAAGCATGACTGGCGCGTATTTGTCCAGATTAAGCCATCGATGGGCTACTACAAAGGGGAACCAGATCGATAAAAACCGGGCGCTTAGCACCAGTATGATAACGGCGGCACACAGGGGCCAATAGGCCATACGGAAATCGATTAGTAGAAGCTCGACACCCATCAACACGAAGAGTATGGCATTCAGGATTGAATCCAGTAGCTCCCAGAATTTATCAACATATTCTTCGGTGACATCGCTCATCGCTTCACCACGGGCTTTACCTCCCATCAGTAAGCCCGCTACGACCATCGCTAATGGCCCGGAAATATGAAGTTTTTGCGCCAAAAGATAGCCCCCCATAACTCCTGCTATTGTAATGAGTACTTCTGTTTGGTAATGATTGATCGACCGTACTAACCGAAATAGCCCATAGCCCAGAATCAGGCCAAACAGGATTCCTCCTCCCGCTTCTTCCAGAAACAACAAAGCGATGGTGCCCGCACTGATGCTTTCCATACCATCGACAGCAATCCGATAGATGGACGCAAAGACAACTACCCCTACACCGTCGTTAAATAGCGATTCGCCTACGATATTGTATTTTACGTTCTCTGGTAGTTTAAACTTGGCCAGGATGCCCAAAACGGCAATGGGATCAGTGGGAGAAATCAGCGCACCGAACAGTAAGCACAAGGGCCATGAAATCGCAAAGCCAAACCATCCTGCTAACCCATAAAGCCCTAGGCCGATGAGGGCAGTACTGATCAGGACGCCAACCAAAGCGAATAAGATAACCGATCTACGAACCTGCCGAAGCTGATCGATATTCGTATGAAATGCCCCCGCAAACAACAGGAAGCTGAGCATGACATCGAACAAAACCCGGCCAAAATCAATTTGAACCACTGCTTGCCGGACCTCGGTGAACCAGACAGGGCGAATCGTATTCAACCCAATAAGCAAGGCCGAAAAAGCCAGCGAAAGCACCATAATGCCAATAGCATCGGGCAATTTCAACAGCCGGGTATTCAGGTAAGCAAAGAGCGCCGAAGCAACAATCAGTAAGGTAGTCAGGGTAAATAGATCCATCGACAAAGCAGAATTACACAAGGATACATTAACTTTTGATTAAAAACCAGGTTGATTTAACTAATCCCTTAACCCACTACACGAAAATGATTACTGAAAATCAAAACAACCTCCGAGCAAACCGCTCTGACGTGTCTGCTCAGTTTAGTCGAATTCTTCGTGAACGATTTAGCCTGGACGAGGATAAAGCTGACGAAGAAGCCATAACGCAGTCGATCAGTAAAGGCATTGAATTTCGCGGAATTAACCTTTGGACACTCATTTTTGCCATTTTTATTGCATCCATCGGGTTGAATGTTAATTCGACGGCTGTTATTATCGGAGCCATGCTCATTTCGCCACTAATGGGCCCGATTATGGGCATCGGTCTGGGTATTGGCATTAATGATCTGACGCTGATCCAGCGAGCTATCAAAAACATCAGCATTGCCGTCTTTATCAGCCTACTCACCTCGACCATCTACTTTTTAATCAGTCCACTACACATTGCACAATCCGAACTGCTGGCTCGTACATCACCTACCGTTTGGGACGCCTTTATTGCTTTTTTTGGTGGGCTCGCCGGGATTATTGCCGGATCGCGCCGGGAAAAAGTAACGAACGTGATTCCGGGAGTAGCCATTGCTACGGCCCTGATGCCCCCACTCTGTACGGCAGGGTATGGACTGGCAACCGGCAATTTCTATTACTTCGCCGGAGCTTTTTACCTGTTTCTGATCAACTGCATCTGTATCAGCCTGTCTACATTCCTGATGGTGCGCTTTCTGAATTTCCATAAGAAAGAGTATCTATCCCCC
Source organism: Spirosoma aerolatum (assembly GCF_002056795.1). Classification (NCBI taxonomy): domain Bacteria; kingdom Pseudomonadati; phylum Bacteroidota; class Cytophagia; order Cytophagales; family Cytophagaceae; genus Spirosoma; species Spirosoma aerolatum. The sequence goes on along the minus strand of NZ_CP020104.1, from coordinate 3,170,386 downwards.
GATGTTGAGCGCAGGGTTCGAAATACTATCTGGATAGCCGTCCTGATCGTTATTGTACCCAGCACGTACCTCGCCTATCAGATTGTCCGTAAAACCATCTTCGAGCAATCGGCCAAACGGTTTGTGTCCAACGAATGTGAATTCCAATACCGGCAGGTCATTAATTATGCAGCCCGGTATAATCGCCAACAGAGTAAGCTGGAACTAACCCTAGTAGGCGAGCCGCTACCAAAAGACTCCATTAATGAACTGAAGAACAGAATGGTGGCTTATGGAATCCAGGATGCTCAACTAGTGATTAAACAGGGGAGTTTTAAAGATACCGAGGTCGATATGAACGCGATTACAAATACCCTGGCCGACCAGATGATCAAATACAGTCAGGGGGCCATAGCCCGAAAAGATCAAACCATCGACTCACTTCAAAACTACATCAGGCGAAATCAGATTGCAGGTCTTCCAGTAGCTGACCTTCGTAACGAGCTCAAAACACTTATGCCCGATGTACGCACGTTTACAGCGACCAAAGCTCTGGTGATGAACACATCCAGTAGCCGACCCGACACGGTTACCCTTGTTTATGCGCAGTTTTCCCGGAAACATAAACCTACCGAAAAACGCCGAATCGAACGCTGGCTGCAGAGCCGCACCAAAAGCAAAAAAGTTAAACTACTGATCGAATGACGTAGTAGTTCGACAACCGGTTAGTGCAATAAGCGCGGAATATCGACGTACCAGGCCAGAAACAGGGTCAACAAAAACAGGGCGCACATCAGAATAAGCAGCCAATCGGGCTGAGGTGGCCGATCATCGTTGAACAAAGGATCGTTCGTCGGTCGTTTTCGGGTTGGCGTTGCGGGCCCTGGTGGGAAAAAAGGGGTATAAGGATGTGTTGTATGGATCATGTGTCTGGTTTATTTACAGCTAAGGGTAAGTTAGTAAACAACCAAATCTGCCTTCTTCGAATTAGTATTCGCTGATAAACTCCTTAGAATATCCTTAGAAACGGGTGGCTATTGCCGGGGAAGAATAATACTGAATACGGTCGGTTGACCTGCCGATGAACTGACCTGCACATGCCCCCGATGCAACCGAACGATACGTTCTACAAGCGACAGACCAATCCCATACCCGCGCACCTCAGCCGTTTTGCTGCTTCGGTAAAAGGGCTCAAAAATATACGGCAAATCAGCCGTAGGGATTGGCTTCCCCTGGTTCTGGATGCGGATGGTAACAGCGGCATCCTGGAAATCTACATTTACCTCTGCCCTACCATCATCCGAGAATTTACAGGCGTTTTCAGTCAGGTTTTTCAGGGCTGTTTCCAGCAACGTTTTATTGCCCTGAACGGATAATTGATCAGGCTCTTCGGGCAATGCGCCGAGTTGAACCGTGACAGCATACAATGGATTGATGGTTTTTACCTGGGCACGCACATCCCAAACAATTTCATCAACGCGAACTCGATCGGTCAGTAAGCTAACAGCATCATTTTGGTTTAGCTGTGAGAGTCGAAGCAGTTCATGCGTTAAACTGGCCAACTCAGTAACATCCTGCAACACGGAGCGAATGGTCTGCCGATAGGCTTCAGGGCCTCGCTCATTCAGCAGGCTAACTTCCAGTTGTGAACTGATGAGGGTAAGCGGGTTTTTAAGTTCATGCGACACATTGGCGACAAACATCCGTTGCAGTCGAAACGATTCGTTGACTCGGTCCAGCAGTTGATTGATGGTTTGCGATAAACGGCTTATTTCGTCATTGTCGTGGTGCAACGGCAATCGTTCGTCGCGGTTTTTGGGAAAAATGGCATTGAGTGTGCGGTCCATAGCCTGCACCGGGCGTAAAGCATCGTCGGCAAAAAACCAGCCTGAAAAAGCCGTAATAGCTACAATCAGGCAGAAAAGGCCCGTCAGCGACCAGAGTAACCGCCGTAAAAATTCATCGCCGTACATGTTCTCCGCACTGGCAATGACTACAAATTGGCCAGATGCCGTCATGAACCGGGTACCAACCACATAGTACTTATCCTGGCGGAATGCCTTCTCCCGAACCTGACGAATATCGCTCAGTATAGCTTGAGGAAGGGGTAGTGTAATCGCTTCGTTAGTCGATAAAATAATGGAATCCCGCTGGTCGAACGCAATGATCTTTTGGTTGGGTAGCTGATCTTTCCGAATTCGGGTCAATTGCCGAATCAGATCAGTATTCAACCGATGCCGAATCAGCATATCACCAATTGTGTTGGCTTTCCGATCGAGTCGACGGTAAAAGTCCGACGAAATGAAATACCAGCAAAAGGCGTATATACTCACAAATGCCAGCAATAAAATACTGGAAACCAGTCCGGTAAAGCGTATCGTCAAACGGTTTCGAATAGTCATAGGGCGTGGGGCGTGGGGCAGGGAGCGAGGAGCAAGGTATTACGGCCCTCAAACGCCACCTCGCTCCACGCCCCAACCTCCCTGCTCATTCTTCCTTAAACATGTAACCCATGCCAAACTGGGTATGGATCAGCTTCTTAGGGAAGTCTTTATCGATTTTTTTGCGGAGGTAGTTGATATAAACTTCGACGACATTGGTCCCCGTGTCGAAATTCAAATCCCAGACGTGTTCGGCAATGGCCGGTTTGGAAAGTACCCGTCCCTGGTTACGCATCAGAAACTCCAGCAACGCAAACTCCCTCGCCGTCAGATCAATCGGTTTGTCGTCGCGGGTAACGGTTTTAGCATCCAGATTCATTTCGATACCTCCATAGCGTAAGGTCTGGGCGGTCATGGCAACCTGCGTACCCCGCTTGGTCAGTGCCCGAACTCGGGCCAGTAACTCAGTAAACTGGAAGGGCTTGGTTAGGTATTGATCGGCTCCGGCATCGAAGCCCATAACCTTATCATCCGTTTCGCCCAGTGCCGTCAGAATCAGAATGGGTGTAGTAAGTCCTTCAGCCCGAAGCTGACGACAGAGTTCATAGCCATTAAGACCAGGCAAAATCAGATCTGTAATTATGGCGGCATAGTTGTTTTTTAACGCCAACCGTTTGGCAATCAATCCATCATAGGCAATATCGACCTCAAACTGGCTTTCTTCCAGTCCCTGTTGAATGGCCTGAAGTGTCTTGGCCTCATCTTCTACTACTAATAGTTTCATAGCTCAATAGACCACCGATGAGCAGCCTGTATGAAGTAGTAAACCACGAAACGAATTCATTGGTTAAAACTCTTCCATTTAATTCACTGACTAACAATAGCTTACACAATTCTAATTAAATTCTAAGGTCTGTTTAAGTAATTCCTTATTCGTTGCCACCACTTTGCCCCTACAAAGCGGTGAACATGCGCTTTCCCATGCATTGATCCATACCCTGTTTTTTTACTGGCAGGGTATGGTCAATGTTGTTTGGGTTGTTCACCTTAACGTTAGCTATCCTATGCTGCTATTTTTGATCGTAACCCTAGTCATATTGGCTATAGGCGTTCTTAGCTATTTTGCCAGCGCCTGGTACGGACTCAGAAGCTCAACTCTCGATAAGCTTCCACCGCACTACAGGCATTTACGCCAAAAACTAAATGAATCGCATACGATAGAAAATCGAGTTGATGACTCCAACCAGGTAAATAACTGATTTTAGGGCATTTCGACTACAACCTCACTCATTCGCTCCAACAGCATTTCGACATCGCGTTGCCGTGCCAGGCGGTAACGGGCAAATGAAATTCCAGCGCCTACTTTTACGGTATACGCCCAGTTGGGTAACTGCCGAAACATATCCTCATCGGTGGTATCGTCGCCAATACTCACGATAAAATCATAGGGTTTTTGCTCAAAAATGGCATTGGCAACGGTGCCCTTGCTATGTTGTGCGGTTTTAACCTCTACCACTTTACTCCCCTGAATAATCGTCAATGGTATTGAATAGGAAGCACTTCGCAATTGAGTAACCAAATCAACCGCCTGATTTTCAATATCATCAAGTTCACTTTTTCGATAATGCCAGGCAATAGAAGTTTCTTTTTCCTCGATGAATGAGCCGGGGGCTCGTTCAACATAGGGAGCCATCATCGCCCGAACCGAAGCGACCCAGTCATCACTTGATAAATCAAGTCGTTCCCAGGGCTGGTCTGGTTTTTGAAGAAAAGCGCCGTGTTCGGCAACCAGGTAAACTGGAATACCCGCGAATGTTTTTTCCAGAAACGCCCGATTACGACCACTGATAACAACCACATCGCTGGTTTCGGCCAAGCGCTGAATGGTTTTCTTTAAGGCATCAGAAGGACAAGCCAGCGCTGGATCATTTACAATGGGTGCCAGGGTACCATCGAAATCGAACAGGAGCAGACGCTGCTGAGCCTGTTCGAACGAACTGACAAATGAAGCAATTGGCAGATCCGTTTCCAGCTCAGACTCACTTTCGCGAGCACTCTGAAACGCCGATAGAAAATCATGACTCCAGCGGAACACATTATTATTTTGCAGGTGCTTACGCATGATTATCAGCCGCTGCTCCTGCTCGGCTTCGGGCATGGTAAGCCCCTGCTGAATGGCATCAGCGACTTCCTGTGTATCGGTCGGATTGATAATGATAGCCTCCCGAAGCTCCTGTGCTGCTCCAGCCAGCTCGCTCAGAATCAGTACACCCCGATGGTCGTGCCGACTGGCAATGAATTCTTTGCAGACCAGATTCATTCCGTCGCGAAGAGGGGTAATCAGGGCAACGTCACAGGCAGTATAGAGCGCCATTAGTTCGGTAAACGAGAGCGACGAATACATATAGACAATAGGTCGCCAGCCTATGGTACCAAATAGCCCATTGATCCGGCCAACTGTTTCCTCGATTTCGCGTTTAAGTTCCTGGTATTGACCGATTTTATCGCGCGAGGGCACCACCGTCATCACAAACGTAACCTGGTCATGCCATTCGGGATGCTGGACCAGAAACCGCTCAAAGCCCCGCAATCGATACATGATTCCTTTCGTATAATCGAGCCGATCAACCGAAAAAATAAGGCGGTTATGACGAAGCATAGCCTGGTCGCGCAACCGGGTCTGGATAACATCGTCATCCTGGCTGCTTTGATCGAACTTATTGAAATCGATACTGATGGGAAACTCTTTGACCAGCAGCGATCGATCGGCTAACACAATCCGTTGACCAATAATGGGCAGCTCCAGCACTTCGGCTACGCTCTGCATAAAGTGCTGCACATAATCGGCCGTATGAAACCCAACGACATCGGCACCCAGAACCCCTCTTAACAACTCCTGTCGCCAGGCACGAGGTAGGAGCTTGATGATTTCATACGTTGGAAATGGGATGTGGAAAAAATACCCAATCGACGCGTCGGGAATTGCCTGACGCACCTTATCAGGCAATAGCATCAGTTGAAAATCGTGAATCCAGATTAGGTCGCCGGGTTCGATCAGGTTATTCAGAACATCCATAAAACAAGTGTTGGCCTGTTGGTAGTGCTCGAAATCACTTTCCCGAAAGGAAGCATACGACGGAAAATAATGGAATAAGGGCCAGACAAGATCATTGCTAAATCCGTAGTAAAAGCCCGTGTGAACCGTTTCATCGATAAAAACCGGATGAGCCACAAACGTTTCGTTCTCAAAAACCGACGCATCCACATCCTGAAAGGCCGAATCGGCATGGCCTACCCAGTGAATTTTGGTCGGTAAGCCATCGGACGACTGACCCATCTGCCCGGCCATCGACAAAACGGCCGATACCAGACCTCCCGAATTCTGGACCAGTTCATAACCTTCCTGCTTTTCCCTGACGGTAAACGGTAATCGATAGGAAACAATAATCAGGCGTTTAAACGGAGTTTTAGATGTTGTCATGTAGGCTTGTTGCGTTACTGAACGCGCAGTGTGTACTACAAAAGACGTCTATCAGGCTTAGAACCGACTTAAGTAAATCTTAGAAACTTCTTAGAGAGGTTCTATCACAAGTTTGCTTTCCTGCTAAACAACAAAGCCTCAAAAGCGTTCTAAGTAATTTCTAAGCGGTCTATAAGCAGATTCTTAGCTCGAATCAAGAAGTTGCCAAAATACTGTTTGCCGATAGAGCTAGATTCAGCCCCAGTCTGGCTAGCGCTATCGACCATTCGAATCGTTTACTTCCAGAAATCATGACAGAAACGAACATAGATCTTCAGGGCAATCTCCAGTGGTATAAGGATGCCATTATTTACGAATTGCACATTAAAGCCTTTTGCGATGGCAATGGCGACGGCATCGGTGATTTTCAGGGTCTGCTTCAGAAACTGGACTACCTTCAGGAATTAGGCGTTACGGCGATCTGGCTGTTGCCCTTCTATCCGTCGCCCCTGCGCGATGACGGCTACGACATTGCGGATTACTACACCATTAACCCGTCGTATGGTACTATCGACCAGTTTAAAACGCTACTTCACGAAGCCCATCAGCGGAATCTGAAAGTTATTACAGAGCTGGTCATTAACCACACCTCCGATCAGCACCCCTGGTTTCAACGCGCCCGAAAAGCGCCAAAAGGATCGCCTGAACGCGATTACTATGTGTGGACCGACAACCCTACGCAATACAACGATGTCCGCATTATTTTCCAGGATTTCGAACACTCAAACTGGACCTGGGATCACGAAGCGCAGCAATACTACTGGCACCGCTTTTTTCATCACCAGCCGGATCTGAATTACGATAACCCGCTTGTTCAAAGCGAGATTTTTAACATCATCGACTACTGGTGCGAAATGGGTGTGGATGGCTTCCGGCTCGATGCCGTTCCGTATCTGTTCGAGCGGGAAGGCACCAATGGCGAAAACCTGCCCGAAACACACGCTTTCCTAAAACAGCTACGCCAGCACGTCGATGATCATTTTCCGGGGGTAGTGTTTCTGGCCGAAGCCAACATGTGGCCCGAAGATGCCGCGTCTTACTTTGGTGATGGCGATGAATGCCACATGAATTATCACTTCCCGGTCATGCCGCGTCTGTTTATGGCGTTGCAGATGGAAGATCGATACCCCATCACCGACATTTTCGATCAAACCCCCGCTATCCCCGAAAACTGCCAGTGGGCTATCTTTCTCCGCAACCACGATGAGCTGACACTGGAAATGGTTACCGACGAAGAACGGGACTATATGTACAAAACGTACATCAAAGATCCCCGATCCCGTATTAACCTCGGTCTCCGCCATCGACTGGCTCCCCTTCTGAGCAACAACCGGAAGAAAATCGAACTGATGAATTCTCTGCTCTTCTCGTTACCCGGTACACCCGTTCTGTATTACGGTGACGAAATCGGAATGGGCGACAACGTGTATCTGGGCGACCGCGATGGGGTTCGCACGCCCATGCAATGGTCACCTGATCGGAATGCGGGCTTTTCGGCTGCCAATCCGCATAAGCTGTATTTACCCACTATTCTCGATTCGGAGTACCATTACGAGTCCGTTAACGTTGAAACCCAGCGTCAGAATACCTCGTCGCTGTTCTGGTTTATGAAGCGGATGATGACGCTGCGGAAGAAATACAAAGCATTTGGCCGAGGGGATTTGAGGTTCCTGAACGTCGAAAATCCGAAAGTGCTGGCGTTTACCCGCACCTACGAAGAGCAGACTCTGCTGATTATCATCAACCTGTCGAAGTATGCACAACCTGCCGAAATTGAGCTGGATGGGTTCGGTGGGTATATACCCGTCGAGTTATTCAGCCGTAATGCGTTCCCGGCCGTTTCTGAACGGGAAATGTATTTCTTCACATTAGCTCCTCATGACTACCAATGGTTTGTACTGGAAAAAGCACCTGTAAATCAGACTAACCCGCTCCAGTTGCCCGAACTACACGTTGCTCTCTGGGGCCAAATTCTGAATCATAATACCCGCGAACGACTGGAAACGAAAGTGTTACCCGACTACCTGCTCCGAACCGACTGGTTCCAGGAAAAGAGCGTAACCATGCGAAGTGTTTCGATCCTGAACCATGCCCCACTGATGTTGCCGGTTGGATCGGCCTATATCCTGTTGCTTGAAGTGTCGTACGAGCGCGATCTGCCCGAAATTTTCCAGTTGGTCGTTGCCTTTGCCGATGAATTACAGTCCGCTCTTCTGCTGCATAGCTGCCCTCAGGCTGTACTGGCCGATCTGCATCTGGGTCATGAGTCGGGCGTACTCTGTGATGGGCTGTACTTACCTGACGTGCAGCAGGCATTACTCCAGAAGATAGCTGGGGAAAACAGGCCTGCAGAAGGTAACCTGGTACGCCAGAGTAAGCCAATGCTAACGGATTACGTAGTGCAGCACAACGCAATAAAGTCGAAACTGGCGGCTTCTGGCCCAGCCTATGCCTCTATTGTCTACGACCACTGTTACGTTCTGAAAGTATACCGGAAAGTAGACCGATCCATCAACCCGGATGCCGAGATGAGCTGGTTCCTTTCAGAAAAGGCTGGTTTTTCAAATGTCCCTCCGTTCGCGGGGATGCTTGAAATGCTTGTTTCTGGCGAACCAATCATGCTGGCCGTTATGCAGAAACTGGTAGCGCAGCATGGCGATGGCAAACAGTACGTACTGGAACGCATCAACAATTTCATTGAGCGGATTCTGGCCCGCAATTCAGCACAGTTGGCCGATGCGGTGAATGCCAGCCTGGGTACATTGAGTCAGCCCGTCTCCTTCGCTGAGCTTGGGCATGAAACCCAGGAGTTGATCGGGCATCGTGCCGCCGAGCAGGTGCGCCTTTTAGGGAAACGAATCGGACAGATGCACCGGGCACTGGCGTCTGACAAGACACTGGGAGATTTTGCCCCGGAAGAGTTTTCCCTGCATTATCAGCGCTCTTTATATGCCGGTTTTCAATCGCTGGTTCGCGAAAGCTACCAGACGCAGAAACGGAATCTTCAACGCCTTCCGGAAGATGTACGGCAGGATGTGGAACGAATACTAGGCCGAAAAGAAGAGGTTTTAGCCCTGTTCAAACGCATTTATGGTAAAAAACTGGTCAGCACAAAAATTCGTATTCATGGCGATCTGCAATTGGAAAAGATTCTGCTGACAGGAAAAGACATCGCTATTCAGGACTTCGGTGGCGAGTCGGGCCGGAGTTACAGCGAACGTCGATTGAAGCGGTCGCCCCTGCGCGATGTAGCATCCCTGATTCGCTCGTTTTACTACGTAGGCTACGAAGGTTTTTTACAGACAAATCAGGTTACGGCCAAAGACACGGTTCCCCTACTACCCTATGCCGAATTCTGGGCGCGTTGCATGAGCCGGTTTTTCATGGAAGCGTATCTGGATACAGTTCGGGGCAGCTCGTTCATTCCTGACGATCCCGACGATTTGCAAATGATGCTGGATACCTATCTGCTCGAAAAAGCCATCTCGGATTTAAATCGGGAGTTGAGTCATCGTCCCGATTGGGTACGCGTGCCGTTGCAGCTTATTCAATCGATTATAGACCGGTCGGGCACGCCAACGAAAGAGTTTGTGCCTGAGACAGTTGATGGGATAGGGTCGTTCTAATTGAACGCCCCTATCCATAAACGGAACTTCATGAAACAATACCATCGGATTCAATACTTTTTATTACTTGTTTTCTTTTTTGGTGGTCTACCCGCCAGTCAGGGGCAGCAGGTCCTCAAAAACTCCAGTCTAGAGCAACGATCCTTACCAGGTCCCGACGAGCAATTCGGTAAGTTATTTGAAGCCGTTCAGCTAAAAGCGGTTTTCCCCGATTCGAAAACATTTGCCGACTGCATTCCCAACTACCCGCCAGAAGCCATTCTGGCCAGCTACGAGAAAGCCCGGCAGCGTAACGACTTCAACTTAAAAACGTTTGTTTTACAGCAGTTTACGCTACCTACCAAGCCCGCATCGGGCTACACAAGTCGTATTGGTCAATCAGCGAGTCAGCACATAACGGATTTATGGCCTGTACTCACTCGCCCGGCCACGCCCCGGTCTAAATCAGGGGAACAGGTAGGATCGCTGATTCCCTTACCTAATCCGTACGTCGTGCCCGGTGGGCGTTTTGGGGAGATTTATTACTGGGATAGCTATTTTACGATGATGGGCCTTCGGGCTTCGGGCAAAACTGCACTTATCAGAAATATGGTCGATAACTTCGCCCACCTGATCCGTACGTTTGGTTTTATTCCCAACGGAAACCGAACGTATTTTCTGAGTCGGTCACAACCGCCGTTTTTCTCGTTCATGGTCAATCTGCTCACAGAAATTCAAGGGCGTCGGGCGTTACTCACCTATTTGCCTGAACTCCAGCAGGAGTATGCTTTCTGGATGGATGGCAAAGACCAGTTAACAACGCAACAACCGGTTTACCGACGGGTGGTACAATTGGCCGAAGGTGTGTATCTGAATCGTTACTATGACGACCAATCGACCCCGCGCCCGGAATCGTATCGGGAGGATGTTCAACTGGCCCGGCATGCCAAAAACCCATCGGTTCTTTTCCGACATCTTCGGGCTGCGGCTGAGTCGGGTTGGGATTTCAGCAGTCGGTGGTTTCGCGATGGTAAAAATCTACGCACGATTCATACGACCGATTTTATTCCTGTCGATTTAAATGCGCTACTGGTCAATCTGGAGCAAACATTGGCAGATGGGTACCGGCTAAAAGGCGATCTGACTCGTTCGAAAGCCTATGAGCAACTGGCCCAGCAGCGTCGTATGGCCATCCAACGCTATTGCTGGAATCCTAAAAGCGGATTCTTCTTCGATTATGATTTCGTTACCCGCAAACCATCGTCGGTTTATTCGCTGGCAGGCGTGTACCCTCTTTTTGTAAAAATTGCTACGTCGGCCCAGGCTGTAGCGGTGGCCCGCAGACTGGAACAATCGTTTCTGAAGCCAGGCGGCCTAACGACGACACTGCAAACTACGGGGCAGCAGTGGGATGCCCCCAACGGCTGGGCACCGCTGCAATGGATAACCATTCAGGGACTTCGCACGTATCATCAGGTTCCGCTCGCCAACAAGATCAAGACGTATTGGGTGGCCGAAAATCTGCGCGTCTACAGAGCGTCGGGCAAGATGGTCGAAAAATACGATGTGATTAGTACAGCAGCGGCCAAAGGCGGAGAATATCCCAATCAGGACGGTTTCGGCTGGACTAACGGCGTGTTAGTCAAGTTACTCAGTGAGAAATAGGAGGCCGTCAGGTCGATGTAGGAGTATTACTTAGGAATAAGCTACAGGCCTGTATCGACCTGACCACTAAGCGGGGTTTAGGGGGAAACTCAATTGATCCATTATCGGGAATAGTGGTATGGTTGCGCCACGGACCGGTTGACCAGGAACTGGGGTTTCTGGTTTCACGCATAACACAGGTCGTTTGGACTGACTGATAATCTGTTTAAAGAAAGGCCCGACGAACAGGTGTCGAATGTCGGCGGCCCGATCAGCCGTGATAACGATTAAATCGGCATTCTGTTCCTCAGCATGCTGCAAAACGGCCTCTACGGCATTGGTTTGTGCCAGTAGTGAATCTGTCTCAAGAGCGTCGTCTACGATCTGACTTGTCAACAATGCCATATCAACATCAATGGCTTTACCCGCTTCGGTATCCAATCCGTCGGCTATGCCTAGAACGGTAATATGCGCCTGATTTTCAAGCGCAATAGCCCGGGCAAATTCATATTTCACAATAGCCTCAGGAATAGGTCGAACTGGAAAAAGTAGTTCTTTAAACTCACCTACACTGGCCTGCTCGGGTATGGTTAGCACAGGACAAGCGCTCTGATTGATCACATGAAAGGCTTCGGAGCCCATGACGTAGTGTAACAAACCTGCAGGGCCATGTGTACCCATTACGATCAGGTCTGCCTTAAATTCGGTAGCCGCTTCTACAATTCGCTCAGCGATAGCTCCGATACGGCATTCGACAGAGTACTCAATCGAAAACTCACTCAGTAGGGCATCGGCCTGTTCCTGTAATCGCCGGGTTTCTCTATCAACTATATCCTCACGGGGCATCGATACCATGAAGCTATTTGTAGAAGGAAAAGTGTAATGCTCAGGGCTAATGACATACAGTAGCCGGATGTGAGCGTTGTGTCGTTGGCTCATGGCGACAGCCAGATTCATGATTTCCTGAGAACTATGATCCAGATCGATGGGAACCAGTATTCGCTTTATAGTTAAATCTTTCATACGTATAGACGTAATTAGGTACTATTGACAATATGCTGCCTCACCCTTAACGACGGCTTAATACCTACTTAGAAACTGCTTAGATTGGCCTATACCCCAAACGACTATGGCCGGATGGGTGGCTTCCGTACATGGTATTCCCTTAACAGTTTTGGGGCAGCACTTTATAAATTACGATTGATTCGGGCTGTAGTGTCAGCGTTGTAGTATTCGTCACCAACTCGGGCGACGGGCCCGGACCACCCCAGACCGGATCGGCCGAATCGAGCAGTTTCTGCCAGCCGTTGCCCAGATCAGGCAACGTAACAATCTGCTTTTCAGGCGAAAAATTCATCAGACACACCACCTCATTGGCCTTAAATGACCGGTGCATACGAATGGTTGGCTCTCCCTCCTTGTGAATTGTCCGGGTTTGCTTCGGATTGAGGTGATACAGGGCTGGTTGCTGTCGCCGGAGCGCCGTAAGCGACTGATAATACTGATACAGGGTGCGGCAGGGTTGTTCGCTCAGCATTTCCCAGGGCAACGCAGAAACCGACTGACTTTCCTGATCGATGAGCAGCGATTCAGGAGCCGAATCCATTGGAACCGGCTCGCCAGGAGCCAGTGTCTGAAATGGATTCATAGCCCCCCATTCTTCACCCATAAACAGGGTAGGTATACAGGGACTGACCAAAATATAGCCAGCCATCAGCTTCACGAATTCCGTAGAAAGTGACTGACCAGCATAGGCCTCCAGCAGGCTATGCTGTGCTTTATGGCCTTTCTGCGAAACAGACTTCAGCCCTTCTCCTACTCCATCACCCTGATCAAATAACTCGTTGAGTGCCTCCGAAAAGTGTGAATCATACAGATACGATTCCTGATAATGTCGGGTTTGACACCGCTTGGCGACCATCTCCAGATCAAAGGATATACCGGTTGCCTCAGCCATTTTTTCGGGCGATACCTGCTCTACAGGCAGATCCCAAGTCTGTAGATCGTTAACCGACAGACGTTGCGTCATATCGTGTTCAGCCAACAGGTAGTATTGCCGTCCGGTAATGCGGGTCAACGCACTCGTATGTGTTCGCATCTGATGGAGCAATTGGTCAGCATTGGACAAGGTTTGACTACCAGTCAACTGGAGCGCGTCGATATGAAACTCCCGGAACCACATGAGCATATTTTCGATGAGATAGCGCTCATGAGCCTCATAGGACAAAGCCGGTTTACGATTAGGCAAACGGGCCTGCGAATTGGCCAGCAAGCCAAAGTTTCCAAACTCTTTTGCAGGTTGTTCGACCCGATGATACACCAGATCCAGAATAACCGCAATTCCTTCAAAATGGCAGGCATTTACCAGTTGTTGCAGATGAGCCGGGCCACCGCAGGACGTCTGAATAGCGTATAAAAAAGGCGCTCCCTGCTGTCGATTGTTAGGATTCAGAAACGGGGTAACCGGCCTGAGCAGAATAGCCGTAACGCCCAGCTTCTTCAGGTGATTCAGTTTACGGATCAGCGCCTTCAAAGTACCTTCCGGCGTAAAGGTACAGATATCGAGTTCGTAAATGATGTATTCGTCGATAGGCGGATTGATCCAGTGCGCATCTTCCCAGTAAAAAGCTGAGGTATCAAAAGCCTCAGATGGGCCATAAACCCCCTGGGGTTGTATGAGCGACGCTGGGTCAGCGAATTCCTGCTCGTCGTTAATAACAAACGTGTATAAATCACCGGGCTTGATCTGATCGGTTTCGGTATACCAGTACCCGTCAGTATCCTTTTGTAACGGTAATTCCGATAAATTCGCAGGGCTGGTAACGGCTACCTTGGTGGCAAAAGGTGCCCATACATATATCCGGGCCGTATGCTCTGGGGTGAAGGTAAGGCCAAGCGATCGTTGCTGATAATCTATCGTGTTACTCATAGAAAAAGATGTTACGAGATGCTGGAGAAGCCTTCCAACCATCTACTGGCAAATTCTTCCTAACCACCGCACAGCTACCGGTAGACCGGGTGTCGATACACCCGGCATCATGGCATTGACACAACTCAATATGAATGACAATTTGAGTGTTTTCAACCTTGCCCCATCCGATGTCGGCTCGTTACGAACAAAGCAAATAACACCCCAACAGCTTAGAATCGCCTTAACCAGATCTTAGAAACTTCTTAGAAACAATAGCAACATAGCTTCAAAACAGATATGCCTTTTGTGCGAGATAATACCATTCACACGCGACTGAACACTTGCGTTGTTGTACCCAAAAGCAAATCAGCCAGTCAACATTAAAGTTAACTGGCTGATTACCTGAGTGATCCCGAAGCGACTCGAACGCTTGACCGTCTGCTTAGAAGGCAGATGCTCTATCCAACTGAGCTACAGGACCCTTATAGCCAACCTGCGAACGAGCACTATCCGAAAGGTTCGAAGTAGACGCTAACGTATCGTTGCGGTTGTAACTCATTTATTAGATGCGTCAAAAATACGTGCATTTCTATTATTTTACAAAAATGCCTATATGATTATGCTGCTGGGAGTCATTTTCGGGAATCATTCATCCAGCGCGTCATTTATTTACCCATTCCTACCGATTGTTGATTAGTCCTATCTTTCGTAGTCCGTCCTTTCCAACTTTGCACCAGTAAAACAAGGTGGTTTTATGCTACAACAAAGTGATTATCTATTGATTCCTCCGGCAACACCTCTCCTGGTGGCACCGGTTGGAAACGACATACCTGCTCATGGTCAATTTTAGCCCCATACATCCGGCCCATCACTTTTAATAAAACCCTAAAAACCAGCCTATTCTAAACTAGCCTGATAGCTATTTACTTTGCAACGTATTCACCATTAAATCACTACGAAAATGACTCAAAAACCCTCAATGGCCTTTGTTGGCGCTTCCTGGGTAGCGCTGGGCGCCGGTATGTTTGGTTTCTTAATTGGCCTTTGGCGATCCGACATGCTGCTCAATGAAAAAGGATTTTACTTCACCGTACTCATGTACGGTTTATTTTCAGTCGTATCGGTACAGAAGAGTGTACGGGATCGATTGGAAGGGGTACCGGTAACGGATATTTATTACGGATTAAGTTGGTTCTCTACAATTTTAGCCATCGTGCTGCTGACCGTCGGGCTTTGGAACGCGACCCTATTACCCAGCGAAAAAGGGTTTTATGCCTTTGCGTTTTTACTCGCGTTGTTTGGTGCCATTGCCGTACAGAAAAACACACGCGATGGCCAATCGGCCT